>CALUVR010000015.1 GCA_944324285.1 Candidatus Gastranaerophilales bacterium | reverse complement strand
TCAACCGTTCCTAAAAGCTTCGCCATCGGGTGGGTTTCGGTTACTCGCTCTGCTGTGCATAAGTATTCACCCTTGGGGGTAAAGACCTTAACGCTTGTTAGATCAAATAGGTTGTATTTTACTAGAACTTTTCCTTTCAGCCCGTATAGTCTTTCGTCAAAATAGTCGCAGTTTAAGAACCTTATACCGTTTCGCTGAATTGTTTTCACCTCAGTTGCAAGCATCAAATCGTCAAGCATGTTTATATCAATATTCTGTTTCTTGCGATTTTCCAAAACCTCTGCGATAGTCATATTAGGTGCATTTGTGCAGGGTTGTGAGTTCTTGAACTTAAGCCACATATCAATCATTTTGATTGTTTCTTCAATGGTTGGAATGTAATCATTATGCAAATTAGAGTGAAATTTTTCGTTTCGTTTCAAGTATGCGGGTTTGTTGATAATTGATGAACCTACATAGCTTGGTATCAGTTTTTCAAAGCCTTCTTGAAATTCTTTGAAGAACCGTTCAATTACTTTTGCTCTTGCGTTATATGGTCTTGCAAATACCGTTTCAATCCCGAGTTTGGCATAAAGTCCATAAAAGCCAAGTTCTCCGAACCCTTTATCGTCTGTAAAATACTTTGCTCTAAACGCCCTGCCGTTATCCTGATAAACAATTTTCGGTATCATATCAAGGTTTATTATTGCGTTCCTTAAAGCACTTGCAATACATTGGGTGTTTTCTTCAAGCATAATTTCATACCCAACAAGTGCTGTGGATTTCCAGTCTAAAAAGCCGACTAAAGTTGCTCTACAAGGCTTGCCTGTAAACGGATTAATCACTTGAAACGCCAGTTTATGACCGTCTGCGACTAAAATATCTCCGACATTAAGCAGGCTTGCATCTCTTTTGATATACGGTTCGACTTTGTCAGACAATGCCTTTTCACCATCTCGGGCAAGCACCCATTTGTCGTAATTGTTGTCCTTAAACCATTTTGCATAACGTCTAAATGTAATATCTGCAGGGATAAAACTTTGACCTTGCTCTTTGAGTTTGTATTTTGTAAGTGCGATTGCTTTGCCGATACAAAGTCTATTAGGATGCAGGAGCAAACCCATAAATATTTTGATTTCTTCATCACTTAAGACTGTCCTATAATCGTTAACACTACTATACTTATACTGTGGCAGAAGTTTTGTGTAATCTTCTGTACCGTTTAGCATTGAATACCAACGATGTAAGCTGCCACGAGAAATTTTTCCTAAAATTTCAAACAAATGGGAATTTGAGGTATTATGTAATTTAACAAAATCATAATCTGTTTGTAGTTTATTTGTTGATTTCTTTCTAAATTCAAGCCATTTATGGATTAAATCTAATCTTGCGAGTGCTATTTGTTTACATTTTTCGGGCGTGAATTGAATTTGATTAGGCAGGGAATTCATCTTCAATCTCCTTAATATAATCCAAGGCTATATTATATCTTTTGCCTTGTTTATCGACACAGGTTGCGAAGTCAATATCTCTATCAGCAAATTTATTTTTCCAAATGCAAATTAATAGACCAATTTCTTGTGTCTTCAAATTAAAAATTCTTGTTCCATATAATTGATAGTCTTTCTCTGTCAATGTATGCTCCTTTTGTTTGCATTGACATTAATCGCTCTCTTTTTGAAAAACATCAAGTGTCTTGTCTCAATCTCAGAGACATTTCGACACATATCAAACCAGAAGCAATTCAAACCGGACAATTTTAGCACTAAAAGTATCAGGGTTGAAATTCAAATACCCTGCGAGATAGCTGCCAAATTAAATTTAATATTCCAAAATATTAGTGAAATTTAGTGCAAAAATTATGACAAAAGTGCAAGAAAAGACCACCAAATCTCAATACTATAAATTAGCCTCAAACTCCTAGCAAGTCGGCATTTTGCCTATAAAACACACATCCCAAATGTCCCGTTAAACTATAAATACAAAAGGACGCAAACGCACTAAAAAAGAGCCTTTTCAGGCTCTTTCAAAATGGAGGAGGAGGTGGGATTCGAACCCACGGTACGCTCGCACGTACGACGGTTTTCAAGACCGCTCCAATCAACCGCTCTGGCACTCCTCCGAGCAAATTTATCGGATGTAATTCTATTCTACTTGCTCAATATCTTTTGTCAATATTCCTTTTCGGGTTTGTTTATTCCTGGAATTTTTGAGTAATACATTTCTGCCGCACGCAAATTTACAAAAAAAAGCTATGTACTTTGAGGTGCATAGCTGTTGATTAGGGATATGTGTATCTTAGTCTCTAAGGAGTATGGTTTTATATTAGCAGACCACTTTTAAAATTAAATCATTCGTTTTTATGATGTTTTTATTTTTCTAAAATTAATTCTGGCATGTTAATATATGTAAATTTTTTATTACGCAGGTAGCATAAATTTTTTATTAGGGGTTATAATTCAATAAAGGCAAGGGATAATTATGAAAATAACCGCAGTTAATGGTTACAGGTCAAGCTATAATTTAAGTCAAAATTCTAATCAAAACAGCAGGCATGCTAATGTCACATTTGGCTTTAGCGAGGATTATGGTATTAATCCTTTTGTGGATCCTGAATTTGATGATGTACCGCATCCAAGTACTCTTAAATCCTTAAAATATTTAGCAAAATGGGCATTTGCTGCTGGGAGTGAGCTGATGGGATCTGATAAAGCCCGTTTAAGAGAAATTGAAAGACTCGGTTGGCAGTTGGAAGCCGAAGAAAAACGCGAAGAACAGGAACGTTTAAAAAATAAGCAGGCAGCTTCTGTAAATGATGACGAAGACGACGATTATTAAGCATTTTTCCCTGTTGTTAAATTAGCGAACCCGTGATATAATTTTATTACGGAGAATTGATGTTCGATAATTTAACTGACAGATTAAGAGATATAATCCATAAGACAAGAGGGCAGGAATTAACGCAGGAAAATATGCAGGAAGCCATGCGCGAAATTCGTCGCGCTCTTTTGGAAGCTGATGTCAATTTACGTGTTGTAAAAGCTTTTATTTCGGCGGTTAAGGATAAGGCTGAAGGAGAGAATGTTGTTCAAGGGGTTGATCCGTCGCAGCAACTTGTAAAAATTGTACATGACGAACTCGTTAATTTACTGGGAAAAGAACTTAAACCTATTGATTTGTCAGGACATCCTTCTTTGATAATGATGCTCGGACTTCAGGGTTCCGGAAAAACTACCTCTTCTGCAAAGTTAGCCGTTAAATTGAAAAAGGAAGGCAAAAATCCTCTTCTTGTTGCGTGTGATGTTTATCGTCCCGCTGCGATATCTCAATTGCAAACTTTAGGCAGTGAAATCGGAGTTGAAGTTTTTACCATACCGGATGAAAAGAATGTTCAAAATATTGTTCAGAGTTCAATTAACTATGCTAAAGAAAAAGGCTTTAATGTTCTGATACTTGATACAGCCGGGCGATTGCAGATTGATACTGACATGATGGCTGAGCTTCTTTTGATAGACAGGATTTTCAGCCCGCAGGAAAAATTGCTTGTAATAGATTCCATGACAGGACAGGAAGCCGTTAATGTTGCGGAGAACTTCGATGCGCAATTATCGCTTACTGGACTTGTTCTCACGAAACTCGACGGTGATTCAAGAGGCGGAGCTGCATTGAGTGTCGCATATTGCACAGGAAAACCTGTTAAATTGACAGGTACCGGTGAAAAGCTCAATGCGCTGGAAGATTTTTATCCTGAGCGTATGGCAACGAGGATTCTCGGCATGGGAGATATCGTTTCGCTTGTGGAACGTGCGCAGGAAGTTTTTGACGAAAAGCAGGCACAGGAACTTGAAGAAAAGATGCGCAAATCAAGTTTCTCGTATAATGATTTTTTGAAAATGCAAAAGCAGATGAAAATGTTTGGTTCGGTTGATCAACTGCTTGGCATGCTTCCCGGTATCAGTATTGGAAAAGATGACAGACAGAAGCTTTCTCACGAAAGTGAAAAACAATTTAAAAAGATGGAAGTTTTTATTCAGAGTATGACCCCTCAGGAAAGAGAGAACCCTGATTTGATGAATACAAGCCGTAAAAAACGAATTGCAAGGGGTTGTGGCATGGAATTATCCGAGATTAACCAGTTTATAAAGCAATTTGAGCAAATGCGGATGATGATGAAGGGTATGAGTGATTTTAAAAATATGATGGGGAAAGGTTTGCCCGGTATGAACGGTAAAATGGGAAAACATGCCCTTAATAAAGCGATGTCTATGATGCGGAGGTTTAAATAATGAGAAAAGCCTTTACAATGTCTGAAGTGCTTCTTACGCTCGGTATAATCGGGGTTGTTGCCTCATTAACGTTGCCTAATCTTGCGTCAGGAATTCAAAACAAGGTTCTCCAAACCAGATTAAAAAGGACTTATAGTGAGCTTAACCAGATAGCTACGCAGTTTTATGCTGAAAATGAAATATCATTTTCTGAATGGGCATCAAGACAGAGCGTAAATGACTATGCCAGAAAATTTATGAGTTATTTTAACGGCGGTCGTCAGGTAAGTACATATACATACGCAGACGGGGATGCTGATGTTTCTGCCAAGATGCCTTATGTTATAAGAAATTTAGGAGGTATTCGTTCATCTACGATTATTTGTGATGACGGCGGCTTTTGGGCAAACAATTCAGGAGAATTATTTTTCTTTAACAACCCTCCGCTTTCGGGCGAAAACGGACCGGTTTTTTGTGTTGATTTAAACGGTATGCAAAGACCGAATACCTGGGGTAAAGATATATTTGTATTCCAATTTACTCAAGATGGGTTGGTAATACCTATGGGGCAGGAGCATAAGACTAACCCTAAAGAAAATGCTATGGGCTGGGAGCAGCAGTTTTTCTTTACGGGGCAGGAAAGATGTTCGCCTTATGCTGACCATCCGGAGAAGAATGTTGCCTGTGCATTTTATGCCTTGCAGGATGTCAACCCGAAAAATGAAAAACAGTCCTATTGGGGCGATTTTGTCAGATAATGAAGTTACTAAGATACTAAGGTTCTAAGGTAAAAAAGAGATTAGGACGTTAATTGCAATAGAGTGAAGGGTAAAGGGTTCAAAGAATAATGAAGAACTTATTATTGCTAAATCCTTCACCCATCACTTTTCATGTTTTACAAAAAGGTTCTGCCGGTTGGGCATACTTGCCCAACAGCAATCCCCCCATCCGTCCGTCGGACACCCTTAGCACAAAGCATACAGGGGCGCAAGATTCGTTACCTCGTCTGCTCCCTTTGTATGCTAAAGGGAGAGTGGATACAAAGTAGGTTGGGCATACTTGCCCAACAACTATCTACATTATTAAAAAAGAAAAGAAATAAACATAGTAAAATTTATGTTATAATCGTGGCATGAAGATAGGATTTTTACCGATTGATAACCGCCCTGTGTGCTATACTCTGCCACGGCAGATTGCGCAAATCGACGGAAGTGCGGAGTTATTCATTCCGGAGCGGAAGCTTCTGGGGGATTTGACAAAGTATGCTGATGTTCAAGGAATTTTTGACTGGCTTGAAAACCTTCCGCCTGTTGATGCCCTGATAATTCCGCTTGATACCGCGGCATACGGGGGACTTATTTCTTCAAGAAGGTGTCCTGAAACTTTTGAGGAAATAAAAACTCGTATTGAGCGTTTAAAAGAAATTTTAGAGAAGAAAAATGCCAGAATTTATGCATTTTCAAGCATAATGAGAATTTCCAATAACAATATAAATGAAGAGGAGAAAGAATACTGGAACAGATGGGGGAAAAAGATTTTTGATTACTCTTATCAGACTCATAAAAACGGTCAGGAAAGCTGCATTGCCAACATAATCCCGTCTGACATCCTTGATGATTATCTTGCGACCCGCAGACGAAATTTTGAGATTAATAAAATTTATCTTGAATGGCAGAAAGGGGGATTGTTTGATACTTTGATTTTTTCGAAAGACGATTGTGCTGAATACGGGTTTAATGTGCAGGAGGCGCAGACGCTTGAAAAACTCGGCGGGTTTGTAAAAACCGGTGCTGATGAAATTCCGCTCACCCTTCTTGCAAAGGCGCTGTCAGGTGACATTTCCATATCACCGGTGTTTTCTGAACCTGATGAAAAGGATTTAATTTCAAACTATGAAGACGTTTCTATTGAAAAATCAGTACAGGGACAGCTTGAACTTGCTGGCTGTAAAATAGCAGAGGAAGGCGATATCCGGTTATTTGTGAATAATTTCCGAACCGCTCAGGGTGAAATTGTTATGAAGCGTCCGACAGAACCTTTTACAGGCAACTGGGTGCGTCCTGAGGGAAATTATATGATTGCGGATGTAAGGTTTGCAAACGGCGCGGATAACGCTTTTGTGGAAAAGTTTATGGAAGCCGGTACAGGCGAAAATTTCTACGGATATTCCGCGTGGAATACCTCAGCAAACTCTTTCGGGAGCCTTATTTGCGCTGCGAAATTTAAATTTCTCGCTAAAAAATATAATGATATTGCATTCAAACGGCTGCAAGCGGTAAGACTTCTGGACGACTGGGCGTATCAGGCAAATGTCAGACAAATGCTTTCCTCTCCGGACACTGAAAAAATTACGGAACTTATGAAGCCGTATGAAAAGAGAGTCGCAGAATTTTTGGGAATTGATATCAGGGCAAAGTATTCTTTCCCGTGGAACAGACTGTTTGAGGTGGAAATTGAGCTTATTTGAGGTAATTTTACTGGCGCTTGCGCTCGGAGTTGATTGTCTTGTGGTATCGTTTTCACAGGGGCTTATTTTTACTAAAAACCGCACGCGAAACTCTCTTATGCTGGCAGCTACCATGGGGATTTTTCAGGGGGTAATGCCTGTTATAGGATATTTTTGCGCGGGGGCTGTGAGTGCTTATGTTGAGAAATTCTCTCACTGGCTCGTTTTTGCAATTTTTCTTGTGCTCGGGATTAAATTTATCGCGGAAGCTTTTGAGAAAAAAGAAGATACAATTTGCTGTATAGGTTTCAAGTGCCTGATTTCTATGGGTTTTGCAACAAGTATAGACGCACTTGCCGCAGGTGTAAGCCTTAATTTCAGCGGAACTAAGCTTCTCCTGCCGTCTATTATTATAGGTGCGGCGTCATTTTTAATGTCCATTTGCGGCTTCTGGTCAGGAAACTGCTTCAAAAAATTCCCTTCACGCATACTGGAAATCTCGGGCGGCGTAATCTTAATTCTTCTTGCCATTAAGGCTGTCATTTAAAAAACAAGCACTGATGTGGTCTTTTCCGACATTGAATTCAGGCGGAATTTTCTCTTTACAAATATCCATGCACTTTTTGCAGCGCGGATGGAATTTGCACCCCTCTATAATCTGCTGTATGGAAGGCGGCTGACCTGTTATTGTTTCCAGAGATTTTTCTCTGTTTGCAGGAATAGAATTTAAAAGCGCAATCGAATAAGGATGACTTGGATTTTCAAAGAATTCTTTTGCAGGTGCGCTTTCGACAATTCTGCCGGCGTACATAACCGCAACCTTATCCGCATGCTCTCTCACAAGCGCTAAATCATGCGTAATAAGAAGTATTGCTGTGTTTCGTTCTTTTTTGATTTTTTCAAGAAGATTCATAATCTGCGCCTGAATTGTAACATCCAGCGCGGTTGTAGGTTCGTCCGCAATCAAAACTTCCGCGTTACATGCAAGCGCCATTGCAATAATTGCGCGCTGTTTCATTCCGCCTGAAAACTCGTGCGGGTATGCTTTTAACCTTTCCTCTGCACACGGAATTTGCACCGCATCAAACGCTTCCGCCGCTTTTTGCCATGCGTCTTTACCTTTAAGGTGCTGGTGAATACGGATAACCTCTAAAAGCTGCTCCCCAACAGTAAACAGCGGATTTAAAGAGGTCATCGGATCCTGCGGAATAAGTGCAATCTTTGCACCGCGAATTCCCTCCAAATCTTTCTTTGGGGATTTTAAAAGATCTTTCCCGTCAAAGGTTATTATACCGGATGTAATTCTTGCGTTTTTCGGCAAAAGCTGCAGAACACTCATTGCGCTCATCGTCTTTCCGCAGCCTGATTCTCCTACAAGCGCAAGCATTTCGCCTCTTTCTACAGAAAACGAAACATCGAACAACGCCTGATTGAATCCGTTCTCGCACATAAATCCCAAATTTAAATTTTCCACATCCAAAATTTTCATAGAAAAATTATACACTACAAATCGGTTAATGTATAATGCCCGATTAGCTATATTGTTAAGTATTATTAAAAACGTTCATAATGTTAAAATAGTGATAAACATTGAAATTCCATCTTTTATTATTTTAAGTATATAAAAATTAAGCAATTTTTAGATATAATTTTTTTTTATAAATACATACAAGGGGATTTTTAAACAAGGAACGGAAAGGATATTATTATGAGTGATGAAATGAAAGTGGGTGCTGCCGGTAATCAGGGACAGCAGGTCGGACAGGTTGACGGTGAAAATTACGACAAGAAAAAAGCTGAGGTTGAACAGCAGCAATTAACAGAAGGGCTTGCAGGCAAAAAAGATAAACCTGCTGCAGACGAAGAAACAACTGTTACGGTTACTGTTTTGAACGGAGAATCTATTGCTGCCATCGCTAAAAAATACGGTGTATCCGTTCAGGAAATTATGGACTTAAACCAAAAACAAATTAAATATTTTAAAAACGCAACTAATTGCGATGACGATAAAAAATATGCAGGTTTTCTGGTAGGAGCAAAAATTAAACTTCCTGAAAAAGCCAATATGAAAGCCGTTGAAGAAAACCTTAAAACAACATCAGAAGCAGAACGCAAAAAGTATGAAGAATCAATGAAAAATCTTGATACAAAACTTTGCGATGACAGAACATTAAGCTATAGAGTTATGGACGAAAACTTCCGAAAAGAGCATAACATAAGAACAAAGGGTGAATACGAAGCAGGAGTACAAGATGAGGAAACTCCAAAACCTGAAGAAACCCCTAAAGGTAACGAAACACCTAAGGGAAATGAAGCCCCTAAAGGCGAAGAAACTCCAAAAGGTGATGAAGCTCCTAAAGAAGAACAGACTGAAATGACGGACGAAGAATTCAGAAAAGAATATCCTTACATCGCACGCCCTGAGGAAAAAGAACCGATTACAATTGAAGCTCCAAAATGGGAATTACCGCAGTATGAACCGGATATGCCGTGGTTAAAAGAAGATGATACACAGGTACCATTCAGACCAAAAGATGAGCTTGAAGAAACTCCTGAAACGCCAAAAGCTGAAGAAAAAGGAAATGAAGAAACTCCTAATGCTCCAGTATCGGAAGATAAAGGGCAGAAAGAAGCACCTGTAATTCCGCCATTCACCTCGGAAATTCCTGGACTTGAGGGGGTTGAAACTAAACATACCCCATACAGACCGGACTATGGTGCCGATGAAACACCTGCAACAGTAAAAGCTGCACCTGCAGATGAACCAAAAGACACCCCAAAACCGGAAGAACAAAACGAAATTGAAGGAGAAGAGGAAATCAGTCCTTATATAAAACGTCCTGAAGAAGAAACTCAAACTCCTGATTGGTCACTTCCGACCTTCACACCTGATAATGAGCCGCTGAAACAGGATACCGTAAAAACAGAAGAACAACAGATGCCGTCAATTCAAGAACTATCTGACGCGGCGAAAAAAAGACGAGAAGAAAATAAACCATGGTGGAAATTCTGGTAATCATATAAACAAAAAATCCCTCCGACAAAAGGAGGGATTTTTTTGTTAACGAAATAACAGCAGGTCATTCCGGAAGTTTAAAAGAACTGATTGAGGAGTGTCTGTTTAAATCACGCTTTTCAAGCTATGCGAAATCGAATTATTGTTGGATGCAACGACAGTGCATTGCGGGTCGTTGCCTGGGATGACGTAAGCATGAGTGATGAGAGAAAGGCTCTCTTATCACCTCTCCCTTTGGGATACAAAGGGAGCAGACGAGGTAACGAGTCTTGCGACCCTGTATGACTTGGGCTGAGGGTCCGAAGGACGGGTGAGTGGTGAAAAAGTAGGTTGGGCATACCTGCCCAACAAAAATACTCTGTATGCCTTGTGCTGAGGGTTGTTTTTCTCCCCTCTCCCTACGGGAGAGGGTTAGGGTGAGGGGGCTGCATGTGAATAAGACTAATAATAAATACAGTACAGTTGGATTTATTTTCTCAACACGCTCCCGCCCTGCTCCCGCTATGGTTTCGAAAACAAATCCAACTGTACTGTGAAAAGATGTTAAGGCTTATGATATAAAAGGTTACGTGCAATAGAGTCCATCTTCCCTTGAGAGGGTAAGAGGAATAGTGTCATTCCGGAAGCGTCGTTTTTTCTCCCCTCTCCCTACGGGAGAGGGTTAGGGTGAGGGGGCTGCATGTGAATAAGACTAATAATAAATACAGTACAGTTGGATTTATTTTCTCAACACGCTTCCGCCCTGCTCCCGCTATGGTTTCGAAAACAAATCCAACTGTACTGTGAAAAGATGTTAAGGCTTATGATATAAAAAGTTATGTGCAATAGAGCCCATCTTCCCTTGAGAGGGTAAGAGGAATAGTGTCATTCCGGAAGCGTAGAAAAACCGATTGAAGCGTCAGCTGAAATCAGTTTTTTCAAGCTATGCGGAATCGCAGAATCGTCGAATGCTACGGCAGTGCGATTGCGGGTCGTTGCCCACAATGACGTAAGGATGAGTGGTAAGTGAAATTTAACGTCTTTTCCCTACTTACTGCCTTACTTCCTTAGTAACTTCTTTTATCCCGAACGGAACCGATTTCAACCCGTTTTGCAGCCAGTAACCCTCTAACGGCTCAAATTCCTTCCCTATTATGTAATACGTAGAGCCTGAACCGGACATAATTGAATCCGGATAAAGTTGTTTAATCGTTTGGAGTTCCTTATAATCGTCAATTACAGCCCATTCCAAATCATTGACAAAAGCTTCGCGTCCGATTTTTTCTTTAGCGGCAAATTTTGTATAGGCTTCTTTTGCACTAATTCCGAGTTTTTCAGGTTTAATCAGGGAGAGTGAAAATTCTTCAAACGGTAATTCTTCCAGAATTTCTCCTCTTCCGCGTGTCATCTGTCTGCCGCCTTCAAGGCAGAAATTCAAATCGGAGCCGAGTTTTGCGCAAAGTTCGTGGAGTTCTTTTTGACTAAGCGGGTTTGCGAAAATTTTATTCAGCCCGTAAAGTGTTCCTGCTGCGTCCGTGCTTCCGCCGGCAAGTCCTGCCGCTACAGGAATATTTTTTTCTATAAAGATATCTATTTTATGCGGTGTAAGATTTGTCTGCTCGATAAAAAGCATTGCCGCTTTATAGACAAGATTTTTTTCATTATACGGAATTTCTTTGCTTGTTCCGGAAAGCTTTATTTCAAATTTTTCTGACGGCACGGCGGAAATCGTCAGGTAATCATAAAGACTGATTGTCTGCATAATGCTTTCAATATTATGAAACCCGTCAGGGCGTTTCCCTGTGACTTTTAGAGTAAGGTTTATCTTTGCCGGACACTGGATTTTAATTACCATGGAGTAGTGCCTCCGAGAGTCTGCCGAAATCCTCTATGGAAAGTTTTTCTCCGCGCGTATTCTCGTCAAGTCCGAGTTTTTGCATGGCGTTTTGAATTGCTTCTTTTGAAAATCCGCCGCTCAAAAGACAGTTTTTAATATTTTTTCTGCGCTGTGCGAACGCTGCTTTTACAGTCTTTCTAAAATGAGTGTAATCTGTAAGTTTAAGTTTTGGCGTTTCTCTCACAACCAGCTTAACGAGTGCGGAATTAACTTTCGGTGCAGGGAAAAACGAACGCCGTCCGACTAGTTCTTTAATTTCCACATCTGCCCAGAATTGCGACAAGATTGTCAAAAGTCCGTACTGTTTGGAAGGTGATTTCTCGGTTGCAACCATTCTCCTTGCAACTTCCTCCTGCACCATTAGAAGAATATCCGTAATCTTATTGCGGTTTTTATTATCCAGGTCGTCAACCTCTCCGAGAAGATGCGCGATAATCGGGCTTGTTATGTAGTATGGAATATTTGCAACAACCTTGACTTTCCCTTCACAAAGTTCCGATAAATCTGTTTGTAATATGTCTTTGTGAATTATTGTTAAATTCGGGGCGTTGAGTTTTTCGAGTTCCTTAATCGCTTCTTCATCGAGTTCTATTGCAATAACCTGTTTGGCATGCTTTATCAACTGCTCTGTCACAAATCCGACGCCAGGACCGATTTCTATAACAGTATCCTCAGGCGAAATTTCCGCATAATCAAGAATATTCGCAATAACTTCCCCGTTTATCAGGAAGTTCTGTCCGAGTCTTTTTTTTGTTTTAAAGTATTTTGCCCTGCTGTAGTAGTCCATCTTACCTACTATAATACCACAAGCAGGTAAATGTTTTGTAAAATCTTCTTTGATATTTTAAATGATGTTATAATAATAAACGCGGAGGTAAATTTTGAATAGTCTTAAAACAAAAGAACGTCTCGAATATCAGGATATTTTAAACATCTATACATCGGGCTGTAAGGAAAAATCTCTCCACAAAATCGGTATAGAGTATGAGAGGCTGCCTGTTTCGATTGTTACGAACAAGGCTGTTGATTACGGGACGGAATTCGGGGTTTGTAATTTTTTAAGAGAATTTGCAAAAGCCGAAAACTGGGATTACATAACAGATGACTATAATATTATAGGGCTTAAGCAGGGGCATGATACTATTACTCTTGAACCCGGATGCCAGATGGAACTCAGTATT
Organism: Candidatus Gastranaerophilales bacterium; assembly: GCA_944324285.1. Lineage (GTDB taxonomy): Bacteria > Cyanobacteriota > Vampirovibrionia > Gastranaerophilales > Gastranaerophilaceae > Scatousia. Next base: position 44,624 of record CALUVR010000015.1, on the reverse strand, counting down.
GAGCCGGAAAATTCAATTGCCGCTCTGGAGAAAAAAATTAACCGTCTTGATAAATTGATGGAGCCTATTCTTGATAAAATGGGTATAAGCCTTCTCGGTTACGGTGTTTCTCCGCTTTCTACACATAAAAATATTAACCTTCTTCCAAAACGCCGCTATGCACTTATGGCAAAATATCTCTGGGGAATTTTGTCTGATGTCATGATGAGAGAAACTGCAGGTATTCAAGTCTGCTTTGACTTTGAATCAGAAGAAGATACTGTCAGAAAATTTAAACTTGCAAATAAATTAACTCCGTTTGTTACAGCTATGTTTGCAAATTCTCCGATAAGAGGAGGAGTGGACACTGGCTATAAGTCTTTCCGCGCGCTAAGCTGGCTTAACACTGATAACGACCGCTGCGGCTTTGCATACAGGTTGAGGGATGATTATTCCTTTGATGAATATATTGATTATGTTATGAATACTCCTGTTATCTTTATAACCCGCGAAGATTTACCTGTTAATATCAACGGGAAAATCAATTTTAAAGACTTTATGCAAAACGGCTGGGAAGGTTTTGAGCCGACTCTTGATGACTATTTATTGCAAGCAAATTTATGCTTTCCGGAAGTTCGTCTGCGCAATTTTATAGAAATCCGAAACCACGATTGCGGCAGAAAAGGTACGCCTTATGCAATTCTTGCTTTTTATAAGGGTATTTTGCAAAGTTCTTCTGCAATGGACGAACTTGAAGAACTCTTCAAACCATACAATTACAATGATTTTGCAGAATTACGTTATAATGTTCCGCGCTGCGGTCTTGAATGCAAAATCGGCGGCGACCCTGTTAAATCAGTTGTAAAAGAATTACTCTATATTTCTGAAAAATCGCTTATAGAACAAAATTCAGGCGATGAAAAATACCTTGATTTCATTAAAGAATACGCAATGCAGGGAATAACACCTGCGGACGTAATTATCCGCAACTGGTACGGAATTTGGGATAAAAATATTAAAAAACTCGTAAACTATCTCGCTTCTTGAATTTAAGACCATGCCAACCAGTTCCTTTGGGTAAATATTTTACATAACTTAACACTCATCAAAACCATGAAAAACCATGCTCCGAGCATGATTTCATGGTTTTAATTTGCTAAACCATGTCATGGTGCATGGTTTGGGACGATTGACCTGTGAAAACCCTTAAGTACGGCGCATTTAGAGGGTTCGTTACAAATGTTAATATACACATGTACTCCTCTTGAAAAAGCTAAAGGATTCTCTATAATGTAATTAAGGACAGGCGGCACACCGCCGGGGGAGGGACGACAGGCAGATTTGCCTGCTCAAACCTGTTACGGCAAATGAGTGATGATTAGGGTTTGCCGGTAAATTGAGTAGATAGTTGAATTTGGAGATTATAAAATTGTTTAGAAGTAGGGATATGGGTAGAGCAGTAGCAGTCAGAAGATGGACGCCAACCGCTCTTGAATGTTACAAACGCGGTTGTAACTGCGAAGGTTGTTTTTACAGAGATTTTTTCAGCGGGTCATCTCAAAAGTGTCAGATGAAAGCGTCTGTACTTGAATTGGTAAGGGTTATCGGCACTCCTAACGTTGAATTACAACAATTTCTTATTGAAGATTAACATAGGCTTTAAAAATTACGTAAAGTGTGTTATAATATATAGGCAGTATATTATATGGAGGTTCACATGCACATTTACGTAAACGGAAGAAACATTGAAATTACTGATGCCATTAAGGCTTATGTAAAAGAGAAAATGGGAAAAGTGGCAGCCCACTATGACCAAATTCAGGGAATTGATGTAGTTTTATCGGTTATTAAAAATCCGTCAGCTTCCGGAAAGCACGTTGCCGAAGTTTCCTGTAAAATGAATACAGGTGTTGTTCGCTGCGAAGAAGCAGGCGAATCTATGTATGAAAGCATTGATTTGCTGGCTGATAAACTTGCAAGACAGGTTCAAAAGTTTAAAGATAAATCTTTAGGTACTGACAAATCCTCTATCAGAACTGATAACATGGAACCGGCTGAAAAAGAGGCTGAAGCCGTAGAAGAATAATTTGAATAAAAATGATTAATGGTAAAAAAGTCGTCGTAATTATGCCCGCCTATAATGCGGAAAAAACTTTAAAACAAACTTATGACGAAATCTATAAAGATTTTGTCGACGAAGTTATACTTGTAGACGACCATTCCCAGGATAATACTAAAATAATATCCAGGGAATTAGACATAAAAACAATTGTCCATAAGGAAAACAAAGGTTACGGCGCAAACCAGAAATCATGTTATAAAGCAGCTTTGAAATCCGGAGCAGACATCGTTGTGATGCTGCATCCGGATTATCAATATACGCCGAAGTTAATTCCGGCAATTGTGTGTATGATGGCATTTGAACAGTATGATGCCGTTCTTGCCTCACGTATGCTCGGAAATTCTGCGCTTAAAGGCGGTATGCCTTTATATAAATTTATAGCAAACCATTTTTTAACCTGGTTTGAAAACCTTTTTACGGGTGAAAAATTGTCTGAATATCACACAGGCTTCAGAGGTTTTACGCGTGAAGTTCTTGAAAATTTGCCGCTTGTGGATTGCGACGATGACTTTATTTTTGATAACGAAATTATCGCCCTGATGTTTTACTATAAATATCATATCGGAGAGCTTTCCTGCCCGACAAAATATTTTAAGGAAGCCTCATCAATAAATTTTGTCCGCTCATGCAAATACGGACTAGGGGTTTTGCGTCTTAGTATTCTCTACCGTCTGGCTAAAATGGGATTGAAATCAAAAATATTCAAACCTGACGCAAAAAAGCTGGACTTGTCGTCAGATATTGAATATTATTATAAAAATTAACCGGCGTATAAGGGCATCTCCTTTTTAGAACAATGACTCAAAGAAATTTGCGCGTTAACGAAGCAAGCCAACCTTTTTTAGAGTGAAGAATGACGCGGCTAATTATTTTGTTGAAATATTTTCAATTTCATTCACTATTTCTTTCACTCTCACTCGCCCTTCGTGCACCCTCTTCCAAGAGAGAGAGGGGATTATAAGTCATTGCGAGTCATTAGCCGAAGCAATCCAGCTTTTTGAAACGTGAAGCGTGAAGAGTGAGTGGTGAAGGGTTCAATAATAATATGTCCTTCTTTATTCTTTCAACCATTCACCGTTCAACTTTTCAAATACTTTTACCCCTCACCCCTCCCCCTCTCCCTCAAGAGGCGAGGGGGCTTATGTTATTCCCCCCTTGTAAAGGGGGGCAGGGGGGATTGTTTGCCTGCCTTTGTAAGGGAGTTGGCGCGTAAGCGCCGGAGAGGGTTTTGCTTTTACCTCTCCCCCTCCCTTCAAGGTGCGAGGGGGCTTATGTTATCCCCCCTTGTAAAGGGGGCAGGGGGACCTCCCTTTACATACAAAAAGACCGCAAATAATATGCGGTCTTTTTTATGATTATGATTTAGGTTTTACTTTATTAGAATGTGGCGGCAGGTTTTTTCTGAACAGATGCGCCTGGAATTGACTGCCAGTTAGCTGCCATAATTTTCTTGAATGATTTCAAAGCAGTATCTTCAAGTTCACCGAGTTCTTCAGCTTCCATAATAAGTTCTCTCAACGGAAGTAATGCACGCTGGTCACGAAGAACACCCAATGCTGCTGCTGCACCTGCTCTGACTAATTCATTTTCGTTACGGTTTTTCATAACATCAATCAATGCAGGAACCGCTTTTGTATCATTTAATTTGCCGAGGGAAGTTACCGCATAAATTCTAACGTTAACCCATTCGTCATAAAGCATATTGATAACTTTATCAACAGCTTTTTTGTTGCCGATTTCGCCGAGTGCTCTTGTCGCATCACAGCGAACGTTAACTTTTTCGTGATCCAAAGATGCAATAAGCGCATCGGTTGCAACATCACCGATTTCAATCAAAGCATCTGTTGCGGTAATACAAACCTGAGGATTTTCATCATTAAGTGCTTCAACAAGCGGTTCAACAACAATTTCACCGCCCAAACGACCTAATGCACGTGCTGCACGGACTCGAACATCAACATTTCTGTCCTCTCTTAATGATTCAATCAAGTGAGTTGTAGCTTTGGAATCACCGAGTTCTCCGAGTGCTCTTGCTGCATATAAACGAACGGAACCGTTTTTATCGTGTTTCAAAACATCAATTAAAGGTTCAACAGCTTTGGAGTCGCCCATTTCGCCAAGAACACGGGCTGCATTATATCTGACTTTTTCAGAATTACTTGTTTTTAAATCCATTAAGAGTTCGTCAAATGATTTTTTAACCTGTTTTTTCTTACTGTTCACACTAATTGTCATTAAATTTTCCTCCGACACCAGAAATAATATTCTACACTTACAATTTTATAAAAAATTTCTTGAGAATATTATTGCCTTTTTACCTTATTAATATTAAATATTTGTAACAAATCTAACCTTTACTGTTTGTTGATTTAGTTGTGATGTCTAGTGACTGTTTGTCTTAAGGGTAACAAGTGTAAATAATTTTTTATTAAATTAAGGGTATTACCTACACTTTATCTTTATATTTTTATAATAACATATTTTTTACGTTTTTTCTTAATTTAAATGTATTATTTGTTCAAATTTGCTGATTGTTTAATTAAAATAAAGGTTAATTCAACAATAAGGGTATCGGCAATGTAACAAATCTTCACAAATATTACTTACTAAAGATAGTAATAACAAACTCGCTTCCCTTGCCAACCTCACTGTTTACAATAATTTTCCCGTTATGCTTTTCTATTATTTTCGCAGAAATCGCCAAACCAAGTCCTGTGCCGATTCCTACTCCTTTTGTTGTATATCCGACCGTAAAAATTTTATCAATTTCGTCTTTTGGAATTCCTTTTCCGGTGTCTTTTATGCTCACAGTCAAGGTTTCGCCCTCAAAATTTGTGGAAATTGTAATCGTTCCTTTTCCTTCAATTGCTTGACAAGCATTGACTAAAATATTGGTAAATACTTGATTAAGCATATTCGGGTAACAGTTTATCAGAGGCAGGTTTCCGTAATTTTTTACAATCTCTATGCGGTTTTTAGTTTCGTGACGAATTAATTCCAGCGTCAAATCAAGCTCTTTATTGATATCCGCCTCCTGAAGCTCCGCCTCATCAAGTCTTACGAACTTTTTTAAAGAAACTACAATATTACTTATCCGCTGAATTGCTTCGCTGTCGATGTGGTTGATTTCCTGCATTATATCTGAGATTTCAGTATCTTTTATCTGCGGAATAAGCTTTGCTAATAAGCCGTTATTTGATTTAATTGAGGCAACAGGAGTATTAATCTCGTGTGCTACCCCTGCAACTAACTGCCCTAATGATGCCATCTTTTCGGAATTTATAAGCTGTAATTGAGTTTCTTTAAGTTCTTTTAACGCATTTTTCAATTCTTTAACGGTTTGAATGTTCTTCTGATAAAGCTGCGCACGAATAATAGCGTTGCCCAGCTGAAAGGAGATCGCTTCAAGAATTTCGAGTTCTTCTGACAATTCCCGTTTGTGGTAAGAGAGCAAAACTATGACTCCTATTAGCTTTTGAAGATGATATACAGGAACCACAACACGCATTACAGATTGTTTAAAAGGTTTTGCATTTACATATTCTTTCAGACAGGGAACTACCGAAATTTTGTTATCGCAGATTGTGTCAAAAGTTTCACTGTCAAAGGATATCGGGATATTCTGCACGTAATTTTTTCCGCCGTAAATTTCAATTATTTTAAAATTCTTGTTCTCGGTTTCCGCATAATATGCTTTAAATGCTCCGAACATCATGGCAAGTTCCTTAAGTGCGGATTTCAGAATTTTTGAGATATCAACTGATTCTCTGACAATATTGGAAACCTTGTTTATCAGCGCAATCCGAATGGCTTGCGACTGGGCTTTTTGCTTAATTTTTTGTAAGTCTTCATTTTCTTCTTCAAGTTGTTTGTAATCCTTTTGGAGTTTTTCATATCGTTTTTGTGATTTTACCAGTTCATTTTGTGCGCTTACATCCGAGAAAAAGAAAATTGAATAATTGCCTTTTTTAATTACAGACATATCGTAATAGGAAATGCTTTCTCTGTTATGCTGATAAGAAACACTGGCAAAAAAGTCCTCTTTGCAATTAAGCGCATGATAGATGGGAGAATAGTTTTCAAGATTTTCACTCGATAGGGGACAGATATCAAAATTGTAGTTATGCGAAAATTTTTTTAAGCTTGAAAAATCGGCAAACCAGCGTTTGAAAGTATAGTTTTGATAAACTACTTCCCGCTTATTATTTACAATGATTACCGCGTCCCTAAACTGATTAAAGATATCAAACTTTTTCATATACAATATTATATTCTAAGGGGATACACGGGGCAATTTATTACAAGAAAAGATTTATTTGACATATAATAATATTATAACCCCGCAAAATCATTGAGGAGAGAGAATGAAAAGACGTGTAACAGGTGTTATAAACGGTGCAATTGCCGCGGCAAGCTACGGGACTAATCCGCTTTTTACACTGCCTTTATATGCTGCAGGTATCGGAGTGAATTCAGTTCTCTTCTACAGGTATTCTTTTGCGGTTATAATTTATTTTCTATGGCTAAAATTTGTCAAAAAATCATCTCTTAAATTAACTAAAAAAGAATTTCTGCCGATATTTATTCTTGGAATATTTTTTTCGCTGTCATCGCTTACGCTTTTTGATGCTTTCAGATATATTGAAGCCGGAATTGCCTGCACAATACTTTTTATATATCCGCTTCTTGTTGCAATTATGATGTGGGCTTTTTTCAAAGAAAAAATGACTAAAACCGTTATTTTTTCCATACTGCTCACCTTTTCCGGAATTCTGCTCTTATACAAAGGAAAACCAGGGGCGGATTTGAATATGCACGGAATAATTATGGTACTTTTATCCGCGTTTTTATACGCCCTTTATATAATCGGAGTCAAAAATATTCCGGCAGTTAAACACATTAAATATGACAAATTGAGCTTTTATGTAATGCTTTTCGGGCTTTTAGTATATGTAATTAACCTGAAACTTTGCACGGAACTGCAAATTATAGATAAGCCGTTAATGTGGGTTTGTGCGATAGCGCTTGCGCTTTTCCCGACAATAATATCGCTTGAAACGATTACCATTTCCATAAAATTGATAGGTTCTACTACAACTGCAATTCTTGGCGCGCTGGAGCCATTAACCGCAATATTTTTCGGGGTGCTGCTTTTCCATGAACAACTGACCCCGCGGATTATCGCCGGGGTAGTTCTTATTCTCACGGGGGTTATTCTTATTGTTACACGTAAAATTTCGCACAGAGGTTGAAGTGTGCGGCTTTTATAAAGTGAAGTGTACATTCTTCATTTTATTACCCTCACCAGCCCGCCATTCCCCGCCATTAACGGGGCGGGCACCCTCTTACAGAGGGAGAGGGGATTATACGTCATTGCGAGGCGTTAGCCGAAGCAATCCAGCTTTTTGAAACGTGAAGTGTGAAGAGTGAGTGGTGAAGGGTTCAATAATAATATGTCCTTCTTTATTCTTTCAACCATTCACCGCTCAACTTTTTAAATACATTTACCCCTCACCCCTACCCCTCTCCCTCAAGGGGAGAGGGGAGTTAATGTAGAGAAACATCTATACTTTAGCGTCATTGCGGGCTACGACCCGCAATCGCATAGTCGTTGCATTCGCCAATAATGCGATTCCGCATAGCTTGAAAAACTAGATTTCAGCTTTCGCTTCAATCAGTTTTTCTACGCTTCCGGAATGACGCTAATTTTTCTACACTTATTTCTCACTTAATTACCCTCACCAGCCCGTCAGTCCCCGCCAATGGCAAGGCGGGTACCATCAGAACAAGGCATACAGGGTCGCAAGACTCGTTGCCTTGTTTGCTTCCTTTGTACCCAATAGGGAGAGGGAACTTGTCCCCCCACCCCCTTGTAAATGGGGGATTTATATATTTCAATCCCTCCGGTACTTACGTGCCACCTCCCTTTACAAGGGAGGTTTTTCATGTCGCCCAATCACGCTTCACTTAATTGCACTTAACGTCTATCGTCTTTCCACGTGGTGCCTTAGTTGTTCCCTCTACAGGTACAGCCAGAGAATAATCCTCAGATACTTCGCAATTAATACAAGGATATAACTGAATACAAAATCATATATAATCTTTATTCCGCTTTGCGCTATTACCCATGCACTGACAAAGTTCCAGCTCATGTGATGCCATCCGGCAAGACACATCATATATAAAATTCCAAACGCATGAATTGTAATTACCCCTATAAGAACAGCTTTTGCAGAATTTTTCATTGTATAACCGTCTTTAAGAATAAGCCCCGTTATAAACGCTGCCGGAAGATATGCCAAAATATACCCGAACCCGTATTCAAATATATATCTCCAGCCGCCCCCGAGCGCAAAAACAGGCAGGAAGAATAAACCCGTTATAATATAAAGCAGTATACTCGTTATTCCTAACCTTCTGCCAAGCAGACCAACAACAAACATAACCGCAGGAATCTGAGGGATAAATTTATAGGTGTATATATAGTCACTCAGTTTCGTCGGCTCGCCGGCAAACAGTTTTGACGGAATTATAAAGTGCGTTATGTCAAGCTGCAAAAACGTTGAAACAATAAGCAGAAATGAACAAAATACCAGAAGCACAAGACTCCCTACTCCGAGCCTTATTTCCTGATGTTTTTTATATTTGATAACCCTGCCGCCCTGCTCTTTTTTTTGCGGCTGCACCTCTTGCGTTTGTTCTTCTTCCTGTGTCATAAGATATTTACAGCCTTTTTCAAATCTTCAAGATTTTTTTCGTATAATACTTTAAATTTATCGTAAAACATATTTTCTGTCCACATTATTAAAGCATCTTCATTATTATTCTGATAGTATGCTTTTCTTGTTCCGAGCGACTTAAATCCGTATTTTTCATACATATTAATCGCGGCGGAATTGCTCACTCTGACCTCCAAAGTCAAATATTTCACTCCGTTTTTGCGGCATTCGTTAATTACCGTAGCAAGGAGAGATTCCCCGACTTTTCTGCGCCTGAAATCAGGAGATACAGCAATATTTGTTAAATGCGCTTCCTCCAAAATCTGCCACGTCCCGGCATAACCGATAAGAGTGTCATTTTCGTCGAAAGCACAGTAATATCTCGCAAGTTCGTTTGATAATTCATTAAAAAACGATTCCTTTGACCAATGGTGTTCTCCATACGCAGCGGCTTCTATTTCAATAATACTATCAATATCAACCTGCGTCATCGGTTTAATTTTAATCGTAAACAATTCTGCCATAAAGCAATTCTATCACGATTAATCTTTCAATGCAAAGTTATTCAAGCCCTTTTTTCTCAAAATCGTCAGAACATTCCATCAAGAAATTTTTGAAGTTTTCGCCGAATTTTTCATCCTTAAGAAATTTTAAAATCTCTTCTCGTTTGCCTTCTGCAAGTGTTTTTTGAATTGAATACTGCCCTGATTTAGTAGAAACAGTAGTTTCTAAAACTCTGTCACTGCAATTGTTAAGATTAGAGGCTGATTTCAGATTGAATGAAACATCGCCGATTTCAATAACGGGTTTAGTATTTCTGATAGATTCAACTATCGGCTTAAATGTACCTGTATCGGTCATTTCAAATTCAGCGCGCGCTTGCAATTTTTTTACCAGCAAATCAATCTTATCTGCCGGTAAAATCTTATCTACTTTTGTAAATACGAGTTTATTAACTTCTTTATTCACGCTGCCGCTTCCTTCAAAATGTATCATAAATTTATATTACCTCTTTTTTTTATTTTTAACAACCGTACAAAATATTATTTGCTATTTTGCAAGTTCTATCATCTCATGAATTCTTATAATATTATCAATATCGAGTATCGGGTCAACCTCAGGAGGAAGAGTCGGTTTCTTCATTGGAATTCCGAGTTCCTGCATACGGGCAAACTTGTAGCATTCCGTGAGGTATTTTGAGTATGCTTCTTTGATATGTTCATGTCCTTTGGCATTCATTTCTTCAACGACTTTGACCAGAGGATCGGTAATCTGTTTTATTTGCGGATTACCGCGGCTCAGGTCTTTGTTTTGTGAAATATCGTAGAAAATATGTTCGCTTTCCGCAAGGTCATTGATATGTTTCCCGCGGATTTGGAATTCGCTTATGACACCGTTTGAGTGTTCAATATTCATCTGGCAGGTTGTGTAGCCGGATTGTTTTATTGCTTTTTCAGAGTTGAATGCGTTTTGGTATTCTGCTTCACGACCTTTAGGCGCATTGACGTCAGAAACTATTTTAACATCATACCCCTGTCGTTTGCAATGGGCTTGAATTTGTTTTATCTGAGCGCTTGAGAAATACGGAATTCCGCCGGCACCCTGATAGTTATTTATTTCAAGGATTTTAAACTTGCCGCTGTCTATACCCTCAAGCAGGGCATTGAATACCTTTGACACGCTTGCAGGCGAACAGTCATCCATAACAAGCCGTGCGCCAAAGACATCCTGCAGGGTGTTATAAACTTCGTCATAGTTATTAATCAGATTTTGTTTTTGGATATTATATTTTTCGATTAAAGCGTCAGCCATTTCCTGCGTCAAAGGTTCATCGCCCGGTTTAAGCTTTGTGGCATTGTATGTTTCAATATCGCTGACGTCTCTTATTTTTTTATCTATTCTATCAAGTTCACGGTAGATTTTTTCATTTACTCCTTCAAAATCTTTTATACGTTTATACAATTTTGTGCCGGGAAGCGTAAATGCAAAAGAGCCGTCATAGTCGTCAATAACCTGGTGCTGATTTTTCACAACCATATTAAAAAGTTTTTCGGAATTGCGGGAAATTGCCTGATTTTGTTCAGGGGTATAGCGGTCGGAAAATTTCTCGTTAAAGTAAAGGTTTTCCCGACTGTCGATGTTATCTCTGGCTTTCATTTTAAACATCCACTCAGGAAGCCCGAGTTTAACGAGGAGTTCTTTAAATTCTTTAGAATATTTGTTGTAATCACCTTCGACCGCGACTGCAAGAAATTCTGCTTTATCTGTATAGGCATATTCAATCAGATCGTCAGATAGCCCTGCATTCCGAAACTCATCAACATACTTACATTTGTCAAAGTCAGGAACAAATGTCCCATTTTCAGCTTTAACCTTCACCATAACAGGAGTCCCGTCATGGTTGAATAGTAGATTACCCTTGGCATCTTTTGCCTGTTCAGTTTTATGGACAATTATTTCTTCTATATTTATTTTTTCTTCCGTTCCGTCTTTATTGTAAACGGTAATAATACCGCTTTTTTGTTTAATTTTAGAGTCGTTAGCATGCGCGATTTCATGTCTTATTGCATGTTTAATTGAGTCTAGATATTCTGCGTTTATACTGATATTATGGCTTGGATTTTCATGATATCCGCCGGATCTGAATACTTTATCTATATAATTCTGTTTTATAACACTCAAGTCAAGAATCGGCGGCAATGTTGCCTTGCCTTTGCCAGCTTTTTGCCATTCCAGAAGTTCGTTATAAATATAGTCAAGCGATTCTGTATCATTTTCATCTGCAACAAACATTTTTACGCCAAAGGAATCATATATTTTCTGACAGCGTTCGCGGGTTTCTGCCGGCAGTGTGCTTAAATATTTATCTTCATATAACTGTCTGATATGAGCAGTTTCTCTGCGGGTATAATTAAGGTTACCCTCCTGATAATAATTTGCGCGCATAAAGTTTTTCAATGTTTCTATTTTTTTATCTTTGACATAATTTGCTATATGCAGCGGAGTTATATCAGAATCCGTTCCGACCTGAGTTTGAAAATAATTCTCAAACTCATCCGCAGACATGGTTTCATACTTTTCTGCCAGATCCTTAAATACTTTTGCCTCATCAGGATATTCTTTCTCCATATAAGAAAGATACTGCGAAGCATTCCCAAAAGAGTATGTTTCTTCCCCGCGGAACTCTTTATCTATATCTATATAAGTTTCAAGTTGTTTATAGTCGCGGGACGTAACATTACTGCCATCGGTATTAAGACGTTCTACAATGTTTGCAGTTTCGCCATGGATTTTACCTAATATATATTTATCCTTAACTTCCGATAAATCCGACAGATACTTTTGCATCTGTTCCAAAAATTCCAGACGATTTTGAGGATCGTTTATCTTTGTAATATTACGTTTAATCAGCGATTTCAGGGCTTTATCGGGAATTTCAAGAGAAGAGAGCCGTAAATCCGTAATTTTTTTGTATACGTCAGGCTGTAATTGTCTTAGCAGCCCGACCATTTTCATCCCGTCTGAATTTTTAAGTATATCTTTTACCTGAGTCTGAAGCTCTGTGTTTTCTTTAGCGGTTAAGACTTTTGAAACATCTTCCAAATCGGCAGGATTTTTGTAAAGCCCTATAACTGCAAACCTGAGTTTCTTAATCTCTTCGTCTGTATAAATATCACTTATAAGAAGCTCTTTTGATTGTACAATAGAATCTATATCTTTTACTTCATAAAGATTAATACCGTTTTCGTTTTTCAACGATACAGCCCGCTCTAACGCGGTAACAGATTTTTTATCCTCAAATTTTCCGGCATTTTCAAGTAATGAATTTATATCCGACCATGGTTTATCCGTCGAATTCGTGCGCTTTGGCATATCAAGAAGAATTTGTGCGGCATTTACTTTTGATGGAGTTAAAAGCCAGCCAGCCATAGCGATTTCGGAACAATTCTCCGGCGTACTGTCAAATTCATTAACCAGTCTGCGCATTAAGTTAACGGCATCCTCTTTGTTTAACGCACTGTTTGCGGCAATAGATGTCAGAACATCACTTACAAACTTATCATCATATTTTACGCGGGCTTCATCAATAAATGCGGAAATCTTCGGCAAATTCTTATCCCCGAAAACTTTGGTATACTGTTCTATGGTAAAATCTGACAACAACGGTTCATTATCTTTATCCCTCAGGGAAGAAAGTTTGCTTTTAAATTCTTTAATATTTAATTTATTCGTGGATACAGGAATGTAATCTCCGGCATGCGGAGAATTTTCAAGCCTTTTGGCAAACGGTGCAACTTCATCAAGTTCATCTGCGCGTGCGCCGCCCTCGAGCACTGCCCCGCGTTCCGCAGACCTATGTTTTTTCACAGGCGCAGCTCCGCTTTCCGAATCCGCCATAGCCTTTAATAAATGCTTTGCCTCATCTTCTGATAGTTTAAAATCTTTAAACGTATCCATTAAATATTTAACTTTGGCATCCTCTGACATAGGCGCCATAACTTTTTGCAATTTTGTACCGACTAAAGCGCCGCCTATTGACATCGCCCAATCCATTGCGGTTGTGCCGTCTTTTTGTAGCGCCATTGTCGCTGCCATATCAAGCGCAACTTCCGTTGTAACGCCTGCCGTATTTGCAAGACGGGAAACCGTTTTTAAACTTTTCGCCATATCTTTTGGAATATCAGGGCTTTTTGCAGCAAGTTTCATAAAATCATCAAAACTCTTCCCGCTCTCTTTCATAGCTTTTGAAAGTCCTTTTACTTTAACAAAACTTCTTGCAACATCTCCGACTTTACCGACAGCTCCACCGAGTGCCATCCAGCCGATTTGTTCAAGCGTTGATTGTCCGTAATCTTTCCAGTCATCTCCGGTCATACCGTCTGCATCAGTTGATTTTTCAAGTAAATCCACAGGATTTGTTGCAAGCACAGCGGCAGAAGCCAGCGCAAGCGACCCTCCGCCCGTAAACATTGCACCTGCCATCGCAAGAAGGGTTACACCGGTTTGAACATAAATTTTACCCTTCTCCTGACTCATCATATAGTTTTGGGATAATTTTTCCAAATCCTTTTCGCCGTAAGCTTCCGCAAAACTCTTTTCGTAATCCGCACGGATTTCTTCCATTCGGGCTTCGTTTAATTCTTCAATTTCTTCTGCTGTTGCATTTTCAGGAATTTTCGTCCCCAGAACCTGCGCCTCGAATTTATCCAGAATATGCGACATTTCTTTTCCGATGATTTCGGCTTGTTCCTGCGTTATAGGCTGTAAACCCGCTTCTGTTTCGCAGTAAATTCCGAATTTGCCGTTGCCTTCATCTTTTATAGCAAAAGCTCCGCCTTCTTTTAGTCCGTTTTTTATGGCAGGGTCATTTTCGTGCCCTTGCAAAGCTGCACTGACAACCGCTCCAGCATCCAATCCTAAAGCTTCCGCTGTTTGTAAAATTGCTTTCTCTCCGGCGCGCGGGTCGTCTTTTGAACCTTCTATGGCTTTTGAAAGTTCAGATTTTAAAGCACCGACCATATCACTACAAGCCTGATATTTTGCGGTTAAATCAGCTTTTTCACTAACCTCGCGGATTTTTTGCGGGTCAAATTTTACCCCGCGCCGCTCCTCAAAAGTTGCCTCAAAATCAACCGTAGTTCTTAATGCGGCAATATCAGTTTTTGTATCTTCTATTGCTTCTTCAACATTTGATTTTGCAAATTCAGTATCGAAAGCCTCTTTTATAAAAAGGTTGTAAGCCTTCCCGACAACGCCATCTCTATCCATCTGGGAGAGCATATTTTCATCAGCAACCTGTGCCATATCTTCCAAAAACGCAACAGCCTGCTCCTGTTCTGCAGTCCTTGTTTCCTGTGGAATTTCAACGGGAATTCCAGCCTCTCTCAACCCTGCGCGAAATTCTACGCCCTTTGCTGCCAGACGGGTCTTTTCAGTATCAGGACTCATGGAAATTTTAAGGCGTTCATATTCATTCTGCATCCTTAAATTTGCCCGGTGCTTCTCCTCATCGCTCAATTCTAGCCCCATTACATCCCACAAATCTTTTTCGCCTTCTTTTTTACCGGCAGAAAAACACCTGTTAATCTCCGCCTGCAAATCCTTATCAGAAAGCTGCATAAATTCATTCATTTTCTCGTTCAAAACATTCATCGGAATAGGCATAAATTTGTATTCAGGCTTCTGCTTTAATTCGTGATATGCCAGCTGCCGCGCCAGTTCTGCCTTTTGATGTATATTTAAATTCGGTGACATGTTGTTTGAATGACTCCTACACTTATTTTGTTTATCGGCAGAATTTTTTTGAACTTGAAGTTAAAACCGGTTATATTAAAAATTCTTTACAAATTGATTGAGAGTAAACAATATGCTACACTTCTTTCTAAGAGAGGGTTAAAATGAAAAATATAATTGTATATACAAGTAAAAAAGTTTCAAATCTGGCAGACATTCTTGCTAAACTCGACGAAGTCAATGTAAGAATTGAAGATGCCGAAAAATTACGCGAATATGAAACTCTTAATCCGGCTCTTCTTGTAATAGAAGATGTACCGAATATTAAAGATGTTTTGATGGTGACGAAATTCAAAGCACCTGTTCTTTTTATCGGGGAACCATTTAAAGGCACTACAGTCCGCGCAGTTACCTATGATTTGATTAAAACACCTGTAGATAATGATGAATTACTTATCAGAGCAAAATCTCTTCTTAAAATTAAGGACTTAAGAGATAAACTTCTTCAGGTTTCAACAACCGATGAACTCACAGGGCTTCACAACAGAAAATATCTTCAGGAACGTCTGGAACAGGAAATCTCACGCGCAAAACGTTACGGAACAAAACTTTCCTGCCTCCTGTTTGACCTGGATTTCTTCAAAGTTGTAAATGATATTTACGGTTATGAATGGGGAGATGTTCTTCTCCGCTCCATCGCTGATAAATTAAAACAGCTTATCAGAAAAGAAGATATTCTGACACGCTACGGGGATGAAGAATTCCTTCTAATCCTCCCGAATACATCGGAAGAAAATGCATTCCTCTTTGCGGAACGTTTCAGACGCGATATTGAACGCATGGAATTCATTCCTGCAGGAGAAGAAGAAAGACACCCGATTACTATTTCCGGCGGAATTTCGTCATATCCTTGCCTTGAAAATGTAGATGAGGACGTAAATACAATAATCCGCTATGCAGAACATGCACTATACAATGCAAAAAAACGCGGAAAAAATAAAATCGTACAATTCTCCCAGATTAACCTCGGAGAATAGTCGTATTGGCTAAGCAGGTATCTAAGTCACCGGCAGACGCCATTCAAAACCGAGCTAAGGCGATTTTAAAAGAATCGTAAGCTATATAGAAGTGGGCTACGCCCACCCTTCCTTTCTGAACACTTATTATAGTGTAAAAATCTGGTTATTTTAGGCAGTGGAAACACCGCCTTTTTTATTCTTCACTATAATGTTTTTAATAGTTAAATGTAAAAAACTAATTACGGGAGAGAGGAAGCAGAGTCATTGTGAGGAGCGAAGCGACGAAGCAACCCGGTCTTTTAAAAAAAGTGAAGGGTTGAGGGTGAGTGGTGAAGGTTTCAATAATAATAAGTCCCTTATTACTCTTTCATCCCTTCAATGACGATTACACTCCGTCCCTTGCGGAATACAAAAGGAGTGTTACACAATTCTTTCGACTTTTCCTCCGTTTATGACATTCATAAGCATACGCATTGTCTTATCAAGTATATAATCAATTGAATCCTGCGTGTCATAAGCTATATGAGGAGTTATTATGACATTATCAAATTTCGCAAGCTTCCCTACATATACAGCCTCATTCAAACAGTCCATCGGAAGCGAATTAAGTTTTAATGTCAAATTTTTACACCCGAAATTTATGCTCTCGCACGTCAATACATCTAATGCGGCTCCTGCAAGTTTTTTACTTTCCATTGCCTCATAAAGTGCAGCTAAATCTATAATCTCGCCCCTCGAGGTATTAATTATCATTGAGCCTTCTTTCATAATATCAAACTGGGCTTTGCTTATCATGTGGTAGTTATTTCCTGTATATGGCATGTGAAGCGAGATAATATCGGAATTTTTTAATAAATCCTCTAAACCCATATAGGAAAGCCCGATTTCATCGACTAATTCTTTTTTTTCATTCAGGTCGTGTCCTAAAATCTTCATCCCCAGACAGTGCGCAGCCCTGCATACAGCAGCCCCGATTGCGCCCGTGCCTATTACACCGAGTTTAAGTTTGGTAATATCTCGTCCGGAAAATTCGTTTGCACCGTATTCTTTTACATTTTTCAGGCATGCGGCTGCAGGTATAATCCTCCTCACAAGCGTAATCAAAATCCCTATTGTAAATTGTGCAACCGATGTTGAGCCGTAGTTTTCCACATTCACAACCGCAATATTACGTTTACGGGCAACATCAATATTTATATGGTCGTAACCGGTTGAACGCGTTGAGATTATCCTCAAATTTTTGAAAGAATTTATAACCTCTTCCGTTACCTCGGAATTTATAAATACGCTGATGATATTTGTACTGTCTATTACATCCTGCGGTAACGTTTTTAAAAACTCCTTATTCAAACATTCCGAATAAAACATTATATTAAAATTATCAAATTTATTTTCCGCAAAAAACTTTTGTTCATTGTCGCGGTATTCAAAAACGAGCATATTTATCGCCATTATTCTCTCCTTTTGTCCTATTATTTTTCGCTGAAAAATTAATTCTATTACACTAAAGTATATATTCAAGGCTGATTTTTATAGCCGATTATAGGAATGAAAAAAATGGAAAAAATTTTTACTATATAAATACAAAAGAAATTCTTCGTATCCGACAGCCGAATCCACCCCGGATATGATGGGGGAAATCCAAAAATGGTGATGAATGATATCGGTCTATGGTTCATCTGGAAATGAGCGGCAGGGTACAAAGATGCCGGAGAAAAACCGATTGTATCCGGTTAAACTAAAGGGGCAGCGCGTAAAAGTGCCAGCCCCTTTTTTAGTTAAGATTTGAATGGATGAAATGTTTGATAGTTGCAAAAATAGAATATTCGGGCGCGAATTTTTTTAATCCGCGCCCGAATTCTTTGTTTGGAGGAAGTTTATTTAACAGTCAATTTCTTAACTGATTCTTTTTCCGCATAACGTTTAGGTGCCTGAATTTTCAATACACCGTGTTCAAGTTTTGCTTCAGCCTTATCTATATCAATTTCCTGAGGGAAATATACTGTTCTTGAAAATTCACCGTACCGGAATTCGGATTTTTTATAACCTTTGACATCATCTTTGGAGTCTTCTTCTTTTTTAGCATTGATTGTTATGGAATTTTTCTCGATGTCTATGTCTAAATCCTCTTTTTTAACACCCGGAAGTTCTGCTCGAACTTCATAATCCTTTTCCTTTTCTGTAATTTCTACAGGCATTGATAGTTTGTCTATTTCTTCCTCAAACCCGTAATCAGGGTAATAGTTATCAAAATGTCTGCTCAATATTGAATTAATTTCATCATTAACCGATTTTATAAAATTGTCCGGTGCTTTCTTTACTAAAAATCTCATAATTAACACTCCTTTCAGTTTCAATCTAATCGGTCTGCCGGGTCATATATTTTTTTATGGCTCTCATCAACCACACTTATATTATGTAACGTTTTTACACTGAAACCCGCTTTTTTAACTAAAAATTAACAATTTGGAATACTCCTGTAATATGATGTTATTGCTGCAGGATGACCAAAACTGCGGTTGAATACCCCTCACTTGCCCTTCGGTACGTTCTCCCAGAGGTAGTGGAAATGTAGAACGCTTTCCGCTCGCCGTTTACGCTTCACGTTTTCTTATTTGACGCCTTACTGCAAATCCTTTTCCGTTAGTTTAAACTCCGCCACTTCAGAGTAATCCGTCGGAAGAATAAATGTTATGTATTCAAATTCCGCTTTTTTATCCATTTTCATTAACTTGACCATTTTTTCCGGCGGGTAATCAGGAATTGATTTAAAGTTGAATTTTTTTATAACATCATCCCAAAAATATTTGTAATTTTTATCTATTAAATTTCGTTTTACTGCAAGATTAAATGCAAAATCCATCCCTTTTACAATTGCTTCTCCATGAGTGTATTTTTTGTAATTTGTAAATTTTTCCACAGCGTGTCCGTATGTGTGTCCAAAATTAAGAATTTTTCTCAATCCTGATTCTTTTTCATCCTTTTGTACAACGGAAATTTTTAATTTTACGCATATTTCAATCATTTTTTCAAGCGTTCTTAAATTTCTGGAGAGAATTTTTTCAATATTTTCGCTTAAATAATTTGTCAGGTTCAAATCCTCTTCACTCAGACAAGATTTTTCTATAAACGCGTATTTGACGACTTCGCCCATACCTGTTTTAAACTGTCTGTCGTCGAGCGTTTGGAGAAAATTTGTATTGATAAAGACAACATTCGGCTGATAGAAAGAGCCGATTAAATTTTTACCGAAACTGGTATCAATCCCTGTTTTTCCGCCGACAGAACTGTCCACGCAGGCAAGGAGTGTTGTCGGAACTTGAATAAAATTAATTCCGCGCATATATGTTGATGCCGCAAAGCCGGCTAAATCCCCCACAACTCCGCCGCCAATTGCGATAATTGTATCTTTTCTGGTAAGCTGCAATTTTAAAGCGCGCTCAAGTATTTTTTTATAGTTTTTGAAGTTTTTTTCTTTTTCTCCGTCTTTGAGTATAAATTTTTCGGATTTTTCAAAACCGAGAGCTTTGCCGTATAATTTTTCGACTTTTTCGGAAATTACAACAAGAAACTTCTTCCCTTCAAGACGGGATAAAATATCTTCTTTTAAGGTCGATACAGGGTTATCATTAATTATAATAGGATAAGTTTTTTCCTGTTCGTTAATTTTTACGGAAAGCTTAACCATTCATAACTCCTAAAATTTCCTCAGCTACATTATATGGAGTTTTGTTGTCAGTGTCAACAATGACGTCGGCTTTTTCATAGTTTGGGGAACGGCGTTTTATGATATCTGCAATCCTTTCGACTGAAAATTTTTTTGCAAGAAGGGGTCTGTGGGTTTCATTTTTTATGCGGCGGTAAATTTCCTCAGGAGAAGCTTTTAAATAAATTACAAGACAGTTTTCAAGGATGATTTTTCTGTTGAATTCATCTTCAAAAGCTCCGCCGCCAAGCGAGATTATCTGATTTTTTCCGTAGACAAATTTTTGAATTTTGTCGGTTTCAAGCATTCTGAAATGTGGTTCTCCGAATTTTAAAAAGATTTCGGAGATTTTTTTATTGGTAGATTTTTCAATTTCGCTGTCAATATCAACTAGATTGTAATCCGGCAAAAGTTTAGAGAGTTCCTGCGATACCGAACTCTTTCCGCTTCCCATCATTCCCGTTAGTGCGATATTTCTTTTCATAATCACCCCATTTTATTCTACAACAAATATTTGCGCTAGAATAGAGTTATGAAAATTGTATTGATAATTTTTCTGATACTGTTTATTTATTCGGCGGTTATAGAGCCGAATATTCTGACAGTGACGCGGATTAAAGTTAAATGTGAAAAATTAAAGGGATTAAAAATAGTATTTGCATCGGATTTTCATTTTAAGCCTTATGAAAAATACCGTCTTAAGAAAATTGTGCACAGGATAAATGCGCAGAATGCAGACATAATTCTTCTCGGCGGGGATTACGTAAACGGGCATAAGAGAGGAAATACCCTTGATACTTCGGTTATCGCAAAATGGCTTGGAGGTTTAAAATCAAAGTACGGAACCTTTGCCGTTATGGGCAACCACGACGGATGGCAGGGGAAAAAAGATGTTATTGAAGCGTTTGAAAAAGAAGGAATTACTGTTCTGGAAAATTCCGCTATTGATTTTGGTACTTTTTCTGTTGCGGGGGTGGAAGATTTACAAACCGGCAGCCCCGATACGGAAAAAGCCGTTCGTAATATTAAAACTCCAATAATTTTACTTTCGCACACCCCTGATATTATAGAAAAAATTCCGGAAAATATTTCTTTAACCCTGTGCGGTCATACTCACGGAGGTCAGGTTAAATTAGGAAGACCGCTGGTGGTGCCTTCAAAATACGGAACGAAATATGCTTACGGAAGATATAAAACCGAAGGCGGTCAGATGATTGTATCACGCGGACTCGGCACAAGTATTCTGCCTGTGCGCTTTAATTGTCCGCCTGAAATTTTGGTGATTGACATGATTTAGACAATTTGTAGTATAATTTTTTTATGGCTATTTATTTTCTGTACGGCGAAGAAGATTTTAATATAGAACAGGAGATTGAAAAACTTAAAAAAAGTCTTGATAAAAATTTTCTGGAAATGAGTTTCAAAACTTATGATAACCCGAAGTTTGCAGATATGATTTCACTTCTCCGAACCCAGCCGATGATGTTCGGGAAAATGCTTATTGTTATTAACTGTCTTGATTATTTTTCAAAAACTTTTGACGACAAGGAAATGAAAGAGATTACGGAGGCGCTTGAAAATAATAATGAAAACCTTGATATAGTCTTTGTCGCACAGCTTCCGCGCGATGAGGGTAAAAAACTCGACAGCAGAAAAAAATTATTCAAAACGCTTTCAAAATATAATGTGAAAGAGTGTGCTGTTATCCCGTCATATAAAACCGCGGAACTGGAAGCGTGGCTTATAAAACAGGCAAAATCAAAAAAAATAAAACTTGAAACAAAAGCTGTTACTGCTATGATTTCACAGATAGGGAATAATCTCCGCCAGCTTGATACAGAACTGGAAAAACTAAAGCTTATGGCGTATCCTAATGACCTTGTAACCGCTGATATGGTGCGGGAAATTTGTATTTCTAATGAAGATTTGTTCGCATTTTCCGATTACCTGATGGAGGGCAAAAAGGATTTGGCGCTCAAAGAATATCGGAGGCTTCTGGAGAAAAAATATTGTCTTGAGATAGTTTCAACGCTTCAAACAATGGTCAGACGATGGATAATCTTAAAGGCAAAATCCTCCTCCTGTTCTCCAATGGAACTTTCACGGCTTACGGGGCAGCACGAATATGTCGTAAAACTTACCCTGCAGAAACTTAAAAATACCAATTTGAAATACCTTGTTAATTTGAAGCAAAACATAACCGAAGCCGAATACAGAATAAAATCAGGACAATCCCAAAATCCTGATGCGGAGGTGGAAAATGCTTTCTTTAAATAACCCTGTACGTGAAAATTATCCTTTTTTAATAAATTATTTTACAAAAGGTATAGAAAACGAAAATAAAAACGTTGCCCACTGCATACTTTTTTACGGAACAGATATTCAAGCTCAATACGATTTGGCGCTCGAAATCGCAAGAATGCTCAATTGCAGCGGGGATAAATCGCCTGAGTGCAACTGTCTTAATTGTAAATGGATTCGAGAAAACCAGCACCCTGCTGTCCTGACCATTTCAAAGGTTGACAATAAACCTGCCAACGATGATTCCAAAACAGTAATCTCTATTGAACAGGCAAGAATGATTAAAAACGATTTGCTTGTATCTTCCGACTACCATAGAGTTTTAATCTTCTGTGACAAAGATAAAGACGGCAATTTATGCGGATTAAATGAAATTAACTTTCAGGAACCGACTGCGAATGCTCTTTTAAAAACCTTTGAAGAACCGCCTTCCAGAACGACTTTTTTCTTCCTCACAAAGGACAAAACCGATATGATTTCAACAATAATTTCAAGGGCGCAGTGCTTTTTTGTCCCTTCTATGAAGGAAGAACCAAGAGATTACTCTCTGGTAAAAGATACTTTTGACGGTTATCTTGAACTTGAGCGTAATGAAGTTCTTGATTTAAACGATAAAATTATTGCACTTGTCAGAGAAAATGACCCGATGGAGGTTTTAGTTCAAATCCAGAATTATATGGCGGAACTATTGAAATCAAACCTCCACAATCGTATATTAAAAATTAAACTAATCCACGATATCAATGCGGTTGAAAAAGCGAAAAAAGAACTTCTTTTAAATATGAATATTAATACAATTATAGAAACACTCTGTTTTTCGTTGATATTATAGAATTGCCGCACTCATTATTCTTCACTATAATAAGCTGCGCATAAATTTAGATTTATGTTCAGATGTCGGTATGGCTTTCCTATATGTGTTATAAAAAGATTGGATAGAAAGAGTCTGCTTACCATCCACCATACCGAGGTCAAGAATATTGTTTACTGTTTTCATTTTTTCAGGAGATGTTGAAATTTCTTTAAATAACTCCGGCAGGAAATCTGTTAAGTATATCGTTTCCCACCATGACTCCTCTGTTCTGTAAACGGTTTTTTTGTCAACAATATCAAGTATTCTTAATGCGGTTTCCCTGTTAGTTTTATTAACAGACTGCAGTATTCCGCTAATATCTGACCAATCATCAAAAATTACATATTGCTTGAGGGATCCGTTATGTTTTTTTGTAAGAAGAGGTTCTACAAGGTCAATATTATCTTCGGTTACTGATTGTACAAGCTGGGACATACCTGATTTGATATCTTTTGTGCAATTCAGATTAAAGAGCTTTTTGTAAGTTTCAATTTTATCATCGTTTGAAACCCTTAAAAGTTCTTCTATGTTTTCCATATCATATCTGAATAATCCTGAGCCGTCGTTCTTTTCCTGATTTAAGAAAAATTCGGCACATTTTGGATTTTTTGTTTCTTTCAAAATATCTGCAACTTTTTGCAATTCATCCATAGATAATTCCGTATTTGCACCCTTTTTCCTTGTAGACAGCAAAAGCTGATATACATCAACATTATCTTTTTTTATTTTAGAAAGGCATTTTGCCAAATCGTCAGGTTTGCGGATATCGCTTATATCAATCAACTGGGAGGCAACTTTTTCGTTATCAGGATTAATGTTTCTTAAGATATTCAGAATGTCCCTTGTTTCAAATGTGTTTGTATAATCGTATTTGGTTTCTGATTTTTTTGCAAGCTGTTCAAGGTATTTAATATTGAATTCATTGGCTCCTGTCATTAATTCTGTCATATCGTCGAGAGTGAATCGCTCATGTACCCAGCCCCAGCGTTTTGAATTTTCATCCTGCATTTTTGTTAACTGTTTCAGGATAAGAAGGTTGTCGTCGGTGAGTTTTTCGTTAATTTGCAGAATTTTATTTTTATCATTGAACATCCGACCTTTAGGATCATTATTTTTAATAAACTGAAAAAGCGCATCATGAATTTCGCCTTTTTTAATTCCTGAGGAAAGTTTGTTGAAATATTTATCGAAAATTCTTACGCCGCCGAAAGTTCCGCCTCCCGCCACTACTGCAAGAATACCAAGCATTGCGGCAACCTTCCCGAAAGAGGATTGCCCGTCCTGTTTTTTGGAAGAAATTTCTATGGTGTCATTCGGTATCGGCGCGGTTTTAGGCTGCACTACAGATGTTTTCACAGTGCCTGTTTGCACTTTTTGCAGCAAATTAGTATTGCTTATTTGAGAAATTTCTGTACCTGCTTCCATTAAAAAACCTTTCTACAATTAAAATAAAATTAAAACATGAAAAAAAATTGCCATAAACACTTCACAACTATTAACAATTTGCAACATTAATGTGATAAATTGGCAATTTTCGAATTTTAGGCTATTTATAAAAATATAGGGGAAAAATGTCTGATAATCTCATTGATATAAACAGTAATATACAATTTACAGCGAAAAAGCCTGAAAAAGATAAGAAAAATAAAAAGCAGGCAAAGCAGAAACTTGTCATTAATCCGGATAACGACCTGAATGATGTTTATATTTCGGCAAAGAAAAAACGCGGGGTTATTGCAAAATTTTACGGCTTTTTGAACAAAATTCTCCCTATCGGTCTTACGGATAAAAAAGTTAAGAAAAAACTCGTACAGTATCAGGAAGGAAAGCTTTCAAAATCAGACACAAAAAAATACATTGACCGCTATGAAAATTCAAATTTTAACCGTTCGGAAATAACAATAGATACGCTTGCAACAATGGCTGCTTTAGGCGTAGGATTTATGGGTAAAAAGGCGAAAAGTCTTGTTAATATCTTCACTCCTAAATACAAAATTCCTGCATTTATTTTAACGGCAGGCGCCTCTGTTCTGACAGGGCTTGCAGTAAAAGTCGGATTGAAAAAACTTGATTCGCTAGGCATGGATAAAGAAGCAAGAAAAGACCAGAAGAAAACAAATTCAAATGTTCTCTCAGGATCCTTAGACGGGGTTTCGGGATTTTTATCAACGCTTAATCCTGTCCTCATTCCTGCAGGCATCGCAATAAATGCCTTCACAAGATATATTACGGATAAAAAAGACGATGAAACTCTTCCTTCAATCAGTGACTTTTTACAAAAGCAAAAAGACACTGCATTAATCGGCACCTTAAGTCTTGCTGGAATAGCTTTTGCTTCTGCAAAAGGGCACTTAAATATTTCAAAAATTGTTGATTCGGTAAAATTAACCGCGCTAAATAAACAGCATGTCATAAGCTACCGACCTCCTGAAGGACAACTGACTGAATTCCAACAGCTTGCACGTGATATCGGCTATGACCTCGGTGTTATTATTAAAGGCGAAAAGTTTGATCCGACAGGGATTTCCAAACTTGACGAAGATTTTATGAGAATTTTACTTGAAAAAGGTCAAAACGGTAACATTGAAGGTAAAATTAGAAAACTTGAAGAAGAAAACATATTTCTCCCTAAATATTTGCAGACGGTTGTTGATATTCCTGATGACAAACAAGCAAAAATAATAAAACAAATCGACCAGCTTGTCGAAGGAAATAATGCACGTAAAAATGGCAGGTCATACGACGGTAGAGAATTCAATTTCTCTTTTGAAACATCAGGGATTGATAGAGCATTAGAAGAACTTGATAAAAAAGGCATGGATATAAACGGATTTAAAGACCTGCAGCAAATCCTGAAACGAATAAAAAGTTCCTGCCCGACATCAAGAAGTATTGAAGATGCCCAAAATATGCTTGATAAAGAATACAACGGAAAATATAAAATAGAAAAACTCCTCGGTGTCGGCTCAATCGCAGAATCCTACCTCGCAAAAGATGCAGACGGCAAAGAAGTCGTAATCAAACTTGTAAAACAACACTTCCTTGACTCGGATAAAATTGCCAGAGATAAAGCAAAGGTTATGGCAAAGATTGAGGAACGTGCAAAAGACGATTATTCGTTATTCACCTCAAAACAAACTATAAAAACAAAAGAACGTAAAGAATACGACATAAGACAGACAGAAAATATGTACAAAGTCTGGGGCAACGAAATTAACCTTAATGAAGAAGCCCTATCGGCAAAACAAATCGGCGAGCAGGCATCAGCTTTCCAACCTGTCGGCGTGATAGATTCCAAAAATCACATATTCATTATGGAAAAAGCACCGGGTACACAATTGGACAGCGACAAATTCGCTGAGAAATGGAAAGAAGCAAACCTAACAGAAGATGACTTTAAGAATTTTGTAGAAAACTACGTAAAAGTTTATTGCGAACAACTATTCTCCCTGCCGAAAAAAGGCATAAAAGTAGTTCAATCCGACCCGCACGGCGGTAACATTCTTGTTGATGCTGCAAAAATTAAAAACCTCAAAAACGGCTCCAAACCTATTACCATAATCGACTACGGCAACACAACAAAAACAGAACAGGCGCAGGCGATTAAAAATCTCTTTAACCATATTGATTACCTTATAGGCAACACAGACGCCATAGCAGAGGCGATGCTTGAAGGCGCAAAGCTTGGCAACAACAATAAAAAGCAGATTATTAAAGAGATGTCCGCAGCGCTCAAACATTCGATATATAACACAGATACAAAAATTGATGTTGATAATCCTGTAAAAATCTTCTCAACAGTAAACAGCTTCTGTTTAGACTTTATGCAGAAGAAAAATATAATTCCGAATGCAGCCCACATCAACCAGATGAAAGCAGAAGAAACATACATCATCTCAAACCTCGGCTGTCTCCAAAACATTGCAAACAGCTGCAACTACGACCTTGCAAAAGCCGTTGACAGAAATACAATCATCAAACAGTTGATTAATGAAATGTCAAAAGCAACGCAGGATGCAATAAAGATTAACCCTAAACTTACCGCTGCAGAAATAGCAAAACGCTACAGCTTCTTTGTAAACAATACAGAAGAAGCCCTCAGCTGTCTCGGGATTAATTTTGGTATTGTATAATATTCCCCGGTTGGCTAATAGAAGATGTTTTTAGAATAACTATTATAAACTTATGAAAGTTTCTAATCATCTTCTGTTAATATTAGTCGTTTTCTGCTGTCCGATGGCGTTTGCTAATGATATTCAGGTCGCAAATTTTGATGAACTGATAAATTCCAATCCTGCAGATGGCGATACGATTGAATTTACGGATGACCTTTATTCTGACAGCACTATCGGCAACCATTTTATAAATCTTGATATTAATTTTGAAGGTCATGAGCATTATATATACGGCAACAACGAATTTGGCGGATTTGTATTAAATCAAGATAGTTTATTTAATGAAGTAGGTGTGAGAAATTGTGAAGGTCAAACATATAATCAGTCAAAATTCGCAGGTGCTATTTTTAACAGCGGCGGAAATACTACAATTACATCTTCTGAATTCAGTTATAATTTCATTGATGCAGGAGGTATAAATTTTGGTGTCGGAGGAGCTATATATAACCTTAACGGAGGTAAAATTTCAATTGATAATTCCCTATTTGAAAATAACTATACTAACGGAGCATCCTCATATGGCGGAGCAATAGCAAACGGGTATCAACAGGGTGCTACCGCCGAAATGAGCATAGATAATTCTATAATAAGAAACAATTCTTCGTATGGAACGGTTGTCCCTTACGGCGGCGCTATCTACAATAACGGCAATCTTGATATTAACAATACAACTCTTGAAAATAACTATGTATACGGAGATAGAGGCACTCTTTTATACGGGGGTGCTATTGCTAATCAGGGAAATCTCACTATTACTAACAGTTCTCTTATCGGAAATTATGGTCAGGGAAATACCAATAATGCAGGGTTTGGTGGGGCTATCGCAAATCAAGGGACGTTAATACTTGATAATGTCAATGTAAAAGATAACCATATTAATACTGATGTTTACGGCGACGGAGGGGCTTTATATAATCAGGCAAACGCAACAACTGTTATAAAAAATTCAGTATTTGAAAATAATTCAATCTCATCATCTGTCCAAACTGGACAGGGCGGCGCAGTTTATAATGCAGGTAATATGACGATTGAAAATACAACGTTCAAGAATAATTATGATCGGACAGGAGATTTAAATGATATCTATAATTATTCTAACGCAAATCTGGAATTCACAGGGAGCGGAACCACAAATATCTTAAGCGGCATAAAAGGCACAGGAACAATCACCAAAAACGGCAGCGGACAATTAAACCTGGGCGGAAATAATAATCAATATACAGGGATTTTTACACTCAATGACGGCACGGTAAATCTTCTTGTGAACAGTTCTTACTTCAATGCCGCAAACACAAATTTCAATAACGGCATTAATTTTAATATGCAGAATAAAGAGATTAACGATGTGAATTTCGGTGCCCTAACGTTAAATGGAACCTCTAATATTTATGCTGATGTAAACTTTAATAACAATACAATGGATAAAATTAGCGCTAATTCCCTCACGGGAACCGGGACTCTTTTTGTTAAAAATCTTGCACTTGAAGGAACTCCGGAGGGTCAATATATTACAATTCCTTTTGCGGATTCTATTTTGAAAGATTCTGTCGTATATAATTCCACAAACATAAGAACACCTATCTATGATTACACTGCAAGTTACAATTCAGGTGACGGGAATTTTGAATTTCGCCGCGGCGGGTTTAATTCAAGTATTTTTGCGCCTGCGGTTGCCGCACAATTAGGCGGATATTTGACTCAGATAGAAACTTACAAAAACGTATTTTCAAATCTCGATATGGTAATGATAACCCCGTCGAATTTCAAAAAAGGGTATGCCGTTGAAAATAAAATAACTGCCTCAGGTAATACATTTGGATTTTCGCCTCTCATAATGCCGGAAGAAAACAGGGGTTTCTGGTTCAAACCTTATACAGTATTTGAACGCGTTCCGTTAAAAAACGGACCTGATGTTTCAAACGTTATGTACGGAAGCTTGTTTGGTGTCGAAAGCGGTTTAAATAAATTAAAGCGCGGCTGGTACGGACTTTATGGCGGATATGCAGCATATAACGGCTCTCATCAGGCATATCAGGGTAATGATATTTATAATAACGGCGGACTTATAGGGTTTGACGCAGCTTTTTATAAAGGGAATTTTTTCACAATCTGGACTGCGGATGTCGGTGCGAATTCTGCGGAAGCATCGACCGCTTTCGGTCACGACAATTTTGCAATGCTTAATACAGGTATTGCCGAAAAAACAGGTTATAATTTTGAAACATTTAAGCGCAAATTAATAATCCAGCCGAGTCTTTTAATGTCTTACACGTTTGTGAATACGTTTAATTATACGACATCTTCTGCTGTACACATGGACGCCGATCCTCTGCATGCAATCCATATAGAGCCGCAGATAAAATTAATCGGGAATTTTAAAAACTACTTGCAGCCTTATATAAGTGTTTCAATGATATGGAACATTATAGACGATACAAAATTTCAGGCAAACGATGTTTATCTGCCGTATTTATCGGTAAAACCTTATGTGCAGTACGGGGTTGGAATTCAGAAACGTTGGGGCGAGCGGCTTACCGGATTTTTTGAAACAATGATACGTAACGGCGGCAGAAACGGTGTTGCTCTTTTATTAGGGCTGAGATTTAGTATATAAACTGATAATAGGTTAAGACGAATAAAGTGGAATGTGAAGAGTGAGAGGTGGGGCGCAAGTGCCGGATGGAATATGTTTTGCATCCCTTGTAAAGGGAGGTGGCGCGTTAGCGCCGGAGAGTTTTCTCCTTTACCCCTCTTCCTGACCCCTCTCCCGACGGGTGAGCAGTTGTATTATTCCTGTAACCTATTCCAGCACGGTATCCTGAGATTGAATACATTATAGGCAGCGCGGGTTCTATCCATTTTAAACCTGACATTACGGCAACGGTTGCTATATCATCGGTATGAAGTCCGATATCCAGCGGCTCAGGTTTTCGTTCCGTAAATAAATGTTCGTGTCTATGTTTTATGTTATGACCTTTTTCAAACATCGGGTTAATTATTTTACTCCCGATAAGGTTTGCAATTGCACTTCCGCCGATTACGCCGGTCATCAAAATCCCTGCTATCATTCCGTATGCCCTTGCTGCTTTCGATTTTATGTTGCATTTCTCCATTATTGCAAGCGCTGCTCCTGCGCCTATATTACAAAGGAATATATTTGCTAGATACTGATAGGTTCCTTCTTTTATTTTATCCGGCACTCGGGATTTCCAGCGTCGTGTCGTAAGCCTGTCACCTGTTATTCCGCCAGCAATTCCGCCGATTACAGGAATTAAACCAAAGACCGACAATCTGCCGATTTCAGAAAAAATTTCTTTTGAACCTATATTTTCGGGAGCGGGGATTAAGTCGTTTAGTAATTTTTGCCCCTCGTAATCTCTTTCAAATATTTTATATAATGTTTTAATTTCCTTAAATTTTAAAACTTTCTCCTTTGCTTTATTTAAAAGTTTTTTTGTCCCGTCGTCAACCTGATTTTTATTCAAAAATTTTTCTACAAGTTTTGTCGATTGTTTTTTTATTTGTTTAATTGATTTTAATGTATCATCTGAGTTTCTGAATAATTTATCCGTAATCTTCGGTGCCGCAAGTGCAGACCCTATTGTAAACGCCATGGTTGTACCGGTTCGGATTGCAGTTTTTCTGCGTTTGCCGGCAGGTGCATCCTTTGTTTCCTTTATAACATAAACTCCGCCTGCCGCGCTCAACAATGCGGGCACAGCATTATGAAATTTGGCGACCAGCATTGGCTGATCGAGAAATTTACCTGCTACTTTAAGTGTGTTCATTCTTATTTTTCTCTACAATACTTTTTAAATTCTTCTGCATATTCGGGGTTGGTCTTATGAAAATCTTTCAGGGCTGTAAATTTTTCAAGAACATTCTCTGATATTATATGTTCAATTTTACACGCTGTTTGTCCTGCCTCCTCTCCATCAAGCCCCATTATTTCCTCAAAAAAGTATTGAAGCGCATTATGTTTTTCAATAACTTTTTCTGCGTGTTTTTTGCCTTCTTCTGTCATAGATATAACATCATAGCGCCCGTAATTAATCAGTTTTTTTTCGGCAAGTCGTTTTAAAGCTTCGCTCACGGAAGCACGGCTTACGGAAAGCTCTCTGGATATGTCAACGGCACGTACGCTACTGTTTTTATTGATGAAATTATAGATTACCTCCAGGTAATCTTCAAGGCTTGAAGTTAATTTTTCCTGCACTGATTTTCTCCTGAAATATCTGCTTAGTCATTGTAAGGCAAGCCTAACAATTTGTCAAGTGCTTCTTTTGAAATACAATTCTTCCGCGTTATGGTAGAATAGTTTATCTATAATCAGACGGCTTTTTTCTTTGAAAACACTCCTTATTGCAGCTTTAATTTGCCTTACTGTTTCACAGTAATAATTTTCTTCATACATCCCATCCGCACCGAATTTCCCGATTGGAGCGTCAGTTCCGAACATTAGGCGGCAGGTCATATCGCCTTTCTGTGTATTTTGTAATCTCAGTAGTGCGTCTGTGATATTTTTCTTTTCGGAAGAATTGCAATCAACCCAGGAAATATCCGCATAAAGTAGTGCTGTGTCATTATTAATCGACTCCAGAAGAACTTTTTGCGCGCGCGAATGGGTCGGTTCTCCGCCTCCAAGATGTGCAAGGATTACGGGAACTTTTGGATGCCGTTTTGCAAGATTGTAAATCTGTTCCGGAGAAGAATATTTGCACCCGGCGGCGTCACAGTGAAAAAGACACGGAAGATTATTTTCTTCCGCCGCAAGCATATAGTCGTCGTATTTTTCACTATCCGCCTCAAGCTTCATGTGCAAAGGGTGGAATTTTAACCCGTAAAATTTCCCTTCCTGCAACATCTGTCTAATATTATCGGCATTTTTAGTTCTGTCCGGCTGGCATACAGCAAGCGGTTTCAAGATGGGATTTTCTTTTGCTATATCCAAAATTTCTCTGTTGCCGTCAATTTCATTTAAAAAAGTCCTGTTTAATCCCTTTTCTTTAAGTTTTTTCTCCATTTCAGGGGTTACGTTATCAATGCAGTTGAGGTTTGACACAATAATTTTTTCAATTGTTCCCTCTCTGCTTTTTTTCATCTGAGAAAGAATTCTGTTAAAATGCTGCATTTCAAATTTGTCGCAGGTGTTGTTCATTCCGTCTGCAAAAGTTCCTAAATGAGCATGCGCATCAATAATTTTCCCGCCCGAAATATTTTCCTGATTTAATTGTTCTAATGTCATAACCTAAAAACTATATTCCATTATATAATCATCCATTACAAAGCCGCTGCCGATATCTGTAACTACGGAGTCTATTGTTTTAAATCCCCATTTTTCGTACGCCGCAATTGAATTGGAATTTTGTTTATTTACCGTAAGTCGTATATTTTTTCCGCCGGAGAGTTCCTTAATTTTTTCAAAAGCAACGGTACCAATACCTCTATGACGGTAATCTCTGCTTATATAAAGTTTTGACAGAAACATATACCCGTCCCTGTCTGAAAGTCCGAAATAGCCGGCATTAACATCATTACATCTGATAATATAATAAACATAATTCTCGTTTGTAATTTGTGCCTGCATAGCATTTTCTGATTGAAAAATTTCCACCATATAATCTATCTGTTCCGGCACCAAAATCTGTTGCCAGTATTCATGCCAGATACCAGAGGCAAGGTCGGCAAGCGCTTTTATATCCTCCGCTTTAATAAACTCAATTTCTAAATCCTTTATCATATACCTATTTTATCATAATTATGCTAAATTTATAGTATTATACTGTTATGGAAATATACTATATTAATACGACCGAATTTTTAAAAACTCACGATACGGATTTTTTGCGGCAGTATGCCGGAGGAAAAGAATTCAAATCACTTAAGCGTTTTACCCAATATACGATAGGGCGCTATCTTGTAAAATCCGTTGCTAAAAAAATTTATAATATTCCAAATACCGAGATTATAATCAAAAATGATAAACCAAAATTTAAATTTGGCGGTTTACATTTCAGTATATCGCATAGCGAAGATTACGTTGCGGCAGCATTTTCCTCTGTCGAATGCGGACTTGATATAGAAATTATGAAGCCCAGAAATTTTGAAGCGCTATCAGAACGCTATAACAAAGAATTTCAAACTGAAGAAGAATTTTACGAATTTTGGACTAAATATGAAGCTGAAATCAAGCTTCAACAAAGAATGAAATGGTCTTTCTCTCAAGTTTTTCAGGAGGAATATATGCTCGCTGCAGTATCTTCCGTTGAGAATGAAGAGGTAAAAATATTGCAGGCTTTCGGGGTTTCTCAGGATTAATTTTAAGAACAAAAAATATCTGCTTGACAAATTGTAAGGCATGCCTTACAATATATTTTGTTAGGAAAGGCTAACATTATTTCAAGGGTGATTTTATGAGGGTTAATACAGTAAATTTTAATAGCAGTTTATATAATAGGAGTGCAGGCATTATCCTTCCTTTCCGCAGCAGCAAAAGAAATGAAGAAAACGGTTTTGTGAAAGCTGAATACGCGGATTTGCGCGTATTTAACCACCATATATATGAGTACAAAAAAGGAATACGCAGCCTTATTCTGACTACCGAAAAAGACAAATACCGCGATGTAATAGAGAAACGTCTGCAGAGCCAGAAAATAAATTATGTAATCCACGAGGTAGGCAACGGAAAAATCAATGTCTATTTTGGGGATAAACCGTGCATAGATGTTGTAAAAACGCTTAACCCGCATTTGGATAAGCAGACTCCGCAGGAGGATTTTATGCTCGGAATAATGCTCGGTTACGATAAAGTCCGTCAGTGTGAGCGTTACCTGTATAAAATGAATAAATTAAACCAAAAATCCTAACTTATTGTTTATCATATTATTAACACTATTGATTGCGCTTGTTTGAGAAATCAGACAAGCTTTTTATTGTTAAGCAGGCAAAAGCAGAGTTGCGGATTAGATTTTTTCTTGATTTTTACGGGCTTTATACCTGGTCATTTTGTCATTAATCATAGGGAGAAACACCCCGAGGGTTATTGCAGAATAAGCAAGCCCTGCTGCGTGCGCAATATTGAGTTTTCTTATATTTTGACGGGCAAAATCCTTGCCTTTTGCCGCGATTTCGGCGTGGGTTTTCAGGCTTAAGTCGTTAAGCCAGTGTTTCAGCCCTTTCCCTTCTTTTTTAATGTTAAACAGATTTTTGCAGTCTTTATCCATAAGATTTGCAGCGCCTTTTGCAGCAAAGCCTCCGAATACAAGCCAGTTGAGAAAACCAAAGTAATCACGAGTTACAGATTCTCTTAGTTCAGTCCCGTTGTCAGCTGCAAGAAATCTTCCGATAATGGTTGATGCGTAAACTGTCTTAATTGCATTTCCGCTTGTGACAGGTCCGGTAAATTCCAGTTTTTTTACAAAATCTTTCGGATTTTTGACTCTCATAACGGCAATCACCATAGCAAGCATGCCTGCACTTGCCGCAATCTTTTTAAGCCATAGTTTTTTTTCTTTTTCCGGCTCATTTTTCAATGGCTCGCCGGCTTTTTTCTCGGCATAATCAACATCACCTACAAAGCCTTTTTTGCCTGTGCGTTTTTCCGTAATTTTTCTGTTCAAATATTGATTGGTAAGTCCGAGTGCAGCAGAACATGCAAGTGCTCCGAAAATTTTGATATTATTTACTTTAGAAATCTTTTTCAAAGCTGTATCGACGCTTAAGTTATTGTCATTCAGGACTTTCCTTCCCATATCATAAGTATCGCGGAGAATATTTTCTAAAGTTGCGCCAAGAGTATGCTTTCCAATTACAACCTGCATATCGCGTTCTGCCCCGAGTGCGTTTGTAATTCTCGCGTGCATTATTTTTAATGTATTTTCTCTATCTTTTCTTGTAATAGTTTTATCCTTAATCAACTGGGTCATTGTACTTACAATACCGTCTTTTGTTTTCATTTTTTCATCGACGTCAACAAAACCAACATTGTCCCAGAATATCTTTTTCCAGCTATTGTGGTTATTCCACTGAACCTTATCCCAATTGACATCTTTAAAATTTTTAATTGTTTTGCAATCGCGTCCGCCAAGATTTTCAAATACATTCCCGACATATTTTCCAATATCACCGTCAGCATTATCCCATGCTGCTTTCAGAACACTTATGCTGTCTTTAGAAAACCAGGTGTTCGGATTAATTTTTGTTTCAGGCATTACGTATTTATTGGCAAGCTTTGCAATCGCAATCCCGAAAAGTCCTGCGGATAAACAGTTGATAAAAGTTCCGCTGAGTTCGCGGAAGAAAGTTTCCGCGCCTGCGTCTTTGTTTCTTGCTTTTGCGTCATAATATGTACGAGGAAGAACCATTGCTCCGACATCTATCAAGACGGCATTTGCCATCTCGTTTGTATCAAGCATCCGCAGAGTTCCGGTAACTGCCCCGTCTAAAATTCCCCCGAAATTTTGCTGTCTGTTTCTTATATCGTAACTGTTTACCGTTAAATTCATCTGTTTCCCTTATCTTTTTTTACACATTAAAAAGTCCCGCTTTAAAAACTTAAGCGGGACCTAAATATTTTTATAAATTTTACTGTTTAAAAAATCTAAACGCCAAAATTCATACAAGTCCCGAAGTACTTGCAGGAGGAGGAGGATG
The DNA here is from genome assembly GCA_944324285.1 of Candidatus Gastranaerophilales bacterium. Classification (GTDB taxonomy): domain Bacteria; phylum Cyanobacteriota; class Vampirovibrionia; order Gastranaerophilales; family Gastranaerophilaceae; genus Scatousia. The sequence goes on along the minus strand of CALUVR010000015.1, from coordinate 8,864 downwards.
TATTAGATTTTACAGTAACTAAATTTATCATAATTCTATATTTGTAGTATAAACCTAAATGAAAATTTTTGTCAATAGTCATTTGTATGAAATTAAATTGGAGTTTACTTTTTAGCAAGCCGCACATTTAAGTCGTAGGTTTTGACATCATCCAGAATTTTTTGCAAATCTTTCTTTGTAATTATGGAATCTTTGTCGTAATCAAGGCTTTTGTTTGAATAATACATACTTGATGTTTCAGGGTCATTTGCACCTGCAAGGAATTTTTTGTTAACTCTTGCCGGAGTGTAAAAAAGTCCGTACAATTCACCACCGCTCAAATGTTTATCCATATTTTTTATGTAAGATTTTTTAGCGGCAAGGATGTAATTTCTCACATAAGGAATCTGCTGTTCTCTCGGCAGCCGCCGGAAACCTTCCAGAACAATGTCTTGTATTCCTTTTTTAGCATTTTTATCTACTGCTGCGTGTCTTATGCTGAGTCTTAAGGAATTCCTGTTCATCTGTCCTATACCGACGAAGTTTCCGTTTTTCGCATTTGGTTTAAATTGTGATTCCTTAAATAAAAGTGCGGTTAAATCTTCCGGTTCGCATTTGACGGTTTTCGCTGTTTCCAGAATTCCCTGAACGAATTCATCAGAAACATCAGGAAGCGTTTTTGCAATCATGCCTTTTATTTGTTTAAATTTTAATCCTGCATTGACAAAAACATCTTTTTCCATCTGAGCATTTGGTCTTATAATTCTTGCAACACCCGGAGCCTGAACCGGCAGGGCAAAAGATTGAGCGCAAAGGATTAAACCGGGCAGCATTTTTTTAGCAGCCTGTTCTTTTTCAACACACGCACTTTTCAAGTGATGGAGCGCACCGCGCACCTGAGCACCTTTTATGTGGGGTATATGCATAAAATCGCCTTCTTTCCGCTGATTATTGTTAATCAAACAAAAAAAATTTGCAAGTGCTGATTAAGTTTTAATTTTATTACCTCTTAACAGTCACTACCTAGACCGTCTGCACAAGGTATACAGAGGAACCTTTGCACAGCTCAGTAGTTCCCTGTTAGTATCTATTTTGGACTCTTCCCCCTGTAAAGGTGGGGTGATGGTAAAAGTTCCGAACATAGCCACGTCATTCCGGAAGCTTAGAAAAACTGATTAAAGCTTCTGCGGAAATCAAGTTTTTTAAGCCCCTTACGCCACCTCCTCTCCCTCAAGGGGCGAGGGAATATGGTTTGCCTCCCTTGTAAAGGGAGGTGGCGCGTTAGCGCCGGAGGGATTTTTTTGTCACGATGATATCAGAAAGGAAAAATTTTCATAGCGGCTTTGGGCTTTTATATCTCTGTAACTATTAACCCCTCACGCCACCTCCTCGCCCTCAAGGGGCGAGGGAATATACTTTACCTCCCTTGTAAAGAAAGGTGGTGCATAGCGCCGGAGAGTTTAATTTATTATATAAAAATTTTTACGGATTAATTCATATTTAAGTATGTTTGTCATATTATAATAGTACGACTTGAAAAGAAAAGGGAGTAAGAATAATGGTTAAAAACAGAATTGGAATTGATGTTGGCGGAACAAACGTCAAGATAGCACTGGTTGATTCAAACGGTAAAATCGGATACTCGGATACTATTCCGACACGTGCGGAAATGGGTTATGAATACACTGTTAATAATATGAAACAGGCAATACGCGACCTGCTTACGGAAACAAAATTATCGCCAAAAGATATTGAAGGTATCGGCTTTGGATTACCTGGTCAGGTTGATTTTAAATCAGGGATTGTAAGATTAATCACAAATATTCCAGGCTGGGTGGAAATCCCTCTTGCAAAAATGATAGAAGATGAATTCCATATTCCGACAAGAATTGATAACGACGTAAGATGCGCGGCATTGGGTGAACTAAATTTTGGTGCAGGAAAGGGCTGCGAAAACTTAATTTGTATCACTGTCGGAACCGGAATTGGTTCGGGCTTAATAGTAAACGGGAAACTTGTCCGCGGGGCATCAAACGCTGCAGGTGAAATCGGTCACATAAAACTTCAAATGCACGATGGTCCTATATGCGGCTGCGGAGATACAGGATGTCTTGAAGCCTTTGCCTCAGGTCCTTCCATCGTTGCTATGGCAGAAGAATACATTATGGGCGGGAAATCAACAAAATACCGCGAAATGGCTAACGGCAACGATATAACTCCATTCATAGTTGCAGAAGCCGCAAAAGCAGGCGATGCCGTTGCAAGAAGAATTTACACAAAAATGGGTGAATATATCGGAATAGGACTTGCAAGCGTCGTGAATCTTTTAAACCCTGAAAAAATTATAATCGGCGGCGGGGTCGCTGGAGCCGGAGATATTCTCTTTACACCGCTAAAAGAAACCCTGAAAAAACGCTCAATGAAGATTGCAGGTGACACGGTGGAAGTTGTTCCTGCACAGCTCGGAAACACTGCAGGCGTCATCGGTGCAAGTTTACTTATTGAAAGTTAAAGTAAAAAAGGAGGCAAAAGATGCCTCCTTTTTTATCTTCACATAACTGAAATTTATGCTAAAATAACAATATGGAAAAATTCAGATTTTTGACATCGGGCGAAAGCCACGGGAAATGTTTAACAGCTATAATTGACGGTCTGCCGGCAAATCTTGAAATAGATACGGATTTTATAAACGCTGAGCTTAGTCGTCGCCAAGGAGGCTACGGCAGAGGCGGCAGAATGAAAATTGAAGCAGATACGGTTGAGATTTTGTCAGGAGTGCGTTTTGGCAAAACATTCGGTGCGCCTGTTACGCTTGTTATTGAAAATAAAGACTTTGAAAACTGGCAGAAGATTATGAGTGCTGATCCGAAAGATGTTACCTCTGAAAAATCTTTTACAACATACCGCCCAGGACATGCAGATTATGCGGGAAGCGTCAAATATAATCAAAAAGATTTGAGAAATATTCTTGAACGTTCAAGCGCCAGAAAAACTGCCATAGAAGTTGCAGTCGGCGCTGTCGCAAAACTGTTTTTAAACCAGTTCGGAATAAAGGGTTCCTCGCAAATTCTTCAAATAGGAAATGCGAAAACAGAAGAAGAGTTTCATAAAGAAATTGATATGGCAAAATCTGCAGGCGATACACTCGGAGGAAAGATTAAAGTATTATATGAAAATGTTCCTGTCGGGTTGGGCTCTTATGTACAGTGGGATAGGGCGTTGGACGGACGGATTGCGCAGGCTGTAATGAGTGTTCCCGCTGTGAAATCGGTTGCAATCGGAAATCATCACGCATATAAAATGAAGGGGAGCGAATTCCACGACGAAATTTTTACGGAGGACGGCAAAATCGTGCGCAAAACCAATAATGCGGGCGGAATTGAAGGCGGAATTTCCAACGGGGAAAATATTGTGGTTACTGCCGTGATGAAGCCTATACCAACACTTTTAAAGCCTTTACAATCAGTGGACTGTGCAACCGGACACCCGTCGGAAGCACATTTTGAGCGCTCGGATACATGTGCGGTGGAGGCTTGTGCCGTTGTAATTGAATCACGTGTTGCCTGTGTTCTTGCAAATGAACTTCTCCTCAAATACGGCGGTGACAGCATAGAGGAATGTTTACTAAAAATTGAAGGGTAAATAGTTCAACAATAATAAGTTCCTCATTATTCTTTCAACCATTCACCCGTTCGACTTTTCAAGGAAATCCACCCCTCACCCGAATTTGTAAATTCGCTGACGCTCATTAACAAATTCTACCCTCTCCCTCAAGGGGTGAGGGAATACGATTTACCTCCCTTGTAAAGGAAGGTGGTGCGAATGCGCCGGAGGGTTTTATTTTCTACCCTCCCTCGTCCAACGAGTCCCTCTCCCAGAAAGAGAGGGGGTTAAATGAACACCCATTCACATGTTCGACTTCTCAACTAAATCGCCCCTTCACTCTTTACTAAATTTTTTATTCCAAAATTTTATTTAAATGATATAATTATTTTAAACGGAGTAAAATTTTTTATGATGAGCCAAAATAAAAAATTATCCATAGCATTCTACTGGCACATGCACCAGCCTGTATACCAGCTGACTCCGGAAGGGGATTATTTAATGCCGTGGACAAGGCTCCACGCTGTTAAAGATTATCTTGATATGGTCACTATCCTTGATAATTTTAAAAATATTAAACTGAATTTTAACGTTGTTCCGGTGCTTTTGGATGCGTTTATTGATTACGGAGAAAAAGGTATGCACGATTTGCATTCAAGGCTCACTGTGACCGATATAAAAGATTTGACCGCGGACGATAAAGAATTTATTCTGAATAACTTTTTCGATTCAAATTACCGCACAATGATTTATCCCTATGAAGAGTACAACAGACTTTTCCAGAAACGCCAAACTATGGCGGAAGCCGATATCAACGCATTCTCCGATGAGGAATATTCTGATTTAATGGCGCTTTTTAATCTTGCGTGGTTTGATCCTTCCTATAAAAATGAATACATTGAATTGAAAAAATTATTCAAAAAAGGAAAAGGCTATACCCTCAAAGACAGAGAAAAAATCATTGAAATTCAGCGTGATATCATAAGACGCATTATCCCTGCCTACAGAAGATATGTGGAAGAAGGTAAAATAGAGATTACAACCAGTCCCTATTATCATCCGATAGTTCCGATTTTGCTTGATATAAAAAGTATTAAAATATCGGATAAAGAAGGACTGCCGGTTGATTTAAAAATGCCGCTGGATGCAAAAATACAGACAGTTTCCGCACTCGACAGGATTGAAGAACTCATCGGGAAACGCCCGCGCGGAATCTGGCCGTCTGAACACTGTGTCAGCCCGAAAGAATTGGATTTGTTTAAAAAAGCAGGGGCTGAATGGTCTATTTCTGATGAAGGAATTCTCGCTGAATCTATTAACTTTGAATTTGTAAGAGATTTTAAAGGGTATCTGGAAGATCCTTACCACCTTTTAAAGTCTTATGAATATAAAAACGGATTGAAAATGATTTTCAGAAATTCGCTTATTTCCAACCTTTTGAGTTTTGAATATCCGAATTATGATTCTGTTTTTGCTGCGAATGATTTATATGACAGAATAAAAGTTATGCAGAGCAAACTCCTCTCTTCTCCTGATGAAAACCACATTCTTACAATCGCTATGGACGGAGAAAACTGCTGGGAAAATTATCCGAATGACGGCATAACTTTCCTGAAAACTCTCTATGAACTTATTGAAAAGGATGATTCTCTGGAAACCGTTTTAATCAGCGATTATATGGAAAAAGAAAAAAATCATAAATCCCTGAAAACGATTGCCTCAGGCTCGTGGATTAACAGAAATTTTAAACTCTGGATAGATGAACCGTTAAAAAATCTTGCGTGGAATTACCTAAAACAGGTGCGGGATGATTTTGCTCATTACGTGAAGAAAAATCCCTATAATCCGAATATAGAAATTGCCCGCCGTGAACTTTTCATAGCAGAAGGCAGCGACTGGTTCTGGTGGTACGGCGAACCTAACGACTCCGGACGCGATAACATTTTTGACTATTTATTCAGAGAACATTTGAAAAATATTTACGTTTATCTCGGACTGGAGGCGCCTGAGTATCTCGATAGCCCGTTATCTGCAACTGCTGCAAGACCTTCCCGATACCCGAAAGGCGAAATAACTCCTATCCTCGACGGCAAAGATAAACCTGATGATAATTCATGGCTTAACGCAGGATGTATATCAATACCTGACGGTCCTGTGTTAAAAGAAAATAAATTCTTTGATAAAATCTGTTTCGGGTATGACAGAGATAATCTCTACCTGAGATTTTTTGTGAATGATTATATAAAAAATAATCCGGAATTTTTGAAAAAAACTTATCAGATGTATATTTATACAAGAAATTCCAACAAAAAACATTCACTTTCTCCTGTCCGATTAATCAATAAAACAGAAAAAATTCTACCTGTAGCAAAAGAAAAATTTCATAACGAAATTCAGATTTCAATAAGTGAAGGAAAATTACGATTTCTGAGGCTTATAAAAGCTATTCCGAATAACCTTTGGGTTTTGCAGGATCCGCGTGATATTGAGGCGGTTTTTGATAAGGTTATTGATTTAAAAATTCCGTTTAATTCTCTGGATGTTGCATATAACGAAATTTTGGAATTTGTTTTTGTAAATGCTCGTGTAGGGGTTAATGAAGTTTTCATCCCGAATGAAATGTTATTAAATATAAAACGTGATTGATGTAAAAATTTGTAAAAAATCAAGATAAATACTAAAGAATTTTGGAATTAGGGACGTTATAGTATACATAAAATAAGGATTTGTAAAATGGTTGAATTCAACAGTAATATACCTGAACCGCACGGGTTCCCGCAGCTTGATAAAGATTACTGGAAAAATCAAAATCAGGTTGAAAAACAGCAGGAACCGAATTTATTTGATAATTTAATAAGAACGAATTTTGATGTTGATAATCTGAAAGGAATTTCGGTATTTACATCAAAAGAAAAATAAATTTCCTTCTTCTTATAATAAATAAAAAAGCCTTCTTTTTAAGAAGGCTTTTTTATTTGCCTGTTGAACCAAATCCGCCTGCCCCTCTCATGGTTTCCGTGAGTTCTGTTACAACGTCAATTTCAGCCTGTTCAACACGCGCGATAATCATCTGTGCAATTCTTTCATCCGGCTGGATTGTGTAGGTTTCGTTGGAAAGGTTCACAACTGGAATGCACACCTCTCCGCGGTAATCCTCATCAATTGTCCCCACACAGTTGATTAAAGTAATTCCGTGCTTAATCGAAAGTCCTGACCTCGGTCTTATTTGAGCCTCATAGCCGTGTTCAAGTTCTATTTTCAAACCTGTCGGGATAAGTGCCCTCTCTAAAGGTTTTAATGTAACAGGCTCCGTAATCGCCGCGCACAAATCCATTCCTGCAGCACCTTCTGTTTTGTATTCCGGCACAAACCTGTTGTGCGCCAGTCGTTTTATTTTTAACACAGTCATTTTGCCCCCCTATTTCATTAATCAAACTCTTTTCTTTCTCAATCTTATCATAAAGTTAGCAAAAAATTTCTTTTCCCTGTATTATATAAATGTAATGATTACATTTTCCCAAAATTTTAATAACCGTTATACCCCGTCATTTCAAGCTTACGAAAAAACTTTTGTTATGCTGAAACCGGATTCGTTCAATCGTAAACTCGACGAAATTATTATGAAAAGAATTGCCGAGAAAAAACTTGATGTGCTAAAGCAGTGGGAGGGTGTTGCACCGAGAAAAAAACTTGAAGGAAATTATATCCGGCATAAAGATAAACCGTTTTTTTCGGAGTGGATTGATTTTTTGCAATCAGGTAAAATTCGTGCGCTATTAATTGGCGGAGAGGACGCCATTGAAGCTGCAAATGCGCTCAAAAAATCAGTACGTCAGGACCTCGCGCCGGGACAAAAGCGCTTCAATCTCATACACTCCTCAGATGACACCGCCTCGGCAGAGCGCGAAATCCATAATTTCTTTGATACTGATGCCTAATATCTCAACGGAATTTTTGAACGATTAATGGTTTTCTTTTCATAGCCGAAATTTGCCAGCATACGGCAGGTGCTTGTGTAGAAAATATTTTCATCCAGCGTCGGACCAATATTTATAGAACTTACTGTCCGCTTTAAAAACCTGTATTCAATGTATGGAATAAAAAGTCCGTTTTTTTCAAAAATTTTGGTTTGTTTATATGTGCTTGGACTGAAATGGCTTATAAAAATTATTCGGTATTCTTTTTCATCCTTGAAATAAGGGTTTTTAAAAAATAAACTTATTATGCTTAAGATATCAATCAGTTCAAACAATATATCCTGCTGTTTTTCAAAGTTTTTGCGAGTGTGTTTAAGTTTCAGGTGTTTTTCAAATTCCCTGTTCCATTTTTCAAAAATGAGTTTGAGGATAGTAATCTGGGTTTCGTGAGTGTAGATGATATTTCCGTAAACCGAGTGAAACCCTTGTTTTTCCATATCAGCAATTAAATCTTTTTTGCAAAAGCCGATATTATAACCGGTATAGGTTTGCCCTTTAGAATAGTTGTTCCAGAGCGTAAGGTTATCGCTGTCAGTTGAAAATGAAATTGTGTAATACTCGTATTTGTTTAAAAAGTTGTCATTCCCGTCAACTATATTTTTGTATTTTTTATAAAAGTGTTCTTTAATTCTGCCAAACAAATCAGCATTGAGGTTTTGCATTTCATCAATAAGATTGACAATCAGTTTGTATGAATACGTCACTTCTTCCTTATCGTTAAGATAGAGGGCGTTTGAAAACCTTATGGTACCGGATTCAAGGATACTAAGTAGCTTTTCCGGTTTTGTATAGTGGTAAAGGTTTGTATTAGCACCGTCATCAAGGATTTTTTTTACCCTAGGAATTTTTTTCAGTAATCCGTCATAATCAATCATTTTTCATAAACTCCTCTATCCTATTATAACATATTTTATAACAAATTTCTTAACAGGCTTTGTTTAATACATTAAAAATTGTTAATACTTTAGTGATGCATACTGAAATCTACTTATAAAGAAACTTCTGTTCAAAGATTAAATACACAAAAAGATGAGATTAATTGAATAATTTTGAACATTTTTCTTTAATATCTGATGCAATACCTTTTGCAAATTTTTCCTTAATCCCTATATTTTTTGCAACAGCTAAAATATCATCTAAAGTCGGATTTTTACCCTCACCATTAATCGTAGTTGCGTGTTCGCCATTAAATGAAAAACTATAAGTCAAATCATACGCAGGAGATAAATGCCATTCTTTTTTTGTATCATTAAAAAGAAAAGAAAAATTCTTTGAATGGTCATCTCTGTTGTGTGCAAAAACATT
>CALUVR010000014.1 GCA_944324285.1 Candidatus Gastranaerophilales bacterium | reverse complement strand
TGAGGGACTGAGGTTTTCTTTTACCCTCTCCCTACGGGAGAGGGTAAGGGTGAGGGGGCGGGAATTAAGTGAGGAGGGAGGAGAGGGTAGAAAACCCTCCGGCACTACGTGCCACTTCCCTTATAAGGGAGGCTTTTATTTATTTCCTCTCCACTTGCGGGATACAAAGGGCACAGACGAGGCATCGAGTCTTGCGCCCCTCTATGCGTTGTGCTTGAGGGACTGAGGTTTTCTTTTACCCTCTCCCTACGGGAGAGGGTAAGGGTGAGGGGGCGGGAATTAAGTGAGGAGGCAGGAGAGGGTAGAAAACCCTCCGGCGCATACGCGCCACCTCCCTTACAAAGGGAGGCAAAAGGCTGGATTGCTTCGCTGTCGCTCGCAATGACATCATTTTTCCTCTCCCTGCGGGATAAGGAAGAAAGGTACAATTCACCGACATTTACATGCCACCTCCGTTAAAAGGATTTGTATAATAACAAAACCTCTCATAATACACAAAAAAGGAACCTGAACAAACAGATTCCTTTTAAAAAGATTTAACAAAAAGTCGGTCAAATTTCTACGCTTTTTGAACTTTGCCTGCTTTTAAGCAAGAAGTACAAACTCTGATTTTTTTAGCTGTACCGTTAACAACTGCTTTAACAGTTTGGAGGTTAGGTTCTTGCGTATGAACGATTTGTTTATGCGAAAAAGTTAATTTCGCTGCTTTAATCGGCTTTTTGCCGCAAATTTCACATTGTTTAGACATAATAATTCTTCCTTTTCTAGCTAGTTGCGTATTCTCATCATATCTAAAAAATTACAAAAATCAAGTGACATGTTAAATTTCATTAATCAACACACTTAACATTTTGTCTTTCCGTTCCATGAGAGATTATTACAGTGAAGATAATCCATGTTTTCATTAAAAAGAACCCACGCAGCGCACCCATAGCCGCTATAACTCCCGGAATTTGATGTAGAACATGTATCAAAAGTTACGTGTGAATTTTCTTCCGCAGAACCCATAGGAACCAGACCCGCTTTTGTCCAATAAAATATAAACATATCCCGCCCGTATGTATTTGGCTTCTGCGAACCGTTTATATCCACATAAATAGAGTTACACACACTTTTTAATGCATTTGTACTTCCACGACTATAAGAACAATCCATAGTATCTTTATCTTCAAGAGGACTTACTTTGATATAAGTACCATCCGGCAATATCATAGGAAAAGAAGCGGCTCTATAACTGGAATTTCCATCTTCACTGCCATTTAAAAATTTATACACAGCTCGGCAATCAGTTGCATTACAAATTCTTAACCGCTTTATGTATTTTTTTAAAACATTATAATAAGTTACTGTTTGAACAGGAGTATCATCATCAGATTGAACTATTTCCCATTCATCAGGATATCCATAGTCATTTGTTGCAGAAATGTAAGCTTGAGATAAGATTGAATATGCTTTTTTCAAACGCGCGATTGTTACTTTTTCCTGATATTTACCCACTAAGGTCGGGAGTGTCATCGCTGCCACTATCCCAATTACACCGAGGGTTATCAAAACTTCAGCAAGAGTAAATCCCTCTCTATTCCTGACAGAATGAGCACCCCCCCCCAGAAAGTCCAGTCATACCAAAGGTTTCCATAATCATATTCCTTTCATTTTAAGTTATACAATGTTTAAATTATAAACTATTTTATATAAAAATCTACCTATAAAATTTTCCTTGCAAACGACAATCCTGCGGGCAAATCCAAAACCGTATGCAAATAATCAGGGTGAGAATTTATCGCGTCGATATAGGTTTGAACTTTTTCCTTATGGGATAAAACATTATCACAAGTGTAAATCCCGCCTGCTTTTAAATGCGGATGTATCAGTTTAAAATATTCAACGGATTCGCGTTTATTAGCATCCACAAATGCAAAATCTATCTTAAAATCATCAGGAAGCGCCTTTAATACGTCACAAGCTTCCCCGGGGCGAATTGTCACAATATCGGAGGTGCCGCATTTTTCGAAGTTTGCACGCGCAATTGAATATCGTTTTTCATAAAATTCAATTGTATCAAGGGTACCGCCATTCGCCTTCAATGCCTTTGAAAGCCAGATACCTGAATAACCGTTGGATGTTCCGACCTCAAGACCGCACGTCAATCTTTCATTTTTAATAAGGTTATATAAAAATAACGCAGTAGGACGAGAGATGTTCCAGAAGTCACGTTGTGTTTTTTCCAGCTCTGTCAGGGTTTCTATTGTTATTTCATCAAAATCCGTAATCATTTTCCCAGTTTCTTAATCTTATTTGCAACCACAATCGAAGTTACAGGCGTCGCAATGGGGTTTGCGGCAACTACAGCCTTTGTTTCAAGATTCAGAATAATATATTTACCGGCTTTTGCATCCGAAACAATGGCAAGATTTGTACCGTCAATTTTATTTATTCTTGTTGAAAACCCCTCTGTCGGAAGCATAATCGTATCAGTTAATTTATCCCTTGATGTATCTACAACTTCAATTGAATTCTGTGAAGCGCCTAGAATAAACAGATTATCACCATCAACCAGCATATCTACAGGCTTTTCTCCGACCGAATTTTCAGAAAGCAGTGAAACTGTTGCGTAATCTACTATCGCAAGACGATTCTGGGTACGGCTCGTAATATAAACCTTGCCGTTGACGTAAGCTATTTTCGACACATTCGGAAATTTTCCGATTTCTTTCAGCAGATATTCGTTATCCAATTCAACCGCCCAGATTGTGTTTGTCTGTTTGTCGTTATAAAAAATCTTTGTACCGTCGCCGCTCAAGACAATTTTTTCACACATTCCATTAAGCTTAATCTGCCTTTTCAGCGTCATTGTTTCAAGACTTAGAACATATATACTTGCATCATCAGGTGCCGAAATATATGCAAGTTTATTATTATAATCCATTACGATTTCATCAGGCTGCGATTTAAGTTCAATCTGCTTTATCACTTTATCATCAGCAAGCGAAATTATATCAACAGCTCTTTTGCCATAAGATGTTTCCAGCAGGAACCTGTCATCATAACCTTTTATCATAATAGGAATATGATTTTGCTGGAGTGCGTATTCAGGAATTTTCTTTTCAGGATTTACTACCTGAATATTTTTTGAAAAACTTGTCGATACATACAAAATTTTATTTTTCAATTCAGGAATTTGCGCAAGAGAATTAATCGTGTTCTCACTCACAGTTTTTGGCTGTACTATCGGAGTTGTAACAAGCGAATCTTTTGATGTCGGGATTTCAAGATTTCCGATAATATTCTTTAAATTCTGAGGTATACTTAAATTTGCAGGTACAAGCATATCCTGAGGCAAAAGCCCCATTCTCAGTTCTATCGGAACATCCGTCAATTTTGCAAGACTTCTGTTTCCTTTTTCGTCGACGATGACACGCATTAAAACATAGTCGTTACTGAAAATAACAACATCCGGTCTTTGGGATAAACTTTTCCCTGCCGGAAAAGTTGACTTAATCTTAAATTCGTCTTTCTTATCGAATTTAGATGGAATTAACGGGAGATAAACCGTTCCGTCAGGCAAAGTAATTACACCGTCAAAGCGAAAATTTGCTTTAGGAAATTCTTTTGTAATGCTGTTTTTAACTTCATCAGGCAATATGGTTGCATTAACCGAAACAGCAGTAATAGCGGTAATTGCCAGTGCAATTATTATTTTTCGCATTATTGAAATACTCCTTTTACCTTATCCATCAATGATTCTTGAGGTTTCTTACCCGATTTTAATTCATAAAGTTGTTTATATAAATTACGTTCAGCGTCACTCATCTGGGTCGGAATTTTAACCGTCACAACAACAATATGATCGCCTCTCTGGGACGGTCTTGATAAAATCGGAATACCTGCATTTTTTATTTTGATTGTGTTACCGTTTTGAATACCGGCGTGAACCTGAATTTTTTGTTCGCCGTCAAGGGTTTTAATAAGTATTTCATCCCCGAGTGCTGCCTGAGCCGGTGAAATTTCAAGTTTAGTATAAACATCTACTCCATCACGGGTAAAATATTCAGACGGTTTTACGTGCAAAATAACGTATAAATCGCCGGCTCTGCCGCCGTTCGTACCGGCGTCGCCTTCGCCTGAAACACGAATTTTTGAATGATTATCTACACCTGCCGGAATTTTTATTTCAATTTTCTTTTCTTTTTCAATTTTCCCGTAGCCTTTGCAGGTTTTACAAGGATTAGAAATCTTTTGACCGGTACCGTGGCAGTCAGGGCACGGACTTATCTGAGTGAATGCACCTAATGGAGTTCTTGCAACTGTCTGAACCTGTCCTGCGCCGCCGCATGTCGGACAAACAATCGGTTTAGAACCTTTTTCGGCACCTGTACCTTTACAGTCCGGACAAAGTTCAAGGTGGTCAAATTTAACTTCTTTTGTTACTCCAAAAACCGCTTCCTCAAAAGAAACTTCTACATCGGCTCTAATATCATCCCCGCGCTGCGGAGCGTTCGGGTCAGGTCTGCCGCCGCCAAAACCAAAACCGCCAAAGCCGCCGAAAAATGTATTAAAAATGTCGTTCAAATCGCCAAAACCGCCTTCAAACGGTCCGTTTGTATTAAATCCGGCATTTTTAAGCCCGTCCTCGCCGTAGCGGTCATAAGTTGCACGCTTATTATCATCCATCAGGGTTTCATAAGCTTTCCCTAGTTCTTTAAACTTTTCTTCAGCATCAGGGGCTTTATTTACATCAGGGTGTAAGGTTCTTGCTTTCTTTCTAAAAGCCGATTTTATTTCATCTTTTGAGGCATTTTTCTCAACGCCCAGTATTTCATAGTAATCGCTCATTTAATTTTCCATCTTCCTCAAAGTCTGCTTTATTCTAATCTGCTGCCGCGACATTTACAAGAGCCGGACGCAATACTTTATCTCCAATCTTATAACCCTTTTGAAGCACAGCTATTACCGTATTTTCCGGATGTTCGTCCGTAGGGGTTCTCATAACCGCTTCATGAAGGTTAGGGTCAAATTCTTTGTTTTCGGCATCAATCTGCTCAAGCCCCAATTTTGTAAGCGCATCAATGGTTTGCTTATGTACAAGATTAAAACTCTCTTTAACTTTTTCACAATCGTCAACATTTTCAAGAGCTTTTTCGCCGCGTTCAAAGTTATCGAGAACCTCAAGCATTTTTTTCATGGTATTTTCCATGCCAAATTTCAAGAGATTTTCTCTTTCCTGTTCCTGTCTTTTTCTAAAGTTATCAAAATCCGCAGCAAGCCTTAAATATTGATTATTAAGCTTGTCATAATCCTCTTTTAATTTATCAAATTCACTGTTTAATTCGTCAGTTTCTGATTTAATTTCCTCTGACTTACCGGTTTCTTCAACCTGTTCTGTTTCCTTAATCTCTTCATCCTCAGAATGCTTCTTGAAAGGATTGTTAATGTGTTTATGTGACATATCTCTACCTCTTACACTAACTATAATATACTATTTATTATAAGTTATCAAAGTTAATTCACAAGGAAAATTTATTATTTTTTAATAATTAAGAAAAATTAAATCCTTTTCATTTACAATCTTTTTAATTTTCTAATATCTTTACATTATTTAACCTATTTACACCTGACTAATCTGGTTGTATTATTATGTAAGTAGATGACTAGATAAAAATAAACATTTCCGGAGAGAAAATTGACACAGAAGTATTACATAAAAGGCGGAACCCCGTTAAAAGGCGAAGTATCAATAGGCGGTGCAAAAAATTCGGTTTTAAAACTGATGGCAGCAGCACTTTTAGCTAAAGGAGAAACAAAAATATACAATGTCCCTGATTTGACAGACGTCGAAATCATGCTGAGCGTAATTGAACAACTCGGGGCAAAAACAGCTTATGATAAAAATGAAAAGTCCGTAACTATTGATGCAACAACACTTACCAGCATTACTGCGAAATATGAATTAGTCAGCAAAATGCGTGCGTCATTTATCGTCCTCGGAGCGCTTGTTTCAAGATGCCGCGAAGCAATAGTCGCACTCCCTGGAGGCTGCGCCATAGGCGAAAGACGTGTTGATTTTCATATAAAAGGGCTTGAGGCACTCGGAGCAAAAATTAAAATAGAAAATGGCTATGTCCACGCAAAAGTTCCAAAATTAACCGGAACCGATATCTACCTTGATATCCCGTCAGTCGGGGCAACTGAAAATTTAATGCTTGCTGCAACACTTGCTGAAGGCTCTACAAGAATTCAAAATGCAGCTCAGGAGCCTGAAATTGTCGATTTGGCAAACTTTTTGAATGCACTCGGTGCAGACGTAAATGGTGCAGGAACTTCCGAAATAATCATTAATGGAGTTAAACAGGAAAACTTGCACCCTATTGAATACACAACTATTCCGGACAGAATTGAAGCAGGAACCTTTATGAGCGCTATTATCGCAACAAAAGGCAAAGCCATTATAAGAAATGTTTTCCCTGCACATTTAACTTTCTTTACGGATAAGTTACTCAAAATGGGTGCCAATATTAAGCTTCTTGAACCGAACGCGCTTGAAGTAAGCTGTAAAAACAGGTTAAACTCCATAAATTTTGTAACCCAGCCATATCCGGGATTTCCGACAGATTTACAATCCATGGCAATGACATTATTATCAACCGCAAACGGTGTCGGCATAATTACTGAAAGCCTTTACGAAAACAGATTTATGCAGGTTCCGGAACTCAGAAGAATGGGCGCAGATATTCATCAGGACAGAAACCATGCGATTATTAAAGGCGTAAAAAAACTTACAGGTGCAACATTAGCCGCAAGCGACCTAAGAGCAGGTGCTTCACTGGTTGTTGCAGCACTTATGGCTGAAGGGAATTCCGTCATTGAAAACTTACATCATATAGATAGAGGATACGAAAATTTCGAAACTAAGCTAAAATTGTTAGGTGGTAAGATTGAAAGGAGAGAGGATTCTCCCATAATCAACCCGACGGAGGAAATACATAATGAGTCCTACTTATAAGCGTTGGTACGATCACGATCCGCTATTACTAGAAGTTATTGAACTGTTGAAAAATTATCAGACAGAGCTTCATGCCCAGGCTGAAATTTTTCTCAAAAAGATTGAAGAAAAGGTATCAAAAGAAACAGTTGATAAATTCTATGCGATGGTGAAGCCTGTCAATGCAAATAACCGCTGGTACGATAAGGATCCTGTTATTTCCAGAACTGTTGAAATTTTAAGAATTGTTCCTCCTGAAGCTCAAAAAATCTGCGCACAAAATTTTATAAGAACATTAAAAGAAATGGGCATTGAATACGAAAGCCCGAATGGAAACGGTTAAAAACTCTCTTTTAAATTAAAAGAGAGTTTTTTATTTGGGGAATATTCTTCCCTCTCCTTCAAGGGGCGAGGGGAAAAGGCAACGTCATTCCGTAAGCTTAGAAAAACTGATTGAAACTTAAGGCGAAATTTAGTTTTTCACGCTATGCGGAATCGCATTACTGCAGAATGCAACGATTATGCAATCCCTGGTCAAAACATGTGATGACGTCAAGGGACGCCATGAAACTTTCAATACGTCATTGCGAGCGGTAGCGAAGCAATCCAGCTTTTTTAAGTGAAAAGTGAGTGGTGAGTAGTGAATGATTCAACAAAAATTAGTCCATTAACACTTTACTCATTACTCTCAATATTCCAAAAGCTGGATTCTTTCGGGCTGCGCCCTCAGAATGACGTAAACTTACCCCCTTTGTAAAGGGGGGCAGGGGGGATTTATTGGAGAAAACCCTCCGACGCTTCGCGCCACCTCCTTAATAAGGGAGGCTGTTTATATCATCCTTTCAACTATTCAACCCTTCAACTAAACCGCCCCCTCTCCCTACCCCTCTCCCGCAGGGAGAGGGAAAAAGAAAACCTCTTACCTAATAATCCCCTCTCCCGCACTGGGGAGAGGGGAAAAACAGACTCCCGGAACTTTCTCGCCACTTTACTTATGAAGGTAGCACTTAATTCAAAGCTCCTTTTAAAAATTAAAAATTCCTAGCTTTTTCAACAATTTAAATGATTGATTTTTGTATCAAAAACATTAAAATTATTGTATGAGAAGGTGGATTATATTATTAGCATTATTGGTCTGCTCTTTGCCTGTAATAGCAAAAGATGTGGATTATGAACAGGTCTATCGCGATTTGGAAGTTCCTACTTTAAAATACGTCCATGACGTTGACCCAGGAGAATACTACGATACCCAAACTTCAACCTGGTCGCCATATCCTCTTTTGAGGCTTCTTGCACCTTTGTATTTTAAAACAATCGCAATAGAACCGGGTTACTACCTGCTCACCCCGCGGGAACACAAAGGGAGCTGGTATATGCTTTTTAAAGAAGCCGGAAGAATTAAATATATAGTCCCGATTTATGATAGAGAAATAGTTCCTGAATTTTTCTATGATGAAAACCTCCCGAAACCAAAACTTTCACCTACACAAAAAATGCACTTAGGGATGCTTGATTTTATCGGGAAATTTGTTCCGAGTGCAAAAAGAAAACCTACACCGCAGACGTATCTTGAACTAACTGATTTGGATAACAATTTTATCTCAGTTGTTGTCTACTGGGGAAATTACAGATACTATACGATTTTCAGAACAATACGGATGTAAAAAAATCCGCCCTATAATAGGGCGGAAAATCACACATAAATAATATTTTATTTATTTTGTTCCAATTATAGCGTAATTAATATAACCATGCTTAGCTGGAGCAGAATAACAAACCTTTAAGTTTTTAAATCCGGCTTTTTCGCATAAAAATTGTAATGATTCCATTACGATAGGTTTTACATGAGTTAAATCCGAGTAAAAATTTTGCAGATTTTTTATATTGCGGCAATTCAAGGTTTCCAACAGGATTATGCCGCCTTCTTCAATGTGCTCGTAAGCAAGGTGGATAAATTCATAAAGATAGTCGAATGATAGATGTTCTACAACTTCAATTGCAGAAATCCCCGAAAAAATTTCATCGGTATTTTTTAAATAAGTTACAGCATCATTCAATTCAACATCAAAATTTTTATCCTTTAACAACTTATATTCAAGAGTGTTGATTTCTATACCTTTAACTTTTATCCCGTTTTTCTGCAAAATTTCAAGAAATTCACCGCGTCCGCAGCCTATATCAAGGAAACACTTTTGAGAATTTTGCGGAATAAATTGGATATAGCCGCTTTGTATTTTTGTAATTATGTCTTTGTCATAGAAACAATTTTCAAATAAATAGTAATATAAATCTTTTTCAGAAAATTCTGAAAACCTATTTTTGGGAATTTCGGATTTTAAAATCGCTTTTTCATATAACGGCTCAAGATTTTTTACTTTTGAAAAAGGTTTAGTTTTTTGAATTAAATATTCCAGCATACAATGACAATTCCTCTCATTAAAAGTGTTATTTTGGTTCATTTTTAGCATTAAACAGGTAAATATTATCAAAATATTTGTATTTTGTCAATAAATACAAACTTTCAGGTATAACATTTTCTTTCTGTAAATTTTAAAATTTAAAATTATGGTTGAAGAAAAAAATACATTAAAACTCTTCGGAAAACGGCTGAGAGAGTTAAGGGCTAAAAACAGAATTACGCAGGAAAAACTTGCAGAAATGATTGGTGTTGAACAACAGCAAATCTGCCGTATAGAAACAGGCGGCTGTTTCACGACAATTGATAATTTGAAAAAACTTTCAGTTGCCTTAAAGGTACCGATTGACGAACTTTTTAACTTTTGCCATCAGAAAGAATCAGACGCCCTTCTGTCCGAGTTACAGGAACTCCTCAAAAAAGCGTCTGATGATCAGTTGAAATTAATTTACAGAATAGTTAACGATATTTTAAAATAACTATTCTTCACTTTCTTCATCGTCTTTGTTTGTCTTGATTTTATCGACAACCATTTTTGCCATTTCTTTGGCGATAAGTCTTTGTGTAGGTTCAGGACAGTTCTGGAGCATGTTCATCGCTGTTCTGACAGTTGAATCAATATCGTACCAGCGGCCTTTTCTGTTTTCGTCAATTCCTGAACCTACTGCATTGATAATATCTTCAACAGCTTCGTATTTTTCATCTTCGATGTTGTGTTCAATAATAATTTTAATCAAATTAAGCGCGATTTTAATCTGGGTTTCGTCATCGCTCTGCTCTAACGTTGCGATTGCCTGTGATAAAACCGGGTCTTTATCATACCAGCGGCGCTGTCTGTTGCTGTACTCTTCTTTCATAACTTTTTCTCCTTTATTCTCTTTTAACCGTTTTTAAATGTTACACCTTTTGTGCCTTTCGGGTAATTCCATTCAAGACATTTCTTTTCGCACGCAATTCTGCATGCCCCGCATTCAAGGCAGTTTTCAAATTTTATAAGCAGTTTTTGTTCATCTTCAAGCCATTCATAAACATTAGCCGGACAAACATAGGTGCAGATTTTCTTTTTGCAGGTTTTGCACTCTTCCTGATTTGGTTTCAGGTGAGAGTCCGTATCCGGTTCATATTTAATTTTTGACAATTTATCTTCTAAACTCATTTAACCAAAACACTCCATAATAATTTAATAACACTGAAACCGTCTTTAAACAACTCTTTTAAGCTTCTGCTTTTGAGGAAATTTTTTATAAAATCCCGATAAAGTGTCCGTTTTGGAACGCTATTAACGGAGGTAAACATTTCAAAAAACATATTTATCCGTTCAAGATAGTATTTAAGGAAGGATTCTTTTCTAGTATGAATAACATCCATCAAATCCCTGTAGGTTTTTAAATCTTTCATTACAAAAGATTGTTCAAGTGCTTCGGCGTAGCGGCTGAGGGATTTTTTGGTAAAATCTCCTTTTGATAACGCGACAACAGCAGCTTCTCCGGCAAGTTTTCCGCTAATCATGGCAAGGTTTGTCCCTTCCCAGTGAAGGTTATTAACGAGCATTGCGGCATCTCCAGCAACCATAACCCCGTCTGATACAAGCGCCGGTATTTTCTTAAATCCGCCTTCCGGTATAAGGTGAGCCGAATATTCAAGAAGTTCGCCATCTTTTATCAGAGGCGCAATCACAGGGTGTTGTTTTAATTTATCCAGAAGTTCATAAGGTTTTGTCTTATGTTCTTTGAATTCATCCAGAGTAACCCCGAGCCCTATGCTCACGGATTCTTTATTTGTATAAATAAACCCGAGCCCTAGCATTCCGAGCATTGAACCGCCGAAAATTTCATAAATACACCCTTCGTCATCATTCAGGTGAAATCTGTCATTTATTTTTTCTTTAGGGAGTTTGTAAACCTCCTTGACGCTTACTGCAACATCTTTTGGCTCAATATCGCCGCGAAGCCCTATTTGTTTGGCAAGAAGAGAATTTACGCCGTCTGCGAGAACCACAATATCAGCGTAATAATCTTCAAGTTCCGTCCTGACGCCGACAACTGCGCCGTCTTTTTGAAGGAGTTCTCTCACAACGGTTTCTTCAACCAGAATAACCCCTTCTTTTTTCGCCTCTTCCGCCATCCAGCGGTCGAATTTTCCGCGCATAACCGTGTAACTTACCGGAAGTTCATGTTTATTTTGATAAGAAACAACTGTTCCATCGTATTCGCCAAGGATTGCGTATTTGTGTTCGACGTTTTTTCTCTCTAGCGGCGCTGTTTTTTCAAAATCCGGAAAAACCTCACGTGTAGGTTGTGCGTAAATAGCACCCCCGAAAACATTTTTGCTACCTGAAAATTTTCCGCGTTCAATCAGGATAACCTTATGCCCCGAACGTGCAATCGTAACCGCACAGGAAATCCCTGCAGGTCCTGCACCGACAACTATGACTTCTGTTTTATTTTCTGACATAAAGACTCCTCTTGAAATAAACAAAAACACTCTCGGTCTATCTGGAATTATACACTAAATTTTGTTCATTGTAAAATAGTTAATATGAATATCACAGCGGGTAAATTTAAAGGACAGAAGATTACGGCACCTGATGAGAAGATTACCCGTCCGACATTATCAAAAGTTCGGATGAGTATTTTCAATACGCTTCAGTCAATGATTGATTTTGAAGGTGCGAGTTTTCTTGATATGTATGCAGGTTCAGGCATTATGGGACTGGAAGCACTCTCAAGAGGTTTTGCAAAAGCCGTTGCAATAGAAAAACACCCGAAAGCCGCACAAATTATCAAAAATAATTACAGAAAGTTTTCACCTGCTCCGACCCTGCTTACCGGCGACAGCCTTAAAATTACACCGGCAATACAGGAAAAATTCGACGTAATCTACATTGACCCGCCGTATTTTTCAGGGATTTACGAACAGAGCCTCAAGGCAATAAAAGATATAGCCGGCGGAATTGTTATACTTGAACACGTGAATGAAGTTGAATTATCAGACTATGAATTAATAAAACAAAAAAAATACGGCGATAAATTTATAACATTTCTTTGTAAAGAATAAGTTTTTAATTGCAAAGGTAAAATTTTTTAAGTAAAATTTTATTATTAAAAAATGTCCGAGAAAATTTCGCGACAATGCAGTAAAGCGAAATTTTTGAGTGGCGTTTGAAAAGCGGCTTGCGAGCTGAAGACGAACAGGCTTGCTGGAGAGCAAGACTGTGCAGCCTGTTAAACGCGAGCAAACAAGCAGGTGAGCCGCTGCACGGCGGCGTTGAGCCGGCGGAAAGCGGCGACACTAGATTAGAGGGGAATGTATGAGAAGAATTGAGGCTAAAAATCTTATAAAAATATACGGCGACAGAAGCGTTGTCAACGATGTTTCGTTTCACGTTGATAAGGGAGAAGTTGTCTGTCTTTTAGGACCGAACGGTGCCGGAAAAACTACAACATTTTATATGGTTGTAGGTCTTGTTAAACCGAACAAAGGTCATATTTTCCTTGATGAACACGACATCTCTGCTATGCCGATGAATGAACGCGCGCAGTTAGGTATAGGATATCTGCCGCAGGAAGCCTCTATTTTCAGAAAACTAAGCGTTGAAGATAATATTAAACTTGTTCTTGAAATGAATCCAAAATTGACAGTTCTTGAAAAACGGCGTAAATTAGAAGAACTTTTAACGGAATTCGGTATCTTAAGACTTCGTTCATATCCGGCTGTTGCACTTTCAGGCGGTGAAAGAAGAAGAGTTGAAATTGCCCGCGCGCTTGCGGCAAGTCCTGACTTTATGCTTCTGGATGAACCTTTTGCAGGTATTGACCCTATCGCTATCGGTGATATTAAAGACAACATCAGAAAAATCTCGGAAGAAAAGGGCTTAGGCGTTCTTATCACTGACCACAACCCGAAAGCTACTCTTTCAATTACAGACAGAGCCTACGTTATCTTTGACGGTAAAATTAAAATTCAAGGAAGAAGCGAAGAAGTCGCAGTCGACCCTGTTGCTAAAGAATTCTACTTAGGAAAGGATTTTGAACTTTAATGAAATTTCCTAAAATCACAATCTACGACAGATATATTTTTAATCAGGTGCTTGTCACAACCCTTGTCGCGATTTTACTGTTTACGGTCGTATGGATTGCGCCTGAGATGCTTCTTAATACCATCAAAAAAACTCTTGAAGGTACTTATACCGTCAAAACAGCCTGCCTTGTACTCTTTTATGAACTGCCTAAAATTTTAGGGAAAGCTTTTCCGGTCGGGCTGCTCCTCGGAACACTTTTTACATTTGATAAATTAAGCAAAGATTCGGAACTTACGATATTCAGGGCAGTCGGAATGTCTTTTAAAAGAATTCTTGCACCTGTTCTTGTTTTGAGTTTTATTGTTACTGCCTGCTGTTTTGTCACCTGCGACAAGCTCATTCCAATCTCCACAAACCGTATTAATATAATTAAAGATAAATATCCTTCAACACAATATATTTATACCCAGAAAGCAGATGACGGAAGTCCTAAACTTGCTGTTATCATCTCAAGATTTAAAAGAAATACAATGAGCAATGTCATTGTTCTTGATTTTTCAAGCAAATATTATACGGATGTCCACCAGCTATCAAACATTTATTCAGCAAAAACAGGGCAATATCTCGGCGATAAGTGGCGGCTCAACGATATTACTCAATATAAAATCAACAGCGACGGCATTTTTGTAGATATTAATCAGTTAAAAACAATGGATATACTAAACGGTGAAGACGCTAAAAATGCCTTTATCCTTATGACATATTCAACAAAAAAAGAACGCGAAATTACAAATGAAAATCTGCATAATTATATAAAACTTCTAAAAAAAGAAGGGTTGGACGAAGAATACCGCTATATGCTGAATAAATATCTGCAAAGATTTTTCCATCCGTTCGTATGCGTTCTTTTAGCGATTATGGGAACACTTCTCGGTTTCAGCAGACCGCGCGAACAGAGATTGGTAGGTTTTACTATAGCAATCGGATGTATCTTCTTGTATTATATAACTCTGCCGTTCTTTGATCTTCTGGCAGAAAAAGGGGTTCTGCCGCCTTTAGTCACAGCAATTTTCCCGCCGTTTGCATTTTTAATCGCAATTATATGTTTCTACAAGTCTAAGGATCTGTAAATGAAAAAACTTCTTTTAATATTATTTGTTTGTATACTTTCAATGAATTTTGCTCTGGCAAAAGAAGATATTGATATAACTTATAATGACGGAATTTATCATATTGTTTTGAAAGGTGAAAAAATAAAGAAAAAAATAAAAGTTTATGCATCACAATCTCTGATGACGAACGAAGAAGCCCATAAAGCATCAGGTGCCAAATTAACCGTTAACGCCGGATTTTTCGACCCTGAAAACCAGAAATCCGTATCTTATGTAACAATGGACAGCCACACTTATGAAGATCCTATGCTTAACGAAAACCTTTATAAAAATACTTTCCTGCGTAAAAATCTTGATAAAATCCTCAATCGAACAGAATTCAGGATTGTAGAATGCGACAGAAAAGAATTTAAGTATGAAATGGTACCGCACAATACCCCTGTGGACTTTGCATGTGACGTAAAATATGCCGTACAGGGCGGACCTTTAATCCTTCCGCAGCTAAGGCTTGAAGAAGAATTGTTCCTCGTAAAAGACGGAGAAACAATTGTCAGAGAATCATCATCGGTTCTGCATAAAGTCGCAAGAACAGTTCTGGGATTGAAAGACGGAGAATTACATATTTTAATAATCACAGACGAACATCCTATGGATATGTATGAGGTTCAGGATTTATGCAAAAAACTCGGTTTTGAACGCGCAATGGGGCTTGACGGCGGAAGCTCCACCTCTATGAATTATAAAAATAAATACAGCGTAATTTCAACAAAAGGCGACGGTGCCGGACGCCAGTTAAAATCTTTTATTATGGTCTATTAACCCAGATATTTTATAATTTCGTCCATCAGCATTTTATCAGCCTTACGAGCAATTTTTATAATCTCCGGATTATCCGTCATTTCTTTGATTTTAACAATCGTTTTACCTATATATGAAAATATCGGAAGATTTTTATCAGTATTCATCGGTATTTTACAACAATTAAGGAAAAAGCTTACCCGCGGCGGGATTTTCAAACTGTCGCCCTCCTCTTTCATAACCTGAATGAAAAAAGAATCCGGCAGAACATCTTTTCTGCAATTCCATTCATAATAAGAACCCGCCTTCTTTAAACATGTTTCAAAATCCGTCTTATCCATTCCGCGGCTGTCATCTGTAATATTTCCAAAAAACGAATAAATTTCACCTTTGGTAAAAGGACTTGTTTTAAGTTTTGCGTAGGCAACACTAATATTATCTATTCCGGTAAAACTGACATTCATATAAGGTGAAAAACCCGTAAAAAAAAATTTTTGCCACAAAAAAAGAATAAAGTTACATTTTAAATTTTTAGTGTAAACAGCAGTATAACTACATAAAAAAGACCGCATTTTTATAAACGCGGTCTTTTTATTCTTTCTAAAAAAATATTCTTATTTAACAAAGAAACTTGCATTAACGTTTGCAAAAATCTTAATTACGCCGCTCTGAATAGGGGTTGCAGCCTCCGGAGCAGCAGCATCGGCAGAAGCACCAAACGAAAGATTTTTAGCCATCAGACGGTACTGTACAACGTTATTTTGATTCATGCTGCAGCTGATATTGAGTGATTTTACGCCTGTTACATAAGAGGATGCACTCTTTGCAATAATATCAGCTCTGTTTTTAGCTTTTTGGGTTGCAACGCCGAGAAGTTCATCACACTGCTTGTCGTAATTTGAAACCGAAAAAGTCAGGTTGTTAACATCTGTCGCCCCGAGGCTGATTGCTTTATCAATAATATCGCCTGCTTTTTCTATATTTTTTGTGTGAACAATTACATTATTGGAAACCTGATATTTGTCAAAGTTTCTCTTGTTTCCTGAATATGTATAAAGAGGAGTTGCCGAAAAATCAGCGGTTTTTACATAGTCGCCGTTTTGGGCATTAATCATCGCTTTCAACGCGGTATAGACGCTATCGGAAATTTCTTTATTTTTAGCTGTTGCTTTTTGTAATGATTTGTTATCCTCAGTTCTCACAGCAATACTGATTTCCACAACATCAGGGGTCAATTCCGTATTTGCAGAGGATGAAACCGAAATATATCCTCTTTCCTCAGTATTAACAACTGTCGCAGCATTCACGCTGACTGTCGCAAGCCCTGCTGCCAAACCCATCAATGCAACTGCCATAATTACTTTCTTCATAACTTCTCCTTTTCTAAACTATCTAATGAGTGTAAAACTACAACTTTATAACGATACTGACCGCTTAATTGTTCATACTCTGATTTTAATCAGGTGCGGCTATCGTCTATCGTGATTATGCAACAACCCATAACCGCTTGCAGATTAAACCTAAGAATGCTTTTCAGAAATATCCTTATTTTCTATATTTTCTTTTTCTTCTTTTTTTTCTATATCTTCTTTCATAAGCATTGAATTTAACCTTCTGGCTTCCGCTTGAAGTTTTATTCTATCCATGAGAATTTTCATTTCAGCTTCACTGAGTTGAGCTGTAGATCTGAAAGATACCATCTTTCTTTTAGTGTTAATAATATAAACAGAAAGAGCAAAAGCAGCCCATAACAATAACCCTTGCCATAACGAAATAAAAGGAGCAGCCAAGTACCCTGCAGCAAAATGATTCCATAGATATACCGCAACCTTTGCCGGGAATATTACAAATCCGGCGCAAAGACATACCCCGATAAAAACGGTCATTATAAGTCCTTGCAAACCTCTTATTTCAATTATTTTAGCATTTTTTTTCATTTTTAACCTTTTTCTTCTGTCTAATCCGGCACTACCGGAAATTTTTCTTCCGACTTAATCATTTCAAGAAATTCATCTTCTGTCAATATTATAACACCTAATTTTTGAGCTTTGTCGAATTTTGACCCAGGATTTAATCCTACTACAAGATAAGAAGTATTTTTTGAAACAGAAGAAGAAGCTTTTCCTCCGTATTTTTTAATAAGTTCGTTCGCTTCATCTCTTGTCATATTGCTCAAAGTTCCGGTAATTACAAGTGTTTTTCCCTTAAACAGCGAGGACTTAGGCAATTCTACAGCAGGCGGTTCAACACCTTGAGCCTTTAAATCATTCAACATTTTAATATTTTTTTCATTATGAAAAAACTCATAAATGTCCTTACCCATTTTTTCACCAATACCGTTGATTGCAGCTAAATCTGCCTCCGATGCATTCATAAGATTTTCCAGCGTACCGTATTCATTTGCGAGGATATCCGCTGTTTCTTTTCCGACATTTTTGATAATAAGTGCCGTTATTAACCGTTTCAACGGACGATTTTTGCTGCCCTGAATAGCATTATAAATGTTTGCTGCAGATTTTTCCTTAATAAGATTAAGCGTCATCAAATCAGCAATAGTAAGTTTATAAAAATCAACAGGACTTTGAACAAGTTTTTTATCATAAAGCTGCTGGATTATTGAAGGACCGACGGAATCAATATCCATAGCATCTTTTGATACCCAGAACTCCAATCTTGCTTTATTAATAGCGGGACAGTCAGGATTTGAGCAATACAGATTAACTTCACCATCTCTCATTTCCAGCGGAGAATGACATACAGGACACTTTTGCGGTACTGAATAATGGCGTTTGCTTATTCTATTTTCCGTATCCGCAACTTTAATAACTTTAGGAATAATCTCTGCTGCTTTTTTAATCAGAACCTTATCGCCTTTTCTTATATCAAGCCTTCTTATTTCGTCAAAGTTATGGAGGCTTGCGCGGGACACGGTACTGCCAGCAAGAAGCACAGGTGTCAAAATCGCCACAGGAGTGACAGCGCCAGTTTTTCCTATACCGAATTCAATATCTTCAAGAGTTGTAACAACTTCCTCCGGCGGGAACTTAAATGCCGTCGCCCATTTAGGTGCACGCGCAGTAAAGCCCATATCATTTTGGATTGCAAGACTGTTGACCTTTATAACAACTCCGTCTGTTGCATAATCCAGATTAAATCGTTTATTTTCCCATTCTTTACAGTACTCAATAGCTTCATAAACATTTTTACAAAGCTTTATATTAGGGTTAACCTTAAAACCCAATTTTTTCAGATACATAAGGCTGTCATAGTGGGTTTTCGGCGGGTTGCTAATCTCCTCCATTATAGAGGCATAAACCCAGATAGATAAATCTCTTTTTGCAGTTATTGTACTATCAAGCTGTCTTATGGAACCTGCCGCGGCATTTCTAGGATTTGCAAAAAGTTTTTCGCCTTTTTCAAGACTTTCTTTGTTAAGTTTTTCAAAAGAAGTTTTCGGCATATAAATTTCACCGCGGACTTCTATATCAACATCTTCAAAGAGCTTTAAAGGGATAGCGCGGACTGTTTTCAGGTTAGGCGTAATATTCTCACCAGTAACTCCGTCCCCGCGGGTTACACCTGTTGTAAAAATACCGTTTTCGTAAGTGAGCGAAATTGCAAGTCCGTCGATTTTTAATTCACAAACAAGCTCAACATCATCTCCGTACTCTTCGGTTATTTTTTTATACCAGATTTCCAAATCTTCATAATTATAAGTGTTATCAAGGCTGTAGAGTCTGTGTTTATGGGTATACGGGAAAAATTTTTCGCTCACGGAACCGACTCTTTGTGTCGGACTGTCAGGAGTTTTTAATTCAGGATGTTCCTCTTCAAGATGTTTCAATTCTGCAAAAAGCTTATCGTAAGTATAGTCATCAATAGTCGGATTATCCTCGACATAATATTGATAATTATACTTATTAATCTCATCTTTCAAAAAATTTATTCTGTCTAAAACCATTTTGCGCTCCCCGAAAAGAATGAATTTACATAATCATCAGAAGTTCTCTGATAACTTTGGTAGCCGCAGCTGTAGAAACGCCTGACATATCATAATCAGGAGCAAGCTCAACAACATCGGCGCCAATTATCTCAAAATCTTTCAGATAATCAAACCAGCCCATCAATTCATTAAACTGCATTCCGCCGCTTTCAGGAGTACCGGTGCCCGGCAGAACAGAAGGATCCAGAACATCCAAATCTACCGTCACAAAAATCTTCTTCCCTTTCAAGCAATCCAAATCCGAATATATGCAGCAAAGAGTGTCATTCTCTTTCATAAATTCAAATTCTTCTTTCATGCCGGAGCGGATGCCTATCTGCTTAACATTTTTTGGACCCACAATTTTAGATATATGACGGATAACAGCGGAATGCGACATTTCTTCCCCCAGATATTCTTCTCTTAAATCAGTATGGGCGTCGAAATGAACAACCGCAAAATCTTCATAAAACTTTGAAACTGCTTTTATTTCAGGGAGAGTAACCAGATGTTCACCGCCTATACCGAAAACTCTTTTTCCGTCTTTATAAATATCTTCGACATTTTGTTCAATAACATCAAGTGATTTATAAGTATTTCCGAGAGGGAGTTCCAAATCACCCGCGTCGTGAAAATTTACCTCCTGCAGATGTTTGTTAAACCGCGGAGAAAAATCCTCAAGCCCCCAGCTTGCAAGCCTTATTTGTTCGGGTGCAAATCTTGAGCCGGAGCGGTAAGAAACTGTTCCGTCAAACGGCAGTCCGAGCATTACAATATCGGATGACGCGTAATCCTCATTCTGTCCTATCCAATTTCTGTCTAAAAACGGTCCTCTCAGCATAAATATTTCTCCTTTTTTTGAATTACAACTATTTTAACATAAAATTTACATTAATAGCAATTTTTTTTATCAGAAGGTTTTAAATAAATATACGGGTTAAAAATTTTTGGAGGTAAATGAATGATAAAAGCAGTAAGTCCTATTAACTTTAAGGGAACAAACTTAATCGAGAATGCAAAAGAACAGCCTAAACAGGAGTCACCGGCACCGGCTGCAGCAGAACAGCCTCAGGCAAGCGGCAGTGAAGCTATGGCAAATTATAATAAAGCATCCATACATCCGTCACAGCAGATAAAACCGCAAATCGAAGAAGAAACAAAAGCGGAAAATACGGAAAAAGAAAAAACTTCTGACGTTAAGCCTGAAGAAAAAGATGACGACAAGGAAGAAAAAGACGACTAGATTTTAGTGAAGGGTTTAATACAAAGCAGTTGAAAGGTTGAATAGATGAAAAATTGAAGGGTATTATGAAAACCCTTCGGCACTGCGTGCCGCCTCTCTTTCAAAGGGAGGCGTTTACTATCGTCCCTTCACCCTTAACTTAGTTAAAACTACTGTATCCGTTTTTACGTCATCCCGGGCTACGACCCGGGATCGCATAGTCGCTGCAATTTACGGTAATGCGATTCCGTATAGCTTGAAAACTGGATTTCGACAAGATGTCTCAATCAGTTTTTCTACGCTTCCGGAATGACGTCTATGCCATTTACCCTCACCCGACACTACGTGTCACCCTCTCCCAAAGGGAGAGGGGATAAAATAAAACTATTCAACTTTTCACCCCTTCAACCCTTCAACTAATTTAACCCTTCACTCCTCACTATTCACTGTTCACCATGAATATTCGTGGTAAAATACAGTTATGTTCAGCATTGATTGCTTAAATACGAATGAGAATTACCAGCTTTTTAAAGATTATATAAAAGCGCGGATGTCGTTTGCCGTGACAGGGCTTGTGACAATTTTGAGAATGCTTCTTGTTGAGAAGGCTCACGAAATCTCCAAGAAAAAAATTCTCTTTATAACCTCAACCGAACAAAATGCTCTGCGTTATCAGAACGATTTTAAAAAGGCTTTCGGAGTTGAAACAAGCCTTTTGCCGTTTCAAAATATTTCAATGTACGAAAGCATTGACACAAATGTATATGACTATGCCGAACAGGTAAAAATTTTGAGGGAAAAACCCGATATTGTAATTGCACCTGTTAAAACGCTGCTGGAAAAATTTCCGAAAGAGGAGTTTTACGAAAAAAACGCATTAAAAATTAAAGTCGGAGATGAAATTGATTTAAAAAAACTTTCCGGACAGCTTGTTGCACTGGGGTATAAGCGCTCGACAATGGTTTCGGATATTGCCGAATTCAGCATAAGAGGGGATATTGCAGATGTTTTTTCACTCGACAAAAACCCCGTACGTATTGAACTCTGGGGCGATGAAGTTGTGGATTTACGCTACTTTGATAACGAAACCCAAAAATCCGTTGAAAAAATAAAAGAAGTTGAAATTCTGCCGGTATATAAGTTCCTATGTTCCCCCTCATCCTCCCTACAAGCACCTTCTCCCGCCATTGGGGAGGATGTCCGGAGGACAGGAGGGGGGTGCCCAAAAGAAATCAAAGAACAGGTCGAAGAAGAAGGGTATTTTGAAGGGATTGAGGTTTACCAGAATTATTTTAACCCTGAACTTGTAAGCGTTCTGGATTATTTTAAAGATTACACCGTAATCCTTGATGAGGCTCCGGAAGTTTATGCAAAGTTTGAATTTATGGACGAGAACTTCACCAAACAGTATCAGGAGAATTTAAAACTCGGATTGAATTATGAACTTGCTGGCTTAAACCATTTAACATATCAGGAATTTATCCAGAAGCTTGCCTGTTTTGTCAAAATCGGGCTGAACAATTTTCTTGACGGCGAAATGGATGAAATTGTGGAATTTAACACCCAGCCGGTAAAGAGTTTTGCGGCAAATCTGGATGAGATTGCGGCGTTTATCAGGGAAAAGTCTTTATTTGTCAGTAATGACTATAAATCCCCCCTGCCGCCCTTTACAAAGGGGGTAATGTCGCATACTTCCAATGACTCAAACGAGCAAGCAGAGGATGAGGGGTTCCATAAGAAATATAGAATAATCATAGCAACTGATTATCCTGAACGAGTGAGAGAAATCCTCTCGGAACGGGAAGTTTTTGCGGATATTGATTACACGGAAAGCATTGCCTGCCACGGCGGAATTTTAGAGGACTTTGAAACCATTATCCTTACCGACCGCGAACTTTTCAACAAACGCTCAAAAGAGGTTACCTCGACAAAACGTTCCTATTACAAAGAAAAACCTGAATTTATCGAAAGCATTAATGATATAAAAGAAGGAGAATACGTAGTCCACAGTATCCACGGTGTCGGGATTTATAAAGGACTTACCCAGCAGGAAATCGACGGACAGCTTAAGGATTATCTTACAATTGAATACGCAAGCAAGGATAAACTTCACATTCCGGCAGAACAGATAAATCTTCTTTGCCGCTATAGAGGCTCCGGAAACATCAAGCCAAAACTTTCCAGAATGGGCGGAAAAGATTGGGAAAACACAAAAGCCCGCGTCAAAAAAGAAGTTGAGCAGGTTGCCTATGACCTATTGCGGCTTTATGCAAGACGTAAAATGCAAAAAGGCATTCAGTTCCTTCCTGATACAACTTGGCAGGTTGAGATGGAAGAAGCCTTTGAATACACGGAAACTCCTGACCAGATGAAAGCAATAGTCGATGTCAAGGCGGATATGGAAAGCGAAAATCCTATGGATAGGCTAATCTGCGGGGATGTCGGTTTCGGCAAAACAGAAGTTGCAATGAGGGCAATCTTTAAGGCTGTCACCTCGGGGAAACAGGTTGCTGTTGTTGTTCCGACGACAATTCTTGCACTCCAGCACTACCAAACAATGTCTGACCGTTTTAAGCCGTTCGGGGTTCACGTAGAACTTCTCTCCCGCTTCCGCACAAATAAAGAACAGAAAGAAACCGTTAAAAATCTTGCAACAGGCGCCTGTGACGTTGTTATCGGTACCCACCGACTTTTACAGGACGGAATTGTTTTTAAAGATTTAGGGCTTCTTGTGATAGATGAGGAGCACCGTTTCGGCGTCCGTCACAAGGAAAAATTAAAGCAGCTGCGTGAAAATATAGACATAATCACAATGTCTGCAACGCCTATTCCGCGAACGCTTTATATGTCTTTATCAGGCATAAAAGATATGTCCGTAATCAACACGCCTCCGAAAAACAGGCTTCCGATAAAAACATTCGTGGGCGTATGGAATGATAATATGGTTAAAAACGCCATAGTCCATGAACTTGATAGAGAAGGGCAGGTTTTCTACCTCTATAACCGTGTTGAAACAATAGAAGAATTTAAAATGCAGCTTCAGCAGCTTGTGCCGAATGCCAGAATTGCAATCGGACACGGTCAGATGGATGAGAAAGCACTTGAGCAGGTGATTGTTGATTTTGCAAACCATGAATATGACGTACTTCTGGCGACCACGATTATCGAAAACGGAATCGACATTCCGAATGCCAATACAATGATAATCCACGATGCCGACCGCTTCGGGCTTGCACAGCTTTATCAATTACGTGGACGCGTCGGACGATCGCAAAGACAGGCATACTGCTACTGCTTCTACAAACGGCAGAAAGAAATGACCAAAGAAGCAGTCCAGAGATTAAAAGCCATAAAAGAATTCACAACCCTCGGAAGCGGCTATCAGATAGCACTCAGGGACGTTGAAATCCGAGGAGTCGGAAATATTCTCGGCACAAAACAGCACGGTCATATGATTAACGTCGGTTTTGACACATACTGCCAGTTATTAGAAGAAACCGTCCACGAAATTCAAGGGGAACATGTTGAAAAAGACGTCCAGACTATTGTCGATATAAATGTTACCGCCTTCATCCCTGACGACTGGGTGGGTTCTGCCGAACAAAAAATGATTGAATATAAACGACTCGCGGATGTAAAAAATGATGTTGAACTGGATTATATAACAGAAGAGTGGAAAGACCGCTTTGCCAAACCACCCGAAAGCGTCGAAAACCTCATTAAATTAATCAGAATACGTCTTGCCGCAAGCGATGTGAAAATTGCCGCAATCCGCGAAACTTCCGACAACATAAGAATTTATACTCCATACACCCAGCCTGAATGGAAAATTATTCAGCGGGAACTTCCGTCGGAAATTCTTAAGAAAATAAAGTTTACAATTGCCCCGCCGTCCTGTCAGGAAGGCAATTCCATTCTATTGTTAAATAATTCATATATGAATTTTGATGAAGTATTTAACATTTTAATTGATTTGTTTTATTATATACATAAAATTAGTCACGAATATAAAAACTAACCAAAGAAAGAGAGAGTTTATGAAAGGAAAAAAATTACTTGCAACCGTTGCATTATCTGCAATTTTATTCACAGGCTGCGGTATTAAATCAGCTCAAACAATTATCAAAGTAAACGGTCAAAATATTACCCAGGGACAGTTTGACGAAAGCTTCAACAAATCTGCCCAAGGCGGTATGATGGCGCAATTAGGGATTAACGTTAAAGACGGTAAAAACGGATTTTTATATTATTTAATTAAAGACAAAGTTGTTAATGAACTTATAGTAAGAGAACT
This sequence comes from Candidatus Gastranaerophilales bacterium, assembly GCA_944324285.1. Lineage (GTDB taxonomy): Bacteria > Cyanobacteriota > Vampirovibrionia > Gastranaerophilales > Gastranaerophilaceae > Scatousia. The sequence continues at coordinate 32,700 of CALUVR010000014.1, read as the reverse complement.
TCTCAATCAGGAAGTAGAAAAACGCGGCATTGAAGTTACAAACGAAGATGTTGATAATGCCATTAAAGAAATTGTTGATCGTGTAGGTTCAAAAGAACAACTTAACCAGATTCTTAAACAAAACGGCGTTCCGACTTCTCAATTCAAAAAAGACCTGAAAGAAGAAGTGAAAATGAAAAAGTTGGCAAAAGAACTTACCAACAGTAAAATATCTGATGCCGACGCAAAAAAATATTACAATGAAAATATCAAACAATTCAAATATCCTGATAAAGTAAGAGCTTCACACATCCTTATCTCCGTAAACCCTCAGGAAATTGAAGAAATTATTACATCTGATAAAGCAAATGCAGGACTTTCAAAAGAAGAAATCAAAAAGAAAGTTGACACAGAAATAGCAAACAAAAAAGCAAAAGCAGAAAAACTTCTCTCAGAAGTTAAAAAAGACCAAACCATGTTTGCTAAAATTGCGAAAGAGAATTCCGACGACACAACAACAGCTGTTAACGGCGGTGATTTAGGTTTCTTTGCTGCTCAGGAAATGGTTCCTGAATTTTCTAAAGCTGCATTTTCTATGAAACCAAACACTGTATCAGGACTCGTTCAAACTCAATTCGGATATCATATTATTATGGTAACAGACAGAATGGAAGCAGGTCAGCAGCCGTTTGAAAAAGTTAAAAACGATATCAAAGCGTTCCTTGAAACTCAAAAACAGCTTGAGGCAATTGATAATCTTGTTGAATCTTTGAAGAAAAATGCAACAATTGAATACATAAACAAAGAATATGACCCGGCAGAAATTCAAAAATCGCTTCAAAACGAGATAAAAGAAGGCTCTGAAAAAGCCAAAGCTATACAAGAATCCGAAAAACAAGACAAAAAATAAACCAAAACAAATAAAAAAAGAGGTTTGATGATAAATCAAGCCTCTTTTTTTATAAAATAAAGCAGCCCGTAAGCCGTGTTCTGTTTTAGATAATCATCTGTCTGGTATTGTGATTACTCACAATCTCAAGCGATTTTTTAGAAGTGGGCGGACAACCTTTATAACCTTCAAATTAATCTTGCATCCGATCGGGGTTTACCTGTCCAATATCTCTCGATATTGACGGTGAAGCTCTTAACTCACCGTTGCACCCTCGCCTGTGATATAAAATCCATCGGCAGTCTAAAACTGAATTCTCAGTCTTTCGAATTTTGGGGATCTCGCCGGAGTAACGTCCGGCTCGACCAGACGTGCTGGGTTCGCCATCTTCGCTCACATAAAATGGATATGCTGTCGCTTTCATTCTCTGCTCGCTCAGGCTCACACGGCGCACTACCCAAAATTCGACATTTCTGTGGCACTATCCACCGGCTCACGCCGTCCGGGCTTTCCCCGGCGATCTGTCCTTGGATGCACGGACTTTCCTCACCCTAAAGGGCGCGATTATCCGGCTGCTTTATTTATCTGAATATTAGCATGAAAATATTTTGAGTAAAGAACTTGTTTCAAGGATTGCTTATTGCAGAACTTTCTGTGCTTTTTTTAAATTCCAGTATTCGAAAATCTTTTCCATAATACAACGGAATATCACGATATCTATAATATAATTTGAAAATCTTCCGCTATTCGGGATATTATGCATAAATCTTTCACAAATCATGTGGTAATCAATTCCGAGAATATCCACCGTCGTCACCATGCACGGGTTAACCCAGTAATGACCGAAACATTCCACAAGGGTAGTGCCTTCTTTTGAATAAAGAATATTGGTAGCATTCGCACCGTGAGGGGTCACAACAACATCAGCATTTGCAAAAAATTTTATCTGTTCAAATAATGAATGCTGTTCAGGAATCATCACGGCAAAACCTTTCGGCTTAAGATAATCCACAAGCTGTTTCTCATTAATTATGCGTCTTGAACCAATTCTTGACACATACAAATGTTTCGGAAATTTTTCATCATACAAGGAACCATTTTTATCTTCTATGAGTTTCATCACATACTCACGCGTATCTTGAAGCCATTTGCCGCCGAGTTCTATGCCGTAGCATTCGTGGAACATATAGAGTTTTTTTGCTTTTATGACGTCGCTGTGTTTGCAGTAAACAAGTCGCTCCTCAGGAAATCCTATCATTTCAAAAAACGGTCTTGAACAGCCTGTAGGATTCACGAGATATTTTCCTTTGTAGCCGAGTTTTTCCATAATAAGAAGCTTTGGCAATACATCGAACGTAAAATGCCAATAATTATATGCATTGAAAAAGCACAGCATACAAATTTCATCTTCTTCTATTACATTTTTTTTCAGATTAAGAGGTTTTTCGTATCGGATTTCATCTTCATCAATTCTTCTGTTAATTCCTGAAGATTCTTGAAGCGTATACATTTTGCCGTCGCCGTATTGGTGCACAAAAGCATATTCACCATAACATCCGATATAGCCGTCTGTGACATTATATAAATCAATTCCGTATTCAAACGGATTTTTATCAACCTCAATCAGCCCGAATTTATTTATAAAATCCCGAGTTTTTATGAAATTTAACTCTTTTTTATAACGGGCACGACGTTTTTTTATCAGATAATTCTGTATTTTTTTCTTAAACGGAAAGTTTTGAAAAAAATACTTTATTTCAAATTTTACCGATTTAATAGAATATTTTATTTTTTTACAAAAGTGATAGTAATCCATAATATTAAAGTAGCACACCTTTTTCTGAAAAAAATCAACTTATTACATTATTTATCAAACATATCATAAAAATTAAAAAACTGAAAAGGAGCTTTCCGCGTCAGATTTTCGACAAATTGAATATAATCATTCTGCATTTGTTTAATTTTTTCCGACTTTTTCAAACTTAAGGAGAAGAATTTTTTCAAATAAAATCTGCAGCTTTCTCCATCTTTCAAAACGCAGACAAAATACACAGGGCTTTCCATTAGATATGCAAAGGTAAATGTCCCGAGTGGAAACATCACCTTATAGTTAAATAATGTGACTTCAATATTTGTACTGTTTTTTGAGGTTCTGTCGCCAGCCATAAAAACAATCTCCCCGCGAGAAAGTTTATCTTTTATTTCGATTGAGGTATCTATATTGATTTTTTCGACCGGATAGGATGTAACAGGAACTTCAACAGCTATTTTTTTTATAAATCCGTTGAAAACCCTGCACTGTTCCTCTGCCATAAATGCATTCGCAGGTACGGAATACTTAGCGAGAAATGAGCGCAAAATATTGATATTCCCGAGGTGCGAAAAAATTAAAAAACCTCCGTGTGCGATAATTTCATCCCAGTATTTTTCATCTTCCTCGCTTTCAAAAACTATTTTGTTATAGTCAAAATTCCCTGAAAAAACTTCCATATTATCTACAAGCGAATATGAGTATTCAAGAAAATGCTTAAATTGATTTTTCAAAGATGGTTTTATTCCGATAATTTCAAGGAAACGTTTTGACGCTCTTCTTGCATCGACCGCAGGCAAAAAAGCAAAAAGAGTCACAAAAAACGCAATAATTTTCACGGCTTTTTTGCCGAAAATTTTATAAATTTTCCAGGTTATAAGAAGTCTTTTTTCCCCTGCCGCCTGTTCTTTTGCCTGATACCATTTCATCTTTGCGGCTCCTTTACATTTTTGTCGTAATTAAAAAGCATGCTTGTAAGGTATGAAACAGTTAATCCGACAGAGAGGATAAATCCGAGAGAACTTATTAGTTTAAAGCTTGTGAAGGCAAGGAGAAGGAAAGAGAATACGGTTGTTGCACAGGATAAGAGAACCGAGTCCGATGAATCTTTTTTACAACCGGCTCTGAATACGGAATAATCCAGCCCGAACCCGATAATTAAAAATAATGCAAGGATATGGAAAAGATTAATCTCCTGTCCGGTAAGCCCCAAAAGTCCTATTGAAAACCCGCATGCAAGAATGGAAGGTGTCAAAATTTTTACAGCCGTTTTCGGTTTATAAATAACTGATAAAAGAATCCATACAATTACGAATACCGGAATCAGCATACGTGTGCACATTCTGCGGCAGCCGCCGATTTTGTCTGATATATCCTTTCTTACATCCACATATTGTCCGCCGTTCCGATTAATAATTTCAGGACTGTTGAAATCATACAGAACCATAACCGAGGTATTATCGCCAATTAAAAAATCCGCAAACGGTGAATTCTTATCAAATTTTAAAAAGTCATACGGAGGATTTTCATTCAAAAGTTTTTTCTTTTCCTCAGGGGATAAAAATACCGCATAACTTTCGAGGGAATTTTTATACAAATTTTTTCGGAGTTCAAAATTCTTTTTCTGCTGTTTTTCAGACGGAATAAATTTACTCAACGCCTGATAATTCACCTCCTGCAAATTCCTTGCAATCTGTTCTTCTTTTTGGAGAATTTCTTCAATATTTTTACCTTCCACAACTGCGAAAGAAGTTTTTTCGTTCCCGCCGGTGACAGAGGCAAAGAGTTTTTCTGCAGCAAGAAGTTTTTTGGAAGGCACATACATATTCCTGATATCATCGTTGAATTTCACAAAAAACATGCCCGCAATTGAGATTAAAATTACGACTGCCGCAAGAATTTTTTTGAAATTTTCATCCATAACAAAATTAATTTTCCGCGGGGTATAATCAAATTTTAAAAGCGGATAAAACAGCACAACAATTGAATAAACGCACAAAAGCCCCATCATGGTAAAAACGGAAATCTGACGCAAAAGTTCAACTCCCGAACACAACAAAACTGCAAACGCACTAACGGTTGTCAACATACTAACCGTAAGGCTTTTAAAGATTTTAGACAAATCTTTTTCAATAAAATAATGGAGCGAATAATCAATACAAATTCCGATTAGAGTAGTTGAGAAAACAAACGTCAGAACATGGATTGATTTAAACACAATTGAAGCTGCGAGAAATCCTGACAGCATGCCCGCGCTGAGGCTCACGGCAATTGGCAGTAAGAGTTTCAGGTTTCTGAAATAAAAATACGCAATCGCGATTATAAAAAGGGATGAAAGAATACAAATAATATTAATCTCCGTCATCGAACGCGAACTCGCATAGTAGGAATGAATAGGCGTTCCGGTGAGGAAAATTTTCGTATCATCTTTTGACAAATTTTCCTGCAATTCAACGAGTTTTTTTATTTTTCCGTTTAGGATGTCAGGCGAAAGCGCGGTATCATTTTTTACTTCAAGAGAAATTATTTTATAGAATTTATCATTGTATGAAAATTCACTGCCTTTGCCCTCGCCAAAAGATTTCACATAATCGCGGAAAAGAAGAAAAGGATCTTCATTCAGCGGCAAAAGCATAAACCCAAGAGGGTCATAAAGTCTTACAAAAGCCTCTCCCGTCACATTACCGTAATCACCTTTTTCGAGCAGCAGGGCAGTATGAGTTGAAAGAAGATTTTTCTGATAAGTTTTAAAATTTTCAAGAGTTTTTACGACATCATAATCCTCAATATCAAAGGTGGATTTATCAACATTATTATAAAATTCAGCGGCAGTATTTTCTGCATCTTCCGGTGCTGCGGCTTCCACAAGAACATTAATTTTTGCGGAATACCGCCCGCTTAATTTAACAAGCGTTTCGTCCGCTGAATTATCGGAAAACACCGCGCGGAGAATATTCGTTTCCGTCTTTGCCGGATGAAAAAATACAAAAATTCCCGCAAAAATAAATACAAATATAAATAAAATTCTCAAAAATACTTTCATACTTCCCTATAAATAATTTTTACGGAACGCGGCATTCCGTAAAGTTAATTTTCGTACTCCCGCTTTTTAATGTATTAATATCAATTTTGTTAATGTAATGGCTGCCTGCAATTATCACGGAATCCAGTACACCCGCGGCTTTATTAGATTTTTTAGGCTTCAGCGCAAGCCGCCACGAAGCTCCGTTTTTCACATAATAAAGGTCAAAATTTTTATTCAGCCAGCTGTAATCTTTTTTGGTCACGGAAATTATAATATCGCTTATACGTTTATTCTCATCTGACGTATAAGAAGTTGTTGTTTTAATAGGATAAAGGGTTTCAAATGTTACGCCTTTTGCGGGATTAAATTGAAAATTTCCACCGGATTTCAAACCTGACGTTGAATTCGGAATAGTTTTTTCCTGTGAGAATTTACAATTAACCATACCGTATTCAGGGACAGCAACCTTATCGGGAGTCACGGGATGTTGAAAAATTGCATCCTGCGCCCATACACAACCTCCGGTTAGAGTCATAAAAAATACTAAAAAAATTTTCTTCATAATTAAAGATTACAACAAGCAAGCTTTTCTTTCAAACGTTCCGGCGCTGAATAAATACTTTCATTCGTATTCACATCAACACAAATCTGCATTGTCTTTGCCTTGAAAAGTTTTTCGCCCGTATCCGCATCAAAAATAGTATATCTAATCATAAGACACGGTTCAATTTCTTCAACAGATGTTACAACCCGCAAATTCTGGTTAAACACACATGGTTTTATGAATTTAACTTCCATAGTCGCAACAGGATATGCAACGCCGTCGGCTCTCATATCGTCGTAATCATAGCCGATTTTAGAAAGCAAATCACATCGGGCGGTCTCCATATACTTGATATAATTTCCGTGCCAGACCACATTCATCGGATCCAAATCGTAAAACTGAACTTTTATAAAACTTTCTGATTCAACAATCATTTTTAATACCTCTGATTTTTGCTCCTGCGCACCAGCTTTAAAATTTCAAGTGCGTTTATTTTACAAATATACCCGATGAATAAACTTTGTCATCCGCCATGTAGGTAAATTCAACGGATTTTTCTTTGTTTAAAAGTTTCAGCCTAAAACGCGTGTCCGGCTGCATTATGTTAGAAAATTTCACCCTTTTAAATTCGTTATGCGGCAACTGCAGCCCGAAAATATCTTCCGCGAAAAATTTTGCGTAATAAAGCTGGACAACCCCCGGAAGAACAGGCATTCCGTCAAAATGCCCGTTAAAAAAGTTGGAATTTTTGCGGAATAACAGTTCCAAATCAGCCTGCGATGCATCCGTTTGTCTGGAGAAAATAAACGGATAAGAAAGATTTACGCCGAAGAGCTTTCTTAATTTCATTGTATCAATTTTCCCGCTCATGTTTTTCGGAATTTCATCCAGAATACGCCACTTTTTCGGAACAATTTCACTGAATTGCAAAAGGAAATGCCGCAAATCAGACGACTGAATTTCAACATCATCAGTCACAACCGCACAGCAAAATTTATCATCGTACACAAAACATCTGCAATCTTTGACTGATTTATGTTTTTTTAAGTTATTTTCCATCTCGTCAAGCGAAATTCTTTTCTCCTGAATTTTCACAATCCTATCGGAGCGTTTTTTCAGAATAAAATTATTTTCAGAAAGTTTTTCAATTAAGTCATTCAAAACAATCTCGCCGGACGGAAAAAATTCCGATTTTACAATAATTCTTCCGTCATCTGCCACATCAACTTCAACAGCATCAAAAACATTAAAAATATCACCGCCCTGTTTCCAGCCGATGTCGCCGGTTTCGGTGCTTCCGTAGATGTCGATAACTTCCGTAAACCTGCTGTAGTAATCATAAAGTTCGGGCTTCATTTTCGCGCCGGCAAGAAAAATCTTCTCAGGGGAATATTCAAACTCAAAATCGTATTTTGCCAGTTTTTCCATAAATGAAGGGGTCGAAATAAGAATATACTTATCTTTAATATTCAAATGCTCAGGGAATTCGACCTTTTTACGGTTAATCTTGAACCCGCCTAAGAAAGGCACAATAAAATTAAAAGCCATCCCGAAACTATGTGCGGAAGAGGTTGTCGAGGCAATAATATAATCATCCTGAAGTTTAAATTCATCAATAACTGACTGTGCTTCAGCCTCAAAATTATAAAGAGTTTTCATAATATTTTTCGGCACACCTGTAGAACCTGAGGTAAAAAGATTCACCTGAATTTTCGCCGCGTCAAAATGACTTATAAAAGAATCCTTGTTCATTTTCGGTAAAGTTTCTCCCTCTACCCTTTGTCCTCCCCTTGCGGGAGGACCGAAATCTTTGATTTCGAGGAGGGGTTTGTTACCGGAAATATCCAAATTTTCTTCAACAATATCTTCCGGCGCCCCGGGCAGAATATATTCAAAATCCAGCAGAGAAAGACGGGTTCTATCTGTCAAAAGATGAATATTTTTCCGCGCAAAAACCGCCGCAAAAAAGTTCACCGCAAAATCAAAATAATTCTCGCACAATAATACAACATTTTCTTTTTCGGATTTTTCAAACTCCTTTGTCTGCCCCGCAACGTATCTTTTGAATTCCCCGAACTTCATATCAGGGTTTACAAAAACCGTCCAATCGTCATATTTATCAGTAAAAAATTTTTCAAGAATCATTTTTGATACTTCTTCCTCAAAACTACTCTCACAATATATTCAACCGCAAACATAGTTCCTAATGCAAGATAAGAAATAAATCCGTTATAAAGCGCCCACCATTTTTCCGCCATAAAGACCGTTGCGATTGAAATAGAAAGGTTCAAAAAACAAAAAACACACCACACATATGTTAACCTGCGGGTATAGTTTCTCGTAAAATCATCCAGCGTGCCGCCTTCAAGCATTTTTGCAAATTTTTGAATAACGGTTTCTTCAGAAAACGAGGACACAAAAAACACTGCAAATGCCGTAAAATTAGCAATTACAGGGTAGAATTTCACCGCGAAAAACTGTGTATAATGGAATAACAAAATTACACAGAGCGTTAAGAAAAACGGAAGGATAAATCTCAATTTCATTTCAACAATTCTTCAATTGCATTAACAACATCATTGACGGTACGGATTTTTTTGAAATTTTCCGGCGCAATTTTTTTATCGGTAAAATACTGAAGCTTAACCGCAAGATCAACAGCGTCAATACTGTCGAGTTCCAAATCGTCAAAAAGATTAGCCTCAGGGTTAATCAAATCCGCGCTGATTTCAAAATCCTCAACAAGAATTTCCGTTAATTTATTCAAAATTTCTTCGTGTGTAAAATTCTTACTCAACCTTATTACTCCTGATAAAGTCCGCAATAGTTTTTACGGAATAAAAATACTCGCTGTTTTCTTCTTTTTCGGAAGAAAGTGTTACATTATATTTTTTCTTTAAAGCCATGCCGAGTTCTAAAGCGTCAATGGAATCAAGCCCCAATCCGTCGTTGAAAAGCGGCTCGTCGTCTTTAATATCGGAAGGCTTAATATCTTCAAGTTCCAGAGATTTTATTATTAATTCTTTAATTTCGTTTTCCAGAGTCATCTGCTTAATTCCTTTAATAAATTTATACCCCAAGTGTAAATTAAAGTCAATTTATACATTCTTTTATGCGGGCGGTTATATGGTTGCGGAGTTTGATATCAGTGAGTTCCGGCGGAAAATCCGATAATTTTATCTTAGGCAGAACAGTTAATTTGTAATTCACGGGTTTTGTACCGGCATCCAACGGGGAATGGTTTTTAATAAGGAAAGGATAATCCGTTTCAATCCTCACCGGCACTATATCAACGCCCGCCGCAATAGCAATTTGTGCTGCACCTTTATGTAATTTCACATCCTCCCCGGGCAGGGTTCTTGTTCCTGTCGGGAAAATTACGATATTGTATCCATCTTTTAGGGCTTCTGTTGCTGATTTTTCAAAGATTTCAGGTTCAACATCATTGATTATATAGAGTGATTTCACAATATTTCGCATAAACGGATTTTTTAAAAGGCTTTTTTTTGCAAGACAAAGAGAAGGCGGCATATTCCCGATTAAAAGAATAATATCAATCAAACTCGGATGAGATGCCACAACAATTTTTCCTCTTATATCGGAGAGGTTCCCGTCGATATGCACCTTGATTTCTCCTGAACCCTCCATCACTCCGATAAAAAATTTCCAGGAATCATGGATAATTTTTGCAAATTTTTGTCTGCGCTCACTCCCTTTATAAAAAATCCCGAGCAGAGGAAAAAGCACGCAGCCTATAAACATGGCGCCTAGCGCAAAAAAAGTCATTTCAAGTATTACAAGAACAGCCCTCAAAATTCTCATCTTCGTTTAACCATATATAAACCGCTGACAAACCGGTCGGTCTTACCTTCCAAAAAAGCTTTCAAATCCTCAAAACCGTCCTGCGGCGGAAGGTTTTCCGAATTTTCACACAATAAAAATTTACCGTCTTTTTGAGGAGTTGTCAAAACTGAAATACTTTTTACCCCGCCGAGGCTTTCTGTGTAGCAAAACAGAGATTCTCCGGAAATTATACTCTCCAAAAATCCGGCAGAAAGAGTTTTGTCACCTGCCGAGATTGAATTATACGCTGTTTTTATTTTTTCTAACAAAGAAAAAAGCCCGACAGTCGCGTTATGGACGGATGAACTGAAACCTGCAGGCGAAACTTCGCCATCCTCTTCTCTTTGCGCAATAAGTTTTTCAACGCGTTCAATATCGCCGTAGCTTGAGGCAAAAACAAGGTTCGGATTTGTGCCGTTTTCATAAGCGTTATATAGCGTATAAAGTCCTGCACGTCCGAATTTATTCAGCTTACGCCTTAAAAGCATAGGGATAAATGAAACGTCAATTTCATCACCCCGGGCGTAAGAAAACTTTTTTATATCAAAAATAACTTCGTTCATGCTATTATATTAACACAGAGGAAAAATGATTACGATAACAAAAACAGGTGCAATTTGTTCACTGGGAGAAAATTTTGAAGAAATTTTCTCAAACGGTGCTGCGGGAAAGCTTCCGGATTTGAGAATTACGGCAGAACTCCCTGAAATCATAGATGGCAAATATAACCTCCGCTGCAACAGGCTTCTTCTGCACTGTGTTAATCAGATGAAGCCGGAACTTGACCGGTTTTTAAAAAAATACGACCGGAAAAAAATCGGTGTTGTAATTGCTACCACCAATACAGGGATTGACAGGTTTGAAGAAACTAAAAATCCTGAACACTTAAAAATGAGTAACCCGGCAGAATTTCTAAAAGATTACCTCAAATTGGAAGGCTTTTTCTGCGGGGTCTCAACGGCATGTTCATCAGGAATAAAAGCATTCTCAACGGCGAGAAAACTTATCAATGCAGGAATTTGTGATGCCGCAATAGTCGGCGGAACGGATGAGATTTCAAAATTTCCGCTTGCAGGTTTTACCGCGCTGGAAGTTTTATCAAAAGAACGATCAATTCCGTTGAGCAAAAACAGAAAAGGCATGAATATCGGAGAAGCCGCAGCGTTGTTTCTTGTGGAAAAAGACGCCGCGGACGGAATAAAAATCCTCGGTATCGGCGAAACCTCCGACGCCTACCACGCTGCAACCCCTGACCCTGAAGGCACGCAGGCTGCAAACGCAATGGAAGCAGCACTTAAGGAGGCAGGATTGACGCCTGAGGAAATCGATTACATAAATCTCCACGGCACAGGTACTGTTTCAAATGACTTAATGGAAGCAAACGCTGTTTATAAAATATTCAAAGACAAAGTTCCGGTGAGCGCCACAAAACCGATGACAGGACACTGCCTCGGCGCGTCAGCCTCAATTGAAACAGCCCTTTGCTGCATTATGCTTGAAAAAGGTCAGGCTTTCCCACACATTTACGATGGCGAATACGACCCGAAACTTCCGCCGCTTAAGCTTGTACAAAAAAATAACACCACAGGGCGCCTCAATTATATTATGTGCAATGCCTTCGGCTTTGGCGGCACAAACGCAGTTATGATTTTAGGAAAATAAATGAAATACGATTTAGAAAAAATATTACCGCATAATCACCCGATGATACTCATTGACGACATTGAAGAAATCAATCTCGAAAATGGCAGCGTCACAACTACAGTCACAATCCGCGAGGACAGCGTATTCTTTGATAAAGAACTTGACGGAATATCTTACGTTACAGGAATTGAATTTATGGCGCAGACAATCGGGTGCTATTCTCATTTCAAATCCGGTGAAGAAGAACCATCCATCGGATTTCTCCTCGGAACGCGCTCTTACAAATGCAATATCGACAAATTTGAAAAAGGAAAAACCTACACAATTAAAGCGGTTGAAATTTTCGGCGACAATGAACTTGTTTCCTTTGAGTGTTTTATTTATAATAATGATATAGAGTGCGCAAAGGCAGCGGTCAACGTCTACAAGCCCCAAAACGCCTCTGATTTCCTGAATAACGGAGTATGAGAGTAATGGAAAAACAGGTTTTAATCACCGGTTCAAGCCGCGGAATAGGAAAAGCTTCCGCCTTATATCTTGCAAAAAACGGATATAATATAGTGTTACACTGTAACAAAAATATGGAAAAATCGCTTGAGATTAAAAAAGAAATTGAAACATACGGCGTGAATGCAAGAATATTACAGTTCAACGTGAAAGACCGCGAAGAATGCAAAAAAATTCTGACGGAAGATATAGAAAAAAACGGAATTTATTACGGTGTTGTTTTGAATGCCGGAATTGCAAGAGATAACGTTTTCCCTGCAATGGAAGATGATGAGTGGGACGACGTTATCGGAACAAACCTCGGCGGTTTTTATAATGTCCTCAAACCCGTTGTCATGCCAATGATTCAAAACAGGGTTAAGGGAAGAATTATTGCAATGTCATCAATTTCAGGGTTAGCCGGAAACCGCGGGCAGGTAAACTACAGTGCCTCAAAAGCAGGGATTATCGGAGCTGTTAAGGCATTAAGCTTAGAACTTGCAAAACGCGGAATTACTGTTAACTGTATTGCGCCCGGGGTGATTGAAACCGATATGATTAAAGATTTGCCGGTGGATGAAATGAAAAAACTCATCCCGATGAAGCGCGCCGGAAAACCCGAAGAAGTCGCAAGCCTTGTGAATTACCTTATGAGTGAAGATTCCTCCTATATTACAGGTCAGGTAATCTCCGTCAACGGAGGACTTTACCTATGAAAAGAGTCGTTGTTACAGGTATGTCGCAAATAAGCCCTCTCGGCGCCACAAGAGAAAAAGCTTTTGAAAAACTTTTAACCTTCAAAAACTGCGTAAAATACCTCCCGGAACTTGAGCAGTATACAAGGCTAAACACACGCCTCGGCGCGCCTGTAGAAGATTTTGTAATCCCGCCGCATTATACAAGAAAAGTTATGCGCACAATGGGCAGAGTAGGCGTTATGAGCGTTGTGAGCGCGGAAGAAGCTTTAGAAGATGCCGGATTACTTGGTGATGCTATTATCACAAACGGCGAAACCGGCGTAAGCCATGGCTCATCTACAGGCTCTCTTGATACCCTCATAGATTTCTATTCAATGATGGTGGATAAAGAGGTTAAATGCGTAACCTCCGGCAGTTACGTCAAAATGATGCCGCAGACAACAGCAGTTAATATTTCGCTCTACTTTAAAACAACAGGACGGCTCATCACAACCTCAACTGCCTGCACATCAGGCTCTATGGGAATAGGTTCAGCTTATGAAGCCATCAAAAACGGCTATCAGACAGTTATGATAGCAGGCGGCGCCGAAGAACTCCACCCGACACAGATTGCAATTTTTGATACTTTATATGCAACCAGCCAGAAGAATTCGACGCCTGAAATTACACCGGCTCCGTTTGATAAAGACAGGGATGGTCTTGTAATAGGAGAAGGCGCTGCCACAATGATTTTGGAAGAATACGAGCACGCTAAAAAACGCGGCGCAAAGATTTATGCTGAAATAATCGGTTTTGGCACCTCAACCGACGGAACACATATTACAAGCCCGAACCGCGATACCATGAAATCAGCACTTGCGCTTGCTCTGAAAGATGCAGGAATTTCGCCGGACGACATTGGTTACATAAATGCCCACGGTACGGCAACAATTCAGGGGGATTTAGCCGAAACCAACGCAACTTATGATATTTTTAAACGCGCGGTTCCGACAAGTTCCCTCAAAAGCTACACAGGTCACACTCTCGGCGCCTGCGGCGCTGTGGAAGCTGTTTTGACTGTCGATATGGCGCGTAAAAAATGGTTCTGCCCTACAATTAACCTTAATAATGTTGACCCTGAATGCGGAAAACTTGACTACATAAAAGGTCAGGGACGCGAAATTGACACCCCTATTGTTATGTCAAACAACTTTGCATTCGGCGGAATAAATACTTCTTTAATATTTAAGGTACATATTTAATTTCATATACGTCATAAGTATTTATTTTTACATGCCCGCCTTTTATGAGCATAAAAAGATACCCTGTCCCGGGGATAAACGTTCCGATTGAATATTTTAAAGCACCTGCAAGCCCCATAAAATTCATACCGGTTTTATCAACTTCCCCCTCAATCTTTTTTCGTTCAAGCCCCGGAACATTAAAATGCGCAACAATAACTTCTGCCGGAACTCCCATAAATCCGTTCGGGGAAATGGTTTCAATCTTGGCTGTCCCGATTGTTCCCTGAGGCACGATAACACGCCCGCCGTCCTCAACATCACGAATTACCTTGAATTTAACAATTTCGCCTTCTTCGTTTTTATCGCCGTGAGAATAGATTTCTTCCACAAACCTTATATGGAGAGGCAAAAATTTCACTTTTGTATAATCGTAATTCAAATTCGCCTCAGGATAATCACTGCTGACATCCTGCAGGTAAAGTTTTACAAGTTTATCATCGTAATGTAACGATCTATATGGACGAACCCGCGGCACAAGAGGATATTTTATATTCTTATCCGAATAGTCATAATCCAAGTTCGGCTCAGGGTACACATCACTAACACCGGAAAGCGTCTTTTCTACAAGTTCGTCTTTTATAAGTTCCGGAGTGTACCCCGCCGCATAACACGGCAGCAGTCCCAGTATACATGCAATCAGAATAAATCTAATCATAGTTTACATTACTCTTTGAACGGGTTTCCACTTTGCGCTGAAGTTTTCGTCTATTCTCCTGAGAAGTTAAAAGGAAATTCTGATAATAAATATTGTCCTGATATTTGTTATTTTTCAGGAATTCAGGATACTTAAAAAAGATGTATTCATATACGTAAGCCATTCTTCTTGAGGCAAGCGGATGTGTTGCAAGAAATTCATATCTATCCTGTGCAAAAGTTTTATTCATCATAACAATCATGGCAACAGGGTTATAGCCGGCGTTCACCATAAAATCAATCGCTCTTTTATCTGCCTTTTTCTCATACTTACGCGGGGTGAACATAGACGCTAAAAATGAAAATGTACCGCGGAAAATCCCGTGATATGAATCTATACCGTGCGAGATTTCGTGAGCCAAAACTGCTGCAACCTGATCTTCGTCGGTCGTATATGCCATAAGTCCCTGATAGAAAACTATTCTTCTGCCGGTATGGTAAGTCACCGCATTAATTATATTTTTATCACTGTATTGAAACACCATTCTATGGGAAATTCTATTGGCGTTCAAAAGCCGAAAACCAATGCGGCTGATAGTTTCCTGTTTTTCTTGCAGGTTTTGAAATCTGTTTACAAACACATCTTGAGCAGCTGCAGCCGGCAATACGCCCAACAAAACAGCGCATATAATACTCACTAAAGTCTTTTTCATAAAATTCCCTCTAATCAACTATCTTAATTCATACTGTAATTTTATCAGAAAAGAATTTTAAAATGCAAACATTTAACCGAAATGTTTATTCAAAAGCTTCATAACAGCTTCATCAATAGGCTTTACGCAGGCAAGCAACACACCTATTCCTGCAGTTGAAACAGCTATATTTTTGTAGCCGCTTTTATTGTTTTTTGCAAACCTTTTAACAAATTTATCTAATTTAGGAAAATCCTGAGTTTTTTGTTTAAAAGAGGTTTTCCAGTCCTGCGGAAGCTTGTCAATAGCTTTTGATGCACAATGGCGGGTTGTTCTGAGGGTCAGATAGGGCAATAAAAAACTTGCAATTCCCTGAAATGCCAGTTCTTTTGCAAGATTATCCTTTTTTCCGCTGCTATTCAATGCCAGTAAAGTATAAGACACTGATGGAATCCACGAAAGACGCGCCATCATATTTCCTATAACAGGTCTTACGGCTTCGCCAAAATCGTTACTGTATACCACATATTTCAAAGGATACTTATGCCAGATATTTTGTTTTTCCGCCTGCTTATATATGACCTTCGGAATATGCGCGGTAAAATTTTTCGTATCGCTTGATAAATATTGAATTTTATTATTATAAGTATTATTTATATTATTATTTGATATCGCACTAATCATTTCTCAACACCTTTTTTAAAAAGTGTATTTTGAACATTTATTATTTACTCTAAACATTTAAGCACTTAATAAACCTTTGTCAATTAGAAAATTAAAAATTAAAGTTTCTTAATAAAAATGCCGTTTTAAACATTATAATTTTATAATAAGGTATAAAGAGTTTAGGAGATTTATTATGAAAAAGAAATTATTGGTTATTTTCGCAGGAATAGTTATTTTATTTGGATGCGGTTATGGAGTCAGTGCGAATGAGGACATAGATTTTGCTGCACCAAGCATGCAGAGTTTTTTAATGGAGGGTGCATCTGCAAGAGCATTAGTATACAAACCTGTTTGGGAGAAGCTCAACACCTGTACTCATGACAAAACAACCGACGGAGTTTTACAAATTTTCGGGATGACTCCTGATAGAAGATGCCATTTTAAACATGCAAAATACGAGTGCAAACTTCCGCTTAACTTAACAAAGCAATATGCAGCGGCAGGGATAAAGAGTCTTGAACGGATAGCTGACGGCAATTTAGAAACAACGACAGAAGAAGATAACTTTATGGAAAAAATCCATAGCAATCCTGAATACTGTACGGCAAAATAAACTAACAGGGGTTGACTTTAACACGATAAATGCAATAAAGAGAGAAATGAGAGGCAATTTAGCAAAAAAGATGAAGGGGTAAAACACAAGTCCCCTCACCACTTGCGGGATACAAAATGAGCAGGCGAAGAACGAGCCTTGTGATCCTGTATGCCTTGTGCTGAGGGTAGAATTTGTTAATGAGCATTAGCGAATTTACAAATTCAGGAGAGGGGTATCAGCTCCAAACCCTCCGGCGCTCACGCATCTGCCTCCCTTCATAAGGGAGGCAAAAAGATTGGTCGGTTTGGCATACCTGCACAACTAAGATACTAATGCAGTAACAATGCTCCTTGTAAGGGTGCAAAACTATCTTGCACAATTCCAGAAATATCTTTTTACTCTATCTAGAAGCGGCATTTTGGCGGAATTAAATTTATCGGTCACAGACATGTCAAAAGGTTCAGGCTGGGTTGTTCTGGCATATTTTACATCAGGCAGACCGAAAAGCATGACATAAGATGCCTTATACCCGTCAGGAATTTTCAACTCCCTGCACAGTTCAGGAAAAATTTGCAGACAGGCTTCTCCGAAACCGCACCATAATGTACCAACACCAAGACTCTGTGCGTAAAGATCAAAATAACTCAACGCAATTATAGGATCAATATTAGCACACGGTGCCTTAATAGGGGCTGAAACTACTATCATGTGTGGTGCCCCGCGAAAAATAACGTCATTTCCGTTTATCAGAGCATCTTTATATCCCGAAAATTTTCCGGCTAGCCCTTTTACAGGAGCTTTCTGCAAAATGTTAATAAGTTTTTGATTTGTGTAATTTCTAAAATCATTCATCACATTCACATCTTCAATGAAGGAAAAATGAAGCCCGTGATTGTTGCACCCTGTCGGAACCCAGTTAAGCATATCTTTAAGTTTTGCGATAGTTTCAGCGGGAACATTTTCAGATTTAAAATGTCGGATGCTTCTGCGGCTTTTGATAAGGTTCAAAAGCTCATCGGAATTATAATGAGGCAAAATTTTATCGGAATTTTCAGGCTTTTTATCAAGGATTGAAAGTGCTCCGACAGGGCACACAGCAAGGCAGTGCTGGCATTTAATACATCTATCTTCGCCGCCTTCGGTGAACTTTGGAGTTTTACTGTCGTCAAGTTCCAGCGCAAATGCAGTGCAGTCATTTACGCATAATCCGCAGTGAATACATTTTTCTTTGTCTATAACCAAATTTTTTCCTGTCATACATTTCTCCTAACTTATATTTTCAAAGTTTCTTTCTCTGCCTCTTCGTTCTGCTTTAAGAGCTTATACAACTCAATTCCGGCGCAGAGGCTGTAAACATTTTCAAAACCCCTCTGGACAAGAATTCTTGATGCAACATAGCTCTGAAACCCTGTATTACAGAAAAGAACAATCTTTTTATCCCGCGGGAGTTCTGTATATTTTTCCCGTAAATCAGGCGTATAAATATGTTTTGCGCCGTCAATTGTTTCTCTGCTGTATGTTTGAAAATTTCTCACATCAATAAGAATTGCGTCTTTCAAATCTTCATAAAACGCGGGTTTAAAAAATCCTTTCAAAATATTATCAGCATTCATGCCGAGGATATTGACAGGATCTTTTGCGGAAGAATAAGGCGGCGCGTAGCAGAGTTCAATGTCGATTAAATCCCAAACTTTGTTATGATTACGCATAGCCGTCGCCATAACGTCAACCCGTTTTTCGACACCTTCATACCCGACCGCCTGCATTCCGAGAATTTCGCCATCTTTATTAAACATCAATTTATATAAGGTTCTTGTCGCACCGGGATAATAGCTTGCGTGGGAAAATCCGAAAGTCATGGTCTTTAAATAATCAATTCCTGATTTTTTAAGCGCTGTTTCAGACATTCCGACGCTTGCGACCGTCAAATCAAAAACCTTTATGACAGACGCGCCGATTGTTTTTTTGTAGGTTGATTTGTAACCTTTAATATTATCCGCGATAATTCTTCCGTGACGGTTTGCAGGTCCTGCAAGCGGAATTAATACATCCGCACCGGACACAAAATGACTTACTTCCACGCTGTCACCGCCTGCATAAATATTTTCATCAGAGGTCTGCATAAATTCATTTACTTTCACTCCGCCGGATTTTCCGATTTCAAGCCCGCAGGCTGCGGCAAGAGTTGTTTCTGGACGAACACCAATACCCATAATCGCAATATCATAAGGAATTTGTCTGCCGGATTCAAGAGTAAGTTCATTCTCACCGAATTCTTTCACTCCGTCCGACAAAATCAAATTAACGCCATGTTTTCTGATTTCATTTTGAGCAACAGCGGCAATTTCATCATCAACTTGCGGCAAAACATGCCTTCCTAATTCGACAATCGTTGTATTCGCAAGTTCTGCAAGACTCTCCGCCATTTCAATCCCGATAAAGCCGCCACCTATGACAACTGCATTTTTTGCACCCGTAATTTTTATAAATTCTTTTATCTTTTCAGCATCCTGAAGCATTCTCACAGTAAAGATTTTCGGATTATTTTTAGCCCCTTTTATATCAGGAATAAAAGGACTTGCCCCAGGAGCAAGCACAAGTTTGTCGTAAGAGAGTTCTTCCCCGTTTTGCAGCACAACTTTCTTTTCATCCCGTTTAATCGCAACGACTTCCGCTCCGAGCTTGATATCAACATTCAGAAGCTCCTTAAACTTTTTCGGGGATGAAACATGCATAACCTCTTCATCCGCAATTACGCCCGAGCAATAGTAAGGCAGTCCGCAGTTTGCGATTGAAATCTCAAAAGTTTTTTCTAAGATTAAAATCTCAGCGCTGTCATCAAGCCTTCTCAATCTTGCCGCAGCACTTGCGCCGCACGCGCCGCCTCCTATTATTAAAACTTTCATAAAAAATTTCTCCTTAAATGTTTTTAGTTTAAGCCAATCTGCTAAACTGTCATTGCGAGCGTTAGCGAAGCAATCCAGTCTTTTATATCATAAACTTTTGTATGTGATAATATCTTTATTTTCTAATATAACATAAATTCCCGGGGGGCTTTATTTCTTTACAAATTACTAATATAATTTAAGTATGAAAAAATTTTCCCTGCTTATATTAACTTTATTTCTGATAGCGCTTCCGGTTTTTGCGGATGGGGAAACAGAGGATGAAATACAGCTTGAATTAGCATCTCCGATTGAACGCATAAACCTCAAATCTCCGCAAAATTTGAAATCGGAAAAACTCGACCTTACACAGCAAAAAACTTACACAGTGACAACGCAGAACATTTTCGATTACAAAAACAAAAATCCTTACGACAAGCATTCAACCTCATTTACAAGAGAGAAAAAACACGGAAACTTTTCTTTCGGAACAAAATCCGACTACACCTTTGCGCCGGATTCATATTCCCAAACAGGGACTATGTTTGCAAAGTATAACAAAAACAAATTCACACTGAATACATCCTACAAAAGCAGCGCCTTTACATCACTTGAAAAAACAGGTAAAGGAACCTTCGCCTTCACCCCTGAATACAAACTCAATAACCACGTCACTTTGCAGAACGTATATTCCACAAACTTTATGGACAGAAACAGAAAAAACGAACTTATTTTCAGCCTGAAACCCTTCAAGGACGACAGAATGAATTTTGATATAGGTGCAGGGCAAATTTATTCGGAAACCACAACACCAGTACGCTCTCAATTAAACTTTTCAACAAAATTTAAATTTTAATTGACTTGCCATGCAGGCTTTAAATATAATAAAGAAAAGTTTATGATATCATACCGACTGCTTTGTCAGTGGTATGGTTTCTAAAAAGGAGAGAGTTGAAATGTTTTTTTACGCAGACCTGCACATCCATTCAAAGTATTCCCGCGCGACAAGCAAAAGCTGCAATCTTGAAGAATTAGCCATCTGGGCACAGAAAAAAGGATTGAGCGTAATTTCAACGGGAGATTTTACACATCCTGCGTGGTTTGCGGAAATTCAGGAAAAATTAATCCCTGCAGGCAACGGCGTTTTTAACCTTCGCCCTGACATTGAAAAAGAAATCTTTAAAACTTCAACACCAGTCAGATTTGTTCTTTCGGTTGAAATTTCAACAATTTATAAAAAAGGGGATAAAACAAGAAAAGTTCACCATGTAGTTTTCGTTCCTGATATGGAAGCCGCAGGACGTTTCCGCGATAAACTCGGCGCAATCGGCAATATCAAATCCGACGGACGCCCGATTTTAGGTCTGGATTCCCGCGACCTCCTTGAAATAGCCCTTGAATCAGGCGAAGGCTCTTACATAATCCCCGCCCACATCTGGACCCCATGGTTTTCGGTTCTCGGGTCAAAGTCGGGGTTTGATTCCATTGAAGAATGTTACGGAGATTTAGCGGAACATATTTTTGCGGTTGAAACAGGGTTATCGTCAGACCCTGAGATGAACTGGAAGGTTTCAAAACTTGATAAATACCGCCTTGTATCAAATTCTGACGCGCATTCACCGTCAAAACTAGCAAGAGAAGCAACCGTCTTTGATACAGAACCGGATTATTTCAGTATGATGAATGCCCTGAAAACCGGCGACGGCTATGTCGGTACAGTGGAATTTTTCCCTGAAGAAGGGAAGTACCACGAGGACGGACACAGAAAATGCAACGTCTGCCTTACCCCGCAGGAAAGTTTAAAACTCAACAACATCTGCCCTGTCTGCGGAAAACCTCTGACAATCGGCGTTCTAAACAGAGTCTGCACTCTTGCGGACAGGAGTTTTGACAGCACCTTTAAACCTGCAACCGCAGGAGAAGTGTTCAGCCTTGTCCCTTTGCAGGAGATAATTTCAGAAATTAACTGCGTCGGAGTCCAGAGTAAATCCGTTGTTACGGAATACGAAAGATTAATCCGCAAATTCGGCTCTGAACTTTCAATTCTGCGCGAAATTCCGCTCGACGATTTATCAAAAGATTCGCCGCTGTTAGGTGAAGGAATTTCGCGCCTGAGAAAAGGCAACGTCATAAAACATGCCGGCTACGACGGCGAGTATGGTATCATAAGGCTTTTTGACGACAGCGAACTTGTAAAAAAAAATTTCGTTAACCTCAAACTTAACATAGACATCCCGAAAATAACCCCGCAGTTAATTCAAAAACCTATAAATGATTTTAATCCGCAGCCGCTGGCGCCGCACAAAACGGACTCGCACACTATTGCAAACACCATGCCGGCTTCCCTTGATGAATTTCAGGAAAAAGCTGTAAAAGCAGAGGCTTCACAACTCCTTATTATGGCAGGTCCTGGGTCGGGAAAAACTACCGTATTAACCAAACGGCTTGCTTATATGATTTCTGAGAAAAATATTCCTGCAGACAACTGTCTTGCAATCACTTTCACAAGAAAAGCCGCAGGCGAAATGAGAGAAAGACTTTCAAAACTTCTCGGTGAAAAAGCCGCCGGACTGAATATGCATACCTTCCACTCGCTCTGTTTTTCAATCCTGAAAAAAAATCACGAAACACTCGGACTGAGTGAGGATTTCAGAGTTATAAGCAAGGAAGAAAAGTCCCTTTACAAAGAAGATGAAATCCCTGAAAATATTCTTGAATTCGATGACCTTATAACACTGACACTTAAACTTTTTAATGAAAACCCTGATATCTTAAACCGTTATAAAGACCGCTTCAAATACGTTTCAGTCGACGAATATCAGGACATTGACGAAAACCAGTATGAGTTAATAAAACTCCTTGTCCCGTACGACGGAAATATTCTTGCAATAGGCGACCCTAATCAGGCGATTTACGGTTTCCGCGGCGGCAGCGCAAAATTCTTCAATAACTTCAAAACAGACTACCCGAACGCTGAAATAATAAACTTAAAAAACAACTACCGCTCCACAAACACAATAGTCGACGCCTCTAATCAGATGATTGACGCCTTTAACATAATTTCCAAATACGATAAACCTCACGAAAAAATTACAATCCACACAGCGCCTACAGATAAGGCAGAGGCTGAATTTATCGTAAGCACAATCGAAAATATGATAGGCGGTCACAGCTTCTTTTCACTGGATTCTGATAGATCTGAAGGACAGGCTGAAGATTATTCGTTCTCTGATTTTGCAATCCTCTACAGAACCTCAACCCAGCTAAAACCAATCCTGGAAGCCCTACAACGTTCAGGAATGCCTTATGTAAAGCTTTCAAATGACCTACTTTGCGAAAACAAACATATAAGAAATCTTCTGCAAAGTCTGAGCAGTAAACTTCCGGTAAAAGAGCAGCTGCTCAATCCGAACGCGAAATCGACGATTATATTTTCAAATACCTCGTAAATCTTGCGGAAAAATTCCCAACAAAAGAAGAATTTATCCACGAGGTATCACTTCTCACGGAAGCCGACACTCTTGATGAAAGGGCTGACAGAATTTCCCTGATGACGCTCCACGCATCAAAAGGTCTTGAATTTAAATGCGTTTTTATTGCAGGACTGGAGGAAGGTATCCTCCCGCTTTACCGTGCCAAAACAGAAGAGGAAATTTCGGAAGAAAAACGACTCCTCTATGTCGGCATGACACGAGCAGAAGAAAGATTATTCCTCTCACGCGCAATTAAACGCTTCCAATTCGGGAAATCAGAACACCTTCCACCGTCCCCGTTTTTACAGAAAATTCAAGATGATTTGCTGAATTTAAGCAAATTTGAACGCGACATGAAAGAAAAAGAAAATTCTAATCAGCTTTCTCTGTTTTAAACAGATTTTTTATCTTTTTCCATAACGATTGCTGCGCCGCGCCAAGGTAAGTTGTTATTACCATTGTCAGAACAAAATACAAATAAGTTGTCTGCACAGGGTTATAAATCCAATAGATATCATGATTAGCGCGTTCCTCAATCGGGATACCGTTAATTTTCAAGAAAATAGCCGTAATAACATACATTACAAACAAGTGGTTCGCCATTATGTGATAAGTCGTTTTTCCGAGATAATTCACGAATTTTATATCTTTTACATAAGGGTAAATAATCTTGACTGTAAAAAGAGATGCCCAGATACCAGTCAAAGCAGTAATAATCGGGACAAACAACTGCTCGTCAAATCTTGCCCAGACAAGGACATAGCTTAGACCAATCCCGTGTTCCGGGTCGTAATCCCTGTTGAACATCCACAAAATTGATTGCAATACCACAACCCAGCCGAACCATTTTACCGTCAATATATCATATTTTTCTTCAATGAAGTTCTTATAAAAATACCCCAGATAAACAAAAAACATTGAAAACATCGTTCTTATAACAATCAATGCAATAGGAGTTACGGTAATCATCTTTGAAAGCGGTATTGCAGAAATTCCAAGCAGTCCAAAAACCGCAAGATGAAAAAATTTATTATCTCTTATTCCGCGTAAAATTCTAAACAGAAATAAAAAGGTTATCATTGTCATAAACAACTGGGTTACAAACCACAGGGGGCACGACAAATCAAACTGATGCCCGTTCAAAAACGGAGTTATAAAGAAATTTTTTAAAGATAACGGCATTCCCCACCATTTGCCTGTGAGTTTTGCAATTAATGCGGTTACTCCAAGATAAAATGTACTGTATAAAAAATACGGCAGCAAAAGAGTTTTTATACGTTTTTCAATAAAAGTAACTACATCATCAAGATATTTTTTATTAAACAAATATCCTGATATAAAGAAAAATAGTGCAAGTTGAAACGAATACGGCGGGAATATCCCGAGAAGCGAGAATTCCAGATGTCCCGATACCACAAGTGTTATTGCAAGCGCTTTTAATACGTTAACTTTATTATCAAACATAAATCTATCCCTTTTTATCTGGTGCCGCCAATTTTTAAACGCCGCTCAAAAATTTTGCCTTACTGCCTAGCGCGAAATTTTCTTGGGCTTTCAAAAGAGATTTTATCATAAAAATAAGCTGCCGCATCTCAGCGGTTTGAGGAATTTTTATTCTTTGTATTCGCGGGTCATTATGATATTATTATCTTCATCATAAGCATTCGGTCCAATCCAGTGTGCAACAAGTTTTCCTGCCGGGGTGTAAATAAATGTTTCATCCTTAGAAACCCTGAGGCTCATATTCATCAGCAAACCCGACGGAGTGTATTTGTAAGCTTTATACGGATATTCAGTAGAGTCCTTTTTCTCCATATAAATAAGAGTTCCGTCTTTAGCATAATACCAGACATAAAGAGGGATTGCTCTGTACATAACACCGTAAGTTGTGTCCGAAAAAAACGCCAGCACTCTGTTTTTCAAATTGGTTTGGGCTTTAAGCTTATAGGATTGATTTTCTTTGTAATAGTAATCTTTATAAAAGGATTCGGCAAGGGTTTTATCAATCTTGTTATCGGAATATTTCAAAAGTTCTTCACGGGCTGAATCAACATCATAGGTTACGCTTCCTTGAAGAACTTCCGCACAAACAGGTAAATGCAGGGTTAGTATAAGTAGAAGAATTAAAATCTTTTTCATACTGATTAATTTAATAATTTTTATGTTGTTTGTCAATTTTTTAACAGAGAGTAAACAAAGGGGAATGTGGCGGCAAAATAGGATAATGACTCCGGACGACAAAAGACCCGAATTAACTTCGGGTCTTTCTCAAAAAAGCTATTCAGTTGTCTCTCGTCCGGTTAAATACCTCCTTTTTATTCATCTTTCGGTTTCTGAATTTTGCCTGCGGCTTCCGCCTCAGCTTTAAGTCTTTCAAGTTCTTTTTCAGCCTGAGCTTCCGAGAGCGGACCTGTTAAACGTTTAGGGTGTTTCGGGTCTGTAACATCAACTACATAGTAAGCACCGCCGATATATTGAACTTTAGCCTTGAGGTGTGCGGCTCTGATTTTACTTGTAACAGGGTCTGTTCCAACCTTTGAAGGATCATCATTAGGTTTGTATTCTTTGCCGTCAACCGTGACTGTCGGGAGGACGAACTTGTCGCCTACATAGAGGTTGGTGCCGCGTTCGTACCCGCTTGCGTCGAGCATTGATGCCAGAATTTCATTATACGCTTTCGTTCCGACTTCTACTCCGTAACGTCCTTCAACAATACGTCTCGGGTTTTCACCATATTTAATTGTATGTGTAGGAGCTTCTTTGCCCGGATCGTGTTCGATTTTGTAATCGAAATATTCAGGCGGCTTAACCGGAGGTATCGGAATCGGTTCAAGTGTAATATCCGGAATAGTAGGACCAGGTACCGGTAATGGTGGAAGTTCTTCCAGCTTGATTGGCTTCGGAGGAGTTTTTACATCTTCTGTAACTTTCTTTCTTGCTTCAATAGCAGGCCCACCGCCATCGTATTTGACATTTTTCATAGAGAGCAAGCCGCCGATTGCACCTGTTACGAAGCCCATAGCAGCCGCTTTGAGAGGAACACTCCAGTCGAATTTATGTCTTGCACTTGTGGTGCCTTCATATTCACGTTCAGTTTTGTATTCTGCTTCACCCTCGTATGCGAAGTCGCCTTCAACCTGACCGCTTGCAGTATAGCCTACTTCACCGCTTGCGGTATAGCCTACTTCACCGCTTGCAGTATAGCCTACCTGACCGTTTGCAGTATAGCCTACCTGACCGTTTGCAGTATAACCTACGCTGCCGGAGTAGTCAAAACCTACCTGACCGTTTGCAGTATAACCTACGCTGCCGGAGTAGTCAAAGCCTACCTGACCGTTTGCAGTATAACCTGCAGAACCCGTGTAGCTATAACCTGCGGAGCCTGTACCGCCGTATGAGATAGAACCGCTGTAGTCTCCGCTCCAAGGTACATCTTTTGTAACAGTTCCTGAATCAGCCAGCATACCGTTTTCCCATTTCTCCCAGGTAAAATCAGCAGGAACACTGCCTGACAGGGTACCGCCGTATTCAGCAACACCGCCGTAGGTGTAATCAACAACACCGGAACCGCCAAATCCTACTGAACCTGTGTGCGAATAATCTGCAACACCGGAGCCGGAGAAGCCTACTGAGCCTGTGTGCGAATAATCAGCAATTCCGGAGCCGGAGTATCCGACAGAGCCAGAGTGTGAATATCCGACAGTACCTTCATGCGTATATCCGACAGTACCTTCGTGCGTATATCCGACAGTACCTTCGTGCGTATATCCGACAGTACCATTATGGGTGTAGTTTTGGACAATGTGCTGAACACCCTGATAACCTACGGTACCGCTTATTGCTAAAATACCGGAGTAAGCTTTATTGACAACTTTTGTACAAGCAAAGGCTTCACCCAGAGCACCCATTGCAAAACCTGCACCAGCTCCTTTCAAACCGCTCGTCAATACGTGGAGGGCACGTTTGCCTGCAAGTTTATCTTTTTCTTTATCAAGACCGCAAATCTCTGCACATGCACCCTGGAATCTTCTGTCTTTAAGACTTGCTTTCGTTGTCATATAATTCAAACGATCTGCAATATCCGGATTATCCTTAAGGAACTGTGCCCTTGTTTTAGGGTCTTTATATAGAGGATACTGTTCTTCAAGTTCGTTCTGGTAGGAGAGAATATCTTTTTCTCTGTTACCTCTCTTACGGTTATCAATACTTGTCATATAATCTGCACGTTCATAACCGTCTTCGGCAGTTTCGTTTTCATTGGAAATTCTTACAAAGAACTCTTTGAATTTTTCGCTGTCAAAATTACCATCTTTGTCATAGAACATTTCCTGATTTTCATCAACAAAATCTCTCATTTTATCTGTGAGAACTTTGTGGTTAGGATTATTTTTATCATAACCAGGAGCGTCCTTACTATAGAATATTTGTCTGTTTGCGACACGTTCTTCAGCAATTTCGCGGTCGAGTTTTGCCTGTGCCATCATTTCAATAAGTTCTTCTTTATCTTTGGCATTTGTCTGAATTTCTTCTTTCTTTGCATCTACCAGATACTCTTCAGCTTTTTGTTTAAGTTTTTCGGCTTTTTCAGTATCACCTTTAGCAAGAGCTTCAGAAATCTTAGCATCATACTCCGCTACTTCATTCATAGCTGCGTTGAGGTATCTGTCCTGAAGGAATTTAGATGCCATTTTATCTATATCTTCATTACCGATATTAACAGAATCAAGAAGGGCTTTTCTGTGAGCAACCATTTGAATTTGTCTTTCAGTAGGTTCCATCCCCGGTCTGATGTATCCTTCATCTTCTTCGGTGAGGTCAAATTCACTGTTGAACTGTTGTCTTGCAAGTTCTTTATCTTCGTATTTTTCCAGATATTTGCCGTAAGAATCCGTAAATTTCATGACTTCGTCAGGATCTGCAAATTCTTTTAAATATCTATCTGCGAGAGCTACACGACCGTCGGAGGATTCACGCATTTGTTTCATTGCAGATTCCATCTCATATTTTTCTTTAGCATAAAGAACATCTACAATATCTTCTTTAGCACGAGCAGGATCTTCATTATAGAGTTTAGCATATTCCTGTTTATACTGTGCCAGTTTTTGTTCTTGTAAAGACTTATTTTCTTCCAACGGAACAGTATTTTGGGCTGCACGCCATTTGGCGTCAAGAGCCGAAGCGGAAAGTTTGGAGGAACTTTCTAACGCAATACCTTTGTTTTTGTTTTCTGTTTTAGCAGCATCTCCGGAAAGAGCCGTAGAAGCATCACTTCCGTTTCCTTTTGCAATAGTTTCTCTAAATTTGTCTTTTGTTGCCTCATCCCAGGCATTCCACTGAGCCTGGAAAGTTTGCTTTTGTTTCGCACTCATCGAATTCCACTGCTGCTCAGTGAATCCGTACTGCTTGAAATCAACTTTTGTTGCACACATAATACATCCTTTCTGCGTTTTTTCGGTGGGAAAAAATTTGCATAGTTTAGTTTATACTTCTCTATGTCTTTATAAACAATTTTTGTACGGCAAAATTGCATGAAAACTTTAATCATATATTTGGTTAATTTTTCCAAATACAATAATATCATTGATTTCAAGGGAAAAACAACACTTTACATTTGTTAACATAGAGGTTTATAAGATGATTAGACGATAAGTGTAATTAAGTGAAGAGTGAGGGGGCGGTTAAAAGATGCTAAGGTACAAAAAGTGTTACGTCATTCCGGGCTACGACCCGGAATCGCATTACCGCCGCGTTCCACGATTATGCGATTCTGCATAGCTTGAAAAACTTGATTTCAGCTAACGCTTCAATCAGTTTTTCTACGCTTCCAGAATGACAGGCATGCTTATCTGTTACGTCATTCTGAGGGCGAAGCCCGAAAGAATCCAGCTTTTTGGAAAGTGAAGAGTGATGAGACCTATTATTATTGAACCATTCACCCCTCACTACTCACTCCTTCACACATCACTTATACAAAATCAACCAAATCACACCCTAAAAAATTTTTGGTATATAATAATACATGCAACATAGCAAAAGTCAAATTATGAATTTTTGTAAAGTTTTACCCCAAAAAATGTCAATTTTTTGGCATGCTAAACCGTTTATATATGTATAAAAATGAAAATGTATTGTGTTAAGTGCAAAGGATTTGAGGTTTAACATCATGAAATCGAACAAAAGAAATAAAAGGGCATTAATTTTAGCTGTAAGTTCTATCTTAGCATTACAGCAGGCTGTAGTTGCACCGTCATTCGGTATTGACACGAGTATCATTGACGCGGGCGGTAACACATTAACTCCAAACGGTCAAAACGGAAGTTATAATATCTCTGCTGATGCTTTCAATCAAGACAAAGGTATCGGTTTCAAACATTTTCAGGAATTTGTCCTCGGAAACAAAGATGTTGCTAACTTTATTTTTAAATGGTACAACACAAAATACGGAACAGATCCTGATTTAAAATTATCTGAAGGTACTTTTGACAAATTTGTTACATTCATTGACGGAAATGCCCAAATTCACGGTATAGTCAATGCGCTTAATTCACTTAACGGACAATTAAAATCTGACGGACAACTGGTATTTGTAGCTCCGGGCGGATTGGTTGTAGGTTCAAGCGGCGTTTTGAATGTTGGATCTCTATCAGTCTTAACTCCAACAGAGAAAGCCTATGAGGCATTAAAAAAAGACATGCCTACTAATATACAGTATGCTACCAGCGGTTATACAAATAATGCTGTACATTTACCTGATAAAGCGTGGGATCCTAACTCTGTTGCAATCGGCAACGGTACAATCCAGATTGACGGCGCTATTATTGCAAGAGGCGATGTAGAATTAAACGGCGGCAAAGTTGCGGTCGGGGAAACAGGCGGAGTTCTTGCAAGCGTTGGCGGCAACAATGATGTATTTGCTCATAACCCAGCTACTGACGGCAAATGGACTAATAATGATGCAGTAAGAACTCAGGCAGACGCATTATTTAAGGCCCTTGTAAAAGCTGATAATATGGAATCAGGCAACCAGTTTGCAGCCTCTAACGGCAATATCGTAATTAAATCAAATGTAGGAACAAGCGTTGCAGAAGGCGGTCTGGTAAGAACTTACGGACCGGGCAACATCACTATTGACAACACGGGTATTGAAGGCGTTATTATCAACGGCGAAGTTGCAAACCATCAGGGCAACCTTACTATTACAAACGCCGCAGGTAAAATCGCTTCCACAGGCGCTATTAAAAACAAAGGTGTTATGACCATCCTCAACGAACTTAACGGCACAGGCATTGAGCTTGACGGAGTTGTTGAAAACGATGGCACTATGAATATTACAAACAAAACCGGTACTGAAGGTATCAATATTATCAATAAAGTTACCAACAAAAACGGTAATATGACCATCACCAACTCTGCAGGCAAAGTAACATCTCAAAGCACTGCAAATATTACCAACACTAACGGGGATATGACAATCCTTAATAACGGTGCAGGAACAGGTATTGACCTCGACGGTATTATTACCAATACAGGCAATATGGTTATCACAAACGAAACCGGCACAGACGGTCTTGTTATTAAAAACAGAGTTACCAACAATGACGGCGATATGACTATCACCAACTCCGCAGGCAAATTAGCTTCTCAAAGCACTGCAAATATTAACAACACTGACGGAGATATGACTATCCTCAACAACGGCAAAGGCACAGGTATTGACCTTGACGGTGCTGTTACAAACTCCGGTGTAATGAAAATTACAAACGAAACAGGCAACGAAGGCTTAATTATCCGCGGTGATGTCACTAATAATAAAGGTACAGCAACTATCACCAACAAAGTTAATAAGCTGAATGTAGAATCAAATGCTAATGTTACTTCTAACGGAACATCCCTCTTGATGGATAACTCAGGTGACCGCCACATGAACATTATGGGTCACGTTACACAGACAAACAGAGGCAAATTAGATTTCAAAGGTACTAATTCAAATATCGTAATCGGCGACGAAACTGATAACGACTTCTATGTAAAATCCAACGGCGAAACAACTTTCACGGTTAATAACGGCAATCTTTATAACTACGGCGTCGCTAAAACATTAATCCAGACAACAGACGGTGCTAATTTAACAATGAATGTTACAAACGGATCTATCGGTAAAGAAGTCGGACCTTGTGACGGCGGTGCCTGCACAGGTATCGGAGTTGACGGCAGAGATTGGACTAAATCAGTTAACGTCAACGTTGACGGTATAATCACTGCAACAAGCACAGGCAGCACAAACCGTGAAGCTGATAACTATTCTCTTATCAATCTCGCAAGCGCCGGTAATGATATGAAATTGAATTACGCTAAATCTGACGGCAGAGTAATTCTTCTCGCTGATAACATTGACCAAAAAGCGACAGATGACAACCCTACCTGGAGCATTTTGAATGCAGCAAACAAACCAAACACAATTAACATTGAAGGTACAGGGATTTCAGTTATCGCAGGTAAAGACATCGGCGAAAAAGATAATAAAGTAACCTTCAGACAAAACGGCGTTACTGATATCTTCGACGGTGACAGCGCAACCAAGCCGCATGTTCCGGATTATGCAAGCAAAAACTCACAGGGCGTTGATATGCTCGCAATCCATGATATCAACGTAAAAGGTATGGACGGTGATAACGGCGAAAAAATGGATACCAATGTTTGCGCAATGATTGCAAGAACAGGTAATATCGATGCTGAATTCTCAGGTAATACTTATATCAGAGAAATTACCGCAAATAAAAATATTGATCTTGTTACCCGAGGCAAAAACCTCTATATCGAAAACTTAGGTCAGGTTCCGACATATCCTACGGATTACTACGGTGAAAACAAAAATGTAATCCCTGATAACGTCAGAATTAAAGCCTTAGACCTCGGCAGCTACTGGAGTGAAGATGAAGCTCCTGACTATGAACACGCAGCGGATTCAACAGTCGTAATTAAAAACGGCGTAATTGATACCGACAGAACAGACGGCAGACCGTACTCGCAGGACTTAAACATCACAGCAGATAACGTTTACGCAGGCGGATACTACTTCAATATGGGTAAACACAGAGGGGAAGACGGTAAATCTACTGTTACACCTGATGGTTCTACTAACCCTATAACAAACCCTGAAGGAGAAAATATTTCCATCAGAGTTGATGCAGTAAGACCTGAAGACGTTGAAGCAGTCGGCGGGGATCCTGAAAACCAAACAGGACCTAACGATGATGGTCGTAACTACTATTACGGCGGCAGCGAACAGGGTGATGATCCTGATTATGAAGTTGATATTGACGATGACGGCAACGGGGATGAACCTATTCCGGATGATGACAAAGGCGGCGAAGATGATGACGACAACCTCGTAATTCCGGAACCAACTGAACCGACAGAACCAACTGAACCAACTCAGGACACAACTCCTACAGAGCCGACGGAGGATACTACTCCGACCGAACCGACTGAGGACACAACTCCTACAGAGCCGACGGAGGATACTACTCCAACCGAACCGACTGAGGACACAAC
>CALUVR010000013.1 GCA_944324285.1 Candidatus Gastranaerophilales bacterium | reverse complement strand
TTTTCATACTCTCAATCTCCTTTATTATTTTCATGTTATTATAAATTTATTATATAATATTTAACAATCAATTTCAAGAATAAGGATATTTTATGAAAGGTATCGTTTTAGCCGGAGGCGCCGGAACAAGGTTACATCCAAGTACAATAGCTGTATCAAAACAGTTAATGCCTGTTTATGATAAACCGATGATTTATCATCCGATTTCCGTTCTTATGCTTGCGGGAATAAAGGATATTTTGATAATTTCCACCCCTCAGGATCTGCCGAATTTTAAAAGACTCCTCGGCGACGGTACACCTTTCGGGGTAAAATTTTCATACAGAGAGCAGCCATCTCCTGACGGGCTTGCACAGGCGTTTATTCTCGGGGAAGAATTTATCGGGGATGATAATGTAGCACTCATTCTCGGAGATAATATTTTTTACGGCGACGGATTTTCCGCAAAGTTAAAAAATGCGGCAGAAAATACAAAATCCGGTAAAGCAACAGTTTTCGGATATAAGGTTAAAGATGCACATAGATTCGGGGTCGTTGAATTTGACAACAACGGCAAAGTTTTATCCCTTGAAGAAAAACCTGACAAACCAAAATCTGACTATGCGGTTACCGGCTTATATTTTTATGATAATAAAGTTGTTGAATATGCAAAAAAATTAAAGCCTTCTGCCCGCGGAGAGTTGGAAATTACCGATTTGAACAATGTTTATCTTTCTGAAGGCAGTCTGAACGTTGAAATCTTAGGTCGCGGCTTTGCATGGCTTGACACGGGAACGCATCATTCGCTATTGCAGGCGTCGCAATTTGTCCATACGATTGAAGAAAACCAGGGAATAAAAATTGCCTGTCTGGAAGAAGTTGCATATCGAATGGGTTTTGTTGACAAAGAAACGCTTGAAAAACATATTTCAAAGTACAAAAACAATGATTATTTTGATTATGTTGCAAATATAATTAAGCAGTCTTAAATTTATCTAACAAATTGCCTGATTCTGTATTGGCAAGATTTTGGCTGGATGACATCGGCTCAGAATTCTCGTTTACGAAAACCCTCGGATCATCTATCCTCTCCATCGCTTTCATAATCCCGATTTTTCCGGCTTTTTTCTGAATATTCGTAAGCCAAGCATTAAATGCATACGGAATCCCGATTACCAGAGCTAGAACCGGAGCACCGGCAACAGCTATTGTATTCCATAAGGTTTTATAATTACCGTAATTAACTTTAAGTTCCGCAGGGATTTCAAAACCCGCCTTATGTAAATTCTTTCTTGCTTTTATTTTTAAAATATCAAACGTAAAATGACGACCCCATGTCGGGAGAAAACCTTTTTTGAAGTGTTTGTTTAAAGCATCAGTAAGGGATTTTTTATCAGAACCGCTCGAAATTACTTTTTGGAATTCTTCTTTGAATGCATCGTATACTTTTTTAAATTCAGGATGTTCCTTAAGTTTGCCGCCGCCGTTAATCATTACGTTATTAAATTCTTTTCTCAATTCCTTATCATTTTTCAAAAGATCATAACCTTTATCAACAATTCCCTTGAACGGAGATGTTTTATCAAGGGTAATATTTGAGAAAGTTTTTAGGATTTTATCAATAGGGAGTTTTCCTTTGAGAAAAGCAAGCGATAAAGCGGTCATTGCAACGGCATAGCTAATCCCGAATACCGCTCCGAACGCTTGTTTTGCAATTTCTGTTCCTGCTTCGATATCTTCTGAATAGCGCTGGGACATCTCATCAATTTCGTCGAACGCCATAAAGACTTTTTGCTGCAAATGTTTTGCATCCTGCAATTGTTTATCCGAAATTTCTGTATCTTCTTTCAGGATTTTGATAATTTTTTCATTCTTTTTAAGTTCTTTTTCTTTATATTCTTTGTACTCATTTGCATCTTTCAAATATGTTCCGAGGAAGGCGAAATTTTGTGCAATTTTTTGGAAGAAAGATTTTTTCTGATCCTCTGCTTTAATATCTTTTGCCTTTTCCTTTTGTTCCTCTGTAAACGCCATCAAAGCAGCTGGATCTTTCATCAAATCCTGTCTTGCTTTATATCTCCCGATACGGGAAGCTTCTTTTTGAACAGAGGTTCCGGCTGTCAAAAGTGTAAGGGTCGTCAGTGTCGTTGCTGCAGTCGATACAATTCCGCTGTATTTGGCAGTTTTGCCGCCAAAAAGTTTCAGGATTTTATTCAGAGCGACACCGACCGGTACCGCTAGAATTGCAGAAAATACACCAAGTGTATCAAAAGCATTCTCTGCGTTTTCTGAATATTCTTCTGCCCTGATATTGATATCTTTTACCGCATCTATTATTAATTCTTTATCCTCATCGGCTTTTGCAAGCTGCTGAGGGGTATATGTTTTTGATTTTAATCTCTCAATTTCGCCGTCGTCTTTTTGCGATTTGGCTTCTTCATAGACCTTTTTATCTTTAAAAATCTGTTTAATATTAGAAAAACTTTTTAGGAAACTTTTCTTCTCTTTTTCATCCGGAAGTTCTTCAGCTTTTTTAACAGCTGCTTCAATTTGTTCAGGGGTATAAATTACGAAATTTCTGACATCTTTCAATTCATCTTGCTTTGCCTGAAAACGTCCGATACGAGAAGCCTCTTTTTGCTTTGCGGTACCCCAGAGTATAAAACCTATACTCACGGCAAATGTTGCAATCATACTCCCGATATTCAGCATCTGAACAGATTTAACGGATTTCATTTTGATACCGAGAATAGGCAGAAAAGCCAGCGGCAAAAGTGCGAATATACTCATTGCCGATGAAAACATTTCCATATCTTCGCAGTTATTCTCAGAACGGTTATCAAGCATTTCCGCAGCACGGATAACGGTTTTTGCCCTGGCTTCGGTTAATTCTACCTTATCTTTCGGAAGCTGTAAATTCTTTGCAAGATACTGTTTCTGAGCTTTTTCATCAGCCTGCTGCTGTTCCCACTTGTCATAGATATTGTAATTATTTTTTACTTCACGTACTGAATTTATGAACTGACCCATTTACACAAAAATTTTCTTATATTTAAGTCCTACATTTATATAAAAAATACAACGTGAAAAAATTTGCTATTTATGCCTGACCTAGCTTAATATTGTTAACCTGACAAAAAGATTTCAGGGCATTTTTCGCTTTTTGGATATCTATATGCACATAATTATTTCGGGTTTGTTTTACCAAATCGGAAGCCTTAAAATACATTCTTGCAGCCCCGTTCAGATATTCTTGCTGCCTTGGAGAAGTTATCAGTCCTATCTCCTGGAAATATTTTCCGTATAAAAGATAAAGCCGCGACAACAAATCATTCAAATTAAATTTCTTCGCAACCATAATTGCACTATCAAGATTCATTTTAGCCGTATCATAATCAGATATCGCCATTGATGCTTTTACAATTGTCGTTTTCAAAAGAATAGTAAAGAAATAGTTATCAATCTTCGGATTTTGAGCAACCTCAAGCGCCTGCGATGCAATTTCCTGAGCGGCATAAGGACCTTCCGTCACAAGTGCCGCTTCCGCAATCAAATACCACGTTAAAAGAGCGCCCAACGCCATCTTTTCTTTTGAAAAATATGCAATCTGGTCATTATAAATATCTATCGCATGTTTTATCTGGTTATTGTCTTTAAAGATTTTTCCAAGGAGTGATTTCAGCATATTCTTAGTAAAATTATCGCCGCTGTTGTTCGCAAAAGTAACTACCTGGAACAAATCATCCTGTAAGCCGCTATAACGTTTCCGCAAGAAATTGTTTATTATATTAATCAAATTCCATTGTAAAATAGCCTTATCATCCATTGAATTTTCGCGGTAATTTTTCAAAATTTCTTCCAATAATTTTTCAGAAGATGTAAAATCACCTTTCATCGTATTTGCAAACGCAAGCCCCAGTTTACACTTACAGATAAAAAGATTGTCGCTGATGTTGTTGCGCTCAATTATGTCAAAAAGAATCGTCAGTATTTCAAAAGACCTGTCATTTCCCTGCCATATAAGAGCATTGGCAAGTATAAGATATGTCTTAAGCCATGTTTCATAAACCAAATCGAACGGAATATTCTGCTTTGTGTAAGTTTTTCCGAGATAATCATCAAACACCGGCATAATCTCATTATCAATCATATTGATAATCTGACCGCAGTTTCCGATATATAAAAGGGAATTCAATTTGGAACACTTAACCAGCGCTGTTTCCAAATCCATATCTGCAGCCATTTTAGATAAAACTACATCAACACACTCAACATTCCCGAAATAATTACCAACTCTTTCACAGCAATTTGCCATATACCCGAGGAGTTCAATTTCCCTCGGAGTATCACCGATTGCCTGAGCGTTCGCAATAGCATCCGGGAGGTAATCCATCGCCTCTTTAGGATTGTAATCCGCAAGAAGTTTCCCCAGACGCTCAGATATATTATATCGGATTTTTAATGTTTCACTTTCGTCAAGTTCATTAATCAAAGCAAGACACTGTTTTTGCGATATAGCATACAAATTCGTGTCCCCTGCGTATGCCGCAAGCCGCGTATTCCGCGTCCATATATCGAGCGCAAGCTTCGGGTGCTTCAAGTTCTGTGCTATTATCCCGAAAATTGCATTTGAATTCAATGTAAAATTACCGAGTGCATTACAAACTTTTGTATTTAAATCTATAAATCCGTCATCATTTTTAGCAGTCTTTAGAATAGTTTCCCATAACAACAAATCCTTGAATTGATAGAAAATGTCACTCAACGGTGATATATAATTTGACTGTTCAAGATATGCTATGACTTCACTAAATCTGTTATCATTAAACCCGAATATCTGCTTTAGTAAGTTTAAATTTATCTTATCTCCGAGAATAGCAGAAGCAATTAAAAATACGTAAGCAGTTTTATTTGCCTCTTTTAAGACTCTTAATCGCTCCTCTATCAAATCATAATATGTTTCGGGAAGCTTAAACGTAAAATCCGATATATGGCAGTCAAATCTTAAGCTCAACGCCTGTTCAAGGAATGCAGGATTTCCGTGCGCTGCTAAGAATAAATTTCTCTTCTCCGTATCATTCATATACGGGAAACCCTTAACAGTTTCCTCCTTCTGCCGGACAAATTCTATCATCTGCGCAGGAGTCAATGACGCAATACTTATATCAAGATAAATATCCTCAGATTCATTTTTGGATAAATTAAAATAACTTTTTGCAGGTTTAGGCTCATTATACAAAAGCAAAAGATTTAATTCTTCCCGAATATTTTCTTTCTTTATAAATTCACTCAAAAATTCAAATGAAAACCCGTCAACATTTTCAAAATTATCCACTACTATGACAAACTTGCTGTAGGAAATAATTTTGTCAAAAATTTTATTCAGCAAATCAAAAGTTTTTGCTTTATTTGTATACATTTCCTCGAAAGTTCCGAACTGCGAAGGATAGAGAAAATTCAAAAAATCATATACCTCAGCATGATTAAGATACGGGAATTCATTCTGGAAAAACTTTGTTGCGTCTTTCTTAAACTTTAAACTATTCAGACAAAAATTCGGAAGATTAAAAAGATTCAGCATCATATCCTGAAGCAATCCGCCGGGTGTCAACTGGGTAATCGGGGTACACTTGCCGTAAAACCAAACAAAATGCTTGTCCCTCAATGCATTCATAACATGCGATAAGACCACACTTTTTCCGATACCTCTATCTCCGCTCAGGGATAAAATCTTTTTTGAATGGTTTAATATTCCCTTTACAAGAGTATTTTTAGCAGCCTCCTGACTCATGAATTTAGCAGGGTATTCAAAACTGCTAAAATCTTCCGGAATAACTTCTTGTGCTTTAACAGCCTCATAAAAAGGATAGCCGCATTTACGGCATTTTTTTGCATTTAATTGATTAACACTGTTACATTCCGGACAAAGTTTCAGAATTTCTTCACCGCATTTACGGCAGACAATATCATATATTGAATTTACAGTATGACAATTTTTGCAAATCAAGCCTGTTCTTGTTTTGCAATACGGACATTTTAACGTGTTATCCGGTATTGTTTTTTTGCAGATTGGACATTTCATAGTTAAATTCCCGTTTTTAATTAAACGCCTCTTTAACCTTTTCCATCAATTTAAACAATCTTTTAGAAATTTCCGATTGAGAGAGATTTAATTCTGAAGCAATTTCCTTCTGTGTCATCCCTTCATCGTAACGTAATTTATAAATTCTCAAATATTGTTTATCAGGTTCGGCTTCATTAATTAAGTATATCGCGTCAACAATTTTTTGCAAAATTTCTTTTTGAATTGCGATATCTTCAGGATTGCTGTCGAAATCCGCCTGCGGATAAGAAATTGTAACATGAGAATAATTTTCAACAGAAGAAGGCTCCGATGTTGTTTCAAGCGGAACTTCCCGCACACTGGAAAAGCCTTCCCTTGTACGTCTTAACCTGCCCGAATCCTTTAAAACATTTAATATACTTGTTGTGGCTATTTTCCGCAAATATGCTTCCAGCGTTGCATCCGATGTTATGGTATTAACAATCGGCATTGACCGTTTGCACATTTCGTTAAAAAAGTCTTCATACAGATCTTCGTTGTTGGCGAATTTTCTGTCGTTTTTTATTATTCTCTCTATTAAATTTAACTTTTCCTGAGTTAATTCCACTTAAAAATTCCTTATCTTATAAAATTATAGCATAATTAGAAATTTATTATAAGAGCCAAACGAAAATCTGGCGTAGGAACCTCTCCAGTAGCGGGTTTGATGACATTTAACGTATCTTTAACAGTTTGTAACACAATTTTGTCGATTTGGTTTGAACCGCTCGATTTTACGATATTTGATGCCTTCAAATTACCTTCATTACTTAATTTCAAATCAATCTTCATTTGATTTGAGTAAGCATACTCATCTACAAGAAGCAAATCACTCGAAAGAGTCAATTTTATGCTTTTACCTGCCGTTTGCAGATATTTTTTAATATTTTCACTATATGAAAGGTAATCCGGAACTTCCCATGACAATTTATTTACACCTGTATATGAAACAGGAGTAGGGGCTGGTTTTGCAGCAGCATCCGCCTTTTTAGCATTTCCTGCATCGTCTTTTTTAACATTGACAGGCTCTTTTTGCGGAGCTGGAATTGTCTGAACCTCCGGAGTGTTATCGGAGAGAACATCTGCATTATCCGCAAGCGGCAATTGTTCACCGGAAACATCAGGAGTCTGAGCAATATCATCAGGAGTTTCAGCACCGGCTGACGAAGTTCCATTTGCCTCCGCATCATTTGACGGAAGAGCTTCCGGAAGCGCCTGAGCAAGAGGTTCTGGTTCTGTGACAGAGTTTTTACCTTTCATTGAGAATACACCAAACCCTGCAACAATAAGCACTGCAGTAAACGCGGCGACAGCAATCATTTTTACAGGTAATTTTTGGTTATTCTTATAAATAGAAGGTATTTGTTCCATTCCGGCATCAAAGTTTTCTATTTCATCCAAACCTGAAAGATCAATATCTTCCTCTTGCTGTATAGTTTCATCATCTGAAGCTTCCATGTTTTCCGAATCATCTTCACTATATAGTACGTTTAAATCAGAATTTTTTCCGCTTTCTTCATTTTGCTGACCTTGAGCTTCTTCCGGGGTTTTGGATTCGTCCGCATTAACATGAATATTTTCATCCTGAACAGCAGCGTCCTCCTGCGGTTCTATAAGTTCAGGATTTTCTATAGCGTCGACAATTGTTGGAATTTCCTGACTCTGTTCTTCTGCATTGGCAAGTTCATCAACAGGTACAAGAGAATCCATATCTGTTACCGGTTCTTGTGGAACTCCGTTTTCAGCAGGCTGCTCAACAATATCAGCGACTGTAAGATTTGCAATATCTTCAAGCGGAGGGATTTCATCAGATGTTTGACCTTGAGTATCGGCTGCCGCGGCTTGGATTGGTTCCGCAGGATTATCTATAGTATCAGATTGTTCCTCAGCCATTGGTGCATTATCGTTTGCGCCTAAATCCCCGCCATCATCTCCGCTTAGACCTTCTTCTCCAAAATCAGGAATTGAGTCTAACTCGGATGATAAAGCATTCAGAGCCTCCTCTTCCTCCTGACTCCGCTGCTGCTGCTTTTGTGCTGCCTGAGCCATACCCGTATTTATACTTAAGGATTCCATATCCACGGTTTCTAACGGTTCAAGAGGTTCAAGCGATTGCAAAGCTTTAGGAGCGTTTTCCACTGCAGGCGCGGCTTTACCGGAATTAACATCAGCAGCTTCTGGTTTTGACTCCATTTTAGGCATGGTCATGTTATCAGTAATGGATAAATTATCCATATCATAAGATTCCGTACTGAAATTATCCGCAGGTAAAGGCTCAAGCGGCGTAAAATCATTCATATTAAGCATAGGAACCGTTTCTTCCCCGTTTACCTCATTAAAGCAAGGGGTTTCATGTGAAAGCTCTATATTGTTAAATTCAACTGTTTCACTGATATTTCTGTCTAAATTATTAGGAACAGCATTAACATTTGAAATATCCAGAACTTCCATCTCATCATCTCCGGAAGCGTATTCGGGTTCAGCTTGAGGCGCTTCGTCAACTGAGCCGAAACCAGTTGTTTCGGAGGATTCGTCACCTGCAGAATTAAGAAGATCCAAACTCTGCTTTAAGGAATCCATAGGAGATGGTTCCTGAGGAGTTTCCGAGGAAGCATCGTCAAAGTTCATATCTGAGAAAAAGTCATCCATATTGCCTTCAACAAAATCATGTGAAGCTTCTTCTCCGGCAGGTTGCCCGGAAACGTCCTCCGGAGTTTCAACCGTTGCCGCATTCTGTGCCGACACACCCTCCGTCTGCGGCGACTTTTCTACAGAAGCTTCAGCAGACGTATCATTTTCTGAAGGTTTAGTTTCTAAATTTTGACTTTCAAGAGTTTCCTGCAACTGACTCATCGGAGTATTTGTAAACATTTCCGTTACATCCTGAGAGGTGTCTACAGCAATTTCCGCTGTAGTTTCAGCAGCAGCAACGCCTTCTGCAACGGCTCCGCCCGCTGCGGCAGCTGCACCGGCTGCAATATCAGCAGCTAAAGATGCAGAATTTTTTTCTTTTTCTGAAGAGTTTAATTCTGCCGGAGCCTCAGATATTGAAGGAATATCTCCTGATAACGCAGACTCACCAAGCAGTTCGCCGCCTGACATATCCAATCCAGGAAGTTCTTCTATCGAAAGATTATCAACACCTAAATCAACATTTGACAATTCATCGACAGCCGCAGCCTGATTATCTTCAGACATAGCTTCAGTTGCAGATTCTGCAGCCTCAACATCCGCCTCAACCGTAGCTGAGGTTTCAGACTCAGCTTCAGTTCCAAGTTGAGGATCTGCATTATCACCCCCTGCAGCTACCCCTTCATCAACCGCCGTTTCCAAACCTTGTTCACCCTGCGGAGGATTTTCTTCTTCTACTGCTTCTGCAGATACCTGTGCCTGTTCATCTTCCACTGGTGCCTGCAAATCATCTATTGTTGCGTCTATTATATTTTCTCTTGAAATTTCTTCAGGAACAGTCACATCAGGAGAACGCTCAGCTTTATAAGATAAAATTTCAAAATTCTCAAACTCAATGAATCTGTCGCGAAGTTCCGAACTTTTTGATAAATATTGCAAAAGTTCCTTTATTTCCTCTTTAGAAGCATTTTGATCAACAAGCGACACCATTAAAGTTTCTGCCGCATCATTAATCTCTGCGGATAATGTCTGTGTTCGGTTTCCTTTAAAAGATGAAATGTATTCTTTCAAATTCTGCGGAGAAGTCAATTTCTCTTTTTCAATAAAATAATAATCTTTATTTTCGTTATTTTTATTAATCAATTTAGGCTCAAAGAAACCGAGGAATTTTACATGGGAACAATCTTTCGCAAGAAGAAAAACAAAATAAATATCAGGAAGAATATCATACTCAAAATGGGACTTCGGAATAAAAATTTGATTTTCATCAAACACAACTCTCACGTCAATATGAATATTCGTTAGCATAATATCCGACATATCGAATTCTTCTAAAATTTTATGCACATTATGCAAGTTATATGTTTTAGCGTTACTTATATTTTCGAGCGCCAGATACTTAAGCCCCAGCTCCGCACCGAGTGCGTTAAAATATGCTCTGTTTCTGACCGCATCATTCAATAAACCTTTCGTTAAAAGTTCAGCTTCCTTCTTATCATTTTCTTCTACATAAATTAAAGTGTCTTGCTCCATGCTCATTTATTATTCCTCCTGATAAAAAAGATTACACATCAGAAAAAAATATTCCAAAAATAACGTAAAGATTTGTAAAGATTATTGTAAAAAAAACAAATTTGCGTCAAAATTAATTCATCAGTCGTTTTAATAAAAGTGTCTTAAAGTGTGAATTTATAAAGGAGGTTTTACTTATGATAAGCGCAGTGTCAAATGTGAGTTTTAGAGGGGATGTCTCCAATTCCGATTGGCAGAAATTAATCGAAAGTGAAGGGCAATACACTCAGAAGCCGGCCGGAAATTCAAAACCTGATACCGTTGAAATTTCTAATAAACCAGAAGAAGCTGCAAAAGAAAAGAAAGGCGGCAAGGCTGGAAAAATTATCGGCGGAACAATTCTCGGCATTATTGTTGCAGGATTAGCACTGTTCGGCTTACACAGGGGGAACATTTTAAAAGTTAATAAAGAAGCAACAGGCGCAGCAAAAATAGGAAGCAAACTTGCAGAAGTAGGAGAATGGATTGGAACAAAAATTATTGACCCGTTCTTAGGTCTTTTCAAAGGCAGAGGCGCAAAAGCAGCCGCTAACGCAGCAGATAATGCAGCTGACGCTACAGCTCAGGCGGCTTCATAATTCATAAGTAAAGCACACTATAATACATAAAAAGCTCTCTATTAAACGGGAGCTTTTTTATTACAAAAAATCCGCAAGAATTACGTTGCTCACAAGTATCCCTTCATCAGATAATTTATAGCCTTGAGGAGTTTTTTGTATATGATTTGATGCTGTATATTTTGCGAGAATTTGTGAATATTTTTTCTCAAAATCAATAGAAAATTTTTCATTAATTTTTTGAACATTAATCCCTTTGCATTCTCTAAAACCTAAAAAAATTTCTTCTTCAAGTTGTTCTTTTAAAGTTACGCGGTGAGTGAGAAAATGCACATGCGGAAATTTAAAATAGGTGTCAAAATCTTGGTAATTTGAATACCTTACACCATCAACGTATCCGTGTGCTGCAATTCCAAAACCATAGTATGAATTATTATCCCAGTAATTCAAATTGTGACGGGACTCAAATCCTGGCTTTGCAAAATTACTGACTTCGTAATGTTCAAAACCTT
Source organism: Candidatus Gastranaerophilales bacterium (assembly GCA_944324285.1). Lineage (GTDB taxonomy): Bacteria > Cyanobacteriota > Vampirovibrionia > Gastranaerophilales > Gastranaerophilaceae > Scatousia. The sequence goes on along the minus strand of CALUVR010000013.1, from coordinate 47,479 downwards.
TCCCTGTCAAAATTTCTATTGCCTTCAAATACATATCAGCCTGAGTGTCGCTATCGGGAAGTTTTTCTGGAGGATTTTTATAAAAGAAACATCCATCTTCAATTTTTAAGCCGTAAAGGGAAATATGTTTTACATCGAGATAAGCTGCGGTTTTTAAATCCTCCGCAAAGCCTTCAATCGTCTGCGACGGAAGTCCGTATATAAAATCAAGGTTTATATTTTCAAAACCTGCAGAGAAGGCAAGTTCTACGGAATTTTTTACCTGCTCTGAATTATGCCGCCGCCCTATTGATTTCAAAATTTCATCATCAAAAGTCTGGCATCCGAGGCTAATGCGGTTTACTCCGATGCTTTTAAGTCCCTTAAAATAATCCTTTGTCAAAGTTTCAGGATTGAGTTCAACCGTAATCTCGGCAGCTTTATCAAATCTAAAATTTTCGATTATATCGGCTAATTCAGAAACTTCTAAAACCGAAGGGGTTCCGCCTCCAATATATAGAGTTTTAAGGGGTTCATTTTTGTAGAAATACTTTATCTCTTCTTGTAAGGCTTCCAGATACTGTTTTGTTAATTCCAATTGCGGATAAGAAACAAATGAACAATATTTGCATTTCGATTTACAAAAAGGGATATGTACGTATGCATTTTTAACCATGTTTTTATTTTAGTATAAAAATAAACTATTAACTTTTGGGACTTGTCCTTACTGAATCGCATAATCATCGGACTCAATAATAATGCTATTCCGCACAGCTTGAAAACTTGATTTCAGATAACGCTTCAATCTGTTTTTCTAAGCATCCGAAATGTCGCAAGGGACACAAAGGAAACCGCTGAGCTGTGCGAAGCGAGTGACCCAGTATGCCTTTTGCTGAGGAAGCCCAAAGGGCGGGTGAGGGGTTAAAAAGAAAAAACCCTCCGGCGCTTACGCGCCACCTCCCTTACAAGGGAAGTAATACTCATCCCTCTCTCCCATAGGGAGATGGTCTGTTAACCTTTCATTGCTACCCCTCCTCGAAATCAAAGATTTCGGTCCTCCCGCAAGGGGAGGACAAAATCTTAAAATTCATTGCAATAGAAAGTTAACAATACCAGAGGGAGAGGGGATATAACTTCCTCCCATGTGAACGGGGGCTGGAGGAATTTTCGTCATTGCGAGGCGTAGCCGAAGCAATCCAGCCTTTTGGTAGGTGAAGAGTGAAGAGGTTAACTTTTAACCGCCCCCTCACACAAACCCCTCTCCCATAGGGAGAGGGAGGTAAAATTTCAGCTCTTCGTCTTTTCAGCTAAAAATTCCATTCACCATTCCAATCTCTTATGCCTCACCATTCACTCCTCACCCTTCACGTTTCAAAAAAGCACATTACTCCGCTGCCAATTTTCCCGTCAAAATATATTCGCGTAGGATAAAAAGTAATCCGAGATAACATCAAGAAGCATCGGCAAAATCCATACCATAATTGCCGCTCCGAATACGGGTTTAAAAAGGAAGCTTAACTGGAAAACGTTAACTTGCGGTGCAGTTTTTGAGATTACCCCGAGGATAATATCCTGCCCGAGAGTTGCAAGCAAAATCGGCGAGGCAATTTGCAGCCCCATATACAAAACATTTGAGGTCATTTCAATCAAATAATCCATATTTATAAGTTTTGTCAGGGGAAGGGTTGTCGCAAAGAGCGGAAATATTTCAAAACTTCTCATAAATGCTTTTATAAGCCAGTAAATTCCGCCGAGGTTTATAAAGACAAGAACCCCCAGCAGCGAAACAATTTTAGTCAGAATAGAAACCTGGCTTGATGTTGTAGGGTCAAGAACCATAGCGGACGACAGCCCCATTTGCATGTTAATCATATCAGCACCGGCATCTATCGCAAGCAGAATTAACTGCGCCATATATCCTATCATTGCACCAACCGCAAAATTAAGGATTATGGAAAGCAGCATGGAATCCTCCATCCCCATTTTGTCAGGCTTTATTAAAGCAGTCAGACAAACCGTCATCAACAGCGCCAGCGCAATCTTCACCATTCCGGGAACTTCTTTTCGGTTAAAGACAGGCGCAAATCTAAAAAATCCGAGCATTCTTGCAAACACATAAATACCGGACAAAAGTGCGGTATTTATCTGCGGGAATAATTTAACTATTTCTGCAAGAATCTGCTCCATATTAATTTCCTAAAATTGTTCTTGTTTCAACTAAATCAGGGCGCGGATTAGGCATCCTGTTTGACGGAATGTCACGAATTCTTTCTTCGTTTCTGATGAAAGGAATTTTTCCGGGATTTTTCATAATGTAATCAATATTCTGCTGATTACGGAATTTGTCAGGCGCAAGGCTGCCATATGGGGATGTATACCGATAATAATCCGCAGCAAGTACGTAATTATCATTTTTCGGCACAACGTGAAAGGCAAGATTCATTCCGTCTGTAAAAAGATTTGTCAAAATTCTGATAAACCCGTAGCCGCCTATTACAATTACAAGAAATACCGCAAGAATTTTCGGGGCAGCAGCAATAGTCTGCTCCTGAACCTGCGTAACAGCCTGCAATATACCTACAACAAGCCCGATACCCGCTGCAACAAGTACACAAGGCATTGAAATTGCAAGCATTACCAGAAATCCTCTTGCCAAATATTCAGCTAAAACTTCTATCATATCTACCTCTCCGATTTTTAATTGTAACTTGTGACAAGCCCCTGAACTATAAGCGCCCAGCCGTCAACAGCAATAAATATCAACAGCTTAAACGGCAGAGAAATAATTGTAGGGGATAACATAAACATACCGAGTGCCAGAAGAATGTTTGCAACAACTAAATCTAATACAATAAACGGTACAAATATTACAAATCCTATTTCAAATGCAGTTTTAAGCTCACTTATAATGTAAGCGGGCGCAACCTCCCAGATGGTAATCTCATCAGGAGATGCAGGCGGTCTTTTTTTGGAAAGTTCGATGAAAAATGACAAATCAGATTCTCTTGTCTGTTTCATCATAAATTCTTTCAACGGTTTTGACCCCTGATCAATTGCCGCAATTATATTTTGATTTTGCTGATACGGAACACTCCCCATTTCATACATTTTCTGGAAAGTTCCACCCATCGTAAAGAATGTTAAAATCATTGAAAGTCCTATAATAACAATGGAAGGCGGCACCTGCTGGGTTCCCATGGCTGTTTTCAGCATGGAAAACACTATGACGAACCTTAAAAAACTTGTCATGCAACAGAACACCAGAGGCAATAACGAGAATAACGTCATTACCAATAATATCTGTATAACCGGATTTAAATCACCTAAAACATTCTGCATTGTATACTTCCTTAGCTGTTAATTTTTCTTACCATACTGTGAAGAACATTATTTTCCTTTTTCGGGAAAGCCGAAATTACAGGCAGATCCTCAACGCTTGCTGACCGTCTTAAGGCTCGGCGTGTTTCGTGATGCGATTCGGATATTTCAGGAATATTTTCTTCCTCTGTATAATTATCAAGTTTTGAAATCAATGTTGTTTTATCAGCATCACCTGCTATGAGAAATTTTTCGTTACCTGCTCTTATCACATAAAGATTTTTGCGCGGAGCAATAGAAAGAGTTTCCTCAATGCTTAAAAACCCGGATTTTTTTCCGAAATCTCCGCCGAGTGCGAATTTTTTATAAAGCATCAGGGCAAAGAATATCAGCCCTATCATTGCCATTGTATAAATTGCGAAATTAACTAAGTATCCTCCCATAATCCCTCGATTCTTTTATTTTCAACTAAATATCTTCATCTTCCAGCTCAAAATCACTGTAATCAAATTCATCATCTTCATCCTTGCTTGCGTTATTGTCCACAGGAGGCGGACCTTCAGGTGCAGGGCTGTTGTCATATTCAGCAGGTGCTGCGGCTGCAGCAGGAGCGCCTGCGGCTGGCTGAGGTGCTTGAGCCTGTTCTTCTATTTCATCCGTACTTTTTTGTACTATATCGCTTACTTTAACTCCATACCTGTCGTTAATTATAACAAGTTCTCCGTGTCCGATAACTTTATTTTCTACACGGAGAGTAACTTTATTACCGTATAAAGCCGCTACATCAACAACAAGCCCTTCCTCGATTTTCTTTAAATCACCGAGCGTAATCTTTACGGGATCAAGTTCTGCGTACATATCAACTTCTATGCTGTCCCATAAGTTATTTGGTTCTTCTGTCATCTCTTCTCCTCCGTTATCATCCAGCGGATGAACTAATTCCATATTAGGTTCAATAAACATTTTGTTTGTATAATCCTGCAAAAATACTTTCCATACCTGCAGATTACTTCTTTCAAGAACAATTATGTCCTCAGGCTCAAGCTCTTTTAAATCTTTTACAGTAAACCTAGTCGCCCCGATTTCTATTTTTACCGGAACAGGACATTTATAAAAATCTTTATTTTCAAACTTCAATTCTTTACATACAATCTTATTAGGCTTTAACCTGCCGTCCGGAACGGATATAATAAATTTTCCCATCGCTTTTTCTTCATCATCTTTAATAAGAAAAGTTACATGAGTCATATCAAAGTTTGTACGTTTAAAATTAACTACAGGCGGCGGTTCCAAAAATTGCAAAATAATCTGGTAAACGTAATCGTTAAACGCAGTCATTATCTCGCCTTCCAGGTCTGTCAATTTGTTGATATTGAAAGCTCTGTTCGGTCTGCCGAGTGCTCTATTCAAAAGCAGTGCAACCGCCTGCTCAGAAACCCTTAAAAACATATCGTAAAACTTATCAATTCTGACTTTTGTAACAAAATAAGATTCCTTGGTCTGCAGGAGGTTAATATTTCTGCTAACACCCATCAACTCGCACTTTAAACCGGGCATAAAAAATCCGTCGCTTGATTTTTGCATGGCAAGCGGGAATAGTTTCTGAAACCAATCGTATTCAGCATATAGATTATCTGATGTAGATTTACATTTTTCCATTACGGTTTTTATTATCCCCTTATTTAGTCCGGTAAATTGAGTTTTCCCCAAAACTACAATATTATATTCCGCACATCTTCACATCAACCTTTTAATGGATTTTTTGAAAAAATCAACTTCGTTTGAATGATTATTTTTATGTATTAAGTTTTTTCAAAAATAATCAAATATATCTTTTATTAAAAATATTCATTGTATAATTTAACTATGAACAAAAATTCAGACACTAAAAAATTATTTGTAATTTCCGGCTCCTCAGGAGTCGGAAAAGGTACTGTTTTAAAAGGTTTTTTGGAGAAAAACCCTAATTTTATGCTTTCAATTTCCTGTACTACCAGAGCACCGAGAAAAGGGGAAGTTGACGGAGTAAATTATTTTTTTCTCACTAAAGAAGAATTTCAAAACTGTATAGATAATGACAAATTTTTGGAATGGGCGGAATTTGCAGGCAACCGCTACGGAACCAAGAAAAAATATATTCAGCAATGTCTTGCAGAAGGTAAAGACATTATTCTTGAAATTGATACTCAAGGCGCCCTGCAGGTAAAAAAGAAAATGCCGGAAGCCGTATTAATATTTATCTGCCCGCCGTCTATTGAAGCACTTGAAAACCGTCTTAGAGGACGCCACACCGAAGATGAAGCAACTATTCAAAAACGGCTTCAGGAAGTTAAAACCGAACTTGAACGCGCCGAAAATTTTGACTATAAAGTTATAAATGACGACCTTGATAAAGCAATCGCGGATTTAGAAAAAATCATCTCTGGAGAACAAAATGCTGAGCGGTAAAAACATTTTAATCGGGATTACAGGAGGAATTGCCGCTTACAAGATCTGTGAACTTATAAGAATGTTCAAACGGCAGGGGGCAAATGTTCGTGTTGTATGCACACCGAACGCCCTGAATTTTGTCACAAAATTAACCCTCCGAAACCTCAGCCAAAACGAAGTAGGCGTTGAGGAATTTGATATTCCTGATTTCAAACCGGAACACATCTCTTATGCAGATGAAGCGGAAATTATGATAATCGCGCCAGCAACCGCAAATACAATTTCAAAAATCGCCTCCGGAATTTGTGATAACCTTTTAACATCAATTGCCTGTGCTTTTAAAAAGCCTGTTATAATTGCTCCTGCAATGAATTGTAATATGTGGGAAAATCCTGTAATTCAGGAGAATTTACAAAAGCTTGCCGCCCGCGGCTATAAAATTCTTGAACCTGAAAACGGGTTTCTTGCCTGCGGATATGAAGGAAAAGGACGGCTCTGCAGTTTAGAAAAAATTTACGATGAAGCGGTTGCAATACTTACAACAAAAACCAAAGGCAAAAAATACGTAATCACGGCAGGCGGCACAATTGAGGATATTGACCCTGTAAGATATATTTCAAATTATTCCTCTGGCAAAATGGGGATTGCACTCGCTGATGAAGCTTATCACTGCGGCAATGATGTCACGTTAATCACCACAGTCGATGTCACAAAACCTTACAAAATTATAAAAGTAAAATCTGCAATTGAAATGCAGGAGGCTGTTAACGGTGAATTTGAAACTGCTGATTTTATAATAATGGCTGCAGCTGTAGCTGATTACAGGGTCAAAAATAAATCAGACCAAAAAATAAAAAAAACAAACGATGACACTTTGACACTGGAACTTGTAAAAAATCCAGACATCTTAAAAGGCTTATGTGAAAGAAAAAAAGAAGAGATGCTGAAACGAGTTCAGCATGACAGAATAATCGTCGGCTTCTGTGCGGAGAGTGAAAATCTTCTCACTAACGCAAAAGAAAAAATTCAAAAAAAAGGCTGCGACTACTTAATCGCAAATGATATTTCAAGAAAAGACATCGGATTTTCAAGCGACTATAATGAAGTCACAATCTTTGATAAAAACGGTGGAATGATAAAACTTGAACGCGCATCGAAATCTGAAATTGCCCGCGGAATTTTAAAGGTTATAAATGAATAAATACGAAATTGTAAAAAGGATTGAAAATTTTGCACCGCCAGAATTTGCGGAAAGCTGGGACTGTTCCGGCTGGGCTGTAGAAACAAATCGGGAAGAAGTACACAAAATTATGTTATGTCTGACGGTTACGGACGACATAATAAAACAGGCGCGTCAACAAAATTGCGATATGATAATTTCCCACCACCCGATGTTCTATATTCCGTTTAGCATTTCCTCGCCCCTTGCGGAAGAGGATGTCCGAAGGACAGATGAGGGGTTTCTTGATATTTACACAGCCCACACAAACCTTGACCGCGCGCAAGGCGGCACCACGGACACCCTTATTTCAAAACTGGGATTTGAAGTGAGTGAAACCGATGATTTTTTAAGATTTGCAGATGTAAAAATTTCCATAGACGAACTGCGCAACAGACTTCTAAAAATTTCACCCAATCTGCGCTACGTAAATAATCATGGAATTAAAGCATTAAATAAACTTGCCTTCTGCGCAGGAAGCGGCTCCGATTTTCTAGAAGAAGCTTTTGAAAAAGGCGCAGATGCACTTGTTACAGGAGATATAAAATTTCACACAGCACTCGAAAGCCCGATTGTACTCTTTGATATGGGACATTTTGAAAGCGAAATTCTTGTTTTACAAGTGTTTGAAAAACTTTTGCCGGATGTGGAAACAATCAGAGCCGATGAAAAAAGCCCTTTTATCTATGACTAAACAGACTGTTAATAAGGCTAACTTATTATTGACAATGAAGTTTTATCGGATAAAATAATTAATGTGAAAAAAGTAATGGGGCGTCGCCAAGCGGTAAGGCAGCTGGTTTTGGTCCAGCCATTCGGAGGTTCGAATCCTTCCGCCCCAGCCAATAAAAAAAGACCGAAATAAATTCGGTCTTTTTTATTTTGATTTTATTTATTGAAGCAATTCTGCAGGGACTTCATCCAACCCGATTTTGCCGTTCGCCCCCGGATAAAATACGCCCTGATCAGACTTCCATACATGTTGTCCATTTGATAATGTCATTCTTTCCACATTTGTGTATTGCTTTGAATTATTATAGACTATAATTTGATTATCTCTGAAGATTTCATTATAGTTGCCGCCTGTTCCTGTTGCTTCACCGTTTCGTCTGACTAAATTACGCCTGTCTAACGGACCATCCTGCCAGTTCTCCATTTCGTTTCTGTATGCTGCAAGACTGTTCCTTTCATTATAAATTGTATTCATTGCACTGATATAATTTTGTAAATCTTCAGGGTTTGTGATTTTTTTCTTTGCGTCGTCAATATCTCCAGGAGCCACATCATACTTGCGTCCTATTTGCACAAATTCGGATTTAAGGGTATTATAAATTTCTTTATGCATTTGATAATTTTCATCACGCTTTAAATATTCATCAACGTCTACAGTTTGCTGCTGAACTTTTACGGTACTTTCACCAACTATTTCATTATTTTGATTTATACCATTGAGTTCGGCTTCCGTATTTTTAACAGGTACACTTCTTATCAATTTTCCGTTTTCATCATAGTAATTATTTACTTTGTTGCCGTTTTTATCAGTTTCTAAATGAGGAATTGAATCTGCAGGAAGTCCTGTCTGCTTTGTTATTGTATCGGCTTTCACTTTTTGAGCTTCTTCAAATACATTGATTTTTTTTGTCCCACTAGCACCAGTTCGCTCAGACCTGCTATTATTAAATACATTGCCGCCTGAGATACCGTTGACTGTTGTCATAACAACTCCTTTCTTGATAAATTTATAATAAGTTTGTACCTCGTTTTTAAAATTATCTCTGTATATACTTAAAAACTAAATTTTTAAAAAGATTGCTATATGACTATGCTATGCAGGATTATATCTGACATCCATGGTATTATAATACAATTTAACATTTAGTTACAAATATCCACAGAATAAACCGCCGCCACATAAAATCCAGCTAAATTTACTATTTATATTAGTCAAAATCAAAGTACAATTTTGAGCCTGTTTCACCGTACAAACCGTATACTTTTTCATCCGGATCGTATTTCACAGTAACTCCTAATTGCTTTTGAAGCGCCTTGTTCGTCCTCAGGGCTTCCAAATCCGAAATTGTCAAATATTCGCCATTTTTATCCTTTTTATCTGCTTTTCTTAAGGCATTGAATATATCATAGTTTGAAGAGTTAAGGTTTAGTGCTCTTTCTTTTCGAGGATTTTTGGCATTTCCCCATTTATAATAATTTGTAATTCTTCCGTCCTCAACCACTGTTTTCATCTCATTACTCTGCATCTCACGATTACCTTTGAAGTTTCGAATAGTAACATTACCTTCAATTTTTACATTAAAAGTGTAACCTTGAGCCTTGTTTGCAACTGTTAAATTCCCCATAAAAATCCTCCGTTTCCCTTGTATATTAAAAGAATTTTTATTCTAAATTATTGCTTAATTTATTTTTTATCTTTACATATATTTACAAACACATAAATTCCGTACCAACTAAACGCTTTACAGGTAGGCTTGAGAATTTGTATGATTTATATAACTTTCCAACGCGGAAATTCCGAATTCTGTGGTTAATTTTAACTTATCCTGACGTCTTAGCTGTTTAAAATTTCTATTCTTATAAAAATCTACATACCCGTTTGGATATTTACTAAAAAAATCTGGCAAAAAATCATCTATTTTGTATTTATCTGTTGCTTCCAAATCTTTTATAGCGTCAATAGGTTCAATATTAACACTCCACGGCCACTGCCAGTCTGGAGCTGTTTTAGACGGATTACTCGTAACCCTTCTCACAAAAAGGACTTGCCTTACTCTTACTATATAACATATTAAAATATCTCCTACTTGTATTTCATAAGGCTCATTTCTGAAATGGCATACCGTATCACACTTTCGCGATTCTTTCAGATTAATCAATTCCTGTTCGTTTTTTTGTGTAATCATATCTGTTGTATAAAGAGGTTTCAACCATACCTTATTTGTTTTATTTGCAATATTTGAAATTAAATCTTGTAGTAAATTATTTTTAACAAATTCCGGCTTTATTGTTTTAGAATTTCTTTTTGCCGTTCCTGCCCCCCTTGTAATTTCTTTAAGTGCAGTTTCCGCTTTAGCAATCTTTTGCCGCAAATCATCAAGATTAACTTCTTTTTCTGAGAAACCATTTATATAAATATCAAGATTACGTAAGGTTTCATCATCCGTTATAAACACGCCGCATTCTTCGTTTACACCTCCAATACCCGCGTCCGTAAAGTTCGCGGACGTTACAATCGCAGACTCAGGTATTCCGTTTTTTTTAAATAAATATATTTTTGAATGCAGGTTTGATACATTATACAAATTGAACCTTCTATTCTGTTGTGAAAACTTATCCGCTAAATATTTTATAAATAAAAATCTCTGGGCATTAATAGGTTCACTATAATCTTCCGCTATCTGCGTAATCAATTTTAAATTTAACTTATAATCTTCAAGGTTTAATCCACTTAGCGTAGCTAGAAAAGGGGACATTATAGTAAATTCATCCGTTTCTGAAAGCTGTTTTTTTATTGTTTCTAAATGCATTGAATTATAGATTAAATCCGGCATCAATATAATCTCCTTTTTAATCTGCAACTACCGATTTCTGCCGCCTCAGCGCAACCGGAAAGAGGCTCTTCAACTTGTTTACTTTTGTTTAACAAGCTGCACAATCGTACATTGAATTATAAAAAATATTCGAAAAATTATCAATAGGAAAGACCGGAACTTCTTAAGACATCAGCCGCAGAAACAAATTCAGAGGTGACAGCTTTAAATCTATTTCATTGATTTAATAACTTTTTTTACAGCCGGTTTTGAACCAGCGGAATTAGTTATACCTGAATTACCTCTGCCAAGCATCATTCTTAATCCCAGTTGTAAACCGACACCATTTCTGCCGCCATTAGTTATATATGTCTGGAAGAAACCTGTAAATCTTTCACCCCAGGATTTTCTGACACCGACGCCGTATTTAACGTACGGCTTTACGCTTAGTTCCGGGAGTGCAACCTGATTTGCCATAAACTGTGTGTTGTCCATAATATTCCAAATCATACTGACACTTGCATACGGCTGCCAGCCATTTTTAAGGTTACCGATAATTTTAAGCCCAGGTTCCAAATGAATGGCATGCAGAGGATCCGAACTTATGGAAATACCTGCTGCGTTGTAATAATCAAAGGTATTTACAAAGGAATACGACATCATGAAGTTCGGCTGGATAATCAATCTGCCGTCAGCCATTTCAAAGTTATAACCTGATTTAGAAGCGATACCTGCCATCAACATGGTAAAGTTGTCCTGTCCGAAAGATGCCTGAGCTTCGCCGACGCTCGCTCCTGAGTTTGCTGTTAATCCGGTAAAGAAGTTACCTTTATACGCCATGCCGACAACGCCTAAAGTTCCGCCGTTCTGGTAGATACTAATCCCGTCATAAGCCTGATGGGAACCGTTATATCCTGCGTAAACGCCCCACATACCGTGGATATTAGCATTAGTTATTGTTGACACTCCGTCTTTACTTAAAATTCTAATTCCAATAAACTAAATTTAAGGATAATTAATCAAATACTGCTAAAATTACAAAGTCAAGTTTGAATGACATCAAAGGTAGAGCTGCTATAGCAAAAAAAAATTTTCATACGGTTTATCCGCTATATGCTCCAGAATATTCATCAAAAAAAACAACCAATAAGTTTCGGACTGCGGCTCAAACTCTCCGATAAAGGACTCCTTAACCTCCCGCAAAAAACAGATATTCTTTATTCGGCAAGCCCCATGGATTTTTTTTACAAAGAACCCAAAAGTAAAAAGAAGCTGGATGAACTTTCTATAAAAATTAAAAATCGCATAAGAAAAGCACAGAGTAACCCCGATAATTCCGAAATTAAAAATAAACTATTGAGAAAAAGTTTTAATGCCGCAAATAAACTCCGCTCATTTGCCAGTAAAATTCTCGTATTGGAACATTTCAAATCTTTTTATAATTCTTTCAGTCTTATAAAAAAAATGACGCCTGATTCCCCACAGTATATCGAAGAATGGGCTAAGATGGGAAATTCCATCCATAACAGATTTATTGATATGAATATTGAGGATGGAAAAATTGAAAAGATTGCACAATCAAATGATTCTCACATCTTTATACTAAACCACGACAACCCTGAAAAAGATAAATTTATTTATCCGATTTTTAATTCATTTTTGAATTATGCATACACCGCCTACGGCAAACAAAACGACTGCCCGCGTCCGAATATTCTTGTAAGCCAGAATTTTATAAAATTAGTTAATAAAAAATTGCGGAATATTTATAGAAAAATGGGATTAATACCTGTGGACGCCTATATGACTGATAAAAAAATCGAAGACAATGTAGTTCCGATGAAATATTTAATCGCTAAATTTCTGCACAAAAAATGCAATTTATTTATATTCCCTGAAGGCAACAATTCCATTTACAAAGATAAAACTCTGGAAGAAAAATTCCAGCCGGGGGTGTCAAAAATTATCAAAAATATTCTTGACTCAAAGGACTCTGTAAAAGTTGTTCCTCTCGGAATTTCATACAACAGCACCAACAACACAATGGCGTCGATTTATATCGGAGATACAATAACTTTCACCAAATCAAACGACGAAATTTTGTACGTCAAAGACGCTGCGGAAGATGTTGTATCATTAGGGAAATCAGGCTTAAAAAAGACCACAGATAATATTACAAAACTTCTCTGTTCAAACCTTTCCAACTGTGTTACTCTGAGTAAAATTGAATAACTTATGAAAACAAATTACAATATTTACAATATAACATTTCAGGCAAAACCTGGTTTAAAATTGTTAAAATCCGTCAAAAAAGAATTCCATGAAGATATAGAAAGAACCCGAAAATTTGCAGGATTATTTGAGGATACTTTCACAAACAACACTGACAAAAATACGGTAATTGACATTAATAAAAATAAAAACCTTATTTTTTCCAACAACCTCTTTCCTGACATAAAATACTGTTATAAAACAGCGCTGAGTTCTAATAAATCTCTTGCACAAAGTATGCTGAATGAATGTCCGAAAACAATGGCAAGGGGCGAAGTTGCACTATTCCGGCATATTATATCAAAACTCTTTTTAAAAGATAAAAATTTCGATAAGATAGATACAATTGTGCAAAGCGTAAATATTAACCCTAAATTTATTGAAACTTTATCCACTGCAAAAAAAATTATTGCAGAAAATCCAGCTTCCAAACTTTCAAGTATTGAATTTGATGTTATGAATATGAAAACAGCGGAAGCGGAATTAAAAGAAATCAGCACTCATATATTTTCAAATGATGATTTTACAATCGTTTAACAGAGAGTTAGAGAAATTCCAACGCCTGCACGATTGCAAATCAATGCCCACAATGACATTAAATGGAATCCCCCACTCACCATATCCCTCACAGAGTTGCAAGACTCGTTACCTCGTCTGCGCTCTTTGTATCCTGTAGGGCGTGTTCATTCCTTTGTAAAGGAGTCTGTTAACTTTTCATTGCTACCCCTCCTCGAAATCAAAGATTTCGGTCCTCCCTCAAGGGGAGGACAAAATCTTAAAATCCATTGCAATAGAAAGTTAACAATGCCTTTGTAAAGGGAGGATAATCCCCCCCTCAAAATTTTCACCATATTAACTTTGACATATTTATTTACATACATTGCATACTTTATCTTACGCGGTTTTACACCTTAACCCTCGTTGTACCAATCGACATTTCTTGTCGCATACATTATCAGGGCGATTATGAGAAATAGCCCTAAACTTCCGATTAATAACGCCAGATCCTGAAGGTTTAACAATATATAAAGGAAGGTATACAAAATCACAAGCAGGGCTGAAATTATAGCAGTAAATCTGACATCCTGACGTTTTGTTATTACGTAATATGTATACGTACCGATAAGTGAAATCGTCATAAAAGAAGATATTACGTACGCTGCAAGGAACGGAAGGAATTCCGAAATTGACACAAGAAGCAGATAAAATATCAACATTGCACCGCCTAAAAGTAAATATTGAAGCGGGTGAATACGTCTTTGCGACGGACGGGTTATTTCAAAAATAAAATAACTCAGGAAGGTAAGTGTAATAAACAGGAACGAATATTTTAACGCTCTTGTAGCCATACGGTAGTTATCAACCGGCACAAGCAGAGATACCCCAACTCTTGCACGGTTATTGCCGTCATTATACGAGTATTTTGTGACAGAATTTGGATTAACTTGCGAAACATTAGTTGTCGCAACTTTTGGAATACTCCATTCTGCCGAGAATTTATCTTTTGTAACCACTCTTGAGGACGGGAGGAAATTACCTGTAAAACTCGGGTCTGCCCAGTTGCCTTCTATTTTTACTTTATTCGACTGACCGCCAAGGTCTGCATATAACTCGTTAAGCCCTCTTATTCTGTAGCTTATTTCAAAAGGGATAACCTTCGGGGTTTTCGGAATTTTTGTAAGATATTTCGTATCCTGCGAAACTATTTGTTTTCCGCCATTAATTTTGAATTTCGGCTCCTCAATAAATCCGGTGGAATCTTCTACTGTAAAAGATGTTGTAATATCTTTATCAGAAATATCTCCGTCATTATTTATAAAATCGCCTTTCAAAAGAACATCTGCTACATAAACCGGAACTTTAAAAATTCCTTTTTTACGGATTTCGGTTGAAATTTTAACATCAACCGAATAATTATTTAACTGAAAGTTGACAGTTTCTGTTACGTTTTTATCTTTTTTCTTTTCAAAAGACATAACAGGACTTCCGAAAATCTGAACATCACCCCAGGCTGATGCAACACTTTTTACAGCTTCATCGCGATAAGATTCTCTATCCTTTATAATTCCAAACCAAAAACCTATCGGGATTAAGAGTAAAATCAGCATTAAAAGCAGTATGCCGAACTTTTTCATTTTAGAATTTTCACCCTTTTTAACCCCGTTAAAATTTGTTGAATTTTCCATTCTTAACTCCTTAAATTAAATTTACAGTTTTAATAATAACTCCGTTTTTATAAGAAGTCAAGATAAAATTTCAAAATATAACGAGATTAAAAAGCTAATCAATAAACCAGTCAATGAGCGGTTTTTTCTCCCCGAACGACACTTGAAAAGCGTGTTCAATCTCTGCATCCGTCAAATACTCATAATCTATATTAAAACCGTAAGGCTCTTCAGGGAAACCTCGCTCTTTTACTTTTTTTTGTGAAATCTTTTTTTCTTCCAAATCAATTACATTTGAATAATTGTATCCTTGAAAACAACAAAAAGGAACTGTTGTCCGCCCGTCGATTTTCTTTGTCATAAGCCCGAAAGTACGGCAGATAATCCCTCTGTATTCGTAAACTGAGCAAACATCATCAATCAAAAACGGACAATCATATAAAAAATTATCGCCTTTAAAATTTTTCTTTTCCTCTGCAATACGATTAAAATTCATTTCTATTTTTCCCTGAGTTTCCTTATCCAGCTGTAGAAATCCTGTCAAAAGATACTTTATTTCCAGCAGCGAATACGGCAACTGGGTATGCTTGCAGCACATCGCACATCCTTTTTTACAAAAGATGTATGGTTTTTGGGATTCGAAAAATTTTGCCAATTTTCCGTTCAAAAATGCAAGGTATTTTACATAAGTTTCAAACATAATTTAAAAATCTCTATATTTTAAGCATAAAAAGCCGGAAAAAGTTTTTTCCGGCTTTTATAATTAACTAATCTTCCGGATTATATTCATCATCTTTTACAGGTTTAAGCCAGGTTGTCTGATTTTTCGGGAGATTAGGTTCAATTGAAATATGAGCAAACATACTATCCGGAGCAGCGCCATGCCAGTGTTCCACACCTGGTCTGATTTTTACGACATCGCCTTTTTTCAAAATCTGGATGTTCTTACCGCGTTCCTGATATCTTCCCTCGCCTGCAGTTACAAGGAGAATTTGTCCGCCTGAGTGTTTATGCCAGTTTGTTCTAGCTTTTGGCTCAAAAGTTACGTTAGCAATTGAAGAATTCCAGACATTATCGTTTGCAACTAGACGTTCAAGATATGTCATACCAGTAAAAAAGTTGCCGTACGGGTTAATCTCACCTTTTTTAAACGGCTGTTCCAATTCTTTCGAAGAAGATTCATCTGAAGATTGAGTTTCATCAATATCTGCGCTTTGCAGCTCTATGGCTTGCTCTGCTGAATCATTAATATTATTCGGTGTTTCTGCCATAGCTATCATCCCTCCGGTAATTAATGCAGTACCTAAAAACATTGTTGCAAGTAATTTCTTCATCTATCCTCCTTTTCTTATTTGCGGCTTACGGTTATAAATCCATACTGCCGCTTCTTATTCCTTCCATATCAAGAGTAACATATTTTACTCCGAAATTCATTATATAGTTTGTTATTTCATCTTTCTTTACAAGAAAATCTTCAAACTGTTCTTTTGGAATTTCAATCCGCGCAATATCATTATGCAGACGGAATCTGTTATTTTCAAAACCGATTTCTTTTAAAAATCTTTCACCGCACCTGACTATATTTAAAATTCTCTCGTTTAATTCCGTACCGTAAGGGAACCGTGTTGCAAGGCACGGGGTCGATGGTTTATTAAAAATTTCTATCCCGAGGTCTTTTGCATAATCTCTTATTTCCTGCTTTGTAATTTGAAATTTTGCAAGCGGAGAGATAATTTCCATCTCTTCAAGCGCCCTCAAACCCGGACGATAGGTATGAATATCATCCGCATTCGTCCCGTCGATTATGAAGTTAAGATTACTTTCTTTTGCAAAATCTTTCAGTTTTCCGAAAAAAAGTTTTTTACAATGATAGCATCTGTCTTTCGGATTATTCACCAAAATTTTATCCTCCAGCGGGAAAAATTCTATTACTTTATGACTTACTCCATACTTTTTGCATAAATTTTCCGAAAGTTCCAGTTCCTCCTCTGTTTGAAAAACAGAACTGAACGTCACGGCAGCGGGATTAAAATCTTTGCAGAGATAAAGTAAAAGCGTACTGTCTATTCCGCCTGAGAAAGCAAGACAGATGCCCTGCTTTCCCAATTCGGATAAATAATTTTTTAAATTTTCGAATTTATTTTTCATAGACTTCCGCTTTTTTAACCGTCAATAATTTTGCAACACAGCTCATCAAAATAACAATTGCAAGAAGCCCTATAATATTTGCGGCAACAGACGGGATTGAAGAAAGAACTGCAGTTTTCGCCTGCAAAGCTTCAGACAGCGCATAAATCTGCCCCTGAGTCTGCGCAACAAATGAATTTGATATATTCAAAAGCGACCATTCAAGCCCGTCAGGTTTTGATGATGCGTAATTCGAAATTACACCTGCCAGAATAAGGGCAATTCCGCCTGTTGTATATGAAAACGCTTTTGAAAAATCGGTTTTTTGAGCCGCAAAAATAATGGCAGCAGAAACAACTCCTTCAACCAAACCTATAGGAAGGTGGATACTCTGCATTAAGCCTGCAAAAAATCCGACATTTGTTGTGATTGAACCTGATGCAAAAGATTCTGCGACAACAGCGATTGAGCCAAGCTGCAGTGCAACGATTGACGCCAATACAGCAGCTGCAAATTTATTTTTCTCAAGAGGTTTATATACAAGCGGATAAGCTGCAAAACATGCCAGAAATCCCATATTAAAGATATTACATCCGAGTGCAGTCAAACCGCCGTCTGCAAAAAACAAAGCCTGAACAAGGATAATTGAACACATTGCAAGAAATCCCGCATAAGGTCCGAGTAAAACGGCAAGCAAAAGCCCGCCCACAATATGACCGCTTGAACCTGTTGAGGGAATTGAAAAATTAATCATCTGCAAGCCGAAAACCAGAGATGTCAGCATAACTGCCGGAAGAATATTTTCTTTTTTAAAATCTTTTTTTCCTTTTTTAAAAGCCAGATATGCCGCACCGCCCATCAGTGCAAGCATTGGAATTCCCGTAACCGGACAAATAATAGAATTTCCTAAATGCATAATTACTCTCCTTTTATTTTCATAACCCTTAAAACAGGGTTTTTGTACTTTCTTTTACCGGCGCCGTAGCCGACAGATTCAATCGTGAAAGTTTCCGGAAGAGGTTCTCCCGTATAAAGCGCCGCGGCAATAGCAGCACCTGTCGGGGTTACCATCTCGCCGTCGTTATCCGTAAATCTTAGCGGAAGATGATATTTTGATGCGATTTCACAAACCGCAGGAACAGGCACTGGTAAAGTCCCGTGCTGGCATTCGACAGTTCCGGCGCCTTCCGTCAGAGGCGAAAAATAAACTTTTTCCGGGTTTAAATCGTCAAAAAGAACCGAAAAACTTACGATATCCGCGATTGAATCAATTGCGCCGACTTCGTGGAAATGCACATCTTTAATATCTTTTCCGTGAACTTTTGATTCGGCTTCCGCAACAATTTTGAAAATTTTCTTTGCAAGATTTTTCGCGCGCTCTGTCGTATCTGCCTTATCAATAATCGCATTTACATCATCAAGGTTTCTGTGTTCATGGTGGTGATGGTGAGGTTCTTCATTATGGTCGTGTTCGTGATGATGTTCGTTGTGAGGCAGAATTACATCAAAGTCTGTTGCCTTAATTGAATTTATCTGAACATCAGAGATTTTATAAGTAAATTCGTTTTCCAAATTCATAGATTTCAAAGCCTTGTCGAGTTTTTCGCGGCTTGCACCCAAATCCAGCAATGCCGCAACCGACATGTCGCCTGAAATTCCCGACCTGCATTCAAAATATAAATCCATTTTAGTTATTTCCTCCTATATGCTGCGGGGAAAGATATTTCCGCTTAGCACCCGCATATTTTTTTATTAATCTGACAGGCACTGTAGCCTGCATTAAATCCGTTATCAATATTCACAACCGTCATACCCTCAGCACAGGAATTCAGCATAGTTAAAAGTGCCGAAAGCCCTTTAAATGATGAACCATACCCGACTGAGGTCGGAACCGCAATAACAGGAACATCAACCATTCCTGTAATGATTGAGCCGAGCGCCCCTTCCATTCCCGCAACCGCAATAATCACGTTTGCTTTTTTAATCTCTTCTATATTATCAAAGAGCCTGTGAATTCCGGCAACGCCTATATCATAATATTTTTTCACGTTACTGCCATAGAATTCTGCGACCTCCGCAGCCTCCTCAGCAACCGGAATATCGCCGGTGCCGCCAGTACAGATTGCAACTTCTCCGACCTTTTCAACAGGAGATACGATTAGTTGCAAAGTTCTCCCTTTTTCATTATATTTTATATTTTCAAAAACTTTTTTTAAATCTTCATATTGCTCTTTAGAAGCTCTCGTACCGATAACGTTCTGCCCGTCAGCATTAAAAGATTTAAAAATTTCAACCAGTTGTTCAGAAGTTTTGCACTCACAAAAAACAGCCTCGGAATTACCGCGTCGCCTTACTCTGTCCTTATCCAATTTTGCAAAACCTAAATCCGTGTATTTCTTTTCCATAGTTTTTATTTTAACCCCTTAGAGTAACTATCAGTCAAGACCTTTTTGTTTATTTTTTTTAGAGCCTTTTGAAAACAGAAGTCCGACCTCAAACAATGCATAAGTCGGAATAAAAAGTATAATCTGGCTCAATACATCAGGAGGCGTCAAAATCGCAGCAATAATAAGCAGTCCGACAATGACGTAAGGTCTTTTATCCGCAATAGTCTCGTAATCCAATATTTCCCACTTTATCAGTGAATGCGTAATCAAAGGCATTTGAAACATTAGCCCGAATACAACCGCAAGCCATAACGACAAATTCACAACATTTGAAATTCCAAATACCGCCTGAATATCAGATGTTGCAAAACTAAGCCCGAAATTTATCACAAGAGGAAGCATTACAAAAAGACAGAATAACACCCCGAGGATAAATAAAGAACTCGACATCAGAACCATTGATTTTATAAATTTTTTTTCATGTTCATATAGTGCGGGAAGAATAAAGTCCCATATTTTCTTTGCCATATAAGGAAAACAAATGAGAATATCAAGAACAAGCGCCACCTTTATCTGCAAAAGAAAAACCTCAGCAGGCGAAAAATAATTGAACTTTACATCATGATTTCCGACTAAAATTTTTATCAAAAAATTCAAAGCCTTAGGCGCCGCAAAAAGTGCAAACGGCAATACAACACCGAGAGAAATAAAACACTTTAATAAAGTTTCTCTGAGCGCCTCCAGATGCGAAATTAAACTTTCATTATCCTGTGTCTCTGGCATTTTTATACTTGCGGGGTGTTTACGTCATCTTTCAACTTGTATTCTTCCGGTTTTTCTTCCGATTCCGCTATGGAATTTTTTAATTCTTCAGTTTCTTTTTTTATAGCATCTTTTGCTTTTTTAAATTCGTAAGACGCTCTGCCTAAAGACCTTGCAAGTTCCGGAATTCTTTTTCCGCCGAATAAAAGCAGGATTACAACTAAGATTAAAGTGATTTCTGTTATTCCTAATGACATTAAATTTCTCCTTTTTTTTTATTTTATTATATCACCACTTGTTCATTTACGGCAAAAATTTCTATTGCATCAAATTTACAAGCGTGTTTACATTTTCCGCAGCCAATACATTTAGACCCGTCGACAACAGCAGGTTCACCGTCTTTTTTACTTATGGCACCTGTCGGACATTCAAAGGTGCAAACGTCGCAGCTGTTGCATTTCTCTTGTTTAACCATAGCCATTGCAATACGTGTTTTTTGTTTTTCTTCAATCGAAATTTTCTTTATTGCACCCGAAGGGCAGACCTTTGAACATTCATTACAATCGTACTTGCAAAAGCCCTCGCCTTTTGAATAATCAATATGTACGGCAGAAAAATTTTCATTCGATTTTACTAAAATTTTGTTCGGACAATTTTCAATACAGAGGTTACAATTCAGGCATTTATTTGTCATTCTCTGTGTATTCTCTGCACCGGGCGGAAGAATTATATCTCTGATTTTTTTTGCGAATTTATCTCCTATCTCAATCCCCGCTTTCACAGCCCCGCCGAGAACAGCAAGCGCTGCCGCCGCCCAGATAAATTCTCGTCTTTTTATATTGAATTTTACCTCTTTTTTCGGCTTAATCCCGAATTCAACGGCACCGCCGCGGCATACTGAAATACACTTGAGGCATTTGACACAGGTTTCGTTGTCAACAGTTTTTTCTTTGTGGTCGATACAACCCGAAGGACATGAATTTGCACACAAACCACACGAAACACATTTATTTTTATCAATATAAATTTTACACAGCGAAAATTTTGAAATTAATCCGAGAACAGCACCCACAGGACAAATATTCGTACAGAAAAATCTGTTTTTGAAAAACACAAGCGCAAGCACAGCGAGTGTAAAAATTATCCCGAAAATTGAAATGCTTATTGCAGACCCGAACACTGTATAAGGGTCAATATAGCGGATTAAAAGCGCGCTCCCGCCAACTAGACCGCCAAATGTCAGTGCCGCAATTATATATTTAAATTTAAAATTTTTCTGCGGAAGGCTTTTGCGTCTGAACAGCAGAGCCGCAAATTCCTGCAAAATTCCAAAAGGACAAATTATGGAACAGTAAAATCTTCCGAACAAAAACGTTAAAAGAACAACTCCAAGTAAAAGCCCGAGCGCAATTATCGAGTAATCAAAAATCACCCTCTGCAGCAACGCCGAGAATTGCAAATCTAAAAATTTTACGGGATAAAATATGCCGCTAATAGCAAGAATTGTCAGCACGCCGACAATCCCTGCAATTATTAGCCTTATAGTGTAAGAATATTTTTTCATTTTTTAACTTGCCTTAATTTTCTTATATTCATCTGCGATTTTTGTAAGCAGCGCAGGTATATCCAGATTTTGCGGACAGTTTTTATTGCACAATCCGCATTTTATACACGCATCAGGCTGCTCCGACTCTGATAATGTGTCATAATACATTGTAAAAGACATTTTGCTTTTCGAAACTTTATACTGATTATAAAGAGCAAAAGCAGCAGGAATATTTATCCCGCGCGGGCAAACCTCCATACAGTATTTGCAGGCAGTACAATTGATTTCTCCCTGAGATTGTATAATTTTTGAAATCTCATCAGCAACCTTTATTTCATCTTCCGTCATTTCTTTATAATCAATAAATGTCTGAATATTTTCTTTAACCTGCTGTAAATTACTCATACCGCTCAAAACGGTTACAACATTTTTTCTGCTCGCCGCCCACCTAAGCCCGAATGAAGCAGGAGTTGTTTCAGGATAATGTTCTTTGAGTTTAGCAAGCGCCTTATCGCTTAAATTAACAAGACCGCCGCCACGCAAAGGTTCCATTACAATTACAGGAATTCCTTCCGCCTGAACTATATCATACTGCTCTTTTGCCTTCACAACATCCCAGTCAAGATAATTTATCTGTAACTGCGCAAAATCCCACTTGTGTTCTTTTACAACTTCACGCAAAATATCAGGGGTTCCGTGAAAAGAAAATCCAAGATATTTTATCTTGCCTTCTTTTTTCAATTTTACAAGTTCGTCATACATAGCAACATTTCTGTATGTATCAACCGTATTTTTATTAATATTGTGGCACATATAAAAATCAAAATATTCAACCTGACATTTTTTAAGCTGTTCCTCAAAAATTTCCCTTACATCTTCGCGGGTTTTCATCTTGTAAATAGGGCTTTTGTCAGCAAGAATAAAATCTTCCCTTTTATATCTTTTCAAAGATTTACCGATAGCAAGTTCTGATTTTGAATCAACATACATATAAGCTGTATCAAAATAATTCGCGCCGTGCTCCATACAATAATCGACCATTCTGTCGAGTTCCTGCTGGTCAATCTCGTCATTTCTCATCGGCAGCCTCATACACCCAAGGGCTAAAAGCGGGACATCTATATCTCTGTATTTTCTTTTCGCAACCTGATTTTCCGATTTAATAAGTTTTTTCTCACCGCAACCCGAAAGTAATGCTGTACCGCCGATTGCAATAGCGGAATTTATAATAAATTCACGTCGTTTCATTGTTAACTCTCCAAATTTATCCTGACAATATTATATTACAACCTGATAGCTGCTATCAGTCAAGAGGGTAAATAATAGAGAATAGTGAAGCGTGAGTAGTGAATAGTTCAATTAAAATAAGCAGTCACTTCTCTCCTCACTTAATTACACTCACCCGCCCTGCAGACCCACTTTCCCAAAAGGAGGTGTCTGTTAACTTTTCATTGCTCACCTCCTCGAAATCAAAGATTTCGGATTGTCGGTTGGGCATACCTGCCCAACAATAATTCCGAAATCACATTGTCGTTGCACGGTTATGCGATTCCGAATACTCGCAACATCTCCCCCTCACCCTTCCCCTCTCCCGTAGGGAGAGGGATGAAGAAAACTCTTCACCGTTTCAATTTCTTATGCTGAACCCTTCACTCGTCATTTAACTACCATCACCCGCCCTACGGACACCCTCTTCCCTTGAGGGAGGGGATGAAAATACTTTCCGTCTTGTAAAAGGTGGTAAACACATATACCTTGACCTCTCGGCATTAACATTTACTCATCACGCTTATCCCCCTCTCCCGCCTTGGGGAGAGGGATTTAAAAGACACTCCTTCCACCTTTCAACCGTTTAACCTTTCAACTACTTTATATTGAACTACTCACTATTCACTCCTCACACTTCACTTAATAATACCCAATTGCGTATTACAGTTCTATGTCGGTTTCTTTTATAGGAGCGCCGATTACACGTTCCAATTCCGCTGCGTTTATATTGTAGTTCAGCACATTTGAATAATAATCCAGCTGAGCATTTAGGTATGTGTTTTCAGCGTCTTTAAATTCAATAGCATCGCCTAATCCGACCTGATATCTTCTGAATGCCTGATATTGACGTTCCTTTGCCTGCTGGAGCGCAAGTTTTGAAACCCCGATACTATCGTGCGAATTCATTAGATTTATATAGGCGCTTTTTACTTCCAAATAAACATTCTGACGCTGCTGTTCGTAATCCGCTACAGCTTTTCTGTAAGTCGCAGTCGCCTCATCAACCTGTTTTTTCAGTAACATCAGGTTCAAGGCTGTATAATTCAGCTGAACCCCGAACTGATAGCCGTAATCGCTGTCAATCTGTCGTCCGCCCTGATTATAGGAGCCAAATGCGCTGATATCAGGTGCAAATGCACGTTTTGAACTCCTTACATTCATTTCAGCAGCGCTAACCTGTTTTTTTGCCGAAAGAAGCGCAGGTCGCGAAGCTTCCGCGGTTTCAAGTAAATTTTGGAAGTTTACGTCATAAGCTTTTGTGTTTAATTTATCTTTTAAAATTACACCCTCAAGTTCCGGAATACCAACAGCATTAGCAAGTTCTGCAGCCGCAAGTTCCAGCGTATTTTTCGCTTTGATTAAGTTAACCTTTGCATTCCCGAGGTTGTATTCCGCTGTCGTGACATCAATTTTCGCTTTTTTCCCGATATGGTAATGCGCTGATGCCTGCTTCAACTGCAATTCAAAATCCTTTACGGTATCTTCATACACAGTCTTTTGGATTTCTGCAAAAAGAAGATTATAGTATGCGACTTTTACGTTATAAATTACAAGTTCAATACTTGTTTCCGCATCATATCTTGATGATTCAAAATTTCTTTTTGCCATATCTGCGGCTGCTTTTGTTTTACCGAAATCAAACAGAAGCATATCCGCCGAAATCGTCGGCATATAATACATATTATAACGCTGGTTCATTGCCCGCATATACGAACTGTTCATTGTCATAAACATATCGTTTCTGGAATAGTTAACACCTGCACTCAGAGTCGGGAAATAATTTGACCACGCCTGACCTATACGGGATTTAAAAATTTCGGAATTACTAATCGCTGACATAATTGTCGGGTTATGGGTGATCGCAAGTTTTATGCAGTCACTCAGGGTAACTTCGCCGTTCATATCAGCGTATTCAATCTTACTGTTAATTACTGGGAATTTAGTTTCATACATGCCTTCCGCTTCTTTGGAAGTCGCTTTTTTGCTTTTGGCATTTTCGGCGTTTTTACGTTTTTCTCGCTTCAGGTTAACTTTCTTTTTCTTTTCCGGCTTAACAATTTCAATCTTTTCCGGCTTTTTGGCAATATTTGTGGTATCAACAGCTTTTGTCTCAGTATTCTTTGCGAACGCCAAGTTTCCTGTTAACGTCAAAACCGAACATATTAATAATACATTGAGAACCTTTTTCATTTTACCGAAATCTCCAAATCTTTTTCCGTAATTTCTTTTTTAGGGAACAGGTCAACAAATTCCTGAACGATAACATAGAAGGCAGGTGTCAGAACCGCACCTAAAGTTGCAGCCGCAATCATACCGCCGAATACCGTAGACCCTACGGAAATTCTTGAATTTGCGCCGGCGCCTGTTGCGAATAGCATCGGCATTACACCTAAGATAAATGCCATTTCCGTCATCATAATCGCTCTGAATCTTAGTTTTGCAGCTTTAATTGCTGCATCTTTAACGGAAAGCCCATGTTTTTCGTGCTCTTCCTTCGCAAATTCAACAATAAGAATTGACTGTTTAGCCGCAAGACCGACAAGCGTAATCATACCGACCTGCGAATAAATATCAAATGACTGGTTAATCATCATCTGGAATATCAAGGCACCCAATGCCGCAATCGGGGAAATTAACAATACTGCAATCGGGATTGTGTAACTTTCATACAATGCGACAAGGAAGAGGTATACAAACACAAGCGCCATACCTACAATC
The DNA here is from genome assembly GCA_944324285.1 of Candidatus Gastranaerophilales bacterium. Lineage (GTDB taxonomy): Bacteria > Cyanobacteriota > Vampirovibrionia > Gastranaerophilales > Gastranaerophilaceae > Scatousia. The sequence continues at coordinate 21,743 of CALUVR010000013.1, read as the reverse complement.
ATTGCGGTCTGCCCCGAGGCTTCTCTTTCCTGAGCGGATGTACCTGACCAGTCGAAGGTAATATCAGACGGAAGTACGCTCTTTGCAACTTCTTCCATTGCGGCCATAGCATCGCCGGAACTTTTCCCCGGTGCCTGCTGACCTTGAATTTGTACTGATTTATACTGGTTGTATCGTGAAATTGACGCCGTACCTACAGTCTGTTTCAGTTTTACGATTGATAATATCGGAACCATTACACCGTTTTTATTTTTTACATATATTCCTGATAAATCACTCGCTTTATTTCTGAAATTACTTTCAGCCTGCATTTGAACCTTAAATACACGGTCATATTTATTAAAGTCGTTTACGTAATAAGTACCGAGCATTGAGGTGAGGGTTGAGTATAACTCCTGCAAATCAACATTCTGCGCAAGCGCTTTATCATAATCAATATCAACTATATACTGAGGAACATTTGCCTGAAATGATGTATACACGCTCGATAATGACGGATTCTGGTTTGCGGCGGCAACGAGTTTGTTTGCCCAGCTTTCCAGATCCTGTGCTGTGTATTCGCCCTGCGAAAGCATCTGGAATTCAAACCCGCCCATCATACTCATACCGTTAATTGCCGGCGGTGAAAATGACATAATAGATGCTTCTTTTGTATTTGCGGCAACTGCCCTTACTTTATTCAATATCGCAACGTGCGACAAATTCGTTTCTTTACCCTGTAATTTATATTTAATCCATTTTACAGGATTCATTTTTCTGTCCGCATAATCATCAAGCTGTATGATTACGGTAGATTGGTTTGTTGCACCGTCACCGCCGAATACAGTCAATTTTTCAGGGTTAACCCCAGGGATATCTTTTATCTGTTCGGTGAATCTTCTTGAAACTTCTTCTGTTCTGGATAATGATGCACCGTCAGGAAGAGTTATTGTCGCTAGCAGAACACCCTGATCTTCATCCGGAATAAACCCTGTTGAAATTGTTTTAAATGACAAAAGTGTCAGCGCAAGAACTGCAACATAAAATATTGCAACAAGCTTTTTGTTATAAACAAATTTAGTTACATATTCAATATAAAAATCTTCAAGTTTCGCAAACATATCATTGAATTTATGAACCCAGACTGCAGTACGTTTGCCTATTCTTGCTTTTATTCTGTCTACTAATTCAAGCCACGGATATTTTGAATAATCATGGTGCTTTTGCTCTCCTTTATGCCCGAAGAAATGCGAACACATAGCAGGGGAAAGCGTGAGCGCACAGATTGCTGAAATTGCGATTGAAACCGCAATACATACGGCAAACTGCTTATACATAACACCCGTCATGCCTGTCATAAAGATAATCGGAACAAATACCGCCATCAAAACAAGTGCCATTGCAACAAGGGCAAACCCGACTTCCTGCATTGTCAATTGAGTTGCAATAATCGGAGATTTACCTTCTTCAATGTGCCTGTTTACGTTTTCGATTACAACGATAGCGTCATCAACTACAACCCCGACTGCAAGTACCAACGCAAAAAGTGACAACAGGTTAATCGTCATTCCCATTGCCTTAAGCGCAAAGAACGTGCCTATCAACGACACCGGAATTGTGACACAAGGAACAAGTGTTGCCATTCCGTCGCCTAAGAAAAGATAGATAATTATAACAACGATTAATGCGGTCAAAAGGATTGTGAATTCAACTTCCTTCATAGACTCGTGGATAAAGTCCGCATCATCTTTTACGTATAAAATTTTAATACCGTTTGTCATACGGTCGTTTAATTCGTTAACCTTTGCTTTAACAGCTTTTGAAAGGTTAATAATGTTCGCGTCAGGCAATTGCGAAATCACAACAACCGCGGAAGGTTTGCCGTTAACAAGACCTAAGTTTGAATACGATTCCGCACCGAGTTCAACTCTTGCAATATCTTTTATCTTGACGTTAGTTCCGTCCATATTTGAACGGATAATTATATTTTCAAATTCTTTAACGTCTGAAAGTCTACCCGGAGTTTTTAAAGTCATCTGGAGTGCCTGCTTTTCATCCGTCGGTAATTGCCCCAGGGCACCTGTTGCAACCTGTGTGTTCTGGTTTTTAATAGCCGCCTGAACTTCGCTTGTTGAAATATTCAAACCTGCCATCTTTTCAGGGTCAAGCCAAATTCTCATAGAATAATTACCGCCGCCGAATACCATTACATCAGCAACACCCTCAACACGTTTTAATTCATCTTTAATATATATTGAACCGTAGTTTGTCAAATCCAATTGAGTCCAGTCGCCGGATTCAGGATAAAGTGTCAAAATAATAGCACCTGAGCCTGATGAACGGCTTATCGCAGTAACACCCGTTCTTTGAACATCTTCAGGCAACTGTGACTGAACACGCTGGATAAGGTTCTGGACATTCATAAGGTTAATGTTTTTATCTGTACCAACCTTAAAATAAAGGGTTAAAGTATAACTGCCATCTGTTGAAGTTGAGGTCATATAGGTCATATTTTCAACACCGTTGAGCTTGTTTTCAAGAACTGTCGCAACGGTGGATTCAATAACCTCGGCACTCGCACCCTGATAGTTAGCAGATACCCTGACCTGCGGAGGGGTTACTTCAGGATAACTTTCCTGCTTCAAACTCAACAGAGAAATCAACCCTAAAATCACTATACACAATGATATTACGAGTGCAAATCTCGGTTTTCTTATAAAAAAGAACAGTTTATCTTTATCAAATATTTGTTTCATTAACCTTTACCTGTACTATTTTTCTGCTTTTGTTCCGGCTGATTGAGCCGCAGTTTTTTCTGTATTGTTAACTATTTTCAGTTTCTGGCCTTCTGCCGAAATATTCTGAATACCTGAAACCACAATTACATCAGAAAGTGTAAGCCCGCTATCTACAACCCAGTTGTTATTTATATTTTCACTTACTTTAATATTTTTTCTTACCGCCTTATTATCCTCAACAGCCCATACGTAATATCCGCTCATTGCATCCCCCTTTGTGCAGGACTGCGGTATTGTTATATAATTAACTTTTTCCGGTGCTGTTAGTTGAACCTTCATATAAGCACCAGGGACAAGCCACATTTTTGAATTGTCAAATGTTGCTCTCATATATACAGAACCTGAATCTTTATCAATTTTGTTATCTACAAAGTTAACCTTGCCGATTTTGTCATACCAGTCACCGCGGCTAAACTGTACTTTTACTTCAACATCTTTATATCTGTCGCTTGCCTTGAGAAGTTTTACAAAATCATCGTTTTTTAAACTGAAAGTGACATAAACAGGATTAACGCTTGAAATATTAACAAGCCCGCCGGAGGTTGCAGTTACGTAGTTGCCTTCCGTAATATTAACTTTACCAATTCTTCCGTCTATCGGAGATTTTATGGAGGTATAACCAAGATTTACTTTAGCAAGTTCAAGCTGCTGTCTTGCTGCATCAAGAAGCGCTTTATTCTGGTTTCTTGTTGCAAGACTCTGGTCTACATCAGATCTGCTTATCAAATCTTCTTTTATAAGAGCGTTTGCTCTGTTTAATTCTTGCTGGGCATTTTTCAATAATGCCTGATATTGATTTACGTTTGCAGCGGCATTATTTACATCAATCTGATATTCCCTCGGATCTATCTGGAAAAGAAGCTGACCCTTTTTGACGAAATCGCCTTCCTTAAAATATTTTTTTATCAAAAACCCCGGAACCCTTGCTACAAGGTCTACGGAATACTGTGCCTCAACCCTGCCGGTTGCTTCTGCTGAGACATTCACGGATTCCAGATGAGGATTAGCAACCTCAACTTCTTTCGGCATTCTCATCGCCTGCTGCTGTATCATCCCCGTGATAAACACCGATGTTTTGTTATATATAATCGGCACTATAATGATTAATAATACAACGATAGCCCATTGTTTTCTGGTCAAACTAATCTTCATGCTTCTCTCCAATTAATATTAGTAGTCATTTAACAGTAGAATTTTCTACAATTAATGTAAAATATTATTAAGCTGCTGTCAATAAAAAACACTCTGAATACACCATTTAGAGTATATAAAAAACGGACAATTAAATGTCCGCTTTTTGAGAATTTACCTTAATGCTCTGAGTGAATTTAAAACCGCAAGAAGTGCGACACCAACATCAGCAAAAACAGCTCCCCACATTGTCATCAAACCTAATGCACCGAGAATAAGAAACAATATTTTTATCCCGACAGCAAAAATTATATTCTGTTTTACAATACGCATGGTCTTTCTTGCAATATTAATTGCCGTCACTATCTTTGAAGGTTTATCATCCATAATAACAACATCGGCAGCCTCAATTGCAGCATCAGATCCGAGTCCCCCCATGGCAATTCCGACATCTGCACGCATTAGAACCGGTGCATCATTAATACCGTCCCCTGCAAATAGGATTGTTCTATTTTTCTTTTTAGCCTCTATAAGTTTTTCAATTCTATAAACTTTGTCCTCTGGAAGAAGTTGTGAATAATATTTATCCAATCCGAGCATCATAGTCGGATACTCCGCTGCCGCAACAGAATCACCGGTCAGCATAACTGATTTTACTTTCATCTCCTTCAAATCTCGTATTGTTGATACTGCATCATCTTTTATTTCATCAGAAATAACAATATAACCTATATATTCACTATTTTTTGCAACATAAACAACCGTTCCGGAATCATGGACTTTGCCTATTCTGACACCAAACTGCAGCATCAATTTATCGTTTCCGACAAGAACAGTTTCTCCGTCAACATTAGCCTTCACACCACAGCCTGCAATTTCTTCAACATCAGTTATACCGGAAGGACCTTCCTCTTCCAAACCCGCAATAGGGATATCATCAAAAGTGTTCTCCTGTTGTTGTATATGTTCATCATAAGCCCTTTTCAAAGATAAAGCTATAGGATGATTAGAATAATTTTCAGCTTTTGCCGCAGTAATCAAAAGTTCATCAGAAGAAATATGTTCAGCGGGAACAAGTTCAGTAACCGCAAAAGTTCCTTTTGTCAATGTTCCGGTTTTATCAAATACTACAGTTTCCGGCTTAGAAAGAGCCTCCAGATAAGAGCTTCCTTTGATTAAAATTCCTTTTCTTGAAGCTCCGCCGATACCTGCAAAAAATCCGAGCGGCACAGAAATTACAAGTGCACAAGGACATGATATTACAAGGAAAGTCAATGCTCTGGAGAACCACACTCCGAACTGTCCGTCATGAAATACAGGAGGAATGAGCGCAAGAATTAAGGCACACACAACAACAACAGGCGTATATATTCTCGCAAATTTCGTAATAAAATTCTCTGCTTTTGCTTTCTTTTCCCCTGCATGTTCAACCAGTTCAAGAATTTTTGCAACGGTAGATTCTCCGAATTTTTTAGTTACCTTAATTTTTATAACGCCGTTAGTATTGATAAAACCGCTTACAGCATTATCCCCAACAGACAGTCTGCGCGGAACTGATTCACCTGTGAGAGCTGAAGTATCAAAAACAGCTTCTCCTTCCACAATGACGCCATCGAGCGGAACCTTTTCTCCGGCACTCACGATAATTATATCATCTATATTTATTTCTTCCGGAGATTTCTTCTCCAGAGTACCGTCAATCTCAATATTTGCATAATCCGGACGAATATCCATTAATTCGGTAATTGAACGGCGTGATTTTTCAACTGCCTTATGCTGAAGATATTCTCCAATCTGATAAAGCACCATTACCATAACAGCTTCCGGATACTCACCGATTATAATCGCACCGATAGTTGCAAGACTCATTAAAAAGTTTTCATCAAACACAGCCCCGCGCCAAATATTCTTCCAGGCTCGCAGAAGAATATCCCCGCCTGCAATCAAATATGCTGCCATAAACATCACAAAATCCCAAAGACCGGTTATCTGAAAAACAATTGCGCAAATCAATAATAATATTGAAACAAAAATCCTCAATAAAACCGGAATTCTCGTACCCTGCGTATGTTTATGTTCGTGACAGTCGCACATAAATGAGCCTTTCACTAAATAATCTATCACCTATTTATTATAATTGAATAGCTATTCAATTGTCAATTTCATATACTTATATACAAGTTCATTCAGGCTGATATTAAATTCAGGGCATTTTCGCGTGCCTCAGCCTCATTAAAGGTAACGGCTTCACTTTGAATAAGTTTTCTGACCCCTAGCTTCAAAACGGATGCAGCAAGTTCTCTGTTATTAAATATTATAATCGGTTTAATTTTTCGGCTCTGCAAAGTCAGGAGAAGATCTTCCAGCGCAAATACCGCCGAAATATCCATTGTTTTAATATTTTGGCAATCTATAATCACACATCTTGTTTCCATGACTTCGTCAATATTACTCATAAGCCTTGATGCAGACCCGAAAAAGAAAACCCCGTTAATACGAATTGTCATAATTTTATTCTGAATATCTTCATCAAGTGTGCTTTCTTTCATATTAACTTCAAACTGTTTTGCGATATTCACCGCAAAAAGAATTGAAGATAACACAACGCCTATCCCGACAGCAAGTATTAAATCGTCAAATACGGTAATTAGAAATACAAGACACATAACAATCAAATCGTGCTTAGGGGCAGCCTTTATAACTTTAATAAATTTATAATCAATTATACTGACGCCGACTTTTATAAGAATTGCGGCAAGAACAGTGAGGGGAATTTTAGAAGCTACAGGAGCAAGGAAAAGCACAACACCGATAAGAAAAAGTGAATGAACAACACCGGAAAGCCTTGTTGTACCGCCGGATTTAATATTCACAACAGTACGCATAGTGGCGCCGGCGCTTGCAACCCCTCCGAACAATCCCGCAAAAAGGTTTCCCAGACCTTGCCCGATTAATTCTTTATTAGGATTATGTTTTGTTTTGGTAAGAGAATCCGCAACAAGTGATGTTAAAAGAGAATCAATAGAGCCGAGAACTGCAAGAGTGAGAGCAAGCGTCATAATCGTTTCAGCATCTTTCAGGCTGAATATCGGTGCGATAAATTCAGGAAAAGATGTCGGAATTTCTCCGATTGTTTTTACATCAAGATTAAGAATAACAGCCGCTGCTGTACCAAAAATTAAAGCAATTAAAGGAGCAGGGACTGTCTTTGTAATCTTTGAAGGAGTAAAAAAAACTATCAACAAAGTAAACAGCCCTAAAAGCGCCGCTGCCGGATTTACATCTCCTGTGGATTTCAGCAGGTGTAAAAACCCTTGAACCGGAGTTCCGTTAAAGTCAATCCCAAGTAAAGGATTTAATTGCAGAAGAATAATAATTGCCCCGATACCGCTCATAAACCCAGAAATAACAGGATACGGAATGAAATTCACAAACTTGCCGACTTTTGCTAATCCGAAAAGTATCTGAAAAATTCCTGCAAGAAAAATTGAACTAAAAACGATATGGAGGTTATCCCCGTGGAGCGCGGCAATAGATGCAACAACAACCGCCATAGGTCCTGTAGGTCCCGTTATCTGTGTTGGAGTTCCGCCAAATACCGAGGCAAAAAATCCGACGATTATGGCGCCATAAATACCTGCTGTTGCGCCCAGTCCGCTTGCAACACCCAGTGCAATCGCAAGAGGCAGCGCTATTATACCGGCGGTTATACCGCCTAAAATATCCCCTTTAAGGTTTGCCGCAAATGCTTTCATAAGTTCTTTTATACCAGAACAGAAAATTTTTGGCAATACTACCCCTGTTTAGATAACTGCCGGTTTATCCATTCCATAATTATATCAACCAGATAATTTTGCTCGGCGGCTGTAAGTTCTCTCCCTTTCGAAAACCCGTGCCACTTGCTTATACACCCGCGGCAGCAGCAGGCAGTTGCATGCTGGGCTGTAAAAACCGGATGGTTTCGCATAGGGGTCTGCTTCCCGTCATTTTTTATAAAAGCAGGCGCTATCCTTCTGGCAATAAAATCATGTGCGTGGCGTCTTATGGTATCAAACCCTTTTTCTTCTATATATGCTTTGTCTTTTTTAGAAAGTTTAAATTTACTCCTGAATTCGGATTTTGCAAGTCTTTCAAAAATATCTTCCATAATATAATTACTCCGACCGCTTCTATGTTATCAAATTATTGCCATAAGCAAAATTTCTCCGCCATCAATATTTTATATCTAAAAATATATTTTTGTAGTAATATATTTCTATTAAAAATTTAAGAAACAGGGGGAAAGTATGTTAGAAAAGATTAAAAATTTTACATCAGCGCATCTGGATTTTAAAATTTATCCCGTAACGTGGATTGCAATAATTAACGCATTACTCATAGCACCTTGCATTTTATATCTGCCGCAAAAATACGGATATGAAAACGGGTTACTGGAAAATATCCAGCTTGTTGCACTCCTTGCGGGTTTTATATTTTGCCTTGCATACCCGAAATTCAACAAGCCCGATGAAACAGAGGACGGGAAAAAACAGCATACCTCTATGGTAAAATTTTTCCGTTTTGCAGCGCTCGTTATAATAATTTTATTCCTGAGAGAAATAAATTGCGGAAGAACTATTTTCTTCCCTGTTCCGGGTGAAGTAAACACTTTCTACGGCTGGAAAGATATTAAATACGGCTGGCTTGCTCACCCTCTGTACGGGCTTTATATGGCATACGTTGCTTTCTACTTCTTCTTCAATAAATTGTTCATTACACTCTGGAACATCGTGAAAAACGTTAAATTCCCTGTATGGAACGTACTTTTAATGATTGTCGGCATGATTGGCGGAACTTTAGGCGAAGAAGTTTATCACAATATGGTTATGGAAGAAATAACCGAACTTCTGTTCTATGTATCTCTCACGGGTATTATCTACCTTTACGCATACAATAAAAACTTTCAATTAAAAAAATAACCTACGGCGGCAAACACCAGCCGCAAAACAAAAGGAGAATGTATGAAACATTTTATAATTTTACTTGCGCTACTAATGGTTTCAAATAGTGCTTTTGCGTATGAATATTCAACAACCGTACTGAATTCAGTAAACGTTAACCAGAGGGTTAACTACAACCCGACAACCTCAAAATGGAAACGCAACGTTAATCCTGAAAACATAAACTTTATAAAACAAATAACAATCGGAAGCGGCAGCTTTTCTGAATACGTATCGGACAGCCATTACTATGATACAAACACAACTTATGAATTTCTTGACAACGGTAAACTCATCGGACACAATATGCACCTTTTAAAATTCTTTGAACTCGGATTTGAAGATAATAAAATTACACATAAATCACTCAGTGCAGAAGAATTAAAAATTCTGTTTCCTGATGTCAAAATAGTTTATATTTCAAAATTTAAAAATAACAAAATCGTTCTCAAAAAACCATGGAGAAAATCTCAAACATATCTTCTTGTAAACGATACAGACAGAGATTTTTACAAATACTCGTTTGAAGATTACAGCGGCAGACCTGAATTAATAAAAGGATTATTCACAGTCGACAAGCCGCAGACTCTAATCTATTCACACTTCGGAAGCAGAGATGACCTTTTTCCTATTTTGAAAATAAAAGTTAAAAACAGTATATTTGCAAAATAATCCAAACCTGCACCGGCTGAGTGAAGATTAGTAAACCCGCCTTCATGTGCTGCGCGGCAGCTTAACCCTAATACGACAACTTTGAATTTTTTGCCTGATTTTCTAAAATAGTTTTCAGTTCGGCAAGTTCTTTTTTGTCTATTTTGCCTACAGGAGTTTTACGTCCCAGATTATCAATAACTATATTTCCCTTTGCATCCATATCATAATCCAGCTTTATAGGATTCAGACGTTTTTCAGTATCGTCAAAGGACACTTCTTTTAGATTACCGTTACGGTCAAGAGAAAAGGACAATACATGACCTTTAAACGTATGGTAACCTGTCTTTTCGTCTTTATATTCATGGTATACATGATATAAATTCAAAAAATGCGGATATGCCTGTTCAGTAAACACTGTTTTATCATTAAGAATGGTATCTTTTAATTTTTGGATACTGATTTCCGCTGTTGTCCGTTCTTTTTCTACAGACTGTTTCTGAGCGCTATCAATTGCCTTTGCGGCAGACACCTCCGGCAGATAAATTTTATCCGAAATTTTTAGACTATTCATTTTTTCTACCGTTTCAAGATTATTAAGCTTTGCTATCAACAGCATATAATTGCTTATCTCCTGATTTGTTGCATCTTTTTTATTCAAAGCCTTCTTGGCAAGATTCCATAAATTGTCGCCTCTCTGCATTGTATGAACTTCACCGCGTGCGACATCCGGAAGCTTCTTCATTACGTAATTAATATAAGCCTGTTCCGATGAAACTTTTTCAACCATTTTATCCCCTTTAAAAATTTTCCCCGTATCTATATAAAAACATATTGATTAAAAGAATTGCCAGATTAAATATAAAAAGTATAATAATATTATGCTAAAATATATTCTATCCTGCATTTTAATATTTCACACTTCCTGCTGTCTTGCTGCACCACAGGAAAACGGTTTTAGCGGAAAATTTGTAAAAAAATTCAAAAATTGCGAAGTTTATTCAGAACCCTTCACCTTCAATATGTACGGAACAGTTTTTCACGATTTCAAACAAATTGAAGGCTGGAACGGAAATTACTGCGGCTATAAGCAGGTCACAGGAACCGCAAACGGACAACTTGTCGTAACATGTAATTTTTCAAGGGAACAGGTTAACACTCTTTATAATGCACTCCTTCTTAAACCTGAAAAATATGGAAAAGATAATCCTACTGAAATAATTTGGCGCAAACACATGCATAACCCGGAGATTTGCAAATTCGTCCGCTCGGAATATTACTCAAAAGGGTTTCAGGTTGACGAAAAATATCTGCCTAATTTTTAATGCATCTTACGTCAACCTGCGCTGCGACCATGGTTTGTATTGCCGCGGCATTCCATGCTTCTGCGATTGTGCATAGCTTGAAAAAACTGATTTCAGCTGACGCCTAAATCAGTTTTTCTAAGCTTCCGGAATGACGTATTTTTACAGAAACGTTTACCCCTCACCCGGCACTACGTGCCACCCTCTCCCTCAAGGGGAGAGGGAATTTTACGTATGTTAATCCGATAGCAGAATAGGAGAGAAGGGGTTGGGTTTGTTTTCGAAACGATAGCAGGAGCAGGGCGGGAGCGTGTTGAGAAAATAAATCCAACCCGGCAACTTATTTGATTAAACCCTCCGTCACTTTGTCACACCTTCATTAAATAAGGAATGAATAAAATTCCAACGCCGTAAAGTTTTGTAAATTCTTTTCCATTTCCCCCTAAAGTTTCAATCAAATATTCCGTATAGAAAAATGAGAAGGTAATATGGAGTATTAAAGTTATGTACGAATATGAAGAATTAAAACAGTCTATAGACAGTAAAAGAGAAGAAGATTTTAAAGCTTTGAAAGCAGAAATTAACGGTCTGGAAAGCTTTTTCGAAAAGTGTTTCAAAGTATTTTTTGAAAGTTCTGCCGCAAAATCCGAGCGGGACTTTAACGTAACCTCACTATAAATATTTAAAAGACGGGTCTTATCTCCCGTCTTTTTTATCGTAGTTTTACTTTTATAACCCCGTTTTCTGTAAATACATCCGCCGTAAATTTTACACCGGCATAACCATTTGGCGGCACATCTACCCTTGCCGTATTTTTCATCATTCTTATAACTTCGTTATTAAAAAGATTTCCGCCCTCTTCCTTTATCAAACGGCGGTTCGTTAATTTTCCGCTTTTATTTACCTTAAATTCTATTCTGCAGCGTCCGGCATCTATCACATCAGGGGTTTCAAGATTAGAATACAGAGAATTTTCAAGCTTTGATTTATACGCGGATAAAGGACTTTGCACCTCAACTGCACTATCAGGCAAAGAATCATCCCAGATAGCATCTATGGACGGAATATTACTCACTACAGCAGTGGCTTTCGGTTCAAGAGGTTTCTGTTGTACATTTTTTTGCGGCGGGTTAACTCCACACCATATCCAGCCCGATAACGCTATGCATACTGCAAAAATCCCCCACGACAGCACCTGTTCAGGGGTGACAGACAACCCGCTGCCCGCGACGGAACCAACTGCCACAAATTCATCGTTCCCGCAATCACAGTAATCTACCTTTGTTTTATGCAATTTTTGACAAACTGTACACTTAAACATAGAAATATTGTATAATCCACCAATTTTGGTGTAATCCTTCTTTCAAATGAATTATATTTCTTGTATTACTGTTTAACGAACTTTTGGATTTGAAGAACCACAGTCTTATTTATTGACGGTTTTGTAAAACCCGCGGCAACGGTCACCAGACACAACGCCGCTATTATTATACATACGTAAATTGTTAAAGAATTTCTACTCATAAACATTTACCCTCTCTAAATCATTATAATCGCCCGGCTCCGCAAGATTTGTTTCAAGACCTATGAGAAACAATCCGCGCATTGTGGTACTATTTCTGACTGATCCTTTCGGGAAATCCAAAAGTTCTGTTTTGCCAAGGCGTTTTATTGCTGAAACAATTTTTTGATTTTCGTCTTTGTAAACCGGATTTGTGCAAAATGTTTTTATTTTTGAAATATTCGTATATTTGTCAACTTTAAATGAAAAATAAAATGCTGTCCCAAGCGGAGCGTCAACTCCAGACGTCATCATAACCTCGTTCATGATATCGCTACGCCATTTATTCCACGCAATAAGTTCTTCACGACGCGTCAACTTTCTATCTGCAGCTTTTTCTTCTTGCACTTCGCTAATAAACTCTTCCATTGGCTCCTGAATTGCCTTTGGAATTTCCGAAACTACAGTTTCCTGCGGAGTCGTTTTGTTAACTATATATTTTTCCTGAGATGAATTGTTTACCGGATTAACTGTTATTTTTTCTTCCGACGAAAAACCTGCCTGATTTACAAGCATCTTTTTGTCTGTTAAAAATGCTGACGGATCAATCTTGACAGGACGCGGCACTCTCTTCGGTTTTTGCGAAAGCAGTTTTAACTCTTTTTGAGAAAGTTTTTCACTGTATCTTTCTAGTCTGAAATCAGAACCTTTTATAACAAAAGTTTTATGCAGCTTAGGAGAAGATAAACCTATTACTACAGTCAAAAGAATTATTGAAATTGTCAAAAATATTTTTAAAAATTTCATAATTAATCTTTATCAATTTTAGCAATCAATTCATCGCATGCATAAATGTCAAAGTTTGTCTGACTAAGCAACACGGTTTCCGCAAGTAACAATGCAGTCGGAACAAGCGCAGCTATAAAACTCAAAGCAAGCCCCTTGAAATCTCCGCCGATTTCTGTCATGAAATATGAAACATTCATTGTAAATTCAATAAAGATTATACAAAGTGCAATCCACAAATATCTTCTGTTATCGGCTCTGAGTTTTTTAACCCCTTCAAGCCCGAAAATATTCACGCCGTGTTGTCTGTAGTCACTAAATCCATCCTGCTTTATAACTTCAGACCCCTGAATTTTCTTTGACGCAGTAAATGCCGCAACAAAAGAAAAAAATGCAAATATAATTAAAAATGTTGCAAGAACAAGAAATATCGGGCTAAATCGAAGTCCTGAAATTCTTACCCATCCTGCGGCTTCCGGAAAGCACATCGCAAGAGTATTTGATACCCCGTAGGCAAGGAACGGTGCGGTTAAAATACCCAGAACGACTTCTCCTATTGATTTCAACTGCAGCGTAAACTGTCTGTCTTTAATGTTACGGATTTTAGTTGAACTTAAACTGTTAATGTATCTATCTATCCATACTCTGTATGCTTTTATAACAGCCTCAAAATCTTCTCTGAATTCAAGTTTATTCAAAGCCGCCTGCCATTCCGAACTGTTGCAGGTGAAATACCCGCAGGCAATTGCGACCGTTGTCATAATTCCGGTAAAGAAAAGCGATATAAATACAGCAAAAGACATAAAATTATTCACGTTCATAAAATATACAAGGTTTACCGCATAAATTCCAAGCAAAAATATTGTAGAAAGCCATAACATAAAATTCTGCGCAATTCGTGATGTTTTAATATTCTCTTTTACGACATTATTCTGCAAATATAAGCACACGCCCTGCTTTAACATTAAACATATCGCAAAAATTATTAGAGTATAAATAACCCAAACCTTAATATTAGTCGGAAGATACAAATATTTTTCAGCCTCTTTGACAGTCAATCCCATCAGATAATTTGACACTGCAAAGGCATTAATAATCGCACAACCGAGAAGTGCAATATGCAGGAATATACTTGTTTTAGCATTTGCCGATAATTTTTGCCGCAGTTCATTTATAGAATACGCAACCTGTTTAATTATACTTACACGTGCATTTTCTATAGGTTCACGCTGCTTTTCAATCTTCACTCTGGTAATGGTTCCGGAATCGTTTCCGTAAATATTTTTTAAATCATCTTCATTTAAATCTTCTCCGCCGATTGAAGAAACAGTCTTTGGCTGCTGTACAAGTCTTATACCAAGGTATTCCGTCGTATCTGCAAAGACGATTTTGCACACATTTGTCACCTCAATTTTTTGTAAAGGTTTCCCTTTGAAAAGGATTTTTTCATTACGGAAATTGTTTATTACATAACATTTTCCTGTAATTTTATCAGTCTGAACCGTCAAAAGGACATCATAACCTGTATCAACAACAAAATCACAATTCTTATCCGAACCTATATTTATAAGGTCTTTATCCTCAAAAGTTTTTTCCTGATTTGAAGATATAATAACAATTGACATAATTTAGCCTTTCTATCTGTCGAGTGCGTGGACGAAATTTTTAACAGTTTTATCAACATTCTGTTCTGGAGAAATCAAAAGTTTTTTTTCACCGAGAATTGGTCCGAGTTTTTCCTTCACCATATCTAGTTTTTCCGGATGTGCATATAAAAACATCATGGCAAGGTCGGGTGCATACTTTTGAACATTTTTAACATTTTGCGGCAAGGTATCCCAGTTAATCTGCTTTTCAACAGCACCCTCATTTTCCAGATCCCCAAGGACAACAATTGCTGGCATATAGCCGTTTTTCTTCATTGTAAGCGCGTGAGAAAAAGCTTTCTTAAGTCCAACACCGTAAGCAGTCCCGTAATCCGATTCATCATATTTGGTGAAAGCATTCATAGCCTTATCAATACCGGAACCGTTAAAAGGTGCACCTTCATAGATTAAATAAGCATCTTCAGACACTCTTAAAATTTTTACTGTATCTTCCGGATCAAGAATATTACAAATCTGGCGAACTGTTTTCTTTTGAGCGGCAAGTCCTTTCTGATTTGAAGCCGAAGAATCCACCACAAAAATTACGGCTGCCGGTTTAAAATCATCTACTTTTATATGCTTTGCTGCACTAAAGATAAGCTTTCCTATAATGGAAATAGCAAGAATAAGCAGTCCTATAATTATCAGTCTTTTATTCATACATCAACTCTTTTTTATTTTATAGTACCATATCTGCTTGACAAAATCAATATTGCGATAATTTCGGGGGTTATGGTATAATTTTTACAGGATAAGGAGAGAGTATGGAAAAAATATTTGAATTACTGATTGTATTTATAACAGCGTATTTAATAGGTTCTATCCCGACCGGTTATATTATTGTTAAGGCTTTTACAGGACAGGACATAAGAACAATAGGTTCAGGCTCCACCGGCGCAACAAACGTAAAAAGAGTTATGGGGAAAAAATGGTTCTTCATAACGCTTTTGCTTGACGCATTTAAAGGTGCACTGCCGGTTATTCTTGCGCAATTGTTTACATCAACCTTTACAGGAATAGGACTTTTGCCTGTAGTTGCAGCCGTTGCAGTAATCCTCGGTCACAGCAAATCTATTTTCCTTAAATTCACGGGCGGAAAATCCGTTGCATCAGGGGTTGGAACAATCCTTGCTCTCAACTGGCAGGTGGGATTGATGATAGCCTTAATCTGGGCGGTTATAACTTATTCAACAAAATACGTTTCAGTGGGTTCAATTATTGCGCTTGCGGTTTCTCCGTTTTTAATGTGGTGGTGCAAAGCTCCTTTGGCATATATCGGGTACTGTATTCTTGGTGCAATCTATATCATCTGGCTCCACAGAAGCAACATTAAAAGACTGATTAAGGGCGAAGAAAATAAAGTAAGATAACTTTTAAAAATTAGACATTATTCCCTCTCTCACAAGGGGCGAGGGTGTGTAATTTGCCTCCCTTGTAAGGGAGGTGGCGCGAATGCGCCGGAGGGTTTTCTCTTTTTCCACTCTCCCTACCCCTCTCCCTCAAGGGGAGAGGGGATGTGACGTTATTGCAAGACGTTAGCCGAAGCAATCCAGCCTTTTTGGAAAGTGTGGGGATTGAAGAACCTCTCACCCCTCTTCACGTGATTGCACTTGACGTCCTATCGTCCTAACGTCTTTTTATTGAACTTAGCATCTTAGTTGGGCTGGTATGCCCAACCGACATTATTGCACTTATCATCCTAACGTCATTCCTACTTAGTGCCTTCGTATCTTATTAACTTCTCTTCCCAACCTACCCTTTAATCATCTTATTCAAAACACTGCTGCCCTGCATAGAAGGTTCCTTCTGAACCTTCACCTGTTCATCCGCTGCAGCAGCAGAATTTGCATTCTTTGCCTTGACTTCATAAGATTTTATAGAACGCTTGCCCGTTAATCTCTGCATAAAGTTATAGTATTTCTTCAATGCACCGGTTGCTTTATTCTGCCTATCTTCTATCGCAAGAAGTTCATCACGTGTATGTTCTTTAACAGTCATACCTACGGATTTTCTTGTTAAAATTTCACTGATTGTTGTATCCGTTAAGGTAATCCAGCTCATTCCGAGAAGCGATGCGTGGTACTGTTTGCTGAATGTGTTGTTAAACAAGTCAATCAACAGCATTGAGTAGAATTGTCTTGAACATTCCTGTACAAATCTCTCTTTAAATTTGGTTTCAGCACCTTCTTTATCATTACCGTTTGATTTGAGCATAACCATATTGTAGTTATCTGTCATCAGGAACCATATTGTTGCAGCGGTTGATGCTGTTTTTGCAAGGTTTGCAAGATCTGCGTTTGATACGGATGACATTGTATCCGTATTGAAAGATTTCATAATATTATCTTCTACGAATTTTTGGAATTTCTCAGGTGTGTAACCTTTTTTGGTTGCCTCATGCCCGATTTTTTCAATACTCATAGAAAGAGCCTTGATATCTTTAATTTTCGTCGCATTATCTTTTACATAATCAAGGAATTTATCTCCCGTATAACCTTTTTTCAATGCATCAGATTTCAGAGTCTGAATATTTTTAGCAAAACTTTCAAGCCCCTTAACACCTTTAAGCGGATCTTTCTTATTCATAATCCCGCTGATTGCCTTATCCACAAGTCTGTATGGAAGGGTTACCGCATTCCATGCAAATCTTATCGGGGCAATAAAGAAATCTACTGCCGGTTTTGCTTTTTTATCACGCAAACCAAGACTGATAGTTCCGTCTGCATTTCTTGTCATTGCAGCAATATCTTTATATTTCTGAGCAAGTTCCGTGTAATTGTTATCTTCAAGAACTCTTACAATATTGTCAAAAGTTTCGCCCTTAATTCTAAAGTCTGCAATTGTTGTCATTTTATTATATTGGTTTTTAAAAGGAGCAGTTATAACTTTTATGGTATGGTCTAAATTCGGGATAACCTTTCTTGCGCCCTTCACAGCAAATCCGGCAGCAATAACTGCGGCTGAAGCCTTCATAATTGTGTCAAACGAAAGCAGAGGTTTCTGGGTTTCTTTATGCTGAGGAGCAGTTTTTTCTGCAGAACCGAATGACGTTGTAGGTTTAATTAATCTTTCCGGCGCTTGATTTTTTTCATTTTCTGCCCGTGCTTCTTCAGGAGTCAATCTTGTAATGTGTTTACCGTTTCTAAGACGAGAGTAAGTTTCTGTAATTAGTGTCGTTGCACCGGTCATTAACATTGTACCGAACGCAGACTGGTTAATATATTTATTCAATGCTCCGAATGTTACAAGCATTAAATATGCGTTCATAACAAGACGACTCATTTCTTGACGGAACCTTGCTTTTTTCTCCTGTTTTGCCGCAGCCGGATCGTCATCCATCATTCTTGACAAGTTATAAGCATCTGTTGCAAGAAGTACAGCAGGCGGCAAACCTGATACTATACGGCAAAGTGCTCTTTCGTGTTTTGTATCATAGTTACCTGTTTTAGGGTCAAACATTTTAACGGATTTCTGGAATAAGGTTGATGAAATTTCATCTTTTGACTTTCCTTTAAGAGAATCTGCTGTTTCAAGAAGTCCTTTTAAAGCACTAACTTCGGAATCTATTTTCGAACGCTGTCTGATATTTTTAAAGAACGGTTTTGAAAGAACATTCTTTGACCATTTTTCCAGCGGTTTAATTTTACCGAGCATTTCAACAGTGCCGTTCAAAATATCAAAAGGCAATATTTTAAAAGGATAAATTAAACCATCCCAGATATGATGAGGGATGGTTTTAATATTAACGATAACATCATCACCGTTAAAATTAATAAGTTTTTCAGCATGTTTTGATTTTTTAAGGTGGGCAACAAGATTGTTAACCATCTCACCGAGGTGCTCATCAGTAATTGATGTAAGATTAGATAACTGATAAGTTTTAGTACCCGGTTTATACAGAACTTTGTTTAAAGCTCTGGATACAGAAAGACCTTTAAATGATAACTGCTGTGAATTATGATTTAAAGGTCTCTCAATATCCGAAATATTAAATTGTGACATGTGCTCCGGAGAAGATAAAGGCACCTGATTTGGAGATAACATGACCTTTTCTTTTTTAATCGGTCGTATGTTAAATTGTTGTGCTTTTCCTACGAGCATAATACACTTTTGTCCTTCCCGTCATGTATTGTGAACCAGATAGGAAAATTTGACAAGTGTAAGTATATAAAAACTTAACTAAATTTTACAATTAGCCGAATAAGCCGCCCAGAAAGTCACCTGCTTTATCTATCAGCCCTCCTCCGCTGCTGCTGCCTCCGCTGCTGCCGCCGTCACCGCCGCCAAGCAGCCCGCCAATTATACTGCCGGCAGAACCGCCGAGTAAATCTCCGACTTTACCAAGTAAACCTCCGCCGCTATCTCCGCCGGATGCACCTCCTGCTGCTGCACTGCCTGCAGCCCCGCTCATTGATGCAAGCTGCGGAAGTTTTGACATAAACGATGTTGTTTCTTTCTCTGTAATAGTTCCGTTACCGTTTAAATCAGCCATATTAAAAATACTGTTTGCATCAAGATTAAGTCCATACATTTGCGCAGCATTCTGTATCTTGGATATATTATTCATCGTATTAACCTGATTCTGGTATTGAATACGTGCTCCGACGCTGGCTCGACCTGCATTTGAAAAATCCGACCTACTGCCGCCATATAATTTATTATTCAAATTGTCTTTCACGGCTTGATAATAGCCGCCGCCCTGTACGCTCATAATCTTTTCCTTATATTTATATACTTTGTATATATATAAAAACAATAAAGTATATAAAATTGCTATCTAGGAATATTATTCCCATTAAGACGCACAATATAACAGGCTTTACGTATATTTACAAAACTTAATACTTGGTCAAAGATTTAATTCTGTTAAATGGCCAGAATAAGAACACTGCTCGACCGATAAATCTATCCTCAGGAAGCAGTCCCCAGTATCTTCCGTCTTGAGAATTCCCGCGGTTATCCCCGAGCATTAAGTAGTGCTTCGGCGGAATGACAGCGGGTCCGCAAAACATCGCCTCCGTACAAGGAGTGTAATCATAGGGACTTCTGATATACGGTTCATCAAGAGGTTTATCATTTATATAAACCGTGTATTTCCCGTATTCGTCTGATTTTATCTCATATTTATCACCCGGCATACCAACAACCCGCTTAATATATGCTATATCTTTGCAGAAAAATCCAGTAAGACGGGCAAAAAGCTCAACAGGAGTATTTTTTAACTCTTCAAACGGAGGGTAAAAAACCATTATATCACCGCGTTTTGGAGTTGAATAAAATCTTGAATACCTTTCAACAACAATTCTGTCACCCTCAAGAAGGGTTGGCTTCATTGAACCTGACGGAATCCAGCGGATTTCTCCCGCAAAAAACCTTATTATGATAACCATTACAAGAACAAAGACAACTGTTTCCACAATATCAGCAAGAGTGGCTTTGAACTTTTTTCCCTCACGGATAAATACTTCCTTTGTCAGAGGTTCTTTTTCCTGAGGTTTCAGCTGCTCTTTTAGCCATCTAAAAGTAATTATATCTTTCAAATAATCCAAAAACACAAGAAAATCTTTCTTTATGTCTTTTAGCATTTCTAAAGAAAAAACATATTTTATATTTTTGCCAGTCTGATTAAAACCGTCTTTTACTTTTTCGGAAACTGTACGCATGTCCTTTTCGTCAGAATCAATATCTCCATCCTTTGATATTATAATTTTTAAAGCGTCTTTAAATTCTTCATAAGACATTTCACCAATAAATTTAGACATCTTGCAATAACTCCAATAAATTTTCTAAAGCTGAAGTGTATACATTTTCCTCTAAATCGGAAAGACATTCATCTGCTTTAACCAAATAATTATTCAACAAATCCTTTGTTTTTTCAATACCCGCCGACGTAATGTCCGTACTGCCGGAAAATATTACAGGAGCATTATACACCCCTGATTGTAAATCTTTCGACTCAGGCTGTAGAACATTCAGCAAATCATCTCTTATTTGAAATGAAATCCCGAAATTTCGCCCAAACTCAACTGCACGAATAATTTTTGTATCACCTGCAAGGCGCATTGCTCCTGTAATAGAAGCTTCAAAAAGAGAACCCGTTTTCAGGTAAGACTTTTCAAGATAATCTTCTATTGTCGGAATTTTATACAAATTCAAATGCTGCTGAATTTCGCCGCTGCACATGTTTTCTAAAGTTCTTGAAAAAATATTAAAAAGCTCTAAGGAATTAAAGGAACAAAGCTTTTTCATAACAACTGCCAACAAATAATCTCCGGAAATTACAGCAAGCCTGTTGCCCAATTCCGAATTCAGAGAACTTTCGCCGCGCCTTTTGAATTCTTCGTCAATAACATCATCATGGATTAAAGAGGCATTATGAATAAGTTCTACAATTGCCTGCAGTTCTATTTGTTCTTCAGTAATTTCTATTCCAAACGCTCTTAAGTACAAAAAAGTCATTACAGAGCGAATTCTTTTTGATGGAGAATGCAAAAAAAATTGCAGTTTTTCAAGAACAGAATTGTCAACATCAAAAGCCTCATCCAATTTTGCATTAACTTTTTCAATATCTGACCTGACTGTATTAAAAATCTCTCCGTATATTTCATTAAATGCCATAAGGTTATTTTAACATAAAAAAAAACGACTCACTTGGTAGTTCGTCGTTGGAAAATTAATAGGAAAAAGGAAAAAGGGAAAGGAAATTTTTATTTGTATATCTTTTCTTAAGCCTATCGTTCTCTCTTCTTTAGATAAGCCTGTTTTCTTTTATTAAATTTATTAGATTATTCTTTATCTTTTTTTATTACTCCTTGACCGTTTTTTCGGTCGGTTAATTGGCACAGTTAATATTATCCGAAAGTTTTGAATGTACTTTCAGTGTTCTTTTCAATAACCTTAGATACTGCATCCATTTCAGTTGAGATTGCATCCTGTTCTGTATCAAGCTGTTTCAATCTCAATTCAAG
>CALUVR010000012.1 GCA_944324285.1 Candidatus Gastranaerophilales bacterium | reverse complement strand
GAAATCGGACACATGATTGTTGATTTGAACGGCAGACAATGCGCATGCGGTGCACACGGGTGTCTTGAAGCTTACGCGTCACGTTCGGCTATTGAAAAGCGTATTGAAGGTGCACTTAGAAAAGGACGCCATTCTACAATTCTTGATTATATGGAAACAGGAAAATCAATAAGTTCAAGTATGATTCAAAAATCCATCGAACGCGAGGATGAACTTGTCATTCAATGTGTAAATGAAGCGGCTGAATACCTCTCGGGCGGGCTTGCCAGCATCATTAATTTCATCAACCCGAAATTAATAATCCTCGGCGGCGGTTTAATTGAGGCGGTTGATTATTTTTATAAAAATACAATTAAAAAAGCACGCGCAAAATCACTCCCCGTTCCGGCAACGAAAATAGAGTTTAAAAAAGCGCAGCTGGGCGACTATTCCGGAGTCATTGGCGCCGCATTTCTCAAATAGCCTTGTAAATTCCGGAAAATATAGTATAATTAATACTGAACACAGGGTCTTTCAATGAAATTCTTTGATAAAATAAACGAAATAAGAAGAAAAATTTCCGAGGTAGAAAATAATATCTACAGCGGGAAACAGGACTATCTGGAAATTTACGAACGGAACCTTCAGCTTGAAAAAGAAATTGAAGAACGCACTCACGAACTGAATGTAGCTAATAAAAGAATGCTAACAATCCAGCACATCTGGGATATGATGAATTCTTCAAAACCGCTTGTAAGCGTAATGGAGACAATCGTAAACACAATTCAGGGAGAACTCGGATATCTCCATTGCACCATTATGCGAAAGCTTACGGATGAAAACGGCGATTATCTGATGGTTCTTGCAGAAGCGCAGGATGTCACGATTAAGCGGGCAGATATGGTATTAAAAGACCCTATTCAGGCAAGACGCCTCGCTTATACTAAAGGTTCAATTTTTGAAAAAACTCTTGAAAACCGTGAAATAAATCAGACTACAGATATCGCAAGCACTCTATATGCAATCATGCCGGATATTTCGGATGAATTGGTCAATAAGGTTCTGGAGGATAAATCAGTAAAATCAATCATTACAATCCCTCTCTATTCAAGAGAAAAACCGTTCGGAATTTTCGGGGTATTTTCCTCTCGCGAAGAACTTGCAAAATCTGAAACTGACTTTTTGACTATGTTTGCACAGCAAATCGAAGTTGCAATAACCGTTGCAGACCTATTTGAAGCTGTAAAAGAACAGGCTGTCACAGACGGGCTTACGGGCTTATACAACAGAAGGTTCTTTGAAGATTACATAAAAAAAGAAGTAACCCGTTCCCTGCGTAATAACCAGCCGTTCAGTTTAATAGGACTGGATCTGGATTTTTTAAAGCATATTAACGACAAATTCGGGCATGCTTACGGGGATATTGCAATAAAAACCGTTGCGGATGTTCTAAAGAAAAATGCACGTTCAATAGATATTGCGGCAAGAATGGGCGGGGAAGAATTTAATATTCTGCTCCCGGGAATAGGATCGGAAGGTGCTATGGTTGCTGCCGAACGTATCAGAAAAGCCATTGAAGAAAGAGAACTTGAAACAATCGGTCATATTACGGCAAGTATCGGGGTTGCAACGTTTCTGGAACACTCCGACAACCTTGAAGAACTTATGGAACTAACCGATCAGGCAATGTATAATTCCAAACGCAACGGAAGAAACAGAGTAACGCTTGCAAGCACAGCTTCTGAAATTTCATGGCAGGAAATTGCGGTTAATACCTTCACGGATATTTTATCCAAACACAATATGCCGATTCCTCAGGCTCTTTGTGATGAACTTTGCGAAAAACTAAAAAATAACCAGTCGCAAAAAGAAATCCTCTATTCGGTTGCGGATATTCTGACCCAAACCTACAACCCGCTCCACGAAAACGGGCTGGTTAAATCAAAACTTCTCACGGCAGTAAGTCTTGCAAAAAGGTTTGACCTTCCGAAAGACGAAATCGACAAACTTAAAATTGCAATTCTTCTCTATGATATCGGAAACCTTATGCTTCCGAAAGAACTGCTTTTAAAGACTACGCCGCTTACAGAAGATGAGAAAAACCACATTAAAGAACATCCGCTTATCGCCGCGAAAGAAATTCTTCAGCCAATTTCATACATTCAGGATATTATACCTATAATTGAACACCACCACGAAAACTGGGACGGAACAGGTTATCCTGCAAAAATTGCCAAAAATGAAATCCCGCTGACATCACAAATTATTCTGATAGTTGATGCATATTTTGCACTCACGGAACAAAGAACTTACAGAAGCAAACTTTCTCCACAGGAAGCACTTGAAGAAATCAAAAAAGACTGCGGCAAAAAATGGAATGAAACTCTTGTCAATGAATTCATTACACTTATTGAACACGATATAAATTAGCAGAACCTGCCTTATAAAGGCTTAAAAAATTATGAAAGAAAAAGATTTCATACAAACAATAAAAACCATCCTAAATTCAGGATACATAGGCGATGACTGCGCCTATTTAAAAGATTTGGGAATTGTAGTGACTCAGGACAGCCTTGTGGAAGATATTCATTTCAAACGGGATTTTGCGACGCCTTATCAAATAGGTTACAAATCCGCCATGGTAAATATTTCAGACGTCTGCGCAAGCGGAGCCGAGCCGAAATATCTCACTGCCGCACTTTCTCTTCCCGAAAATATTACAAAAGAATTTGTGGAAGAATTTTATAAAGGAATGAAAGACGCCTGCGGCAATATTGAAATTGTGGGCGGAGATATAACAGGAAGCGATAAAATATTCATCTCAATAACCGCAATAGGTAAAACTGCAGGGCGTAGAATTTCCTCCAGAAAAAATGCAAAACCGGGACAGAAAATTGTAGTGTCAGGCCCGCACGGTGCCGGCGCGGCAGGGTTAACTGAACTTTTAAGCGGCAAACGGGTCGGTAAATTCATAAAAGCTCACCTTATGCCTGAGGCTCAATTGGAATTTTCTAAAAAAATATCCTCGAATATTCAGGAAGATTATGCTATGATGGATACATCGGACGGGCTTATGGATGCACTGTCGCAAATAGCTGAGGCAAGCGGAGTCTTGCTGGATATTGATTTCAATAAAATCCCGTACGATAAAGAGATTGAAAAATTTGAAAATTACAAAGACCTTATACTCTTTGGCGGCGAGGATTACCAGCTTGTCGCAGCGCTTACCGACCCGCAGGACTTCACGGTAATCGGCGAGGTTAAAGAAGGCAGAGGAGTTAAAATAGGTCAAAAAATTTACACAAAAGACGAAGTTGAAAAACATTTATTTAACCACTTTGAGGAGAAGAAATGAAAACCAACGCAATAATAACCGCAGGCGGAACATCATCCCGCTTCGGGAATAAAAATAAGTTACTTGAAAAAATCAACGGCAAAGAAGTAATCAAATATACCGTTGACGCTTTTCGTTATGCGAACGTCGATGAAATTATAATTTGCGCAAACCTTTCCATAATTGATGAAATGCAGGAACTTTTTAAAGAGTATGAAAACATAAAAATTATAGAAGGCGGTCAGACAAGGCAGGCGTCTGTTTATAACGGACTGAAAGCCGATACCTGCGATTACGTGGTAATCCACGACGGTGCAAGACCTATCATTTCAACAGAACTTATTAACATTTGCATAGAAATGGTTAAAGAAGTAAAAGCAATATCCGTCATGACTAAAACAATCGACACTATAAAAGAAGTCGAACACGGAAAAATAGTCAGAACCATCGACCGTGCAAAACTATACAATACCCAAACCCCTCAGGCTTTTGCTTATGATTTAATCCTGAAAGCCCACCAAAAATTTGAAGGCAAAAACTTCACCGATGATGCGGGAATGGTAGAAGAACTCGGGCAGGATGTATATATTATCGACGGAAGCTACAAAAACATCAAAATTACCACCCAGAACGATATTGACCTTGCTAAAATATATTTGAGTTAATAAATGATATACAAGTATTTATGATGAAAATGCGGAAAGAATTAACTCTAACCGCATTTTTACTTTAATAATTCATTAATATCAATACATAAAGCATTAGCAATCTTCAGCACGGATATAAGCTTAGGATGCTGCAAACCTGATTCAATAAGCGATATTGAATGCCTGGAGGTATCAGCCAATTCCGCTAATTCTTCTTGAGAATAGCCTTTTCTTACTCTTTCAACCTTAATATTCCGCCCGATATTAACTAAATCCAGATTATACATAGTTATATGTTGTCATGTTGACTTAACAAATTCTATATGGTACAAATAACATATTGTTACGTAAAGATAACATAATGTTATATTTAGATTGCAAAAGGTGACATATATGGAAAAAAGAGCTTTTACACTTGCAGAGGTTCTGATAACGCTTGGAATAATCGGAATTATAGCGTCAATGACACTTCCGGCAGTTGTAGCGAACTATCGTAAAAAAGAAACCGTCAGCCGACTCCAAAAAACCTACAGTGTATTAAATCAAGCATCTTCACTCGCTCAAAAAGATTACGAATTATACCAATACTGGGAAACTCCGAGAGAAATAGGCAAAGATGAACATTTTGAAAAGTATTGGAAACCCTATTTAAAAAACATAGCAATATGCACGACAGCCAATTTATGCAAATACAGCAGCTCAACACCATGGGTATATCGAAACGGTGTCGGAGTTGAGGTCTATATTGCCGGTGAAACTGTTTTGCGGCAAGGAATATATTTAGCCGACGGAACATTCATACTGATAGGCGAAGATAATCATTGGATTGCACCAAGCACCGGAAATGAAGAACATTTTCAATACATCTGGGTTGACACAAACGGTTACAAACCGCCTAATATGATGGGAAAAGACTTTTTCAGATTTCGGATTTCAAGTGATACAAACAAAGTTCATGCTGACATGATAGATTCGTCGGAAAAAGCAATTAATGAGGAATGCTCAAAGGCTGCCAGCGGCAGCAGCTGTGCCGCAAAAATTATTCACGACGGCTGGGAGATTAAAGACGATTATCCGTGGTAGTTGAAAGGAGGGTCGGTTGGGCATACCTGCCCAACAAAAAAGACCGGATTGCTTCGGCTAAAGCCTCACAATGACAAAAAATCTTCCCTGCCCTATTTACAAGATAGGTAAGTTCTATTCCACTCCCCCTTGCAGAAGAGGAGGCACATAGTGTCGGGTGAGGGGTAAAAGGAATAGACGTCATTCCGGAAGCTTAGAAAAACTGATTGAAGCATCTGCTGAAATCAAGTTTTTCAAGCTATGCGGAATCGCAAAATAGTGGAACTCGGCGGTAATGCGATTGCGGGTCGTAGCCCGCAATGACGCTAAAAATGCGGTATCTCTGCAATAATAAATACAATTAAGTGAATAGTGAGGATTTTGTTGGGCAGGTATGCCCTCCTCTCCCATAGGGAGATGGCTAGAGTGAGGGGGCGGCAAGAGAAGAATAAAAAAATCAATATCCCCACTCGCCCCTTGAGTGAAAGGAAAAATTAATCAAAAAGAAGAGGCTCGCTAAATTAAGCGAACCTCTTCTTTTGACTTTTTAACCGCTAATTAAACGTGTGCTAACTGACGGCTTTCAACAACAGCCTGAGCTGCTGCAAGTCTTGCCTGCGGAATTCTGAACGGTGAGCAGGATACGTAATCCAAACCGATTCTGTGTGCGAATTTAACAGAATCAGGATCTCCGCCGTGTTCGCCGCAAACACCGCCGACAAGTGAAGGATTTACTTTCTTACCTTTTTCCATTGACATTTCAATCAACTGACCAACACCTTTTGTATCAAGTGTTTCAAACGGGTTGGACGGTAAGATTTTCTGTTCAACGTAGTTTTTCAGGAACTTGCCTTCAGCGTCATCTCTTGAGTAACCGAATGTCATCTGGGTAAGGTCGTTTGTACCGAATGAGAAGAATTCTGCGTACTCTGCGATTTCATCTGCAGTTAATGCTGCACGAGGAATTTCAATCATAGTACCGAATTTATAATCAACTTCAACGCCTTTTTCAACCATAACTTCTCTTGCTACGCGGATGAGAATTTCTCTGGCTGTCTTAAGTTCGTTAACGTGACCGATAAGAGGAACCATTACCCAAGGTTTAACCGCAACGCCCTCTTTTTTCAAATCACAGCATGCTTCAAAGATTGCTCTTACCTGCATTTCGTTGATTTCAGGATAAGTTAATCCTAAACGGCAGCCGCGTAACCCCATCATAGGGTTAGATTCTGAAAGGCTTTCTACTACGTGAAGTAATTCTTCTTTTTCAGAAGCGTCTTTACCCTGAGCTTTCAATGTTGCAACTTCTGCAATCAATGATTCTTTATCTGGTAAGAATTCGTGTAAAGGCGGGTCGAGAAGTCTTACTGTCAACGGTTTGTCGCCTAATGCTTTGAACATTGCATAGAAGTCTGAATACTGCATAGGAAGTAAGTGTTCGAGTGCTTCTTTTCTTGCTTCCGGAGTACCTGCAATAATCATTTTCTGTACCCAAGGGAGTCTGTCCGGATCCATAAACATGTGTTCCGTACGGCAAAGCCCTACACCTTCAGCACCGAATTTCAACGCATTTTCAATGTCTTTCGGAGTATCCGCGTTAGCTTCAACTTTCATTTGTTTAATTTCATCTACCCATGTAAAGAATTTGTTCCAGTTGTCGTCAATTCTTGCGTCAACAAGTTTAACGGCACCCTGCATAACAAGCCCTTTACCACCGTCAAGTGAAATTATGTCGTCTTTGTGGTAAACAGTACCGTCAGCACCGATTAAGATTTCTTTGTCCATATCGATTTTCAAATCTTCACAGCCTGAAACGCATGGTTTACCCATACCTTTAGCAACAACTGCTGCGTGGGAAGTAGCGCCGCCTCTGAGGGTTAATACACCCTGAGAAACTGCCATACCGTGAATATCATCAGGACATGTTTCAACACGTACGAGGATAACTTTTTCACCGGCAGCACCGCGTGTTGCAGCTTCTTCAGTATCAAATACGATTTTACCAACAGCCGCACCAGGAGATGCGTTTACACCGTGGCAAATCTTGTGTGCTTCTTCAAGAGCTTTTGCATCAAAGCAAGGAAGCAATATCTGGTTAACTGTGTACGGATCAACCAATTGAATTGCTCTTTCTTTTGAAATAATACCTTCTTCGCACATATCAACGGCAATTTTAACAGCAGCTGCTGCAGTTCTTTTACCGTTACGTGTTTGAAGGATGTACAATTTACCTTTTTCAATAGTGAATTCCATATCCTGAACGTCTTTGTAACCGAGTTCAAGTTTTTTAGCAATATCAACATATTGTTTGTACAATTCAGGCATTTCGTGTTCAAGTTCAGCGATAGGTTTTGGAGTTCTGATACCTGCAACAACGTCTTCACCCTGAGCATTTGTCAAATATTCACCGTAGAATTTATTTTCGCCTGTAGCAGGGTTACGTGTGAATGAAACACCTGTTGCGCAATCGTCGCCCATATTACCGAATACCATTGATTGAACGTTTACAGCGGTACCGAAATTATGATCGATTTTGTTCATGTTTCTGTATGCAACTGCACGAGGGATATTCCAGGATCTGAATACAGCCTCGATTGCTTCCTGCAATTGAACGTATGGATCCTGCGGGAATTCTTTTCCGGTAACTTCTTTAATAGTTTGTTTGTAGATAGGAATTAAAGATTTCCAGCCTTCTGCGGAAACTTCCGTATCTGAAGAAACGCCTTCGCGAGCTTTAACTTTTTCAACTTCTGATTCAAAGTATTTTTGTCTGTCCATTTCCCAAGCTACAGAACCGAACATAGTCAAAAATCTTCTGTACGAATCATAGCAGAATCTAGGGTTATTTGTTAATTTAACCATAGCTTCAACAGTTTCATCGTTAAGACCAAGGTTCAAAATAGTTTCCATCATACCAGGCATGGAAACTCTTGCACCTGAACGAACTGAAACGAGGAGCGGATTTTCAGAATCACCGAATTTCTGTCCTTTTTGAGCTTCTACATCTTTCAATGCCGCCTTAACTTCATCCATTAACCCTTCCGGCATCTTGTTCCCGTGGTTGATGTAATCCATACAAGTTTCAGTTGTAATGGTCAAACCAGGAGGAACAGGCAGTCCTAAATTGGTCATTTCAGCAAGGTTAGCACCTTTACCGCCCAACAAGTTGCGCATATTGGCATTACCCTCTCTAAATAACCAAACACGTTTTTCTGTCATAGTTTTTTCTCCTTTTTCTTACAGAATTAAACGAATAATGAATTATTCTTCTGACTTAATTTTAGCATAAAGAAAATTTTTTTTACAATCCGCCGTTAAAATGATGACAATTCAGGCATGACAAATTAAAGATTTTTTTAAAGTGAAAAGTGAGGAGTACAATAAAAAATTAGCAGTAACTTCACGCTTCACACTTCACCACTCACTTTCCCAAAGGCTGGATTGCTTCGGCTAAAGCCTCGCAATGACAAAAAATCTTCCCTGCCCTATTTACAAGGTAGGTAAGTTCTATTCCACTCCCCTCTTGCAGAAGAGGAGGCACGTAGTGTCGGGTGAGGGGTAAAAGGAATAGACGTCATTCCGGAAGCTTAGAAAAACTGATTGAAGCATCTGCTGAAATCAAGTTTTTCAAGCTATGCGGAATCGCAAAATAGTGGAACTCGGCGGGAATGCGATTGCGGGTCGTAGCCCGCAATGACGCTTAAAATGCGGAGGGGTCGGTTGGGCATACCTGCCCAACAAAATCAAAAGGCTGGATTGCTTCGCTATCGCTCGCAATGACGTATTCGTTCCCGTCCCTTGTGGAGGACAACATCGCCCCCTCACCCGGCACTACGTGCCACCCTCTCCCGCAGGGAGAGGGAAAAAGCCCCCCTTGTAAAGGGCATTGTTACTATACTATTGCAATGAATTTTAAGATTTTTGTCCTCTCCTTGAGACTCTGCCGAACAAAAGGTAACTAAATGTCACCTTTTGTGAGAGGTAACGAAATCTTTGATTTCGAGGAGGGGTAGCAATGAGAAGTTAACAAACTCTTCAAGGAGCGAGAGTCTATGACGTCATTGCGAGCGATAGCGAAGCAATCCAGCCTTTTGGAAAAGTGAAGAGTGAGGTCTGATGTACCAATTATTTTTGTTGAACAACCCTACATTCACTATCGTCCGCCCCCTCACCCGGCACTACGTGCCACCCTCTCCCGCAGGGAGAGGGAAAAAGCCCACCCTTGTAAAGGATGGCTCAAGGGAGGATTTCCGGTGTTCACCCTCTCCTGTCCTTCGGACATCCTCTCCCAGAGGGAGAGGGAATAAAAAAAATTTTATCCGTTCAAACCTTTGCTATAGTATCATTAAAGGCACATTTAGTGCCTCAGTAACATTCTTACTTTCTAAAATAGTCGCATATACGCGTCTTTTTAAACGGGAACAGATATCTCACTTTATCAGCAAGTTTACTTTTTTCTAAATCATCCAATTGCTTTTTTAAAATAGCTTTCTCTAAAACGACCTTGTTGTATAATTCGGAGCAGATAACACTTCTGTCAACGTGTTCTTTTAATTTAGCAAGTTGCTCTTCTTTCTCTTTTATTGATTTAATTAGCTCTTTCTTCACGACAAAAAAACCTCTTTTAAATATTACGGTTATATAAATCCTTTTTTATTCAGCGACAATTACGCCGGACGGCGGGCATATATATTTTGCATTGGAGTTGCCCGCGCTTCATTATTAGGATAATCGTAATTTGAAAGTTTTAAATCATTTTTTTAGGTGATTTTGAAATTATACCGGCAATAAATCATACTCATAGCCTATTTTTAAAGCTTTTAAATTTAAAGGCAATAAATGTTTTCTGTGAGCCGGAATAACATTATCAAGCGCTTCTGCTAATGTTTCAACGGAAACCAGTTTACTCACCTTTGCGAGAACCCCGAGCGCCAAAATATTTGCCATTTTAATATTTCCGACACTTTCCGCAAGCTTTGTAACAGGCGCAAAAAGATAATTGATATCTGCTCTGGTTCTAATTTCTTTTGCCAGAGTAGAATTTGCAATCATCCAGCCGCCTTTTTTAATTTTAGATATAAATCTGTCAAATGATGCCTGATTTAAGGCAATAACAAAATCAGCCTCTTTTTTGTTAACAGCGCTGACTTCTTCTTCCGTATTCATAACAATTTCACAGTTAACCGTACCGCCGCGCATTTCAGCACCGTAGCAAGGATACCAGGTAACCTGATTACCGTTAATCATAAAGGCATTTGCCAGCACTTCTCCGGCAAGCAATACACCCTGTCCGCCAAATCCTGCAATTATAAAATTCTTTTCCATCACCTTAATTCCTTAATTCTAATTCCCTTTATTTTCTGTTATATCTTTGTAAATACCAGGTTTAAAGACTTTCATCATCTCTTCTCTGACTCTTACATGAGCCTGCTGCGGAGTCATTTTCCAGTTGGTCGGGCAGGTGCTGAGGATTTCAACAAATCCGAAACCCAAACCATTCAACTGTACTTCAAAAGCCTTTTTAATAGCCTGTTTAGCCTTACGGATATTCTGCACGGTATCCAGAGAAACTCTTGCTGAAAATGCGGTTCCGTCGCAAAGCGCCACATGTTCCGCAATTTTTATCGGATATCCGTAGTATTCAACATTTCTGCCTGTCGGAGAAGTCGTCGTTACCTGCCCCAGCAAAGTTGTAGGTCCAAGCTGTCCGCCTGTCATACCGTAAGTTGTGTTATTAATACATATTGCGCTTAAATTCTCTCCGCGTAAAGCTGCATGAAGGCTTTCCGCAAGCCCGATTGATGCAAAATCACCATCCCCCTGATAAGTAAAAACAAGTTTATCAGGTCTGGCTCTTTTAACACCTGTGGCTTCCGCAAGTGCCCTTCCATGAGGAGCTTCAATTGAATCAACATCCAAAAAATCATAAGCAGTAACCGAACATCCGATTGATGCCGCAAGAATTGCTTTTTCACGCAAGCCCAATTCGTCAAGACATTCCGCAACAAGTCTTATTGCGACTCCGTGGTCACAGCCGGGACAAAATGAATATTTTATCCCTTTACGTAATGATTCCGGTATTTTAAAAGTTTGTGTAAGTGTTGTTGTCATCTTTTTCCTTTTAAATTTATTTTATTAATCTCTTTATTTCACTGATAATATCATCAACTTCAGGCGGGTTGCCGACCGGTCTGTTGAAAAATTCTACAGGAACTTTTCCGTTCACTGCAAGTTTCACATCCTTCAGCATCTGTCCCATATTAACTTCAATATCAAGGAATATCTTCGCTATTGATGCCAGTTCCGAAATTCTCTTTGAAGGGAACGGATATAATGTAATAGGTCTTAACATCCCGACTTTCAAACCTTCTTTGCGGCATGCTTTCACTGCGGAACGAACATTTCTCGCAGGGCTTCCGAAACAAGTTACGATTAAATCCGCATCGTCCGTTTCAAATTCTTCCCATTCGACTTCGTTTTCCTCAATTTGTTTATATTTTTCAAATAATTTGTTCAGGAAAACACATTGATTATCAGCAAGCGGAGCGTAAGATCGGATAATTCTGCCGGGACGGTCTTTCGCACCTGTCAATGCCCAATCGGAATTGTCAATTTCAGGATAAGGATATTCACCGAATTCCACAGGCTCCATCATCTGCCCTAACAAACCGTCAGCCAGAAGCACGGTAGGATTGCGATACTTATGAGCAAGATAAAAAGCTTTATAAGTTAAATCAACACATTCCTGAACAGTTGAAGGTGCAAGTACTATTAAATGATAGTCGCCGTTCCCGCCGCCTACGGTTGCCTGATTGTAATCCCCTTGAGAAGGATAAATATTGCCTAACCCCGGACCACCTCTCATGACACTCACCAGAACTACAGGAAGCTGATCTGACGTTGCATAAGAAAGCGCTTCCTGCATTAATGAAACAGCGCATGAAGAAGATGAAGTCATTGCCTTCGCGCCTGTTGAACATGCTCCGATAACCATATTTATCGCAGCAAGTTCACTTTCTGCAGAAACATACCCGCGGTGAAGCTCTTGCATTTTCCCGCTCATAAATTCCCCTATTTCACTCTGGGGAGTAATAGGATAACCGAAATAACATTCACAACCCGCAATAACAGCAGCATTCGCTATCGCATAGTTACCCTTCATCAAAACTTTTTTATTTGGTTTTACTAAACATTCCGTCATTTATTCCTAACCTCTGTAAACTTCCGTAATCGCCAAATCAGGACAACGTGTTGCACACATCGCACAGCCTATACACTGATGCTCCGGATCGCAAAATTCAACGTAGTGATCCCCGAGTTTATTTGTCTTTTCACTGACCTTTATTAACTTTTTCGGACATTCTTCTATACATAAGTAGCATGCCTTACATTTGTCTGAATCTATAACAATATGGCTCATTTAGCTTATTCCTTTCCCATGTCTGGGCAATATTATACCACTTTAATACAAAAAAATCCTTTTATCTTTACAATTGTAATAAATTTAGTTAACATTTTGCGCTTATATTATTAATTTGGTAAGATAAAAACAGGTATGTGTATTTAAAAAGAAAGTAGAAATTAATGACTCCGAACGCAGAAGACTTCAATAATATTTTAAACGAGATTAACGCAAAACTTGATTATATGTCATCACACAATGACAGACAGTCTATTGACGAACTCAAAAATCAGGTCAGCACTCTTGAAAAAACTTTCAATGATAGTGTTATCAACTTCAACTTTGAAAAAGAAGCTGTTTTTGAAAACATTCAAAAAGAAATTACTGCCATTATTGAAAAATCTTCTATTCTGAAAGACTTATTCCCGCAGAATAGTCAAGATAGGTTCCAGAGTGTTGAAAACACCATTAATGCAAATCTCTCCAGAGTACACACCGACTTATCCGAAACAGTTAAACAGGATTTTAATCAGGTTGCGCAAGGTATCGGTGCATTATATGCACGTATTGAACTTTTGAAAAACAGTGTGGATAATAAAGAAGAACTTAATACCTTCAGAGAAGATATTAATCAGCTTGGTTCCCGTATGTCCGAAATTCAGGACACTTTAAACCGTACCCTTGAACAAAGCCTTGACACGATTATCAACAATCTGTCAATCGGACAAAATAAAATTTCGGAAATCTCCGAATTTTTAAAACAACGTTCGGATGAAAATCTAAATACTATTATCGAAAAGATTTCCCAAAGCAGTCAATCTCTTGACGGAATCGGACAGGAATTAAGAGAAATTGCTGAAAGTAATATTTCTTCCGTTGTTGAAAATATTACAAGGCACGAACAAATCCTTCACGGCATTAGAGAAGAATTAAGAGAAATTGCCCAGGAAAATTTATCTTCTATTATTGAAAATATTAACCGGAACGATCTTAAGGTCGCTGAAATCTGTGATGAATTTAAACAGCATTCTGATGAAAAACTGTCAGTTATTCTTGACAATATCAATCAAAAAGACTCTAAAGTTGCTCAAATATGCAGCGAACTTAAACAGAATTCCGACGAAAAATTATCCGTCATTCTTGATAATATTAATCAGAATGACTCTAAAGTTGCAAAAATCTGTGACGAATTTAAACAAAATTCTGATGAAAAATTATCATTAATTCTTGACAACGTCAGCAGAAACGGGAATTCCATCAACGATTTCCGTACTGACTTTGACACAAATTTCGGAAACGTTATAAATAAACTCGAACAAACTGATGAAAATCTGCGTCAATTTAGAGAAAATATTGCGGCAAACCTGACAGCATACCTGAGTTCAATAAGAGAAATGTTTGCGGCATTTTCGCAAGAAGTCCGGTCAAACAATCAGAATGTTTCGTCTGAAATTTTTGATAAAAAGTTGCAAGAACTTGATAATCTTTCAAAAGATATCTCAAGCATATCAAAAACTACCAATGAAGAAAATTTCAAAGATTTTTTAAACAGCAAAGTGCTTGAAATTTCCGATTATTTGAAAAACCTTGAAGGAACAATCACTTCAATCAGCTCCGGAATGGATACATCTATCGTAGAATCAGCTGAAATAAAAAGATATATTACAAATACCGCAATAAGACTGGATGAAATTCATTCACAGCTCAGTACAGATATAAATTCAAGCGCAAAAAAAATTGACGATTTAAAAGATTCTATTAATGGAAAATTTGACGACACAGTCTTGAAAATAGACACTATGGAAGGAAATCTAGTAAAAGAATTTCAAGACAAAATCGCAAACTTCGGGCAAATAAAAGACGATATATCTGAATCTCTTGCAGGAAATTTTGATGAAATAAAATCAATTCTGGAATTCTTACGTGCCAACATACCGGCAAACTTTCAAACTTTTTTAGAACAGCATCTTTCTGCAAACGCATCCTCTGTTGCCGAAATTGAAAATCTCAACGATAAAATTACAGAAATTTCCGATAAAACAATGATTTTTTCTTCGGAAATTAAAGAACTAACCGAAAGAAGAATTTCCGAAGTTCAGGATTTTCTAACCCGGCTTGAAAATACAATCTCGTCAACCTCTCTTAATCTTGACAACTCTCTGGCAGAAATTACAGAGATTAAAGATTATCTTGCAGATTCCGCCTCAAAATTTGACGAAACTGCTTCAAATATTGTTGACCAGATTACAAACAGCAATGAAAATATAGATTCCGTCCGGGATAGCGTAAAAGAACAAATTGAAGCCATTGAAACTAAATTATTAACAATGGAAGACAATTTGACAAAAGATATAACAGAAAAAATCTCCGAATTGGAACAAACTAAAGATGTCGTTTTAGAAGCTAACGAAAATATCAATGAACTCAAAGAAATCGTTGCGGATATTCAAACTGATATATCGAAATCCTCTGAAACTTTTACGGAAAACATAGAAAATATTTTAACTGAAAAATTTGAAGAACTCGAAAAATATAATGAAGAACAAAATACTAATGCCCGTGAAATTATAGATTTAATAAATTCGTTGACCTCCGAAATTGCAGAAACAAAAGATTTACTCGGTGCGGCACAAAATGCCGACAGCGAAACCAGCATTTTTAATAACCTTAATGAAATCCGGTCATCTCTCTCTGAACTTGCAGAAACTTCTGAAAAATTTTCAGAAAAATTAACTGAAACTGATGCGTTTTTTGTTGAAAAATTCAACGA
The DNA here is from genome assembly GCA_944324285.1 of Candidatus Gastranaerophilales bacterium. GTDB lineage: Bacteria > Cyanobacteriota > Vampirovibrionia > Gastranaerophilales > Gastranaerophilaceae > Scatousia. The sequence goes on along the minus strand of CALUVR010000012.1, from coordinate 50,919 downwards.
AATGGGAGAAAGAAATGATGAACACATTACAAATAGTGTAGAAATCAAAAATTTAATTAATAATCTTGAGGCAGAAATCAAAGAAGCTAAAGAGAAAATAGAAGCTATAGAAATTCCGGGGAATGAAGAACTTCTTACAGAATTTTCGTTTATCAAAACTATTCTTGACAGTGTGATAAAAACTACAGAAGATTTCTCCTCAAAAATGAATGACATAGGCGCATTCTTTGTTGATAAATTCAATGAAATCGGTCATAAAAATGAAGAACAGACAAATAATGTCGCTGAAATTAAAGACTTAATAGCTGAATTTTCAATGGAAACCAAATCCGGCACAGAAGAAATCTGTACGGGAATTGCGGATGTAAAAACCGACATAAACGACGTTTCAGACAAAATTGACGCCATAGGGACTTCCGTGACGGAGAAATTTGACAGTATCTACACAAGAGATGAAGAACATAAAAATGATACTGCAGAGATGAAGTCCCTGCTCAATTATTTAACAGACGAAGCCGAAAAGTTTAACAGTAGTCTTTCGGATTCTCTGATGCATAATACAAAAAATACAGAAGAAATCTTCGGTAGAATTGAAGCCATAAAAGAACACATTTCAGCTTCTAAAACCGATATAGAAAATTTACATTCTGAAACTGCCGATAAAGTTGTAGAAAAACTTTTTGTAATAGAAAGCAAATTATACGACAGCACAGAAAACTATAACCGGAGTATAGGGGAATTAGAAGAAAAACTGAATGAATACAGAAGTAATATAGATTTAATCTCCGCAGAAACAAATTCAAAGCTGAACGATTCCGCCGCGGAATTTGTTGATATAAAAAATAATTTAACAGAAATTCAGGACAAAATAAGTTACCTAAATACCGATCAAAAAAGTTTCTTTGAAGAAAATCTTACCTCTATTGTGGAAAAAATCGGCGATTTAACTAATCAACTCGGCGAAAACAAAGAAGATATAAAAATTGATGTAAAAGATATAGTACGAGAAAACATTACTTTTGTTGATAAAGGTCTTGAATACCTCACTATGACCTTAGATGAAATTAAAACTCGTCAGTCCGATAATTCTGATGAAATTTTAAACACTATCAGCGAAAAACTCGGTGATGTCCAGAACAAATTTGACTTATTGAAAACCGATATAGACGAGGCGTACAGAGAAAAATCAGATTTAATAATCAAGGAATTTGCGCCGTTAAAAAATGCAATCATTGACTTTACAAGTTTCGATTTCAATTCAATAATCACAGAACTTAAAAACCAGATTGAGATTTCTTACCTTAATTTGCTTCAGGAATTAAATAACAATCTGATAGAAAACCATGATACTTATATTAATATAGAAAACACTTATAAAGATGTTATTTCAAAATGTACATCTTTACAAAGCTGCGTTGATGACTTCGCAAAAAATCATCTTGAATTAATTAATTCAACAATTGCAGATTTAGATTTAAACGTTCGTGCAAATTTTGAAAAAACAGATACCTTCCTGAAAGAATGGGAATCCTATTCACAGGAACTTGATAAAAAACTTTGCGATAACAATAAAGAATTGGAACATTCATTACTAAATGTTCTGGATGAACTGCAAAAAGCTCTTGATGAAAAAGTAAAAGCCGGGAGTTCCGAACTAAAAGATTTTATTGCGGCGATGCTTGATAACGATGATTTACTCATAACAATGGAAAATCAAAATGAGGAGCTTGTAAATCAAATTAAAACCCTCCGGACATCTTTAGAAAACAAAAATAACGATATAGAAACTTCTCTAACAGAAATTGAAAAAAATGTAACCGGCAAGCTTGATGAAATCCGCTCAGACTTAAGCGATAAAACTGACGAAGAAACACAGCTTAATAAAATCGCGGAACTTTTAAAAACCGCATTGAAAGATTTAGAAAAAAACATAATATTTAAACTTACAGAACTTCCGAGTGCAGATGCAAACATTTCAGACGAAGATATTAAAGAACTTAACGAGTCGTTGAAAGAATTGCACAGTAAGGTTGACATTCTTGCGCTGAATGATGATTCTGAGATTAAAGATAACATTTCGGAAATTGCATACAGATTAGGAGAAAAATCCGAAAATGAAAAGAAAATTTCCGATATACTAGAAAACCTTCAAAACAAGCTTAACAATCTGACGGTTGCGGAAACTGACGAAACTTCAGATGAGCTTTCGGAGATTAATAAAAATATCCAAAGAAACTCGGAATTTGATAAGAAAATTTCCGACATGCTTGAAGTTCTCAACAGCAAAGTTGATGTTTTAGCACTGAGCGATGACTCCGATTTAAGAGAGGACATTTCGGATATTGCAGATAAATTAGATGAAACATCTCAAAATGACAGAAAAATCTCTGATATATTAGAAAGCCTTCACAACAAACTTGATAATCTGGCGGCTGCCGATACAAACGAAACATCGGACGATATTGCGGAGATTAATCAAAATATCCAAAGAAACTCGGAATTTGATAAGAAAATTTCCGACATGCTTGAAATTCTCAACAGCAAAGTTGATGTTTTAGCACTGAGCGATGACTCCGAAATACGTGATGAAATCGAAGACGTTAAAGACCTGATTGTCGGTCAGAGAAAACTTATTGAATCATTTGACAGCACAAAAAAATCTCAGGAAGTTGATGAATGCCTGCAAAAACTTCTGAGTGATTTAAACAAAATTGATTTAGATAAAAACACTCAAGAAATAAAAGATTCCATAATGTCCGCAATAATTTCCGTTGCAGATCAGATAACATTTGTTGAAGAAACAGAAGAGATAAAAGATTTCGTAGAAGAAAAGACAAATGCCATTAATGAAACTCTGCAGGAAGTCAAAAAGCAATTAAAAAGTATTGCAAATAACGGCAGCGATATGGATTTATATTCATACACCCTTCAGGATGTAGAAAGTGATATTGCAAAACTCAGGCTTGCCATTAACGAAATTTCATCGCCAGGTTCTTCCAATGAAGTCGGAGTAATATCCTCAAACATAAATCGTATAGCAAAATCCATTGATGATTTACGTTTGAGTTTTGCAGTAACCCAAAATGATGATTTAAACGAAGGGTTAGACAAACTGAATGAAGATATTGTAAGCATAAGCGCAAGAACGAATAAACTTTTGTTGAATTCAGATGAATCTTACAGAATGATTTGCAACAGTATGGATGAATTTAACAGAAGAACAGAATCGTTACAGGAGCAGCTTGATACAATAAATTCGCAAAATCTTCAAAGCCAGCTTCTCACGATTGACGAAAAAGTTAATGCTACAATGAGTTCAAGCAAAGTTCTGGAAAATGTCATGATGTATCTCGGCGAATGGATGGACGGAACTACTGACGTCGTGAACAGTATTTATGATAAAACATCAAAAACAAGCAACATTCAAAAAGCAATAAAAGAATTAAAAGCAAATCTTCCTGAAAAAGAAGAACTTATAAACGTAATCGAAAACAAATTTACCGAACAGCAATCCAGAATAGATAAGCTTGAGGAAAAACTTGAAAAAGCGATTACAATGTTGGAAGAACGTGAACCTGACAGCGTTCAGAATAAAATCGACAAAATCGAAAAACAATTAGCGAAATTAAACAGCAATATAGAAAAACTAACATCTTATGTTGACGAATAACAAATTAATAAAAGATTTACAAAAAGACCTCAGTGCGGAAAATGTATTATCGACAATTGAGGAAAGATATGCCTACGCACAGGATGCGACAAATACAAGAAAAATAGAACATTTGCCGGATGCCGTAGTGTTTGTAGAAACGATTGAACAGGTTCAGCAGGTAGTAAAAACTGCAAGCAAATATAAAACACCGATAATCTGCCGCGGAGCGGGAACCAATGTTGTCGGAGCATGCCGGACGGATCATGGAGGAATTGTTTTAAATTTTTCAAAAATGAATAAAATTCTTGACCTCAGCCGTGAGAATATGACCGCAACAGTTCAGCCGGGGGTAATCGTCGGGGATTTACAAAAAGCCGCAGAAAAAATTGGACTTTTCTATCCGCCTGACCCTTCAAACCTTGCCGTTTCAACAATCGGCGGAAGCATCGCGCAATCATCTGCAGGTGCCAAAACATTTAAATACGGATCTACCAAAGATTACGTAATTGATTTAAAAGTAGTTACTGCAAAAGGAGAGATTTTACGAACCGGCTCAAGCACAATAAAAAATGCAACAGGATATAATTTAAACAGCCTGTTTGTAGGTTCAGAAGGGACTCTCGGGATTGTTGTTGAAGCCACAATGAAACTCATTCCGCAGCCAGAAGCAAAAAAAGTTCTAATGGCATATTTTGATACAGTAGAAGATTCCGTGAATGCAGTAAATGCAATAATAGAACAGCGAATTTTTCCTACAACTCTGGATTTTATGGATAAAAATGCAATCCAAACGGTTGAAAGATTTTACCCTGCAGGGTTGCTATGTGATAAGGAAGCGGCGCTTGTAATTGAAATCGACGGCTTCAAAATTTCAATGGAATACCAGCAGAATATAATCGTTTCAATTCTGGAAAAATGCAGGGCGCGAAAAATTCAATATTCAACGAATGAAGAAGAATACGAAAAAATCTGGACGGCGCGCAGATCTTCAATGGGTGCGTGTGCAAAATTAAAACCGAATGTAACAACGGATGATGTTATAGTTCCGCGTAAAAATCTTGCAGCGCTCGTCAAAGGAATAAACGAAATCTGCAAAAAATATAATTTAACCGTCTGTATGGTCGGGCACGTCGGAGATGGAAGCGTTCATCCGCAAATTCCGATTGATTACATAGATGAGGATGAATATAAAAGATTTAAAAAAGCAAAATCAGAAATCTATGACCTGACAGCCAAACTCGACGGAATTCTATCTGGCGAACACGGGATTGGGGCAGAAAAACGCGAACATATTCATAAAGTAATCAACGGAGTTGCACTTGATTATATGCGTCATATCAAAAAAACTCTTGACCCTGATAATATTCTAAACCCTTATAAAATTTTCTAGCAAATTTTTTATTCTCCTGACTTTATATACCACACAAGGAGAATAAATTGAATTTAATTTCTGTCAGAAAAATTCATCTTGCATCTTTTATAGAAAATCACGTACGACGCGGTTATTATAATCTTACGGAGAAATTGCATACGCAGCCGCTTTCCATTGATACCGCAGAGTTTAAAAATGCGGAAAGAATGCTTTTAAAAAGGGTGAGTATCACAGGGCACAAATATTATGAACTTCAAAAGAATTTCACTATTCTCGGAACAATAAATTACGGTAAAAAAGAGGGGGTGGAATTTCTGGAGGAATTCGGCAGACTTCCCGACTACTATTTAAAAGAAGCCCAGCAAGGAAAAAAGATTAATTTAAAACCCTACATTCACGTGAGCGATGTCGAGGCTAAACAAAAAGGAGTAAAAGCAGGAACAAAATTAATGCAACAGGCGCTCTATGACAGTATCCGAAGCGGTGCAGGCGGCAGAATTTTACTTGATGCGGAATGTATGGATAATTTACATTCGCCAATACCTTTCTACTTTAAACTCGGATTTCGTTCGGTCAACCCTGAAATTAACAAACTTGCGGCAAAGTGTATTTATACGGGAGAAGAATTTCCGCTGGATATCGGGACAAAAATGTATTTGCCGAAAGAAAATATTAAACATCTTCTGCATTATTAAAAATCAAAGAACAATATCATCAGGAGTAACCCCTAAATATTCACAAATATCAATAACCTCCTCCATATAAAGCCCGGATTTTCCTGAATAGATTTTTTGAAACCTATCTTTTTTAAGTCCAGACGCAAGAGCGAGTTCGTCAAGCGTAATATTTTTCTTGCAGCATATCCGTTCAAGTTTTTGAATAACTATTTGATAAAAATCTTTAGTCTTTTTCTTATAACTTATGTGTCATTTTTAATTGACACATAAATTGACACCATTGTCAATAGAAAAATGTTACTATAATAATTAACATTAAAATTGACACAAAGGTAAAATGCTACATAAAAAATTACGACAACTCGGTAATAGTTGGGGCATAATTCTCCCCAAAGCAATTCTCGAAGGTTTGAGAATTAATCCTGTTCTGGATGAGGTTTCTCTCTATATTGAGAATGATTCAATAGTGATAAAAAAATACAAAAAAGAAGATGATGAAGTAGAAAACTAATTGAATCTACAAGTTTAAATTTCGTATTCTTCTAATCTGGTGTCGCCGCTTTCCGCCGGCTAAACGTCGCCGTACAACGACTCACAGCTTGTTTGCTCGCGTTTTAGAGGCTGCACCGTCTTACTCTCCGGCAAAGCCTGTTCAACTTCAATACACAAGCCGTTTTCCAAACACCGCTCAAAATTTTTGATTTACTGTAGAACTCAAAATTTTCTCGGGCAGCTTAGGTGTCAAGTATTTTTATTTTTCGGATTCTTTTATAGATTCGCTTTCGTTTACGTAATTAGTAACCTGTTTAAGCGCCGGTTTGTATGCATTAACAGTAGCGTTTCCACCTAAACATCCGCCCTGGCATGCCATTACTTCAATAAGATTTCCCAAGTCGCACATACCGTTTTTAGCATATTTTTTAAGATCTCTGATAGATTGTTTTGTAAGTCCGTCAATTATTACAGGGTGTGCAGGAATTTCTTCCGGAAGAAGCGATTGAACAGCTTTTGCAACCCCGCCTGTAACGCAGTAGTTTCTGCCTTCTGCGGATGCTTCTGCCTTAAATTTGCTTTCACCGCATTCCGCAACCTGAATGTTCAGTGCGATAAACCATGCGCCGACTTCTTCGTAATTCAATACGTAATCTACATTCGGGTTCTGGAGTGCTTCCCGTCTTTTTGCAACACAAGGGCTGAAGAAAACAGTTACGGCATCAGGATTTTCTTTTTTCACGATTTCCGCCGTATAGTATAGAGGGGTTTTAGTATCTGAGCGGAAAGGTTTCATTTCCGGAATGTGTTTTTCAACAAGTTCATTATATCCTGCACAGCAGGAGGTTGTCATAAATTCAGCACCGTGTTCAAGTCTTTCTTCAAATTCTGCAGCTTCAGTTCTTGTTGTAACATCAGCCCCCTGCGCGACTTCGTAAACATCTGCAAATCCAAGCTTTTGAATAGCTTCTTTAAGCTGTGCAGGAGAACAAGGTAGTTGTCCCATCATAGCCGGTGCAAGCATGGCAATTACTTTCTTTTTGGCTTTAATCGCTTTTAAAACATCAATAATCTGACTTTTTTCGTGAACAGCGCCAAAAGGACAAGCGGATACGCATTTACCGCAAGATATACATTTTGCAAAATCAATCTGTGCATGACCGTCCTCCCCTTTTGTAATAGCACCTACAGGGCAGGCATTTTCGCAAGGAACAATAATTTTTTGAATTGCCTGATAAGGGCAGACCTGAGCGCACATCCCGCAGTTTTTGCATTTTTCGGGATCAATAACGGATTTTCCGTTCTGGATACTGATTGCACCGAATTTACAAGTATTTACGCAAGGTCTTGCAACACAGCCCTGACATAAATCAGTTACATATATCCTTGCAGGTACGCAACCTTTGCAGGCTGTTGTTAAAACCGTCAGAGGGTTTTCGTCAGGAAGTTTTCTGTCCAGTGCTTTATGTGCAATATCCGAAAGCAGTTCGCTGTCGTCAGTGTCTTCTATAGAAAAGCCCAGACCCGCAATAGTTCTATCCCGAAGAATTGCACGTTCTTTATAAATACAGCATCTATAAGGTACCTCGTGACCTTTCGGTCGCATATCATAAGGTATAAGACGCGTATTTTCTTCAAAATTGTCACTCAAAAAAGATTTGATTAGTCTTACTAAAATTTCTCTTTTCAAATGAGATGTCTGTTTCGGGGTGTTTATTGCCATATTCCTAACTTCCTTTTTTCTATTCCTCTATTAATTTTATTATCGCATAAACATAAAATTTTTCAAAAAGTCCCGTGGACTGTATTTTTGTAAATTTTAATGAAGTAAATATCAAAAAAAATTTTATTGAGGTTTAGTGTAAACAAGGAGGCTAAGATATGCTTACAGTGAATAACAACCATCAGAATTTTACGGCTCGTCTTGATTTAACAAATATAAAATTAGACAAAACCAGATGGAAGAATATTTCTAAAATGTTCGAGGACAAAACTCAAAAAACAAATTATACATTTGAACTTTCCGATAGCAACAGACAGCTTGATATTTATGCATTCCCGGAAGACTTTGATGATGTCGAACATAGCTGCACTCTTACAAAAGAGGCTACAACAAAACTTCTTGAGGCTTCGGATGAAAAAGTTATGCAAAAACTAATTAAATTATTAAATATATTTAATCATCAAGATACGACAAGAAAAACCGCTATCGAATTTTTAAATAAGTTAGAAAAAGATGATAAATATGGTACATTGACTTTCCCTAATTACAAAAATGGCGATTCAATTTATGACAGAATATTTTTCCCTGTAATAGACAAGATGAAGGCTGACAGAATGGCAGCAACTGAAAGAGATACAATATTGAAGGATGCACAATTTATAGACTAGTCAGAGAAGTAGTGTTTTAGTGAATGGTGAGAGGTTCAAGTGCCTAAGTATCTTAGTTGGGCAGGTATGCCCAACCGACAGCGCCTGCTTTTCTACCCCTCACCCGCCCTGCGGACACCCTCTCCCAGAGGGTGAGGGAATTGAGAAAAACCATTCAACTATTCATTTTTTCAACTAAATTCCCATTCACTTATTTATAGTCTTATAATCTTTTCCCGCTTAGTGCCTTAATGAAAACTTACAAAAAAATACCGGATTACTCCGCACCCCGCTTCTCTTAATCAGATAATGCGTATGCCGGAAAAATCCGGTATTTTTATTTCAAATTGAACTTATTTTGCAGCGAGTTTTTCGTCGATTGCTTTTAAAACTTTTTCAACCGTTGCTTCTTTTATTACATCTTCATCAACTTTTACATAAGGAGCTTTGGAAAATTCCCAGTCGATTGAACATAAACCAAGGCAAGGAACCCCTGATACCTCAACTTTATCGCCGTATTTTGCAGGAACTGTTTCGATTAATTCCTGTAAATTTGCAGAACCCATCACAAAACAGGTTGTCCCTAAACAAACTTTAACGCTAACTTTTTTGTCCATCTTTTTCTATCCTCTCTATTAACTGCTACTTTATTTTTTGCCGGAAACGAATTTGTACGCTTATAATTTATTGAGGGTTGTCCTCACATATATTGTACAGTTACTTTTTTGAAATATTTATCCTGTAAAACATTTGCAATTTTTTTGATAATATTTTTTCGGATTTCAATTTCAATCGGCAGTGCCGGATCGTAATGTGCCTGATTTAACTTTGCTCCGACCATAAAGTTAATGCAGTCACTATCTAATAAGAATTTTACCAACTTTCCAGCCGCGTTGTCAATATCAGGATTACCGTTTTCTAAGTATTCTAAAGTTTTGGTGAGGGTCAGAATACCTTCCGTTACTAAATCAACTCCTTCCATATAAGAGCAGGCAGGAAGTTTACCGATACTTATTGTTGTATCCATTGTAATCGGACGGTTAAGTTCTCTTGAGATAAGGTTTGCTGTTGTTCCGCCGGCAATTGCCTTTTTGCCTTTGAAATTTGCAAACATCTCGGCGTATTCTTTGTCTTTTTGCTGGTGGTATGGAGGGCCTGTGAAAACTAAAGACTCTCTCGGTTCCCTAAAATACAGAACACAGGCAGAAATATCATCTTTCGGTTTTCTGTCGGTTTCGATGTTCCTTGCCTGATTGACTATATATTGCGAAAGCTCTGAACTTGATATATCAGGATGTTCAGCGAGTTTGTCCTTTACTATAACTATTAAACCTTCACGACGCAATCCGAGTTTTAACCTGCCGCCTCCTAAACCTGCCTGAGTTATTCCGTCCGAGCAGAAGATTAGTCTGTCCCCGAGTTTAAGCTGAATTTTATAAACTTTCAATTTTCTGTTTTTAAAGGTTTTTGATTGGATTGTTTCAAAAGGCGGCTCCATAATTTCGTTGTCCCTAATCCACAAAAACTGAGGGTTGCCTTCTTCCACTATTTTGGCATGACCGTCGTCGTTGACGTCTATTGCAGAGAAAGTCGAATAACTTATCCTCCTCACTTTACATACAGGAAGTGAATTCATAATGATTTCTGCCGCTTTACGTATAGGTATCTGCTGATTTTCAATAAACTGTAAGAGCATTGTTGCAGTCATACAGGATAGAATATTTGCCTTAATCCCGCTGCCGAGTCCATCCGATAACACAGCAATCAGACGCGCCTCATCGGGATACCTTTTGGATACAAAGTAATCCCCGTAGGCGTTCTGGTTATATTTTTTCATCTGGCTGCAATCTATATCTATAAACATAATTTTTTAAGTGAAGGATGAGAAGTGAAATGTGAACCTGTTTGCACTAACTCTCGCTTTTCACGTTATCCTCCTCTTCTTTGTCGTCAAAATCGTTGGCTATCGAACTCAACAGAGTTTCGGTTTCTACCATGTGTTCACCTAAAAGACAGGCAATTTCCTGAACTATTGAAATATTTTTGGATATAACTTCATGCGCTTTTTGTGAAATTTTTTCTCTGTTTGTTTCGGATTTGGTTACGTCTGTAATTACGCCGCCGACAATTTCGTTTTCTTCAATTGTAAAAATGCTTATATCGTAAAGACGATTTTTAACGGCATAACGTTCTTTATGCAATTCTTTTCCTGATTGGAGAATTGTTTTAAAGAATTCCGCAAAATCGACAATTCTGTCTATTGCAGCACCGGCAAGCCCTTCAGGGCGAGCTTTGAATACTTCATACATATCGCCCGTGAACATCCTCATAAAGCTATCATTTGCTTCTATAATATTCATATTGCTGTCGACCATTACAACTGCTGCAGGCATACAGCGAACAAGCGCTGCGGCTTTTCTCATTGCGATTTTTCGCATATAGGATACGCACATTGAAGCTTCCGCATCCCCATCGAGAAGTGCCTTTGCCAAATCACGGCAGGTTGCATATCCGCATCCGCCGCAGTTTAATTCATCGTCAACCGTGTGTTTGCCGATTTTTTTGAGTGTTTTTAAGATTTCTTCAATGCTGTGAGGCGTTGAAACTACTTTCTTTTCCTGAATTGCATAAGGTACCACAACCGACGGCGCTTTTGGAATAATTTCCCTGTCTTTTACGTTGTTTAAAACATTTGATATTATGGAAAGTCCGGCTTTTGAGGTCGAAATACAAGGTCCGCCCACACATCCCCCTTCACATGAAAGTGCCTCTACAAACACAACACGTTCTAATTTGTCAGGATTTAAATTCTTAAGAGCGTTTTCAAAAGAATGAAGCCCTGATATGTCAATTAACTGTACTTCTTTTTTTATGCCTATACGACGTATGGTTTCGTTCATACCTCCGTCTACGGGGTAGAGGGAGCCTTCATAGGCACTGTTAGGTATAAATTTGTTATTGTTATCTTCCGGGATTGCGGATTTTTCCGGAATTTGGTCGTTCATCCAGACCTTTAATTCTTCAAATGTAAGCGCAACATCATACAGTCCTGTATCTCTTACTTCGTTCTTTTTCCCGATACAAGGTCCGATAAAGACAATCGCAATATCTTCTCCGTATTTTTCCTTAAGCATTCTGGCATGCGTCATTGCGGGAGAACCAATTGGCGTTATGTTTTTGATAAATTCAGGATGATAATGTCTTATAAAATCGACGATTACAGGGCAGGCGCTTGAAATGAATAATCCTTTTTCCGCTTCATTGAGCATCTGAGCAGTTTTGATGGAAACTTCCTGCGCACCGAGGGCGGTTTCCGAAACCCCCTTAAATCCGAGAGTTTTTAAAAGCGCAATCATTTTTTCCGGCGAATACTCAAATACTCCGTTCCAAGAAGGCGCTAAAGATACGTATACATCTTTTTGCGCTAAAATCAAATTTTTTGCCTTATCAATATCTACCCTAACACGCTTTGCATTAGAAGGGCAGGCTTTTACGCAGTTCCCGCAGGCGATACATCTTTCCGGAATAACAGAGGCATGACCGTTTTCTATTTTAATTGCTTTTACGGGACATTCTCTTATGCAGCGATAGCAATCGTGGCATTCATTTATTAACGTATACACCGCATTTTGACTGTTCATTGAAAACTCCTTTTATTATTAAACACTATTGATTGTAAAATTTCTTATTTGTAAGAGGCGAGAATTTCCTGTAATTTATCTTCGTCAACCTCGTGGTATTCCGTGCCGTTGATAGTTATGTTCGGGCCGGTTGCACATTTGCCTTCACATCGGGCGCCTGAAAGATCGATTTCTGCTTCCAGACCGTTATCCTTGATGTAATTTTCTATAAATTCAAGGTTCCGGTCATTACCGCGTGCAAAGCACGAACTTCCCATACAAACGGTTATATTTATCTTGCTCATACTATCCTCTTTTGTTTTATATTTTTATTTTAGCCCACGAAACCAAATTTATCAAGAGGACGTTTTAAAAAGGCTGTTTGAAAATCTTAATAGCGCGCGGCAAAATCCCGAGGCAATAAGAAATTGTTATCCCGTAATTTGTAATCGGAACACTTTTTTCTGACGCTTTCAAAATTCTCGACAAAACCTCCCGACGGTTTGTCATACAGGCGCCGCAGTGGATTATGAGTTTATAGCCGCTTATTTCCGGAAAATCATGTCCTGCATAATTTTCTATAATAAGATTTTTCCCTGTCTTTTTCCTTAAAAGGTTTGGAATTTTGACACGCCCTATGTCATCTTCTATTGCGTGGTGCGTGCAGCTTTCAAGTATAAGAACCTTGTCGCCGTCTTTCAGATTATCAATTGCGTTTGCGCCCTCTTCAAACGCTTTCAAATCTCCCTTAAGTCTTGCAAAAAGAATTGAAAACGAGGTCAAAGGAATGCTTTCAGGCACAATCTCCGCTACGGTTTTAAACGCCTGCGAATCAGTTATTACAAGTGCAGGAGGTTCTTTAAGGTTGTCAAGCGCCTGCTTTAGTTCGCTTTCTTTCACCACATAACTCAAACAATCGCTATCGAGTAAATCTCTCAAGGTCTGAACCTGCGGCAGGATAATTCTTCCCTTAGGGGCTTCTTTATCAATCGGAATTACCAAAATTACCGTGCTTTTTGGAGGAATTAAATCCCCTGCGATTTTCGGCGAATTCACAAAATCCTCAGGAAGCATTCTGACAAGTTTTTCTTTGAACTTAAATACAATATCTTTATCATTCAAGGCAGAGGTCTTTAAAATTTTGTCCTCAGGTTTTGAACTGTCATTCTGAACTTGTTTCAGAATCTCTTCATATTTTTCATAAGGGATTTCTTTTTCATCCTGTTTATTAATCACAATCAGATAAGGAATTTTCAGTTCATCAAATTTTTGGATTAAATTTTTTTCGTAATCGTCAATTCCGTTGTAATCGCATACAATAACCGCGATATCTGTACGGTTTATGATTTTCATTGTTTTTTCAATACGTTCTGCTCCAAGTGCCGTGGTATCGTTTATTCCGGCTGTGTCGAGGAAATTAACAGGACCTACAGGCAAAAGCTCCATTGATTTTTCGACAACATCCGTTGTTGTCCCAGCAATATCAGAAACAATAGAAACCTCCTGATTGGTAATTCTGTTTAAAAACGCGGATTTCCCGACATTGGTTTTCCCGAAAATTCCTATGTGCAGACGCATTGATTTTAATGTTTTCATTTTTTTTACCCTGTTAGTTATGTTTTATTGGCGAATTATTTTTCAAACCTTTTGCCGGTTCTATCTATAATAATATCGTCTTACTAAAAAAGGCACCCGTTAGAGCGGATGCCTGATTTTTTCATCTTGTGAATTAACCTCTGATACCGAGTTTTTTGATTAATTCTCTGTATCCGTCAAGATCTCTTGATTTCATATAAGAGAGTAATCTTTTTCTTCTGCCTACCATCATTAAAAGACCTCTTTTTGTTGCGAAATCTTTCTGGTTGGTTTTCAAATGTTCTGTTAATTCAGAAATTTTCTGGCTTAATAAAGCGATTTGAACTTCTACAGAACCGGTATCTTTTTCGTTTGCACCATATTCTTTAATGATGTCTTGTTTGTTTTTTAAGTTAATTGACATATTGTTTCCTTTACATTGTTGAGTGACTATTTGGCGTAAGCACTCTACAATGCTCATCATAATATATCAAAGAAAAAAATCAACCATGATGTTAAAAACCCTTTACAAATCAGCTTTGTAAAGGGTTTGAATTTTATGCTAAAAATTGAGTTGCGCTGTGAGTGTGATAGAGAGCTGTTTTTAACGCTGCATCATAATTGAATTCAGCCTCAGATGATGCGTTTTTCAATCTGTTCAATTTCGCTTCCTGCGTAAGAGAAGGGTCGCCGTTTTGAGCGTTGATTTTTGTTGCATAAGCCGTATATTCGGCTTTTGCCTGACTTGCGAGAGGTGCAAGCGCCTGATATCTGGCTATTAATTCTTCTGATTTCGCATTGAAGGCTTCGTGGCGCTTGTTGAAGTATTCTCTGATTAAATCAGAAGGATTTCCTGATGATTTCAATTTTGAAATGTCAAAGTTATGAATTGAAGTCGATTTCAACTGCGCTGCAATATAGTTGTCATAAGAGCCGTACTTCGTTTTCAGGCTGTTATCTTTTTCAAATTCATTACTGGTTAAAATATTTGAATTAATGCCGTTTACCATATACCAATCCCTTATATTGATTCCTTATATATATAAAGTATTTATTTTGCAGAAAATTGCCTGTTTAACGCAGAAATGTAACGGAATGTAAATTCTAAATTTTCACATAAGGAAACAGACCAGTACGTAAAAGGCACTAGTCTATCTTTATTATTTGGGACTTGCGCAGCCCCAACACCAGCACTGACAGTCCTTTAGTTAACATCCTTATACGTTCACTTTTTCTTTTTGATTGCGACGCAAAAAGAAAAAGTGAACCGAAAAAGAAAAACACGCAAAAATAACAGCGTCGCTGCGCGCCGCGAAATCAAACGGAAGTAGTTGAAGGCAGAGCCTTCAACTTTATATGCTCGCTCGCGGCTGCGCCGTACGCTCGCATGAAAACCCTCCGGCGCTTTGCGCCACCTCCCTTTACAAGGGAGGTCTTTGATTTTGCCCCCTTTGTAAAGGGGGGTAGGGGGGATTTATTTAGACCGACCGTAGGTCGGTAAGGTGTGCGTGTGCGTTAGCACGATAGCACACCACTAATGATTGAAGGCAAAGTCTTCAACTATTTCCATTTGATTTTGCGGCGCGAAGCGACGCTGTAAACGATTGCGTTTTTCTCTTTCTTTGGTTCGTTTCTTTCTCTTTTAATACGCAATAAAAGAGAAAGAAATGAACATAAAAAATAAAATTAATAAAGGGAACAGTCCAATGCCTTTTACGCACTAGAATATTCCCGCATCCGTGTAAAATAAAAAGGATGGCTTTTGCCATCCTGTTATCCTTTATAAAACTTTTTTCCTTTTTTCCTATTAATTAAGCAACGACTGTTGATACAAAATTTATTATATCTTTGAATGAATCTTTTACGAATTCTTTTGCAAGAGTTGAAATCGGTCTGTTTTCGACACAATCAAAAACATAATAGATTGGATCTCTTGCGTTATTGAAGCGCATTCTTCTGTCTCTTTTATCAAGGTAGCAGTAATCTTCTATGCTAAAGCCTTTTGTACTTCTTTTATTGCCTTTTCTTTTACGAGTCAAAGCGCCAAACTGACCGTTTCCGCTTGTTTCATTTTGTGTGCTGCCTGCCATTGGTAACATTTTTTTTGCTCTCTTTCTTCTCTCTTAAATCTTCTTATATCTTACATATATATAAAGTATGTAAATCTAAAAAAATTGCCTTTTTGTAAAGTATTTTGTAAAGACATGTTAAGAAGATGGATAGCTGTAAATTTGATAGTACGATAAGACGAGTGCAATTAAATGAGTAGTGAATTGCCAAGCAAGGGTAAGTTATTACCTCCCTTGCAAAGGGAGGTGGCACGTAAGTGCCAGAGGGTTTTCTTTTTTACCCTTCTCCCACCCTACGAATATATAGTTGGGCAGGTATGCCCAACCTACCTTTATAAAAGGGGACGTAGTCCGGTGTGAGGGTAAAAAATTCCGGAATAAACACGTCATTCCGGAAGCGTAGAAAAACTGTTAAGACTTCTGTCGAAAGCACGTTTTTCAAGCTATGCGAAATCCCATTACTGTTAGATAATACGATCCCGGGTCAAGCCCGGGATGACGTTAATATCACATTCCAATATTTTAGGACTGTGCGATTGCGAGTCATCAGGTAGGGGCATAAAATCATGTTTCAACTCCTCCTCAACGGATTTTGCAGCCAGCATGCAAGACGTATTAACCTTTGCCACTTGGCGGAGAATGATAAGGAAATTTTTTCAACTAAAAATTTCTTCACTCCTCACTTAAAAAAGCTGGATTGCTTCGTTATCGCTCGCAATGACTATTCAGATTCACGCTGCCCCTTCACCCTTCACTTAATTACCCTTTTTTAAGTGTTACAACTTCTTCTTCTGTGACGAGGTTTTTACCGATTGCCTTTTCCAGTGCGGCTTTTGAGGAATTATACTGGTAGAGGGTATTATAATAATTCAATTGGGCTTCCTGATAGAGAATTTGAGCGTCTTTTAATTCTGTCGGGTTGCCTTCTCCCACGCGATATCGCCCGTAAGAAAGTTCATAGTTTTCTTTTGCCTGTTTTACCTGAAGCATTGCAACCGGTATCTGGTTCTTTTTCTCTTCAAGAGTTAAGAATGCGTTTTGGATTTCGAGGTAGATTGAGTTCTGGGTATTCTGGGCGTTAGCAATTTCTTTATCGTAAAGATATCTTGCTTCTTTAATTTCGTTACGGATTAACATTCCGTTCACTGTCGGAAAGTTGAGGTATCCTCCGACGTTATAACCGTAGTTGGAAGTCCAGTGCTTACCGCCGACCTGTGCCTGACCTTCAAGTGAAAGGGTCGGGAAGTAGGATTTTTTCACCAGTTTGAGGGTCTGTTTTGCGCTTTCGACTTTTATTTCCGCAAGTTTCAGTTCTGGACGGGAATCCCTTGCTATATCTACTGCCTGGTTAAGGGTTAACTCTACAGGATTGTAGGATAACCTATCTTGAATATTGTATTCATCAATAAAAGGAACTCCCATAACATTGTTTAACTGCGCGCGGGCAAGTTTTACTGCGTTATCCGCCTGTATGAGTTTAAGCTTTGAATTGCTAAGGTTTGCTTCTGCAATTGTGACATCAACTTTCGGGTTCATGCCGATTTCATAGAAGGCTTTTGCCTGATCGTAAAACATTTTAAATTTATCTACAGTATCTTCTGCCACGCGGCGATTTTCGATTGCGTATTGAAGGTTGTAGTAGGCGTCTTTTGTTTTATAGACGATATCGTTGATAACTCCTGTGAGGGTTGATTTATAGCCTTCATAGTCTAATCTCTGGATTGTTGCCTGATTTTGAGTTACGCCGAAGTCGTAGAGCATCTGCTGCAGCGTAATCTGTCCGAGTACGTAGTAGTTGAATTTCAGGTTTCTCCCTAAGGCGTCGGACAATTGTAACTGTTTAATTTTTGTATAGCCTGTCTGCCAGCTTACCTGCGGGAAGTAGTTTGACCAGACCTGTTTAATTCTGGCGTCTGAAGCTAAAATATCCTGAAATGCCGCGTTAATCTGCGGGTTATTGCCGAGCGCAAGTTCAATACAGCGTTCAAGATTAAGATCCATATTTTTTTGAACAGAACCTTCGATTACAATACTTTCTTCTTGCTTTTCCGGTTTTTTAGGCAGAACAGCGTCGGAGTGCGGGTATTCTTTCGGGTTAATTTTGTTCCCGATATCCTTTGCGGTTGCCGTTATACCTGTCAGCATAAGTATTATTGTCATTATAAATATTTTTTTATACATATTTATTTATTTTTCCTTTTTTTAATTGTTCTGGCAGTAAAGACTTTGAATTCTTCAACCATTACATAGAACGCCGGAACAAGGAAGGTTCCGATGAATGCAACGGCAATCATACCGCCGAATACTGTCATTCCGACGGAGTGACGGCTTGCAGCGCCTGCTCCATGTGCGAATACAAGAGGCAGAAGCCCTAAGATAAACGCGATATTCGTCATCATAACCGCCCTGAACCTCAGTTTTGCTGCCTGAAGCGCTGCATCTTTAATCGGCATACCTTCCTGATGTGCGTCTTTTGCAAATTCTATTATCAGAATTGCCTGTTTTGTACTAAGACCGATTAACATAACAAGTCCAATTTGTGCGTAAATATCAAGCGAGTATCCTGCAACGTACTGGAAGAAGAGTGCTCCGATTAATGCAACAGGCGAGATGAGCATTACGGCAAGCGGAAGCATCCAGCTTTCATATAATGCCACAAGGAATAAGTATACGAAAACAAGTGACATTGCAAGAATTGGACCGATTTGTCCGCTTGATTCCAATTCCTGCAGGGCACTTCCTGACCAGGTGTAGCCCATATCATCAGGCAGAATTTCGTCTGAAATTTTTATCATTTCGTTCATTGCCTGACCGGAACTTACTCCGTTTCGAGCCATTCCGTTTATCAGGATTGAAGGATACATGTTGAACCTTGTCAGGCTGTATGGTCCTACAATGTTGCTTATTTTGACAACTGATGACAGCGGAACCATTTTCCCTAACTGGTTTTTGACAAATATTTTATTTATGTCGGAAGGTTTTTCCCTGTAATCTGAATCTGCCTGCAAATATACACGGTAAACACGCCCGTATTTATTAAAGTCGTTGACGTAAGATTTTCCGAAATAGCCTGCAAGCGCATTATAGATTTCACTGACATCTACATTTTGCGCCATAGCTTTTGAGGCGTCTACATCAAGCAGCAATTGCGGCAGGTTTGCAGTATATGATGTGTAAACCATAGAAAAGGCAGGGTTTTTGTTTGCTGCTGCAATTAATTTCATAGCTTCATCGTAGAGTTCCTGCGGAGTTCTGTTGCCTTTATCAAGAAGCTGGTATTCAAAACCCCCGAACATACCTAAACCTGAAATTGAAGGCGGTGCAAATGATGCAATCGTTGCTGAAGGGTAAGTTGCAAATTCTTTTTGTACCCGCGCAAGGATGTTTTCCATCTGGAGGTCTTTTGATTTACGTTTTGACCAGTCATCAAGTCTGGATACGATAAGGGCTGTGTTTTCACCGGAGAACCCTACAAGGGTGATTGTTTTGCTAACCCCCGGAATTTGAAGAAGTCTGTTTTCAATTTCCGTTGCCACAATATCTGTTCTGGAAGCGGATGAGCCGTCCGGAAGCTGTATTTGTGTAAAGATTGCGCCCTTATCTTCCGATGGCAGGAACCCTGTCGGGATTAATTTAAATAACCCGATAATAAATCCGATAATTATGAGGAATGTAATGATTGTTTTGGAAGGCGAATTAATAAATACTTTTGCGCCTTCAAGATATTTATCTCTTACGTTATTGAACCAGTCGTCAAACTTCTGGATGAATTTAAAATCACTGTGCTCAGCACCCGGTTTCAAAATCATGGCACAGAGTGCAGGAGCAAGCGTCAGCGCAACAACCGTAGACAATCCGATTGACGATGCGATACAGAGCGCGAATTGACGGAACATCTGTCCCGTAATCCCTGCCATAAATGATACAGGGACAAATACTGCCATCAATACAAGTGATGTTGCAAGAACCGCACCAAACACTTCTTTCATCGTAACTTCAGTGGCGTCTTTCGGGGTTTTGCCTTCCTGAATATGGCGCTGGGTGTTTTCAAGTACAACAATGGCGTCATCTACTACCAGACCTACGGCAAGTACAAGCGCAAACAGTATCAGCAGGTTTATGGAGAACCCGAGAAGGTTCATAAATATAAATACACCGATAAGAGAAACCGGAATTGCACAGAAAGGAATAAGTGCAGCCCTGCCGCTTCCTAAAAACATATAGGTTACGATACTTACAAGGACAATCGCAAGCCCGATTGCGTTTATAACCTCTTTGATTGATTCTCTGACAAAGTCGGTTTCATCACGTTCGATTTTGTATTCAATACCCTGCGGGAAGCCTTTGCTTAATTCTTCCATTTTTTTCGTAATTTTATTTGAAAGATCAATGGCGTTTGCTTCCGGCAATTGGCTTACGGAAATGATTGCGGAATTTCTGCCTCCGATACGGGAGAAGTAGGAGTAGCTTTCAGCACCGAGTTCAACCCTTGCGATATCTTTTAATCTTATCTGAGAGCCGTCGGGTTTTGAACGGACGATAATATTTTCAAACTCCTCCGGATCCTCAAGACGTCCCTGAGTTCTCATTGTGAGTTTAATCATCTGTTTGTTTTTCATCGGTTCCACACCCAGATCGCCCGCCGGCGCCTGAATGTTCTGTGCCTGAATTGCCGCATTAACCTCGCTTACTGAAACTCCTAAGTTCGCCATTTTAGCGGCATCAAGCCATATTCTCATCGAATAATCCGCAGAACCGAAAACGGCAACTTTACCTACACCTTTGATACGCGCAAGTTCATCTTTAATATAAATAGAGGCATAGTTTGCAACGTACAGCGAATCATAAGTGCCGCTCGGTGAATTTATCGCAATCATCATTAATCCGGGACCGCCCGTGGTTTTTCTAACCGTTAACCCGTATCTTTTAACTTCTTCCGGAAGTCGCGGAGTTACAAGCTGCAGGTTATTTTGTACGTTTACAACAGCCATATCAGGGTCAGAGCCGATATTAAAATAAAGCGTTAACTCGTAAGAGCCGTTTCTGGAAGTTGATGACATATAAATCATATCTTCAACACCGTTCAACTGAGCCTCAATCGGCGCTGCAATCGTTGATTCGATTACGTCAGAACTCGCGCCTGAATACGTCGCACTCACAACTACCTGCGGAGGTGTAATTGACGGATATTCTTCAAGCGGAAGCATAGTTATCATAAGCATTCCGGCAAGCATTATTACAAGCGAAATTACTATTGCAAGTTTCGGTCGTTTTATGAAAATATTTCCTTGATTTTCCGCCATATTCACATGTCCCTTTGTTGTTTTTAGAGTAAAATGTATCTGTTTTGATTATTTTTTCTTATCAGGTATGATATTTGAACTTTTTTCTTTAGCCATTTCTTCTTTTGAAACGATTTTGACAGGTTTTGCCGGAACGACTTTTTGAATACCGTCAGTAATAAGTCTGTCGCCTGCTTTGACCCCTTTGGTTACAATCCAGTTGTCGCCCTGCTGACCGTTAACTTTTATATAAGTCAAGACAGGCAAATCGTTTTCATCCAGAATATAAACGAATTTCCCTTCCTGATTTTCCTGAACCGCAATCTGCGGAACTATCGGAGTTTTTACAGGTTTATTTGAATATAATTTTACGGTTACGAATTCTCCGTGGAGAAGCTGGTTATTAGGGTTCTGGAAGGTTGCCCTCATTGTAACTGTGCCTGTTGACTGGTCAATTTTGTTGTCGTGAAAATCCTGAACTCCCGTGAGCGGATATTTTTGACCGTTTGAGAAAATTAAGTCAACTTTTCTGTTTGTATCGTTTGAACCGTCTGCGAGCGAGAGAGAGGTAAAATCTTCCGAATCAATCGGGAAAGTTACATAAATCGGGTTTGTACTGTTAATGGTCGTGAGCGCACCTGATGACGGAGTTACGTAGTTTCCGACAGTAACCGCAATTATACCGATTCTTCCGTCTACAGGTGCTTTTACATGGGTATAGCTGAGGTTTCTCATACTGTCATTGTATCTCGCCTGTGCTGATGCAAGCTGTGCCCTTAAAGAGTCCCTCTGCGAAAGCATATTATCATACTGCGATTTTGCTATGTAATCTTTTTTGACAAGTTCGGACGCCCTTATTAACTGCTTTTCCGCGTATTCAAGCTGGGCTTTTGCGTTTGCAACCTCAGCTTTTGCAACATTAGCAGCGTTTGAAAATTCAGTCGGCTCTATAAGAAATAGAGTTTGTCCGGCTTTTACAAAGTCGCCTTCTTTAAAGTAGCTTTTTTGCAAATACCCTGAAATACGCGCAAGGACATTGACCTGATACTTTGAAGTCACACGCCCCGGGGCATCAAAACTCCTTATAATATCGGCTTCCTGAACAGGGTCAACTGTGACGGAAGGCGCTGAGCGCTGTGACTGTCTTAATCCTGTTTTGTAGTTATTATATGCGCTTATCCCGAACCTTATTGCTATTGCGGCAATAATTACCGCAACAATTATTATTATAGTTTTTTTCATTCCTCTCCCCTGTAGTTAATGTATTTTATAAGAGTCTGTTGCATTTGCAACAATAATTATATACTAAAAAGATTTACCGGGTCAATAGTGCCAGCATTTTTCTTAATGCCCTGCCCCGGTGGGATATTTCGTTCTTCCGGCTATCAGACAACTCGGCCATAGTCTTATTAGTACCTTCGACAATAAATATCGGGTCATACCCGAAGCCGCCTTGTCCTGCCTGAGTTCTGGCGATTTCACCTTTGCAAATTCCAAGGGTCGAGTGGAGAAGGTTGCCGTTTTCATCAACGAGGGTCATTGAGCATACAAATTCGGCTTTTCTGTTGTCATAAGGGGCAATTTCTTTTAAAAGTTTGTCAATTCTTGCCTGCGCTGTTTCTGCATATCTTGCGGAATGAATACCCGGGGCGCCGTTCAGCGCTTCCACGCATAAGCCGGAGTCGTCTGCTAAGGCAGGCAGCTTTGAAACCCGCGCCGCTTCTTTTGCTTTTATTAGGGAATTTTCTTCAAAAGTTTTGCCGTTTTCAACAGGGTTAAACCCTTCTGCAGGCAGGACAAATTCAATACCGGAGCCTTTGGCGATTTCCTGTATCTCTTTTAATTTATGCGCGTTTCCTGTGGCAAATACTATTTTCATTAAATCTACGCCCCGTATCTTCTCTGACGGTGGTTGAATTCCTTTATCGCGTCAGCCAGCGCTTCTTTATCAAATTCAGGCCAGTATTGTTTCGTTACCAGAAATTCCGAATACGCTATCTGCCATAAAAGATAATTGGAAACCCTCATTTCACCGCCTGTCCTGATGAGTAAATCAGGGTCAGGTATATTTTTTGTGTAGAGGTTTTCGGAAATCATATCTTCCGAGATTTCGTCGATTTTAATTTCACCTGATTTAACTTTTTGCGCAATCGCCTTTGCGGCGTGAACTATTTCATCTCTTGATCCGTAGTTAAATGCGATTTGGAGTCTTACGCCGTCATTGTTTTTTGTAACTTCAACTGCGTGCGCGAGAATTTCCTGCAATTTCGGGCTTAATTTTGTCAAATCCCCGATGAAGTTTATTACAACACCGTTTTCGTGCATTTCTTTGAGTTCGTTTTTGATGGTTTCGCCAAGTAAATTCATCAAAAAATCTACTTCTTCCTTTTTGCGGTTCCAGTTCTCCGTAGAAAATGCGTAAACAGTCAAATATTTAACTCCGAAATCGTCGCACGCACGCATTGCAGCTTTCAGCGCATCTACGCCTTTTTTATGTCCGAATGCGGAGGGCAGATTTTTTTCTTTTGCCCAGCGGCGGTTTCCGTCCATAATTATCGCTATATGCTTTAATCCGGTATTTTTTACTATATCTTTTATCTCTTCTTCTCTTATTTCTGTTTTCATATTTCCACCTGTGCCCTTTATTATAACATAAAAATATGATATAATTCCTTAGGAGGTAAAAATGAAAAGGGCGGCTGTTTTCGCGCATTACGATAAGGATAATATCATTGACGATTATGTAATTTATTATTTGAAAGCTTTGAAAGAATTGGCGCACGAAATTGTTTTTGTTTCTTGTAAAAATCTTTCCGATACAGAAAAGTCAAAACTCGACGGAATTGCTGATTTTATAATTGCCGAAAACCACGATGAATATGACTTCGGCTCCTATAAACGCGGATATCTCTACCTGAAAGACAGGCTTAATGATTTTGATGAATTAATTTTTGCAAACGATAGCTGCTATGGTCCATTATATTCTCTACACAGAATTTTTGATGAAATGGAGAGGGAAGAACATTTAGATTTCTGGGGAATTACTAAAAATAAATTCGGACTTATTAAAAAAAATGATAAGTACATTGTGACTCATCGTCCCCATATTCAGAGTTACTTTGTTGTCTTTTCGAAAAAGATTTTTTTGTCTGATGTTTTTGATAAATTTATGGCTTCCGTAAAACATCTGGATTGCAAAAATGATATTGTAATGAATTACGAAATAGGTTTAAGCGAAACGCTTACAAATGCAGGATTTCAAGGCGGAACTTATATAAAAGCTCTCTACAGGTTTAACCATGTTCTGCTTTCTTTCTGGCGGCTTTTGATTGAAAAATATAATATGCCGTTCGTAAAATGTTCGGTACTCCGGCTTCAAAATGAAACTCTCACTACTATTGCAGGCTGGCAGGATTGTATTTCAGAAAAAACAGATTATCCCGTTTCTTTGATTGAGGAAAACCTCAAAAGAACTTCTAAACCCTATAATCCCGTTAAATTTATCCCGAATTTTATAAAAATTTTCTATTTCTATTTTATTGCAGTTCAGCCGGGATTAACCAAGAGGTATCTGGTTAAGTTAAATCACGGTATAGTCAAGTTGTTCTCACGGTTTTTCGCATCTTAGCGGAATTCCAAGACGTATTTTGGCTAACTGTATGCAGGCTACCCTTACCCTTGTAAAATTAGAAAGTATTATCCATATTATGCCCGGCAGTAATCTTATATCTTTTTCTTTTTTAATTATATCAATAAGCGCAAGTAAATTGACAGGGATTGCAAAAATTTTTTGTTTTTTGTTGATGTAACTGCCGTAGTGAATACGCCATTTTGTAAGCTTTTCAGGGATGTAAAAGCAGTCGTATTTTCTTGTAAAATGTAATAGAAGCCACCAGTCGAGAATTCTGTCAGAAGGCGTTTCCCAGTCGCATTTTAGAACCTTTTCTCTGCTTATAAAAACAGCAGACAATGTCAAAACCCGGTTAAAATAAATTAAGTCTTTAAAAATATTCCGCGGATAAGTTTTCCCTTTTAAGTATTTTGCGGTATCAGTAAATTTTTTACTTACGTCTTTTATTCTTTCTTCATCGCCAAATAATTCAACATCATTAAAAATCATGCCAATATCAGGGTATTTATTAGCTATTGCAGCTTTTTTTTCAAGATAATCCTCCCGGAGCCTGTCGTCGCTTTCAAGAACGGCAACCCATTCTCCTGACGCGGCTTCCACTCCTTTTTTTAATGTTTTGGTGAGTCCGAGATTAGTTTCATTTTCTATTAATTTTATACGGGAATCTTTTTTTACGAATTCTTTTATAATATCGACGGAGGAATCGGTTGAAGCATCGTCTATGACTATCATTTCCCAATCTGAATATGTTTGTGACAGGACAGAATTGATAGTATCTTTCAGATACTTTTCGTAATTATAGCTTGTTATAACCACTGAAATTAGCATAAGTCAATTGTATAAAAAAAACACCTCCCGTTCAAGAAGGTGTTTTATAATAACATAGAAATTATGCTTATTTGTTTAAAGGTTTATTTTTTTTCTTCGGTTTTGGTTTCCGGTTTAACTTCCGGTTTAGCTTCAGTTTTTGGCTTAGTTTCAGCCTTAGTTTCCGATTTTTTAGTTGTTTTCTTTCTTTTTTTCTTAGATTCAGCTTTAACTTCCGGTGTTTCAGCCTTAGGAGCTGGCTTTGCTTCAGGTTTTGTTAATTCTGCCAGTCGTTTATTGTAGTTTGCTTCATAAGAATTTAAGTATCTCTGGCATGATTCTTTATCTTTTAAGTATGCCGGAAGATTTTCCGGAACATCTTTTACTTTAGGGTCAGCATAGAGTCTTACTGCATCAAGTTCAGCTTTGTTCTGGAGTCCGGCTTTTTTGAGTGCTGTATTCATTGCATCTAATTCTGTATTTGCAACTTTTTCTGCAGAGGATGTCATTTTAGTAAATTCAGCTTTTTTAGCCGCATATTCAAGTGCTTTATCAGGGTCATAGTTTTTGAATACAGCTTCAGCATCTGCTCTCATTGTTGCTAATTCTGCTGATCTTGTTTTTTGTGCTGCTTCAATTGCTTCGTTGCTGAATTCTTCTACATGATTTTTTGCAAGGTTTAATTGATTTTTTTCTGCTGCTGTTAATGTATCATTATAGCGTTTTGCATTTGTACCTTTGCCTTTTACTTTGTCTGCAAGTTTTGTTGTTGCTTCCGTAACTTTTTCGCCTGCTGATTTGAATAATTTTGCAAGTTCTTTTCTGTAGACAACGCCTGTCACAACAGCTGCTGTTGCTGCTGCTAAACCGATAATTTTAGCGGTTGTGTTGTCTTTTTTGATTTCAAAATCTTTTCCGTCTTTAATGTTTTGTTCGTTCTTTTTGATTTGTTTAACGAATTGATCTTGACTTAAAACTTTTACTTTTCCTTTTGCAGTGGTAACCTTAATTTTACCTTCCGGTGTAGGTTGAACGATGTTGCCACCGATGTTTACTGCCGGGATTGCCATGTTTGAAGACATAATTTCTACCTCTATTTTTTACACTATACCTTTTTATACTTTCATGAAAACACGTAAACAAATAAATGTGCTATTATTGTCGTATGAAGTTAACAAATATTTACAAAAAGGAGTAGCTCTTTTGTCGGAGTACTCCTTTTTATAAACTCTTTCTCCTTGATGGATAAGCCTTTTCAATTTTCAATGTTATCATGTCAAGAGTGGAATTTTATTCATTCCGTCCGTAAATCCGCCTCTTGGATTTACTCCGTGCTCGGAAAGTTTCGCTTTTGAACCTGCGGTTCAAGTCCGCTCAATTTCCTCGCAATCCGGACTTCACTTCGTTCCGTCCGTCCGTAAATCCGCATCTTGCTCGTTCGCGTTTAACGGGACTCATTTGCCGTTCCCTCTCACAAAAACAATTCACTGGATTGTTTTTGTTCGGCAGAGTGCCCTCAGCTCACTCGCGCCTCTTGGATTTGCTTCATGCTCGCGGGGTATCGCCTACGAGCTATCGCTCTGCCGGCTCAACCCGCTCGCAATCCGGACTATCGTCCGTCCGCAAATCCGCTACGAACAACCTGAGTAGCCGCAGTTCAGACAGATAAAGCAGCCTTCTGCCATCTCTATCGTATTGCCGCATTCAGGGCAGGTTACTGTCTTGATTTCGCCTGTAGGATTGTATTCCTCTTTGTCATCCTGAACCGGAGTTTCAGCTTCCGCCTGTTTTGCCTCTTCCGTTTTCTTTTTATCGTCAAGGTTCATCGGCTGGAACTGGCGGGAGTTGTTTCTGTAAACTGTAATTCCTTTCAGGTTGTTTTCGTAAGCAAGAACATAAGCTTCTTCAATGTCTTTTCTTGTTGCGTGTTCTTCAAAGTTTACTGTTTTTGAAACAGCATTATCCGTATGAAGCTGGAATGCTGCCTGCATTTTTACGTGCCAGTAAGGAGATACGTCATGCGCGGTTACGAAGATTTTCTTAACTTCTTCACTAACACCGGCAACATGCGCTACAGAACCTGTTTTTGCAATTTCTTTCATCAAATCTTCTGAATAGAAACCGTGTTTTACTGCATAATCCTTGAATATCGGGTTGATTTCAAGCATTTCCGTGCCGTCCATAATCAATCTTGAAAATACAAGACCGAACAGAGGTTCAACTCCGCCTGATGCGCCTGCAATCATTGAAATTGTACCTGTCGGTGCAATACAGGTTGTAGTTGCGTTTCTGATTCCGTATTTTTCGATTTGGGAATCCAATTCCTTCCACTGTTCATCAGAAATAACTCCGGCTGATTTTCCTTTATATTTATTATAGAGGAAGTTTTTGCCGTCATATACGCTGCCTTTGAAGTTGTTAAATCTTCCGCGTTCTTTTGAAAGTTCAATTGATTCGCATTTTGATTCGTAATCAATAAATTCCATTACCTGACCGGCAAGTTTTGTACCTTCTGCAGATGCGTAAGATATACCCATTTTCATAAGCATATCAGCCCAGCCCATTACACCGAGTCCGATTTTTCTGTTATTCTGAACCATTTCGGAGATTTGCGGAAGCGGGTAATTGTTTACGGCAATTACGTTATCAAGGAAGCGGATTGCTGTTCTTGTGGTTTTACCGAGCAAATCCCAGTCAACCGTTCCGTCGGATTTAACCATTTTACCTAAGTTGATTGAACCGAGGTTGCACGCTTCATAAGCAAGAAGCGGAACTTCCCCGCAAGGGTTTGTTGATTCAATCTGACCTACAAGAGGTGTCGGGTTATCGGAATTCATTTTGTCAATAAAAATAATTCCCGGCTCGCCGTTTCTCCAGGCACCGTCAACAATCATATCAAATACTTTTTTAGCGCTCAATTTTCCTGCAACGGTATTATTTTGCGGATTGATAAGTTCATAATCAGTTCCGTTTTTAAGCGCTTCCATAAACTTATCAGTGATAGCAACTGAAATATTAAAGTTGTTTAATCTGTTATTATCAGCTTTGCAGTTGATAAAGTCTAAAATATCAGGGTGATCAACTCTTAAGATACCCATATTAGCGCCGCGTCTTGTACCGCCCTGTTTAACGGCTTCTGTAGCTGCGTTAAACACTTCCATAAAAGAAACAGGTCCTGATGATACGCCCATAGTTGAACGCACAACGCTGTTTTTCGGTCTTAATCTTGAGAAAGAAAAACCTGTGCCGCCGCCTGATTTATGGATAAGTGCGGTATTTTTAACTGTTTCAAAAATCCCTTCAAGGGAATCTTCAACAGGGAGAACGAAGCAGGCTGCAAGCTGTCCGAGTTCTCTTCCGGCATTCATCAACGTTGGTGAATTTGGCATAAAGTAGCAGTTTGTAATAGCCTCATAAAATCTTTCCGTCAATTTGTCGACATCAGCCTGAGATTTGCCGAATTTCAAATCGCCTTCCGCAATTGTTTTGGCTACACGTCTGAACATGTCAGCCGGTGTTTCCGTGCATTTGCCTTCTTTATCTCTCTTTAAGTATCTTTTTTCAAGAACTTTTATCGCGTTTTCCGATAAATTTAATTTGTCTTCCACTAAGTTCACACTAACCTCCGCTTATAAAATAATTACAATCATATCCCATGTCCGGTAAAAGCATGTTTTATTTATTTATTATACACCAACAAAGAAGGGCATGGCAAGGAATGGCAAAATTTTATTACGAAATGTAATCAGTGAGCTTAATACTTGAAAAAACTGAAATATAAAATATAATAATAAAAGAATGTTTAAATGAGTAAAAGAGGAGATTAAACGTATGAAAAGCGTTGATATGAGTGATTTTTCAAGAGGGGGGGGGGGCTTTAAACTCCTTTGATCGGGATAAACAGGGATTTACATTAGCGGAGGTTTTAATTACTCTTGGCATAATCGGGATTGTTGCCTCAATGACTCTGCCGGCACTAATTCAACAAAACCAGAAAAAAGTCACAGCTACACGTTTAGAGCAGACATACAGCCAGCTATATCAAGCGATAAATATGGCTCAGGCAAAATACGGTGATATGAAAAATTGGGATGTCAATGAAAATTATAAATCGTCTAATGACGCCAGTAATCCTAATCTTAGTAAAGATATGGCAGCTAAATTTGCCGAAACATATATCACCCCGTACATAAAGCATACAGGAACCCCTCAGGTGATACAGCCAAGGGAATTGGGCTACAGTGATTATCGTACAAAAAACGGGCAGATATATTGGAATGCCGGAACGAGTACATACATTTTGGAATTAGCAAACGGAGTTACTCTTTTTATTGCTTATAACGGAGATGAAGAAATATTGCTACTGCCTATTATCTTTGTTGATATAAACGGGCGAGCCAAACCGAATATTGTCGGAAGAGATTTCTTTCTTTTTACGCTTGATTCGGTATCGACAATGAAACTAAAACCTTACGGTATTGATTATAAACGGGAAAAGCTTCTTGAGGATTGTTCTTCAAGAGCATCAAGTTTGTATGGGAATCTGAATTGTACAGGATTAATAGTGATTGACGGATGGGAGATAAAGGACGATTATCCATGGTAAATTTATAAATGAATATTTCCCGGCTTTACTATTGATAGTTATTGCAAAAAGTGTTATAATATATAATAATTGTTTAATAATCTTGGAGGATTTTATGCATATATCTCATAAAGGATACACTCTTGCGGAAACTCTTGTAACTATTTTAATTATAGGCGTTTTGTCTGCTGTCACTCTGCCTATATTGCAAAAAGCTGCCGGAAACAAACTTGAAACTATGAGAATAAAATGTATGTATATTCTTGAACAGACGGTCAGCCAGATGCTTGCGGATGACGTCATGTACCCTCAGAGTAATTCCAGTCCGTCCATAGGTTTTGCAAACACTGCTACCATAAAATACAACGGCATTGAATACGGCGGAAATACAAAATTCTGTGAGCTTTTTGCAAGTAGAATTAATAAAATGCACAATTCCGTAACTGACTGCAGTGCAAATAAAAAATCTTTTACCTCCGCCGACGGTGTTGATTGGTATCTGCCGATTGCAAACTTCAGCACAAAACAGAAAATTAAATTTGACGTAAATGGTGAAAATGAAGACCCTAACTGCACCTACAATGAAACAACCTGTCCGAAACCCGATATCTTTGAATATTATATTTCACCGCTTGGAAAAATTACTGAAGAATTGTAATTTTTAAATTTTATTAAATTGATTATTGCTGCCTGAGGATATTTACATGTTTGGTATATAATATTTATTGAGGTACCAAATTTGAAACATTCAAAACTCACAGCCCTGATATTTATAGCATTAATTCTGGGTGTATTAGTCGGGCACTTTACCCCTGATTTTGCAGTAAAGATGCGACCTTTTGCGGAAATTTTTCTGCGGATGGTCAAGATGATTATTGCCCCTTTATTGTTTGCGACTCTTGTTGTCGGAATTTCCGGGCATGATGACGCAAAAAGCCTTGGTAAAATCGGGCTTAAAACAATTATCTATTTTGAAATTGTAACGACTTTAGCGCTGATTATCGGTTTAACAATGGCAAATATTTTTAAGCCGGGAGTAGGCTTTGTGTCGGGAACATCACCTCACGCAATCCAGATGCAGGAGGCGGGGCTTATGGCAGCGACAAAGGCTCACACCTCTATCGGACAGATGGTAACCGATATTTTCCCGACAAGTATTGTTGATGCGATGGCAAACGGCAATTTGCTGCAGATAGTTGTATTTTCAATTTTCTTCGCGCTTGCTATATGTGCTGTCGGAAAAAAGGCTCAGCCTGTTCTTGATGTATTGAATTCCGTATCGCAGATAATGTTTAAATTCACGGAATACGTGATGTACTTTGCGCCTCTTGGGATTTTCGGCGCGATTGCCGCAACTGTCGGCGCGAACGGTTTGAACGTATTAAAAAGTTATTTCAAAGTTATCGGAGCGCTTTATGCTGCGCTTGCGGTTTTCGTTCTGCTTGTTTTGATAATTGCCTGTAAAATAGTTAAAATTTCATTTAGAAGTTTGATAAGTGCTTTGCAGGAGCCGGCACTGCTTGCTTTCACAACGGCAAGTTCTGAAGCGGCTTTCCCGAAAGCCATGGATATTATGGAACGCTTCGGGGTTCCGAAAAAAATCGTCGGATTTGTTATGCCGACAGGCTACACTTTTAACCTTGACGGAAGTACGCTTTACCTTGCAATGGGTGTAATTTTCTCCTCGCAGATTGTCGGTATTCACCTTGATTTGAACCAGCAGATTATCATAATGCTTGCACTTATGCTGACAAGTAAAGGGGTTGCGGGTGTTCCTCGTGTGTCGCTGATTGTTCTTGCAGGAACTCTTGCAAGCTTTAATATCCCTATCCTCGGCGTTGCAATTTTACTCGGAATTGATCAAATTCTCGATATGGGAAGAACGACGGTTAACCTTGTCGGAAACTGTGTTGCAACTGTTGTTATTGCCCGCTGGGAAAATGAATTTGACTATAATAAAATGAAAGAATTTGTGCGCCAATCAAAAGAAGAAAGTCTTGGCGCGGATATTGAAAAATTAAAAAATGAACTTAGTCATAAAAAGCTGCACGGCTGTGTTGAACCGTCGAAAGGCAGTGAAACAGGATTAGAAACAATTGAAATAAAAGAAGGATAAAAGAAGATGAGTAACGAAACCGGTACAAAAGTTGAATTTAAAGAAACTCTTAATCTGCCTCAAACGAGCCTTGCAATGAGGGCTAATGCGGCTGTCAGAGAACTCGAAATCCAGAAATTCTGGGAAGAAAATAATATTTACGAAAAAATTATCTCTCAAAGAGATAAGGCAAATAAATTTATCCTCCATGACGGTCCGCCGTACTTGAGTTCTGAAAAAATTCACGTTGGAACGGCTTTGAACAAAATCTTAAAAGATATTCTTTTAAAGTATAAAGCGCAGGCGGGGTATTACACTCCCTATGTTCCGGGTTACGACGGTCACGGACTGCCTATTGAAAATAAAGTTGTAAAAAATATTAAAGGCGGCAGAAGCGCGCTTACACCTTACGAATTGCGCCAGAAGTGCCGCGAATTTGCCCACACAAGCCTTAAAGGTCAGGAGAGCGAATTTAAACGCCTCGGAGTTCTCGGAGATTGGGAACATCCGTATTTGACAATTGACCCTGAATATGAGGCTGAACAGGTTAGAGTTTTCGGCGAAATGTATAAAAAAGGCTACATTGAAAAAGGTATGAAACCGGTTTACTGGTGCGCTTCCTGCGAAACCGCGTTAGCCGAAGCCGAAGTTGAATACGCCGACCATACCTCAACTTCTATTTATGTAAGATTTAAATTTGACGAGGAGAGTAAGGCGAAAATTAACAAAGAGATTTTGAAACAAGTTCAGAATGACAAAGATTTATACGCCGTTATCTGGACGACAACTCCTTGGACAATTCCTTCAAATATGGCAATCAGCATGCACCCGAAATTTGAATATACATTCTTTGAATATAAGGGAGATGTTTATGTTGCGGCGCAGGAATTACTCGGCGCCTTCCTTGCTGATGTCGGCTGGGAAGAAAAAGATATTAAAGCCGTAGGCTCATGCGTTGGTGCGGATTTGGAACTTTTGAATACAAAACACCCGCTTTATGACAGAAAATCGCCGATAATCTTAGGCGAACACGTTACGCTTGATGCAGGTACCGGTTCTGTTCATACTGCACCGGGACACGGGCTTGAGGACTATGAAGTCGGCTGCAGATACGGTATTGAAGTATTCTCTCCTCTTGACAGCCGCGGCGTCTGGACTGATGCGGTTAATGACAAGGATTTAGAAGGTGTTCCGTATTACAAAGGCAACGCAATCGTTATCGAAAAACTTAAAAACTGCGGAGCACTGCTTTCGCAGGCTGATATAAACCACAGCTATCCGCACTGCTGGAGATGTAAAAATCCTGTAATCTACAGGGCAACTCCTCAGTGGTTTGTTAAAGTTGACAGATTCAGAGATGAAACCTTAAATGCGATTAAGGATGTGAAATGGATTCCTGCAAGCGGAGAAGCAAGAATTTCAAACATGGTTGCAGGTCGTACGGACTGGTGTATTTCCCGCCAGCGTGCTTGGGGCGTTCCTATCCCTGTTTTCTATTGCGAAGATTGCGGAGAAGTTATTGTAACCGACGAAACTATAGAAAATGTTGCAAAAATTTTTGAAAAAGAAAGTTCTGACGCGTGGGTGAAATATTCCGCAGAAGAATTACTTCCGCAAGGTTTCAAATGCCCGAAATGCGGCAAAACACACTTTAAAAAAGAAAATGATATTATGGATGTCTGGTTTGATTCGGGAATTTCATGGCGCGCTGTTGTAGAAAAACGCTCGGATGTTCTCGGGCATACTCCTGTTGAAATGTATCTGGAAGGTTCTGACCAGCATAGAGGCTGGTTCCAGTCATCTCTTCTGACATCAATCGCAACTCAGGGCAAGGCGCCTTATAAATCAGTCCTTACTCACGGATTTGTATTCGGCGAGGACGGAAGAAAAATGTCAAAATCTCTCGGAAATTACATCAGACCGGATGAAATTATCAAAACCTACGGCGCTGATATTCTAAGGCTCTGGGCTGCTTCCGTTGACTACAGAAACGATACAAAAATCGGCAACAATATAATTAAGCAGCTTGCTGAAATCTTTAAGAAAACCAGAAACACTTCAAGATTCTTGCTCGGCAACCTGTTCGATTTTGACCCTGAAAAAGATTACGTAAAATATGAAGATTTAACTGCACTCGATAAATTTGCACTGCATAAATTGAACCAGTTAATCGAAAGCGTAACCGAAGCATTTGAACATTACGAATTTTATAAATACTTCCAGCAGCTTCAAAACTTTGCGGCGGTTGATTTGAGTTCATTCTATCTTGATATTGTAAAAGACAGATTATACACAGCAGGTAAAAAATCACTTTCACGCCGCGCCTGCCAGACAGTGCTTTATGAAATTCTGCAGACACTTGTGAGAATTCTTGTTCCGGTAATGCCGCATCAGGCAGAAGATATCTGGATGAGTGTTCCTGAATGCCAGAAGGGCGGATTAATCAGCATACTTCTTTCTGACTGGCCGGCTGCAAAACCTCAGTGGCACAACGAAAAACTTGAAGAAGATTTTGCAAAAATCTTAAAAGCAAGAGAAGTCGTAACCCGCGCAATCGAACCTCTCCGCGCTGAGAAAAAAGTCGGAAGTTCCTTAGAGGTTGCGGTTTACGTGAGCGTTAAAGATAATGAAGTTTTGAAAGCAAACGAAAGCGAACTCTGCAACATCTTCATAACCTCACAGGCTTACGTAACAGATGAAAAACCGTCAGGCGTATCGAACGAATACAAAGAGGACGATTACACAGTATGGGTAACCGCCGCCGAAGGCGAAAAATGCGCCCGCTGCTGGAAATACAGAAGCCTCAATTCAGACGGTATCTGCGCTGACTGCGCCGACGCGATTAAATAATAAACCAGCCCCCTTCTCTCCAATTACAACAATAGAGAAGGGGGAATACGGCTTTAACTAAAAACTTCAGTTTATCATTACTCAAATTTTTTGTACTATAATTATTTTATGGAAAAGAAGAGAAAAATAAGCATAATCGGTTCCACAGGCTCAATCGGAACCCAGGCGCTGGAAGTCATTGAAAAACTTCAGGACAAATTTGAAATTATCGCACTTGCAGGCGGAAAAAACGTCGAACTTTTAAAACAACAGGCAGAAAAATTTAAACCGAAATTCGTTTGCCATAATTCATCCTCGCCCCTTGCGGGAGAGGGGAGAATTCCAACACAAGGAATGAGTGTCAGAAATTCGGGTGAGGGGTATAAAATCCTTACAGGCGCAGAAGGTCTTGAAGAAATTTGTTCAAATAAAGAAAACGATATTATCCTCGTTGCATGTTCGGGTAAAATCGGGCTTAAGCCAACATTAAAAGCAATTGAAAACGGGATAGATATTGCCTTAGCCAATAAAGAAACTCTTGTCATGGCAGGCGATATCGTGATGGAAGCCGCTAAAAAACACGGGGTTAAAATTATTCCTGTTGATAGCGAACACTGCGCAATCCACCAGTGCATAAAAGATATTAATCAGGTTGATAAATTAATTATCACGGCAAGCGGCGGACCTTTCCTTCATAAATCAATTGAGGAAATGAAAAAAGCTACGGTAAAAGAAGCCCTCGCACATCCGCGCTGGAATATGGGTAAAAAAATAACTGTCGACAGCGCAACCTTGATGAATAAGGGACTTGAAATCATAGAAGCCCACCATCTTTTCGGCTTTGATTATGATGATATTGAAGTTGTTGTTCATCCGCAGAGTATCGTTCATTCCGCAATTGAATATAAAGACGGCAGTGTCATTGCGCAATTAGGTTTGCCTAGTATGCACATTCCTATTCAATACGCAATAACTTATCCTGAACGCTATGAAGGAATTAAATCAAAAAGTTTCAGTTTTGCGGAAATTGCACGGCTTGATTTTGAGGCACCGGATTTTGAAAAATTTCCGACAGTAAAATTAGCCTACAAAGCGGGCAAACTCGGCGGCACCGCAACAGCCTGTCTTAATGCAGCTAACGAAGAAGCCGTATTTGCATTCCTCGACGGAAAAATCAAATTATATCAGATTTACGAAATCACTAAAAAAATATTTGATGAACACAAAGTTATTCAAAATCCGAATATTGAGGAAATATTTGCCGTTGATAGCAAAATAAGAGAAAAAACTAAAAATTATATAGAAAAACTTAATCAGGCGTAAATTCAAAAATTTCCTGAGAATTACGCTGGAGTGCATTACAGAGTTTATTAAGGGTATCAAAATCAATACCCTTTGTTTTGTTGTTATAAAATGTAATGGGTTACACTGCCTGAAAAAGTGTTCGGCATTTGATAATGTATCATTTGCCGCACTGAATGTGCCAAAATGTACAAAGCTAATCTGATTATTTACTAACAAAGGCTCTTTTAAAAAGAGCCTTTGTTACATTAATTTTATAACAACTTGTTATTTTTTCGGTTTATAATATGCGTCCGACCCTTTCCCGTATGGCTTCCAGTTAGGATCATTCAGATAATAATATTTTTCAAACGCATTTTTGATTGAACGTTCTTCATCGGTGAGAGAAGGAATATCTTCTTCAACATAAACTTTCTTAATACGTCCGTCAGTACCGTAATCAATAATACTATCAAATTTACCTGTTGAAGGAGTGTATGAAATTGTCATGACTTTTTTATCTCCGTCATACTTATTCAATTCCTGCATAATTTTGCCGTCCGCAGTGAAAAGTCTTTCATCATATCTATTTTCGTCCCATACATTTTTCTGTATGGATTTTGTAATAATATGTGTAAACTTATCATAGAAGTTTTCATTTGTTATTTCATCAGGTCTGCCTAATCCATCAGGTTCATAAATCTTTTGATAAATAAGGTGCCCGCCGGCATCCCGTTCTTCAACAAGCTCAAGATTTTCAGGGAGATAACCCCTCTTTGTTGCCATAATATTTCTTACTGTTTTACCGTCCGTATAGTATTCGGTAATTTTCATTGAATGTCCTTGATTTGATTCTGTTAAAGTCTTCAATGTTCCATCCGAACGGTAATCGTAACCTGTATAATTATGGTAAATATGAACGTTGCTTATTGCTCCGCTTTCTCTATAATCAACCTTAGCCGTCGGCACACCGAAATACGATGGATAATCTTTCATAATAGATTTTATTTTACCGGATTCATAAAATTCCCTGGTTTCAGATACAGCCCCATCTTCATCAAAAAAGACAACGTGCTCCGGTTTCTGTTTAAGTTTTTCTAAAAATGCAATTTTTGTTTCCGGATAGTATTCCATATAAACTTTCTGTTTTGAAATAGGTGAGCCTTTCGTATGGAAATATTCGATTATATTTTTTATCTTGCCTTCCGGAGTTTTATCAGTCGTAGAATCAAGGCAGCCGTCCTTAAATGTATATTCAGTCGTATGCAGAAGGTTATTGTTAATATCATAATTAGCTGTTTTTACCAGATTGCCTTTTTGATATTCGTATCTTGTTTCCCACAAAAGTTTGCCGTTCTCATCAAAATTAAATGTTTTCAAAAGCTCGTTGCGGCGGTTATTAGGCTTATAAACATATTTTGTATCCGCAAGAAAATTTCCTAATTCGTCAGTTTCAAATTTCCTCTGCAATTTTCTTCCTGCATTACTGTCAAAATATTGAATAAATCCTGCGACTTTTCCGTTTTTAAAAAGATCTTCACTGCGAAGAGTCTTTGATATTTTATCCTGAAAACTAAACCAGCCTGTAAACGGAATATTAGAAGTTCCTGAAGCTACAGACGGTTTTGATGAATAAACCGGTTTTGCATTTGAACCGGATGCATTTTTCCTTGAAAAGGAATAATTTGTAATTGGACTAATTCTCATTTTATACCCCTTTTTGTTTTTATAATTAACCCCGTATAAT
Source organism: Candidatus Gastranaerophilales bacterium (assembly GCA_944324285.1). Lineage (GTDB taxonomy): Bacteria > Cyanobacteriota > Vampirovibrionia > Gastranaerophilales > Gastranaerophilaceae > Scatousia. The sequence goes on along the minus strand of CALUVR010000012.1, from coordinate 12,835 downwards.
TTTTTACAATATTACTACATCAAAAAAGCATGCGACTATATAAGAGGATATATTTTACAAATATTAATATATACACCTACTCCATAATAGCAGTAATAATTTTATGCGCCAGTCGTACTTTTTCCCCCGGAGCATTAGAAACCAAACGAATTATATCTTGAATCAGCTGTTCATTATCCGCAACATGCGAAAAAGTAAACAATTCCTCAGGCTGAATATTGAAAGCCTTAATCATCTTTTCAATATTTTCTTCTTTCGGGAAATGCTTGCCTGCAATCATCCGGCTGATGCTCTGCGGATCAATATTGAGTTGTTCAGCGAGTTCACACTGTTTCATTTTGTGAGATTTTAACAGTTCCTCAAGCCGTCTGCCAAATAGTTCCCGTAATCTTGTCATAAATTCATTCCTTTACAAACATACTATTACAAGAAACAAGCAAATAAATAGAGTAGCACATTGACTTAATCGCAAAAACATAATAAATCGCAAAATGTTACATTGGAATGGTTTGATGAAGGTCAAATGATAATGGCTGACGGGATGTTTCTGATGGTAAATAATTCAAATAAAGCAAACAATAACCTTGTTCTTACAGTGGATGTAAACGGCATAGCGAAAAAACCTAATGCATGGGGACATGATCTTTTTTCATTTCAGATAAAAGGCGGAAAAGTTTTGCCGATGGGACACCCAATGACTACTACCACTTGGGGGACTTTACCTTGTGATATTTCCAACTCTGACAGACATAACGGAATAGGCTGTGCTTATCAGGTATTTGTACAAAAAGACTACTTCAAAAATCTGCCAAAATAATTAAAGCAAGGCGATAAGTATAATTAAGAGAAGAGGATTGTAGTTGGGCAGGTATGCCCAACCGACCTTTACCTTCTCCTCTTTTCCCTCTCCCGTTGGGAGAGGGATAGGGGTGAGGGGGCAGTTAAAAGACATTAATATACTGGAGCATTAAGTTGAGAGGGGCGGCTTTCAGCCGCCCCTCTCAAAAATACCTACAAAATATCCAGCGGATCCACATCAATTGCAAGTTTAATATCTTTCGGCATGGTTATTTTGTTGAGAAAGCTTGAGATAAAATTATGCCCTTTTTCTTCAAGCTTGTTTTTGATGATAATCTGGAACCTGTAATATCCGTTAATCCTCTCGATTACACATGGGGTCGGACCGAGGACTTCAAGGCGTTCAGAGATGCCGTATTTTTCAATCATCAGGCACAATCTCATTGCAATTTCCTGAGCGGATTTTTCCGCGCGAAAATTATTCATCGAACTTATAATAAGCCTTATCATCTGACTGAACGGCGGATAGTCGAATTCCTCACGCGCAGCGATTTCAGTTTTGTAGAACTCAGGATAATTCTGGGATTTAGCGCTTTCGAGAGCGTAAAAATCAGGGTTATAGGTTTGGAAAAACACGCGACCCGTGAATTCGCCTCTTCCTGCGCGCCCTGCAACCTGCGTGAGAAGCTGAAATCCTCGCTCGGAGGCTCTAAAATCCGGCAGATTGAAACTTGCGTCTGCTGAAATTACCCCGACAAGAGTAACATTCGGGTTATCAAGCCCTTTTGCAATCATTTGGGTGCCGACTAAAATATCAATATCGCCCTTTTGAAACCGCTCCAGAAGCCTTACGTGTTCGCCCTTACGCACCATAACGTCACTATCAACGCGTTCGACATTGTAATCAGGATAAAGTTCTTTTACATACTGCTCAATTTTCTGCGTTCCCGTGCCGCTGTTTTTCAAGGCATCCGACCCGCATTCGGGACAGACATCGGGGAAGCGTTCCACCTGATTACAGTAGTGGCACTTAAGCCGCTGGTCTTTTGCATGCCAAATCATAGGGATTGCGCAATTAGGGCATTCAATTACATGCCCGCATGCCTGACACTGCGTAAACGTTGAAAATCCGCGGCGATTTATGAGCAAAATTACCTGCTGTTTTTTCTCTAAAGTTTCGTTTATCGCGGTCTGCAGGGGTTTTGAAATAACACTTCTATAGGCGGCTTTTGAATGTTCCTGCATATTAATAACAGAAACAGGTGCAATCGGGGCGTTACGGTAGCGGTGTTTCATTTCAAACAGGTTTCCCGAATTTACCGCGCGATAGTAAACAGAAATATCAGGAGTCGCAGAACCTAAAAGCAGCGGACAGTTATGGAATTCAGCAAGTTTTTGCGCAACGACTTTTGCATCATACCTCGGCGCAGGGCTTGTCTGCTTATAAGCCCCCTCATGCTCCTCGTCGATTATGATAAGCCCGATATTTTTTAGCGGCGCGAAAACAGCAGACCGTGCGCCTGCCAGAATTTTTATATCGTTTTTGTAAAGTCTTTGCCAGACGTCATACCTTTCGCCGTCAGAAATACTGCTGTGCCAGATTGCAACGTCTTTTGTTCCGAATTTTTTCGCAAGCCTCTTGGTTAATTGCGACGCAAGTGCGATTTCCGGTGCAAGAAAAAGAACATTTTTCCCTGACTTAATTGTGTCATCAATAAGTTTAAAATAAACCTCTGTTTTACCACTTGCGGTCACGCCGTGGAGAAGCATTACAGGGGGAGTTTCTTTTTGACCCCTCACCCGGAACTCCGTCCCACCCTCTCCCGCAAGGGGAGAGGGTTCTAACGCTTTTAATATCACATCCAAAACACTCTCAATATCTTGAAATAAATCATTGTTCCAAAATCGTAATACTTTAAAGCCTTGTTTTTCAAAATAATTTTGGCGATCTTTATCTTTTTCTATATTTTTATTTTCATTATGGTGACCGCCGTCCAGTTCAATAATCAATTTTTTCTCGTAACATACAAAATCTGCAATATAGTTATCTATAGCCTCCTGACGTCTGAACTTATACCCATTAAGCTGTTTATTTTTCAGATAAAACCACAGTAGATTTTCAGCATCTGTCATACTTTTTCGTAATTCTTTTGAATAGCAAAGAGTTTTTTCTGTATAAAAATGACGGGCATTTCCTCCCTCTCCCCTTGCGGGAGAGGGCTGGGGTGAGGGGTTATTGTATTCATCTATCTTCTTCTTTATCCCCTCGTACGCTGATAATTGCTCGCCTTCAAGCGCTGCAAGAGGCTCAGTATTTTCAATTCTCAAAATATCCAGCGGGTTCCTGTAAATTTCCTCTGTCGAAAGTTTCAGACATCCTGCGGCTTCAAGCTTTTTAATTGTCTGACGCGTAGTTTTTGCATATTTTTCAAACATTACAACCGGCATTTTCCCGCTTGATTTAAGTTTTTCAAGCACTTCAAGCTGTCGTTTTGTCGCGCCCTCAAAACTTACAAATTCAACGGTCTGTTCGGTTTTTGACACTTTTTCAATAAGCTTTAAAGGTATCGCCGCATTCAAAACCGTTACCAAATCACAGCAGTAATAATTTCCGACCCACTCAAGAAGTTTTAAATAATCTATTGAAAAAAGCGGGGTTTCATCTAAAATCTTATTGATTTTCTTTGCCTTAATCTCCTCAGGCAGATAATCCGAAAACCCCACGCAAAAAGCATTAATAAGCCCCTGTCTCCCAAACGGCACAAGTATTGCCTGCCCGATTTGAATTTTGTCCTTCATCTCATCGGGGATTAAATAACTGAAAGTCTTTACTCCCAGTCCCTTAATATTTACTAAGGCAAGAGCGTACTTTGGTGAAAAGTGAGTGGTGAATGGTGAATGGTTCGACAAAAACAAGTTGTTATTTCCGTCTTTACCGGAACTATTATTTGTTAAATTTGTCAACTTTTGCTCCTTTTACTATCTTTATTTCGTGCAAAGCACATTGAACGACCATTCACTATTCACAACTCACTTCTCACACGGGATTTTACTCTTCCGCCATGAATTCTTTTTTAGCTTCTTCAATCGCGTCGGATAAAATATCAAGCTGGTCAGGTGCAAAAGTTACGCCCTTCTTTGTCGGAAGCCATGTTGCACCTTCATCTGTTGTATAATAAATTCTTAAATTGAAGTAACTTCTTCCCTTGTATTCACTAACAGAAATCTGCAATTGTTCTGTATCGCTTCTTTCGATTGTAGCCAAAATTTTTGCGTCTGCCATTCTTTCTCTCCTTATAAACTAATTACTAAATAATAATACCACGGAAAATATTTTTTTGATAAAATTACTTTATGCGAATGTAATTTATCGTATGAATATTTATTTTCTCAAACACGCTTCCGCTCCGCTCTCGCTATCGTTTCGAAAACAAATATTCACACGATTTAAACGAAAAAGGAGAGTTTAATTATGATAAAAGTTGCAGTATGCGGCGCATTAGGAAAAATGGGAAAAGAAGTTGTAAAAACGGTTGAGGAATGTCCGGAAACTGAACTTGCCGCAAAAATTGACATTGCAGGCGATGACACTTATAAATCTATAGAAGAAGCGCATAAGGCTGTAAAATTTGACCTGCTGATAGATTTCACCCAGCCGAAATCCATCTTTGAAAACGCAAAATACTGCTTAACCAACGGAATAAAAATCGTAATCGGTACAACAGGACTTTCTGATGACCAGATTGCGGAATTAAAAGAATTATCAGAAAAAAATAACACCGGATGTCTTATTGCACCGAACTTTTCAACAGGCGCAGTTTTAATGATGATGTTTGCAAAACAGGCTTCCAGATACTTTGATAATGCGGAAATCATAGAACTTCACCACAATCAAAAAAAAGATGCACCGTCCGGAACCTCAATTAAAACAGCCCTTATGATGTCGGAAGAAAAAGAAACCTTCACAAAAAATAACTGCCCTGAAACAGAAACAATTAAAGGCGCCAGAGGCGGTGAATCTTATTCAAATATTCATATCCATTCTGTCAGAATGCCGGGTTACATAGCTTCACAAGAAGTAATTTTCGGCTCATCAGGACAGATTATGACAATCCGCCATGATACAATGGACAGAGCATGCTATATGCAAGGAGTTCTACTTGCCGTTAAACATGTTTATAATCAAAATGATTTTATCTACGGTCTTGAAAAAATAATGTAATCAAACATCTTTTAACAGTTCGTTTATATCAATATTCAAAGCCCTGGCTATATCTATAACCTTTAATATAGTCGGGTTTTGTCGTGCTGTTTCAATAAAACTTATTGTTATTCGGGAAGTGTCAACCAGTTCGGCAAGTTCTTCCTGAGAAATCCCTTTTTTCATTCTGGCAAATTTTATATTCAAACCCAGAGTTTTTAAACGCTCATTAGTCATAATTTATATTTTATAGAGTTGACAATATTTAAACTATAAGACATAATAAAATTATGATTAATATATTAAACAAAAATAAAACATATATAACAGATTTTAATTTTGCTGAAAAAATTACTGACGCTGCTGAAATTTCTTCTAAAATTGCGTTCACTCTGGCAGAGGTTTTAATAACTCTCGGAATAATAGGAATTGTAGCAGCAATGACCTTGCCGGCACTAACTGCAAAGTATCAAAAGGTTGTAACGGCGACAGAGTTAAAAAAATCATACTCAACAATATTACAGGCATTCACAATGGCTCAAAAGGATTACGGGGATATTTCACAGTGGGAATTTATAAAGACCCAATCGGTCAGCGGAGATGACCTTTCGGAACTAAAAAATTCTCTTGACTTTTTTGCAAAAACATATTTAATACCATACATAAAAGTTGTGACAGACTGCGGCAGCGGAAAAGATTCATCAAAAGCATGCTATTATCCGTGGTATTATTCGGACAGAAGTATAATTAATTCCAGTCCGAATGATAACAGCTACCGTTTCATCATAAATAACTCAACCCTTATTAACCTGACATATGATAATTATGAAGGAAATTTCGGCGAAAGAATTTTATTAAGTGTTGACATAAACGGGATGCAAAAACCAAATACCTGGGGAAAAGATGTATTTTTAATGGGAATTTCACAATCAAACTCAAAATTTAACATGTTCGGATACGAACAAAAATCAAGAGATACACTTATGAATCATTCAGGCTGGGGTTGTAAAACCTCAAGAAACACATATTATTGCGGAGCAGTGATTCAGCAGGACGGCTGGGAAATTAAAGACGATTATCCATGGTTTTAGATAAATATGCTAAGTTAAAAATTTCTCAGCCGTCATCCTTAACAATAAGCGTGACCGTATGCAAAAATCTACGCCAAGGGAAATCCGGACTGGTCCGGTGGGAAATTAAAGATGATTACCCATGGTTTTAAATTTTTCAAATTTCTTTACAAAAATATCTCCAAAAAAATTTTTTACTGGTATAATATAAGAACACAAAATATTGAGGAGAGATAATGAGAAAACCAAACATCGCAATACTTGGCGCAACAGGTGTCGTCGGGCGAGAAATTACCAAAATCGTTGATGAATTAAAAATTGATTTTAATGAGATAAAATTTCTCTCGAGCGCAAAATCCGCAGGCAGTAAGATTGAATTTCAAGGCAAAGAATATACTGTCGAAGAAGCAAAACCGGAAAGCTTTGACAATGTAAATATAGTTCTTGCATCTGCCGGCGGTTCAACGTCACAAAAATTTGCACCGGAAATTGTGAAACGCGGCGGCGTTCTCATTGATAACTCAAGCGCATTCAGAATGGAGCCTGACGTTCCGCTCGTAATCGCTTACGTCAACGATGAAGATTTGAGAAAACATAAAGGCATCATCGCAAACCCGAATTGCTCAACTTCCCAGTTAATGCTTGTGCTCAAACCTTTGCATGAAAAAGCAAAAATCAAAAGATTAATTGTTTCGACTTATCAGGCGGTTTCAGGCGCGGGGCTTGCTGCGATTAACGAACTCACAGAAAACACTAAAGCGACCCTCGAAGGTAAAGATTTTGAAAACAAATGTTTCAAAAAACCGATTTCCTTCAACGTAATCCCGCAAATTGACGTATTTTGCGAAAACGGTTACACCAAAGAAGAAATGAAGGTTGTAAAGGAAACTAAAAAAATTCTTCACCTGCCGGAGGATTTGCCGATATCCTGCACAGCCGCAAGAGTTCCTGTCTACAACGGACACTCAGAAGCCGTCGATATTGAATTTGAAGAAGAAATTACACCGGATGAAGTGAGAGAAATCTTGAAAAATTCTTTCGGGATAAAAGTAATAGATAATCCTGACAACTTCGAATATCCGACAACGCGCGACGCGTCGGGAGTAGATCCTGTTTTTGTCGGCAGAATAAGAAAAAATCTTGCATTCAAAAACGGCATCACTTTGTGGTGTGTTGCAGATAATTTAAGAATAGGAGCAGCCCTAAACACAGTCAGACTCTGCAAAAAAGTCATCGAAATGGAATTATATTAACAAACGTAAAAATACCCGGTTGGGTTATAGCCAATCGGCATTTTTAATGTATAATACATATACTGAATATATCAGGTTGAGGAGAAAATTATGACAAGAATACCCCCGATTGGCAGTTCGGTAACTGCCGCAAAAGTTGTCTCTAAAAATTCAACAAAAACACCAAGCGGGCTTCCGCACGAACTCCCGCTCCCGAACAAAAAAGAACAAGACCTTATAAATATGCTACACCCCGGAACCCCTTTTTATAACGCAAAAAAAGAAATTCAGGAATCTTTATCAAAGACGAGAAAATCTTTCAATAAAAAAGGTTAGATAATAAATCCAGACTAAAAGAAAAGGACATATATTATGAAAGATAAAAAATCAAAAGTTTCAGTAATAGAAAAAGACATAAAAAAAGAAACTGCAGAATTAAACGGAGTAAAAGTAAACCCGGAAGATTTTGAAATTCCGAGAACAACAATAGAAATGTTAGAACAAACATTCCAGATAGCTTAACAAATATATACATTTACCCTTTTTTACAGCAATTTTTATTTTTACATGACTTCTTGTAAATGAAAGAAGGCATTATGAGTTTAAAAATTGTAAACAATAACCCCTATCGCATCCAGACGAGATATGACGACATTATGAAAGAAATAATGGAAGAAAAGCTAAAAGCCGCCATAAAAGAGTACGAAAAATATACAGTACCAAGTAACAAAATTATATAAGGAAAAAAGCCCTTTTATAAAGGGCTTTTTTTATTGATTTTATAATAAGTTTCTGGTAAAATAAGCTTATACTTTTCGGGTTTCGCAAGATAAAACGACACCGAAAATAAAGGGTTAAGGATATGTTAATAAAAAGAGATGAGGTAAAAGATTTAGTCGGCAAAATCCACAGAGAAGGAAAAACTGTTGTCTGCACAAACGGCTGTTTTGATATTCTGCATGTTGGACACGTAAGATATCTTGAAAAAACGAAATCCTTTGCGGATTATTGTATTGTACTTTTAAATTCCGACAAATCCGTCCGCTCAATAAAAGGTCCGACACGTCCCATCAACAACGAAAACGATCGCGCAGAGATTTTAAGTGCGTTAAGATGTGTGGATTATGTTGTTTTATTTGACGAGGACAGCCCGCGTAATCTTCTGGATGAAATAAAACCCGATGTCTACACAAAAGGCGCAGACTACAATATGGATACACTCCCGGAAGCCGATATTATGAAGAAAAACGGCACGAGAGTCGAGTTTATCCAATTCGTTCAGGGAAAATCAACTACCGGTATTATTAATAAAGTGAATGGTGAATAGTGAGTAGTGAATGGTTCAACATAATTTTATGAAAGGTTTTATATAAATTAATGAAACACCAAGATTTAGAAGTTTGGAACAAATCTATAGAACTTGTAACAAATATTTATAACATAACAAGTCAATTTCCAAAAGAGGAGCTGTATGGCATTGTTAATCAGATGAGACGAAGTGCAGTGTCAATTCCTTCCAATATTGCAGAGGGATGCGCAAGATTCTCCGACAAAGAGACATTAAAATTTTTGAGTATTGCTATCGGCTCGGCAGCAGAATTAGAAACACAACTAATAATAGCAAAAAATCTTAAGATGTATGAAGAAAACGAAGATTTAATTAAACAAGTAGAAACCGTAAAAAAACTTATATTGGGTTTAGTTAAATATTTAAACAATAAAACTGATTGTGAACATAAGTAGTAACAATTTATATTGAACTACTCACCACTCACTATTCACCAAATACAAGGAGAAATATATATGAAAACATTTACAGTAGAAGAAATTTCGCAAATCGTCGGCGGTATGCTGACAAAAGCGCAGGATGCAAAAATTGAACATATTGCACCTCCGCTTCTGGCTGATGAAAACACGCTTGCACTCGCATTAGGCGAAGATGAAATTGCAAACCTTGCAAAATCAAAAGCAAAGGCAGCTCTTGTACCATTGGGCGTACAAATCGACGGGTTCACAACCATCGAAGTTGAAAGACCGCGTCTTGCCATGATGAAATTGTTAAACCTCTTCTACGTACCGCCTGCTGTAAATAAAGGGGTTCATCCGACAGCAACCGTTCATGAAACAGCAAAATTGGGTGAAAATGTTCAAATCGGACCGAATGTTGTAATCTCCCACGATGCAGTAATCGGAGATAACACTAAAATTCTCGCAAATTCCTATATCGGCGGCGGGGTTAAAATCGGTAAAAACTGTTTCTTCCACCCGGGCGTTAATATCGGCGACAGAGTTAAAATCGGTGATGATGTAATCCTTCACCACGGCGTATCACTAGGTGCCGACGGCTTCAGCTTTGTAACAGAAAACCCTGACAACATTGAACAGGCAAGAAAAGAAGGCGCTATTAAAGAAGAAAATATTAAACAGGTTATTTTCAAAATTCCTTCAATCGGTGCTGTTGAAATCGGAAACAACGTCGAAATCGGAGCAAACACAACAATCGACCGCGGCACAATTGAAAACACTACAGTCGGTGACAATACAAAAATCGACGACCTGGTTATGATTGGTCACAACTGTAAAATTGGCAAAGGCTGCTTAATTGTGTCTCAAGTCGGTATTGCAGGAAGCTGTGTCATCGGCGACAGAGTAGTTATTGCAGGTCAGGCAGGTCTTGCAGACCATATCAATATCGGTTCCGATACAATTATCACGGCAAAAGCAGGGGTTACAAAATCCTTCCCTGAAAAATCAATCGTTGTCGGTATTCCTGCCGTTCCGAGAAAAGAATTCATCAAACAGCTGAAAACAATGAAAGATGCACAGGAAATCTTTGCAAAATTCAGAAAATACGAACCAATGCTTAACGCATTTGAAGAAGCTCATAAGGACGACTAAGAATAATGGTAACGCTAAAAAAAGAAACCGAAATTTCAGGCAACGGCTTGATGAAGAATAAACCCTGCACGGTAAAATTCTTCCCGTCAGACAGCGGTAAAATCAGATACTTTGTAAAAGGACAGGATCCATTTGAAGCAACTGTTGAAAATGTTGTATCAACCGAACACTGCGTGGTTTTAGGTAATAAAAAGGCTCAAGCAATGCTGACCGAACACCTGACAGCGGCTCTTGCATTCTGCGGAATAGATTCACTCGATATCTGTATGGATGAAGGAGAAGTTCCGGCGCTCGACGGAAGTTCAAAAAGCTGGGTCGAACTTTTCAAATCTGCAGGGATTGACAAGCCTTTGTTTCATAAACCTCAACAATACACCGTATCGGAACCTGTGTATTATCTGAACGGAAAAACAAGCCTTGTAATACTGCCGGATGATGAATTATTCATTTCCTATGCCGTGAATTACAATCACCCTGATTTAACACGCAGGTTTGTAAACTACAACCCGAAAAATCAGGAGGAAATAATTGAAGCAAGAACTTTCGGTTTCTACAAAGACCTGAAAAAATTCCAGATGTTCGGCTTTGCGCAAGGGGTTACATACGAAAATACAGTCGGTTTAAAAGATGAAGGCTACACAACAGAACTCCGCAGCGAATATGAACCGATAAAACATAAAATGCTTGATTTAATAGGTGATTTGTACCTGACAGGCATTAACCCGCTGAATTTAAAATGCCAAATTCTTGCAAAAGAAGCAGGTCACGCAGTGCATATAAAAGTTGCGAAAATGTTAAAAGATAAATTAATTAAAATATAAGGAGAGAGTGATGAGTGAAGAACAAGAAATTCTAAAGTTTGATACAATGGAAATTATGGAAATGCTTCCGCACCGTTTTCCGTTTCTTCTTGTTGACAGAATTACGGAATGTGTTCCGGGGAAATACGCAAAAGGATACAAAAACCTTACAATGAATGAACAATTCTTTCAGGGGCATTTTCCGGGCAACCCTATCATGCCGGGCGTACTGCAATTGGAAGCCATGGCACAGTGTTCCGCTCCTGTATTAATGACTATGCCTGAATTTAAGGGGAAATTAACTTTATATGCAGGGATTGACGGCGTACGTTTCAAAAATATTGTAAGACCGGGCGACAGATTTGATATGGAAATCGAACTTACAAAAGTAAAAGGTCCTGTCTGCAAAGCGCACGGAAGAGGTTTAGTTGACGGCAAACTCTGCGTTGAAGCGGATATGACTTTCGCGCTTAAATAAGAGTCAAACCAAAAGGAGTAAAGCATGAAAACCATTGATATAACAGAATTTCACCGAGGGGGGGGGGGCTTCTGAGTCTAAACGACAAGGCTTCACGCTGGCTGAAGTTCTTATAACCCTCGGTATAATCGGGGTTGTAGCATCTATGACACTCCCTGCTTTAATCGGTAAATATCAAAAGCAGGTGACTGTTTCAAAACTTAAAAAATTTTATACAAGTATGAATCAGGCATTAAGACATTCAGAGGCTGATAACGGCGAGTATAAATACTGGTCTAGCGGACAGGATATGGGAGCCGTTGCTTATTTTGACAAATACTGGAAACCATATCTGAGCGGAGTAAGTATTTGTAAAACATATAAAGAATGTAACTATACGTCAAACCAGCCTTTTTCAGATATAAACGGAACTCATGCCGGTGCGGTTTTGATTTCAGAAACAGCAAGAACAACTTTTAAACTTCCCGACGGAACCGTTGTCATTAATTTTACATCAATGGGAGGGCAGGCTGATGAAGAAGGAAATCTCGTTGACACTAATACCTCAGGGGCTATATATGTTGACATAAACGGAGGAAAAGCCCCAAACCGTTACGGTAAGGATTTGTTTGTCTTTATTCGATATGATAATGGATTAATCAATCCATATTTGATAAATTTGAAAGATATATCTACAAAATGTAATCGACAGACCGGAGAGGGCTGCGCCGCAAAGATTATGCAAGACGGCTGGGAGATTAAGGATGATTATCCGTGGTAATTGCGAGGAAGCATTGCACTAAAATCTTCCAGCCGTCAGATATGGCTGAAACAGCTTAGATAACACCAAAATTGACACCAAATAAAAACCGGACTGGTCCGGTGGGAGATTAAGGATGATTATCCGTGGTAATTGAGAGGAAGCATTGCACTAAAATCTTCCAGCCGTCAGATATGGCTGAAACAGCTTAGATAACACCAAAATTGACACCAAATAAAAACCGGACTGGTCCGGTGGGAGATTAAGGATGATTATCCATGGTTGAATGGTAATACGTCATTCCGGAAGCATAGAAAAACTGATTGAAGCGAATGCTAAAATCTAGTTTTTCAAGCTATGCGGAATCGCATTTCCATTGGATGTAACGATAATGCAATCCCGGGTCAGAGCTCGAGATGACGTATCTACAATCACCCAGCCACCTTTGCAAGGGGAATAAACATAAGACCCCTCTCCCCTTAAGGGAGAGGGAGAGGGTAAAAGAGAAAACCCACCGGCACTTACGTGCCACCTCCCTTACGAAGGGAGGCAAAAAATCCCCCCTGCCCCCCTTTACAAGGGGGGAATAAAACCTTTATCCCCTCTCCATCTGGGATAC
>CALUVR010000011.1 GCA_944324285.1 Candidatus Gastranaerophilales bacterium | reverse complement strand
AAAGATACTAAGTTAAAAGGCTGGATTGCTTCGCTATCGCTCGCAATGACGCGTTTACAAACTCCGCCTTGCAAAGGTGGGACTAATGTATAATTCCCTCTCCCAACGGGAGAGGGGTAGGGTGAGGGGGTGGTTAAAAGATACTAAGTTAAAAGGCTGGATTGCTTCGCTATCGCTCGCAATGACGCGTTTACAAACTCCGCCTTGCAAAGGGGGACTAATGTATAATCCCCTCTCCCAACGGGAGAGGGGAAGGGTGAGGGGGTGGTTAAAAGATACTAAGTTAAAAGGCTGTGTTGCTTCGCTATCGCTCGCAATGACGCGTTGACAAACTCCGCCTTGCAAAGGTGGGACTAATGTATAAATCCCTCTCCCAACGGGAGAGGGGTAGGGTGAGGGGGCGATGTTGTGAAACCTGCGCGTCATTCCGGAAGCGTAGAAAAACTAATTGAGACGGAAGTCGAAATTTAGATTTTCACGCTATGCGGAATCGCATAACTACCGAGTGAAACGACAATGTCATTACGGCACTATTGTTGGGCAGGTATGCCCAACCGACGGTACCTCTCCAAACTGGAGAGGGGAAGGGTGAGGAAGCCGTGTGGAAATATGTAAATTTTTTATTACGAAGGCGCAAAATATTTTTTCTTGGTTGTTTAAATCTCCTATAAAAACAGGAGGCAACATGCAGAATAATATTAACTTTACATCAAGCTACAGATTTCCGATGACACAACCCGGCGTAACCCGATTTAAGCGGGAAAGCCTTGAGCCTGAATTGTTGAAACATCTTGATAAAATTTCTTCTTTTCAAATTCCGAACACTGGAAAAGGCAACGGCAGAATTTCTGTAAAAGAGATTTACGACGGTTTTGTGGAAGGAATTTTGAAGAGGTTCGGGTTCAGAAGATATCAGAAGCTTCCTCTCCACGACGCCTCAATAGAAGATGTGGATGCAGCTGTAAGAAACCTTTCCAAAACAAATGATTATCAGCAGAAAGGTATGCAGAAAAAGCCGTTTAAAAATAAAAGACGTTCATAAAAATGCGGAGGCTTAGTCCTCTGTTTTTTGTAAAATTTATTTAATATATTTAAAGTTGAAATATAAACCTGCCGATATAGTTTTTGTGTAGAAATCTGACCGCTAAAGCATAGCGGCAATTTTATAGAGGGCAGAAAAATTTCAATCAATATCAATAAAACAGGAGAAAATTCAAATATTCAAAAAACGGCTCTGCAAAGTCCGCAAAAAACAGCTAAGACAAACAGCGTGTTTTCAGAATACGATATTTTTAACGGGGAGATAGAGCCGACCATGCAGTCTTTGGTAATAGGCGATTGCTGGCTATTGTCCGGTGTAAATGCGCTTAATACGACCAAGTGGGGTAAAAAGATTATAAAAGGTGCACTCCGACCTGACGGAGAAGGCGGGGTTATCGTAACTTTGAAAGGTGCTGATGGTCCTCAAAAAGAATATAGAGTGACACTTGCTGAAATAGACAGAGCTTTTGAAAGCGACAGATATTCAGTTGGAGATGACGATATGTTAGCACTGGAGCTTGCAGTTGAAAAATATGCAAAAAAGCAGATTGCGGAAGGCAAACTTGACAAGAATCCTGAAACCGTTTTAGATGGCGGAATCGGCAGAAATATGATGTATCTGTTGTCTGGTGTTAAAACTCATGATTTTCATCAAAAAGACCCGTATATAGATTCGGCTCTCGAGAAAATGTTAAGTAATCCGCAGCAATATTCAGCATATTGCGGTTTTAATGATGATAGCCAAAATTTAACCAAAAATCACGCCTATGCAATTAAAGAAATAAAGCAAGACAAAAACGGAAATAAATTTGTAGTATTAATAAATCCTCAATATTCACAGGAACCGGAAACAGTTCCTTATGATGAATTTCGTTCAAATTTAAGGCTGCTTGTGGTTCTGGATAATCCACAGAACCCTGATTCGGGATTAAAATCGGAAGTTGATGTTCTGGGTGAAGAAATAGAAGCTATGAAAAGACAAGAAGAAGCAGAAAAAAACGATTAATTCTCCGGTCATAATTTTGCCTGATTCTGTTGACAAAAAAGTTTGAGCAAATATTATGATAATATGGCTTAAATACCAAATTAGTATTGTAGTATAATTAGAAAAAAAGGAGATTAATCTCATGGCTAGAGAAAAGTACGAACGTACCAAACCGCACGTTAACATCGGTACAATTGGCCACGTTGACCACGGTAAAACAACATTAACCGCAGCTATTACCGCTGTATTGGCTGCTGCAGGTCAGGCTGCATTGAAAAAATTCGACGAAATTGATGCTGCTCCTGAAGAAAAAGCAAGAGGTATCACCATCTCTACTGCTCACGTAGAATACGAAACAGCAGAAAGACACTATGCTCACGTTGACTGCCCTGGGCACGCTGACTATGTTAAAAACATGATTACAGGTGCAGCTCAGATGGACGGCGCAATCCTCGTTGTTGCTGCTACTGACGGTGCTATGCCTCAGACTCGTGAACACATCCTGTTAGCTCGTCAGGTTGGCGTTCCTAACCTCGTTGTATTCTTGAATAAATGCGATATGGTTGATGATCCTGAATTGTTAGAACTCGTTGAAATGGAAGTTAGAGAACTCCTTTCTTCTTACGAATTCGACGGCGACAACATTCCGTTCATCCACGGTTCTGCTTTGAAAGCTCTTGAAGCTGCTCAAGCTAATCCGTCAATCGCTCGCGGTCAAGATAAATGGGTTGACAAAATTTGGGAATTGATGGATGCTATCGATTCTTACTTCCCTACACCTGTTCGTGACTTAGACAAACCGTTCTTGATGCCTGTTGAAGACGTATTCTCTATCACAGGTCGTGGTACTGTTGCAACTGGTAGAGTTGAACGTGGTGTTGTTAAAGTTGGTGATGAAGTTGAAATCGTTGGTCTTGGCGATACTAAGAAAACAACTGTTACCGGTGTTGAAATGTTCAGAAAATCTCTTGACCAGGGTCAAGCTGGTGATAACATCGGTGCATTGCTCCGTGGTATCGACAAAACTGATATTCAGCGCGGTCAGGTTCTTGCTAAACCTGGTTCAATCCACCCACACACTAAATTCACAGCAAACGTTTACGTATTGACTAAAGAAGAAGGCGGTCGTCATACTCCGTTCTTCCCTGGTTACCGTCCACAGTTCTACATCAGAACTACTGACGTTACCGGTACTATCAAATTCGACGGTCAAATGGTAATGCCTGGTGATAACGTTGTTATGGAAGTTGAACTTATCGCTCCTGTAGCAATCGAAGAAGGTATGAGATTTGCTATCCGTGAAGGCGGTCACACAGTTGGTGCTGGTGTTGTTGATAAAATTATTGAATAATTTTATTGATAAACAAACCGTTTAACAATTAAAGAAAGAGCTGATATATAAATTATGTCAGCTCTTTTTGTATAAATTCAGGAGAATAGTTATGGCAATTCAAAAAATAAACGCGCAGCCCTCATTCAGCGGGAAGTTGTCCGCAAATACAATAAAAAAGTTCGCTGAAGAACTTGGTTCGGAAGGTTATGATGCTGCAAAAAGTTTTCGAGCAGGCAAAAATAAGCATGACAGTATAAATATAATTTATGATACATATCCTGCTATGGATGTCTATAGAGGTCAAATTGCTATGACAGATACCTATATGGAAGTGTCAAACGTAAAAAGTAAAAAGCCTCCGATCAGGTTTTTGTTGTCAAAGGGTAAGATGCCAATAGGGCAGGAAATGCTTGATTTAATTTCGTCAAAAATGAAGTTTCTGGATAAAATGAAAAACAAATCTAAAAATAAATAAATACAAAAGACCTGCGAATTTATTCGCAGGTCTTACAATTTTTCGGTTTTCCCGTGTAAAGCGCACACACACGGTTCTAATTTTTTTTAGTTTACTGCCGAAGTTTTAAGTTTGTCAAATTTAGTTTCGGCGTGAACTCTTTTTAAGTACTTTGTTAATGATTTTGCAACCATTTTGGAACGTTTTTGAGCTTCTTGATCTAATATTTCAAAGTACTCGTCAATTGATGACATAATGTAACCGTTTTTGTCTAATTCCAAATTTTCCATATTTCCCCCAGTGTTTCCTATTTTTATTATAACAGCAAGTTGTTAATTTAGCCAAGTAGTGTTTCTAAAATTTCTGCATTTTTTACAGCCTTTTTAGAATTTCTGATTTGATTTCTGTACATATAAGTTCTAAGTGCTTCTCTGATTAACTCGGAACGTGTTCTGTTTTCCGAATTTGCTATGTTGTCTATTTCGTCCAAAAATCTTTCAGGCATTGAAATTAATACTCTTGCCATATTTAACTCCTTTTCCATTTCCCTGTAATTTACTTTTCCCATATATATAAAGAAATTCTGTAGAGAAAAATTGCTTATTTTGTATATATTTTTTATAAAAAGCTTAACAAAACTTTATTTACTAAAATCTGCGGACATAGTAATTGGGATCATTTTTCAGTTCTTGACGGGCGTTTTCAAGATCAGGGTCAGAGAAATGTTTTGTTAAGATTTTTGCGGTTTTTTCACGGATAGTGTATTCGTTTATATCCTTAGCTGTAAGTAAAATTTTTTTTAATTCGGCAAAATCAACTTTTTCCGTGAAATGATAGAGCGTTTCAAGGCACCAGTAAAGCTTAAAGACTTCTTTATTCACCTTATACTTTCCTTCCTGAAAATCGAAATCTTTTATAACCTCAAGGAGAGCACTAGTTTTTTGAGTCAGTTTGCGGGTGAAATACGAAGAAAATTCACAGTTATTTTTCATGTTAGATATGGCTGAGATAATATTCCGGCAGATATTAGCATTAATATCAATAATTGCGTCCAGAAAGATGTCGTAACTTTTAGTATTTTCAAAAAAAGGCAGTAGGTCAGGATTTGACATAAATTCATTAATCCTCATAGAAACAGCTTCTCTGATTTTCCCATCTTGACCCGTCAAGTTGTTGATTAGAATATCCGCATCTTTTTCAGAATTAA
This sequence comes from Candidatus Gastranaerophilales bacterium, assembly GCA_944324285.1. Lineage (GTDB taxonomy): Bacteria > Cyanobacteriota > Vampirovibrionia > Gastranaerophilales > Gastranaerophilaceae > Scatousia. Next base: position 61,420 of record CALUVR010000011.1, on the reverse strand, counting down.
TGGTGTCAAGCCTGAGCGCTGCAATCTGTTTTTCTGCAATATTTCCGTTTTTAAGCATTGAGATTAGTTCCTCGTGGGATAATTCTTTATTCATTAATTCCATGGCTTTATTAAAATTTTCGTCTAAGGTTTCATAATAAGAAGTATTCAAATCTTACATCTCCGCATTTTCGTATAAATAATATAACATAAAGTATAATGAAATTTGCACATTGGTTGGATTTAATGTATTATATGGTTATAAGAAACGAATGAGGAGTTACCCTATGCAAGAAATAGTAAATTTTTTAAAAGAAATGTTTATGATAAAAAGTGAGGAAAAGAAGATAGGACTTTCTCAGTTCAAAAGTTTGGAGCCTGTAGAAAAGCCGAAAGTTAAGGCAGTGAAGGCAGCAGGAGAGATTAAGCTTTCGGATTTAATGAGAAGAAGCTATTAAGACGGGACTTTTATCGCGGTTTATACCAGATACACAAATAGTGTCATGCTGAATTTATTTCAGCATCTCTATGCTGTTAGATTTTGAAACGAGTTCAGGGTGGCATGTCTGCGTTTTTAGTGTAAACTGCGATATAAGTAACATTAAGACTAAATTGAAATTTTATTGAAAATGCGTTATAATAAAAAAATAGTAATGTAATTCAGACAGTATAATTTATAGGAGAAAGATATGAAACTGACTGTGACGAGCGCATTTCGGGGGGGGGGGCGACCGGATTCCTCAGTGCTAAAGGCTTTACCTTAGCCGAGGTGCTGATAACACTTGGTATAATTGGCGTAGTTGCATCAATGACTCTGCCGACAGTAATAAATAAGTATCAAAAAGCTGTTACAGTAACAAAGTTAAAGAGAATATACTCCTTATTGACAAATGCGACCCAGCGTGCAAAAAATGATTTCGGACCTTCCGAATACTGGGATTATCCGATTTCGGGAGAGCAGGCTTCCGACATAACACAGGAAGAGTTTTTTAACAGGTATTATGCTCCGTATCTGCAAACCTCAAAGATGAAAGCAAATCTTCTTGGTAATAGTTATAAAGTTCGAAACATAAGCGGCGGAGATGCCGGGTACACAGATAATGCGGTAGGACGGGGCACTCGTTTTAGATTAAATGACGGCATGTGCATAACAATGTGGTCAAATAATCAGTATTTTGTATTCACAGCGGATGTAAACTGCGAAAAACCTCCAAATGTTCTTGGGAAAGATGTATTTGATATAGCTGAATTATACTGGGAAGGTGGAAAAAATCTACAATCTCCACCTCGTCAGGCAAGGATAAAGAATGAAGAAACCCGAAAAGAGGCAATTGAAGAATGTAAAAACGATAATTATGTAGATGGAAATGCTACAATCTGTTTTGCGGTGTTTGTATATGACGGCTGGCAGTTCAAAGAGGACTATCCTTGGTAGAGCGGACGAGTAAAGCGAAAAACTGCCAGCCGTCCGCATTGCAAAAGTCGAGATAGCGGACAATTTGTGCGGCAGAAGAGAGCCGGACTATGTCCGGTGGCAGTTTAAAGAAGATTATCCGTGGCAGCTAGTATTCAATGCCTTTGCGGGCTGCAATTCCTGTATCCCAGTAGTGCTTTACAGGCTTAATCTCCGACACAAGATGCGCAATATCAATGATTTCCTGTTTAGCGTTTCTGCCTGTCAAAACAATTTCCATTTCTTCAGGTTTATTTTTCAGAACTTCAAGCATTTCATCTAAATCAATAAATCCCATATCTATTGCAATATTGGCTTCATCAAGGATAACAAGATTGTATTCATCGTTTTTAATAACGCGTTTTGCAAGTTCCCAGCCTTCCTTTACAACAGAGGTATCAGCGTCAGTTTTGTTATTCTGGTAAACGATTCTGTCTGCACCTGCCTGAATTATAGTTAAATTCTGAGCAATTTCCGGCGAAAGGTTTCTGAAGGAATTCAGTTCCCCGTAATCATCTCCGCCTTTCATAAACATTATAATAAGAACTTTCCAGCATCTTCCGAGTGCCCTCATAGCAAGCCCTAGGGACGCCGTGGTTTTACCTTTCCCGTCACCTGTATAAACTTGAATATAGCCATGTTTTGCCCAATTCGGGTTTATCAATTTGTTGGAACAATTGTCTGTCATAATTATTTATTATATATTAAATTTATGCAGGAAAAATCACACCTAAGGACTAAATTTAAAAATTTGCGCAAAGAAATTGATACAGAAAGTGTAAGTGCGGCTATTTGTAAAAATATAAGAGATTTTCAACCTTATGAAAAGGCAAAAAATGTAATGCTTTTTTATCCGACAAAGTTTGAGATTAATCTTCTGCCGCTTCTCAATGATAATAAGACTTTTTATTTCCCGCGGGTTAGCGGAAACGAACTTGAGGTTTGTCCTTATTCAAATAATGTTGAATTTAAAAAATCAGGTTTTAACATAAATGAGCCGTGTTCAGAGGCTGTTTCTCCTAATGTTTTAGATTTAATATTTGTTCCGGCGCTGGCTGTGGATATTGAAGGATATAGACTGGGATATGGCGGCGGGTTCTATGACAGATTTCTGCCGATATGCAGTAATGCAGTAACAGTTGTCCCCATGTACGACGATTTTATACAGGAAACTCTACCGCGGGAAAAGTTTGACAGAAAGGTTGATTATATTATTACAAACGTAAAAAGGCTCACTGTTAAGTGAGCCTTAAATGGTTAGTTAAGGATAGGTTTGAGGGGGTATGTTTTTTATTAAGCTACAAACTCAGGTTTCCAGTTTTTAACTGCATCTTGTTCACCCTGTTTAACTCCTTCGAGTTCTGCCTGCAGCATTTTTAATTCGGTTTCAATTCTTGTTTTTTCGTGTTCTAATTCTTTTTCCTGCTCATGCAAGAGTTTAGTTTCCTGTTTAGAGAATTTTTCTCTTTCCTGAGCATATAAATTCTGGAAAATCCACTGCTGATACATTGCCTGCTGATTTGGATCCTGCATTTGAGCCATTTGTGCTTGAATGTTCGGCATCATCATAATTTGCTGCATATTGTATTGCGCACCCATTAAAGCACCGTTATGTGCATAAGTCATATACATTAATGTTCTGTTGAACATTGATGCCGGTGTGCTCATCATATCAGCCATTGAAATTCCGCCGTCTGCAATATTGCTTGCGTATTGCTGCAAGTCGTGGATTTTCATCGAGATTTCGTTCAGCCTAGCATTGCACTCGTATTGCCGGTGCATAATGTCAAGCCGACGCTTGTGAAACATCAATAGAGACATAACCGTACTCCTACCATTAAATTTTAACTAACCTTTTTTAACCTTTACATGTATATAAAAACATGCAACTCTTACGAATTGCATGTTTTTGATAATTTGTAAAGTTTTGTTACAAAGAGTTTCTTTGGACTACTTTATCAATTAACCCGTACTCAAGAGCTTCTTGTGCAGAGAGGAAGTGGTCGCGTTCGCAGTCCTCTTTAACTTTATCAAAAGGCTGACCTGAATTCTGGGCAATAATATCAATCAGCATATTTTTCATTCTAAGAATTTCTTTAGCTTCAATTTCAATATCAGTAGCCTGACCTTTAGCGCCGCCCAATGGCTGATGAATCATAATTCTTGAATTCGGGAGTGCCATTCTTTTACCTTTAGCGCCGGAGCAAAGAAGGAAAGCTCCCATAGATGCTGCATCACCTAAGCAGATAGTTGCAACATCTGATTTAATAAGGTTCATCGTATCATAAATAGCCATGCCGGCAGTGATTACGCCGCCCGGGCTGTTTATATAGAGCATAATATCTTTTTCGTTGTTTTCGCTGTCTAAAAGTAATAATTGAGCGACGATTGAATTTGCAACCTCGTCATCAATTTCAGAACCCAGGAAGATAATTCTTTCTCTTAAAAGTCTTGAAAAGATATCAAAAGATCTTTCGCCGCGAGAAGAAGCTTCAATAACCGTCGGGACATAGCCCATAATTCTCATATAAGTTTGCTGATCCATTTTTCTCTCCTAATTATATGTTTATTATAACACAAAAACATAATATATGTTATTGTAATACATTTTTTACCCCTCTCTCTATGGGATAGGGTAGGGTGAAGGGTAAAGGAGAAAACCTTCCGGCGCCTACGCGCCACCTCCCTTACAAGGAAGGTTCTGAACTACCCCCCTTGTAAAGGGGGGGCAGGGGGGATTCAGACCTGCCGTAGGCAGGTTGCCAAACGTGCACGAAGTGCGATAGTGAGGCTCAAAGGTTAAATGCGTCAGCATTTAACTACATCCATTTAGTCTTGCGCTGCGAAGCAGCGCTGTAATATAGTGTGTTTTTCTTTCTTAGCCGATATTCTTTCTTTGCTTGCTTGCCGCCGTTAAACGGGCACGCATACGCATAGCGTATGCTTATGCCCTCTGGCGGCAATGCGCTTTGCATCGCAACAAAAAGAAAGAATATCCGGTGCGGGGGTTGGGGCTGCATAAGCCCCAAATATATAAGAGAACCCCTCACCTGTCCAACGGACACCCTCAGCACAAGGCATACAAAGTCGCAAGACTCGTTACCTTGTCTGCCCCCTTTGTATCCAGCAAGTGGAGAGGGGTTGGGGGGAGGGCATCTATACCGAATTGTACTCATTTAAAGGCGAGGGGTAAAAGTTCTTTCGATAACATACTTTATGTTAATAAATGTAACGAATTGATAAAGTCTTGAAATTGGAAATTTTTCTAATCCTTTATATATATAAGAGAACTAAATGAAGAGAGGCGAGAGTTATGGCTATTTCTAACATTCAAGAAACTTTGTTAATGTATACTAAACAAAAATCAATGCTTAACCAAAAAATCGGCGATGTTATGTTTCAGATTATGAATGCAACGCGTGAAACCGCTGAAATTCAGGCAAAATACAATGAACAGGAACAATATTATTATTATCAATATTACGATTCCGAAGATCAGACTGTATATCAAGAAGTTATGGAACAGCTGACTAAGGATCGTGAATACGAGCTTGCTAACTTGAATTCCTGGGAGGCTCAGCTTGAAGTCGAGAAAAATAATTATGAAACAAGACTTAACGAAGTCACAACGTTTGAGAGTTCATGGACCAAGTTATTGCAGAACAACATCAAGAACGACTTTACATACGGAGGTGCAGGTCAATAGTTCAAAATTAAATAGCAGAATTAACAAAAAAAGCGGCGTATTCGCCGCTTTTTTGTTGTATTATTTATTTATGATTAATAATAAAGAAAAACTCGGAGCATTTGTGGTTCCGACAGGCATTGGGGCATCTGTAGGCGGCTATGCAGGTGATGCAAGCTCTTGGGCAAGAAAATTTTCCGAAAAATCAAAGCTTATTGTTAACCCTAATGTCGTCAATGCAGGCGGTTTTTCCGGAATTAACGATAATATGTTTTATGTGGAGGGGTATTCTCTGGATGAATTTTTTAAGGGAAATATTAATCTTCTTCCGTCAAAAAATAACAAAATCGGTATAGTTTTTGATTCTAAAATCCCTGAGGATGTTTTGAATATTCATATAAATACGTTAAATGCAGTCAAAACAGTTTACGGAGTCGATATTTTAGGATATGAATTAACTAAGCAGCCGGTAGGAGTTGAATTTTCTTTGGGGACTGACGGGGTTTCCCTCGGCAGCGTGAAAAATGAAAAAACGCTTTTAAATGCTTCTGAAAAACTTCTGGATATGGGTGCTGAAGCTATTGCTATAGTTTGTTTTTTTGAAGATCCGGAAGATATGAATGAAGATTACGCCTCAGGCGAAGGAACTGATCCTGTAGGGGGAGTTGAGGCAATTCTGTCGCATTACATTTCAAAAGAATTACAAATACCTTGTGCGCATTCGCCGGCTTTTGCAGATTATTCCATTTCTGCTGATATTGTTAACCCTAAATCAGCATCTGAATATATTACACCTACTTTTCTTCCGTGTATTTTACTCGGACTTTCAGTTGCACCAAAACTTGTTAAATCAGGCGGAATTTCCGTAAATGATTTGGATTTTCTTGTAATGCCTTATGATTCTCTCGGGTCAGTGCCTGTTTTTCAGTCGGTTGAAAGAAATATAAAAGTTTTTGCAGTAAAAGAAAATACAACAGCTTTAAATATAACGTCTGACAAAATTTCCGGTAAAATCATTGAAGTCCCTGATTATGAAACCTGTCTTAATTTAATATAATCTGTTCGGGCAGGTGTTTTATTTCATAAAAAATAGATGCAGCATTAATGAATTTTTGCGGACTTCCGCTCACATAGAAATTTTGGCTGCCTGTAGTTTTGTCAGCAAGCAGTCCTGCTTTTTCGAGGTCTGATTTTATGAATTTCGCAAACTCTTCTGCCGGATTAATAAAAATATCTTCCGGCGCAAACTGTTTTAAGATGTCTATTAAATAAGGATAATGCGTGCAGCCGAGTATTATTTTTTCCGGATTTTCTTTTAATACGGAGTTTAAATCATACTTTATTGCTGCAATACTTTCAGTTTTATCTTCAAGCTTTTCTTCTACTATTTTTACCCATTCAGGGCAAGCATGTTCAATTACTTCAATTTCAGGGTTAATCCTATTTATTCCTATTTTATAGGCATGTGAATTTATTGTCGCATGTGTTGCAAAAACTCCGATTTTTTTTACAGGTAATTCTGCGAATAATTTTGTGACAGATTGTATGATAGGGTAAATTTTAAAATTGAAGTCATTTTTTAATATATCGTAAGTTGTTGCAGATGTTGTATTGCAAGCCATAACAACCGCTTTAACTCCTTTTTTTTCAAAAAATTTGAAAATTTTTCCGGAAAATTCAACCAGCTGTTCTTTGGATTTTTCTCCGTAAGGCATATTTTTTGTATCGCCGAAGTAGAGATAATCTTCATACGGCAAAATTTCTTTCAGTTGTTTTAAGACGGTTAATCCGCCGACACCTGAATCGAAAAATCCTATGGGGTAATTTCTAATGCTGTTTGAAGTAATTGTTAATGCCCTCCACAATTGATTTGGCAGTTTTTTCTTTGCGTTTTTCGCTCACGAGCTGTGCGCGTTCATTATCGTTTGAGATAAAGCCTATCTCAATAAGAATTGCCGGAGATGTTGTATGATTAATTACGTAGAATTTAGATTTGAATAACCCTCTGTTGTTTGACTCTATTGCACTGGCAAGAGAGGAGTGCACTGTTTGAGCAAGATTCAGACTTTCCTGATGGTAGTAGTGGGTTTCTATACCTGTTATTTCAGGGCGGGTACTTGAATTTACATGAACACTTACGAATATATCAGGCGCAACGCTTTCGCTTATGGCTACTCTGTCTTGAAGTGAAACGTAAATATCGTTTGCTCTTGTCATAGTAACCTGATATCCTTGTTTTTTCAGTAATTTTTCAATTCTTTTTGCAACATCAAGAGTTATATCTTTTTCATTAATACCGTTTCTTATTGCTCCGTAATCCGTGCCGCCATGTCCTGCGTCAATTACAACACTTTTTACTCCAGGCTTTGCCGGCAAAATAGCAGACTCTTTTTGTATGGATACTTTTTTCGGAGCTTTTACCGTGATTTTTAAAGCTTTTCCGTCAGCCCCGAGATACGTATTTACAAGACTGTCTTTGTCTATCGGTATAGTAAGTTTAAGTCCGTTGCCGTTCAACAGGGTAATTTTTGCATTAGAAAACAAATTTGATTTTACAAATGTGTTTTTGAAGGTTTCTTCATTGTATCGCGAAACATTATAAAGATAAAATGTTATTTCATCGTTTGTTCTGTCAAATCCGTGTACTACAGGATTGTTGAAAGATATGGTCATTGATTCGGTCTGGCTGTTTGTTGTTTCAAGATTGTATGTCAGAGCATCAGCAGATGAAGAATACAATGATGACGGAATTACACTGTTTATGTTCGCAATTAACAAGGATTGGTTATCGTTTGAATATATTGGAATATATTTTTCTACATCTGGTGTTGTTATGACAATTCTCGCTTTATTTACCGAAAATTGTCCTATTTTAACACTTTCCGTTTCATTAATTTTAAATTCTTTATTCCTTAAATTTTGAGCAACAAGAGTGTTTGACATATCAAATACAATTCTTGTGGGGTTTGTTAAAATCATTGGTTTTTCAACGGTTAGAGAACCGAAACCGTTTATTAATACTGCATTAGGTTTTGTTGTGAGTTTATCAATATAATATTTTGTGTTTAATTTCAGCTGCATTTTTTCAACGGCTGGTGCCGTCACCTGCTGTACTGTAGCGTTAAAAGCTTCCTGAAGTTGTTCTACGATATTATCTTCTGTTAAAGCTTTTTTTATAGGAGTATACACTGTCATGTATTCATAAAAGTCGCTTGATGAGGCATGTTCATCCCTGTAGGTGTTTTGAAAATATGTATTCTGGCAAAGAGAATTTTTGAATTTAAGAATGATATTATTCTTAATTTTCAAAAACTTGATATCCGAAGGCGAAAAGTTTTCATCCAGATATAATACAACCCTGACGACATCCGGATTTGTTGTAAACTGGGATACAATTACCTGTTTTATTCCCTGTGAATTAAATGACCAGTCCTGTTTAGGTATGGTAAGAATTGCTGAATTTATGTCAAAATAAATCCTTTTCGGATTTTCAAGCATAACGGTTTTGACATCAGGCATTATCTGTTCTGTTGTATTATCCTGTGCTGAGATTACCATTATTGAATTTGATGTATCAAAATTGGCGGAGGTTATTTTAAAAATATCTTCCGCATATACTTTGGAGCAAAATGTTAAAACTGTTGCAATTATAAATAGTAATAATATAAATAATTTTTTCATACCATACAATCTCATTACTATTATATAATATAATTTATCTTTTAAATTATCAAATTGTAACGAAATATGGAAATGTTACGGAATTAAATTGTTTCTCAGAGCAATACTAACGGCTTCTGTTCTGTTTTTTGCTTCCAATTTTTTCAAGATGCCGCTGATGCATGCTTTTACCGTATGAGTGCTTATGAATAATTTGTCTGCAATTTGTTTGTTTTCATATCCGTGTGTCAACAGGTCAAGAACCTCGCGTTCACGGTCGCATAACTCGATTACATTTTTATTTGTAGACACCATGACTGCCTCCTGATATTATTATGATACAGTAAGCTTTAATTTTAAACAAATATATTAATAATATTGCCGTTTATGAAATTTTTTAGCTTGGCAAAATTTATTTTTTGAGGTTTTATATTAATATGAGAATAAATGATAGTAATAGAAATTTAAACTTTGGGCAATTAATAACAACGGTTCCGGCAGAAAAACTTTTAAAGAGGGCAGATAAGGCGGTTAAAGCATCTGCGGCAGTTTATCTGGATGTGAATATCCCTGAGGGGCACAGGTTGCCATTGTGGTCTGTGTTGTCTAAATTAGTTACAGAGCGGCAGGCGGCTAATAAAAATCATATAGTGATAGATGTTGCTGATAATATAAAAAATAATTTACGGATTAAAACGTATGATTCAAAAGGTTTTGTTCATAAGGAATGGCAGGTAAATCCTTATCCGGTGGTTGGTTCAATTCAGGAGGTTATAGGTAATAGCGGAATTATTGTGGGGAGCAGTAAAGGAAATACTGTTTACGGAAAATCAAGGTTTTTTGATGCTATTGACAGTGCGGAATTTGATGCCGATACATTAAATTCTATTGACGCTGCAAATACAACAAAAGCAAAAGTCAGTTTGAAGTTATTACCAAAAGATGAAGAAAAACGAAAGCTGCGTGTTCTTAAAAGAATGGAATCTCTTTGCAAACGAATAGTTCCGCATGTACAGCGACCGTTTATAAATTTAAGGAAAATACTGGCAAGAAATGCGGACACTGTTAATGTCGCTGCAAAATCGGGGCGAAGCGAAAAACTACCGCGAAAATTAAAAAAAGCCGCTAAAAAATCAGGCAATTCAAATAATATTTAATGATAAACTTGACTGAGAGTTGCTATCAAGTTGTAAAATCTTTATATAAAGTGTCAATAATAATAGGTGAAGGTTTGGATAGACGGAATTTTATAAAAGCGACGGTTATAACAGCGGCGGGAGCGGCTGTTATAGGTAAGACAATCAATATTGAGGGAATAAATAAAACAGGAGGGAAAAAGATGAAGATACTTGTTATTACAGGAAGCCCGAGGAAAAATGGAAATTCAAACATTCTAGCGGATAATTTTATAAAAGGAGCACAGGAGTCTGGGCATTCTGTTGTGCGGTTTGATTCCGCATTTAAAACCGTACATCCGTGTATAGCCTGTAACAAATGCGGTATGAACGGAGAATGCGCGTATAAGGATGATTTTGAATTTGTGAAAGCAAATATCGCGGATGCTGATTGTGTGGTATTTGCGACCCCGATGTATTATTTCGGAATTTCATCGCAAATTAAGTCTGTTATAGACAGATTTTATGCAATAAACGATAAGATTCATGTTTCCAAAAAGGCAGTTCTTCTTATGACTTATGCTGACACCTCAGAAAGAGTAGCACAACCGATAATAAGTCATTATGAATCATTGTTAAGATATCTCGGTTGGACAGATGCAGGTAGAGTTATAGCATCCGGTGTCTGGAGTGCCGGTGATGTAAAACATACTCAGTATCCAGAGAAAGCTTATGGCCTTGGTAAAAATATCTAAGAAATAATCCCTTCGACCCTTGAGGTTGGGGGCGAATTAATTGATTTTTACGGAAAGTTTAGTGTTCAGCTGTAAAGTGAAATTTTGAGTTGCGTGTGAAAATGAGAGCCGCTTCAAGGCAGTATTGAAATGAGAATTTTCAGCATACCGGATTACAACATTTACAGAATATTTTCTGTATTTTTGTTTGTAAAAAAAATTTCTAAATGATATTATAATATCTATGGTGAAACCAAAAATATATATCTTCAATTTATGGCACACAATTAATAATTATGGTGCAATGCTCACGGCTTATGCACTGCAGCAGGTGCTGCAAACTCTCGGTTACGACTCTGAATTGGCAGCCAATCAAGGGCATCAAAGCAGGCGAAAATTGTCTAAATTCAACTTTTGCCCTAACTTCCGCAAAAAATATTTAAAAATTTCTTCTTGTATTGACGGATACAAAGAGTTGCTTAATACTGATGCGAGTATTTATATAACAGGTTCAGATCAGGTTTTCAGGCTGCCTTATTTAAACAATAAAACTGGGGAATATTTTCTGGATTTTGTTCCGCCGGATAGTAAGAAAATCGCTTTTTCAGCAAGTTTCGGTATAGATAAGGAAACATTTTTAAACGAATATTCAAAAGATGTAATCGAAGATATGCGAAATTCTCTAAAATCTTTCGACTACATATCTGTCAGAGAAAATGCAGGCGTTGAAATCTGCCGTGATATTATGGGGATTAATGCCGATTGGATTATTGACCCCGTATTTATTCTTGATAAGACTTTCTATGAGAATATGATTAAAGAAGCGGATATTGATTTTTCCGGCAAAATCGTTAGCTATGTCCTTGATACAAATAAACACGATAAGAACATTTATAAACAGTTGGAACGCAAGTATAATTTGCCGGTTAAAACGCTTGCAGACACCAATATTTCAGTTGAAAACTGGCTTGCTGCAATTAAAAATTGTGAAATCCTTATTACCGATTCTTTCCACGGAATGTGTTTTGCCATAATTTTCAACAAACCTTTTATCTGTATAAAAAATAAAAATCGCGGCGGAGCCAGGTTTGATTCAATATTAGAAATGTTAGGAATTGAAGATAAATGTATAATTTCAATTGATGAAATTCTGCGAAAAGACTGCATTTTTAAAATTGATTATGCCAAGGTAAACGAAAGGATTGCCCAAGAGTCCGAAAACGCACTTGAAAAGCTCAATGAAATATTAAAAACTGCACCTGATCCGGATAATTATAATACGAAACTTTCTGCAAGGATGCATTTTTTAGAACAGGAATTATATAAATCAGAAAATACCATACAGGAATTAAAAAGGAAAGCAACGTTAAAATACAATATAAAAAAAATAATTTGGAAAATTTGGCTCGGTATATGTAAATTTATGCCGGCACCGGTGCAGAAGTATTCTTTAAATTTAAAGAACAGGATAAATCAATGGATAAAATAAATATAAAAAACTGCACGGGCTGCGGCGCCTGCGCAAATATCTGTCCGCATAGTGCAATTACAATTACAGAGGATGAAAGAGGGTTTCTAAAACCATTGATTAATAAAAATAAATGTATAAACTGCGGTTTGTGCGAAAATGTTTGTCCTGTTTTGAATTTTGAAACAGTAAACTCCTCTTCCCCAAAATTCTATGCTTTTATAAATCAGGATGAAACTGTAAGATTAAAATCAGCATCAGGCGGGGTGTTTCCTGCATTTGCGAAATATTTTATTAAAAACGGCGGAGTCGTATTCGGGGTAGTTTATGATGAAGATATGAAAGTCTGCCATATTGCTGCACAAACACTTTCTGAAATAGAAAAAATGCAGAGTTCAAAATATGTACAAAGTGATACAAAGTTTACGTTCAAAGAAGCAAAAAAGATTTTAGAAAGCGGATTACATGTTCTATATACCGGTACCCCATGTCAGATTGCAGGGTTAAAATCTTACCTCAGGAAAGATTATGAAAATTTGCTGACAATGGATATTATATGCCACGGAGTACCTTCAAGAAAATTCTTTGAAATGTATAAAGAAGAATTCCTCAAATCCCAAAAAGATAAGGGAAAATTGATAAACATAAATATGAGGGCAAAAGACAATGGCTGGAATTCAAAAATATTCCTCAGAATAAAAACAACTGAAAAAGACTATTTTCTGGATAGAAAAAATAATAGTTTTATGAAGTGTTTTCTGGGAAATTTAAGCATTAACGACAGTTGCGTAGATTGTAAGTTCAATAAAATTCCGCGGACAGCAGATATTACAATGGGGGATTTCTGGGGTGTTGATGAATTTGACGCAACGCTTAATGACTCAAAAGGAACCTCTATAATCTTGATAAATTCAAAAAAAGGTGAAAAATATTTCAATAAAATATTGAAAAATGCAGAAATAATAACAAGAGAAGTCCCGCAGGAAAGTGCCACAAAACATAATCCGAACATTATAAAATCGTCGATAGCGCACCCGAAGCGCGAAGAATTTTTAAAAGACATTGAAACAGGCAAAAAGACACCAAGTGCCTTAACTAAAAAATATCTGCATAAAAAAATATATATTAAATTTTTAAAATTTCTCTATAACCATACTCCAGCGATAATAAAATGCCCTGTAGATAAATATATTCTTAAAAAACTATAACTCTTGTTAATTTATACATAATGTTCTACAATAAAAACGGGATAAGAGTTAAGCAGAAAAATGCAAAAGATTAAGGCTATATTATTAATATTAATACTATTTTGCTGGAATACTTCCTCTGTTTTTGCAATAGAAGAAAGTCCCGTAAAAAAAGATCAGATGCTTACTCTGGAGGATTGCGTCGGTATTGCAATCAACCACAGTCCGAATATTAAAAAATACGAATACAACCTTGAAGTTGCAAAAAGCAACGTCGGAATAGCAAAGTCAAATTATTTCCCGACACTCGGAGCAGGAGCCGGAATTTATCAAGATTATAATTCTAATAAAAACTATGACGGCTCCTCTAACAGAAACCTTCCGTCCGTCGATGTATATCTGAGCCAGTTAATCTGGAACTTTGGCAAAACAAGCGCCCTCATCAGGATGGAAAAATTCTATCAGCTTGCAGCAGAATACCAGTTTATGGACAGCATCTGCAATACTATTTATGACGTTAAGACAAAATACTACAACGCCCTGAAAGCCCAGGGAATCAGAGATATTGAATATAATAACACTCTTATATGTATAAAGAATTACTGGCGCGCAAAGAAATTCTACGAATCCGGTAAAAAACCAAAAATAGATTTCGTAAATGCAGAAGTCTGTCTTACAGAAGCTAAAATGCGGCTGACAGACGCCCAGACAGCCTACGATGTTGCGATGGCTGATCTCGCGAATTCTTTATATATTGCATTTGCACCGGATTTTAAAATTAAGAAAATCAAAACTTTTAACTTCTATGATATCTACACACCTCAGGAACTTTACGACAAATCTAAATACACCAAAGAAAATAAACTCCCCGAAACACTTCAAGATAAAAATATAAAAAATATCGCATACAGAACAAGAATAGAAAAAAATACAGTATCTGAAATCGTCACCTCGGAACTTCTTGAGCTTCCGTTTTCAATGGATAAAGCCTTTGATCTCGCTTATAAAAACAGTCCTGATTTATGGGTTCTTGATGCGACCCTTGATGCTATGAAACAATCACTGCTATATATTAAAAGAGAATACTACCCTGATATTACCGGAAACATCGGCTACGGTTTTAATAATACCAGAACCCTTTCCAACAATAATCTTAATATGGCAGTAAATATGACGACCGCAATTAATTTTAAACAGCTAAAGCACGAAATCGACCGGGCAAAAGCGGAAGTAAATCTTGCAAGCAACGATATAGACTTATTTAAACAGGATTTATATTTTGAAGTAAAAAAATGTTTTCTAAACGTAAATAAGGGTGAACAGCAGGTTATAAACGTCCAGTCAAAAGTGGAAGAAGCACTTGAAAATTACAAACTTGCGGATGCCCGCTACGATAAACTGCAAATTGATTACCTTACACTCCAGCAGGCAAGAACAGATTACAACAACGCAAAAATATTATATGTAAATACACTCTACGACTACAATATGTCACTTGCAAATCTTGAAATAGCAATGCACTATCATTTAGATGACCTTCACCACAAAGCCCGACACGCACTCCAGTATCATTATCAGGAAATATTTGATGAGCTAGAATCCGTACTTCACTGTGAATACATAGATAAAGAAGAAGGTCATAAGCATAAATAACGGGACATACAGTCTTAGTGTGTTATAAGTTTTAATCCTGTAATACCGCTTATGATTAATGCAATACAAAAAAGTCTAATCGCTGTAGCAGGTTCTTTAAAAAGAATAATCCCGAGGATAACTGTTCCGAGGGTGCCAATTCCGGTCCAAACTGCATAAGCGGTTCCGAGCGGAAGGCTCTTGAGCGCCAGCGCCAGAAAATAAAAACTCGCAATCATACAGATTACAGTCAAAACAGAAGGTATGAGCTGCGAAAATCCATGCGAATATTTCAACCCTATTGCCCAGCTTATTTCAAAAAATCCTGCAATTAGCAATATAATCCATTCCATAATCATTTATCCTTTCTCTTTATATTATCAAAAGCCCGCAAGATAATTATGATATTATCTCCCGGGCTTTTTTCCCTCCGTGTACACTTTTAGTGAGTTTTCTCTCGGACCTGCCGGCAGAGCCGCGGAACCCTAGAAAACATTTTTATTTAGAATTATGAGTATAATTATAACATATAAATTACGAATATTATCACTTGACTGAGAGCAGCTATCAGGGTGTAAAATTTCTATATAACAAATAAGGAGAGAAAATATGAAAAAGAAAATAGCCGCAATAGCAGCATCAGCACTTATGGCGCAGGCAACTTCAGCCGTTGCATTAGCAGGAGCAGAATCATTTGTAAACAGAACCGAAATTTGTAAAGAAAATTACAATACTCTTTTTGGGGGAGAAGCCTTATCGAATACAGGAAATGACCCTGAAATGATGGCTATTTTGCAGAAATACATTTTTGGAGAAGTATTCACTGTCGGCGACCTTGACAACAAAACGAGGGAAATGATTACTGTAACATCCCTTGCGGTACAGCAAACTTTGCCGCAATTAAAAGCTCACATCAATGCAGCTTTGAATGTAGGTGTGACACCAATTGAACTCAGAGAAGCAATTTACCAGTGCGCACCTTTCATCGGATTTCCAAAAACACTCAACGCTCTTGATGTTTTAAATCAGGTGTTTAAAGAAAGAAATATAAAAACTCCGCTTGATAGTACAGCAACAGTAAAAGAAGAGGAAAGATTTGAAAAAGGAGTGGCAATTCAAACTCCTCTTTACGGAGATGAAATTAAAGAATCGTTAGAAGGGCTTCCTCAGGATATGGGTGCGGATGTCGCAAGATTTTTAACGGAAGTCTGCTTCGGTGATTTTTATACAAGAAAAGGGCTTGATTTGAAAACCAGAGAACTTCTTGTGGTAAGTATTCTTGTAACAACAGGTAACACCGAAACCCTTAAAAGTCATATAAAAGGTAATTTAAAAGCGGGAAATTCAATAGAAACTATTACCGCGGCAATAATTCAATGTCTGCCCTATGTTGGTTTCCCGAATACACTTTCAGCTCTAAGAGCTTTAAAGGATGTTTTACCGGAAAAATAAAATCTACGATATTTTTTTATTTTTTACCATTAACCTTTAATAAATTAAGTACGTCTGAATAGACGTACTTATATTTTATAATTGTATTGAACCTTCTGCTGAAATAATTGATTATTTAAAACCTCAGTATAAGTTAAAAATTAGAGAATAAACATGTCAGAGTTTGATGAGTATTGATGTTATTATATGTTAAAAGGATTTTGTCGGTTTGGGATACCTGCCCAATGATAAATGGGACGTTAAAAAATGCAAAAGAGGCAATAGAATACAAAATATTTTGTGAGCATTTTGTGAGCATTTAAAAAAAGAGGCGACACCACAAGAATTCAAAAAGCCTGAAAAACCAATAAAAAACGGAGCAGCAGGGATTTGAACCCTGGATGCAGGTTAGACCCACATAACACCTTAGCAGGGTGCCGCCTTCAGCCACTCGGCCACTACTCCATTTCTTTTATTCTTTTGTCATGCTGCTTTTTGTCAGCCTTATTTGTATTTTAGCATAAATATTTTTTTTCGTAAATCTTTTTTATTTATTTTTTTAGTCTATAATATTTGTATAATTTATTGTTATTAGTGAAATTCGGAAAGGTTTATTATATATGATTGAAATGAAAGTTATGGGTATTGCGCTTGATACAAGAACCGGTTCGCCTATTGTTGTTCTCCACGATAAGGAAAACAGAAAGGCGCTTCCGATTTGGATTGGTTCTGCAGAAGCCAGCGCTATTATCAGAAAAATCGAAAATCTTACGGTTGCAAGACCTATGACTCACGATTTGATTATTAATGTTATTGAAAAAACCGGATATCATCTTGATAAAATTGAGATTAACGATGTCGAAAAAGATACTTATTATGCTACGTTATATCTGAAAAATGACAAGGATGAAGTTTTGGAAATTGATTCGCGTCCGTCTGATGCTATTGCTATTGCTATTCGTGTTGATGCACCTATTTTTGTGACGGCTAATGTTATTTCTAACGGGTCAGTTTCTACTGATTCCGCTAAAGATGAAGAAGAAGCTCAGGAGTTTAAAAAGTTTGTCCAAAGTATTAAGCCTTCTGATTTTGCGAAACTTATGAAAGATAACGACCATCACGAAAGCGACCAGTAGTTATAAATAAAAAAGCCTCTTTTTGAGAGGCTTTTTTATTATTTTAAGTGTTTAACCGTCCCGTTAATAACTTTTCCTAAGAGTTTTGCTCCTTTTTCAAGTAACAATGTCCCGGGAACTTTTGAATCGAATGTCACGCTATTGGTAATTGTTGTTCCGGAAGGAAGTGTGAATTTAATTGGTTGTGCCGGAGGGGCGGACTCTTCTGCTATCGCCATAAATTTTGAGGTTACGTCAACTCCGTTTATTATAATTCGGGTTGAGCGGTTGTCATGGATTAGCGTATTGCCAAAATTCATACATATATTTATTTTTTCATGAGCGGCAAGAATTAAATCCTCTATAATATTTTTACCTTTTAATCTTAAATTGTCAGGATCAGAGAGTAGCTTCCCTTCTATATTAGCGTCTCTTAGGGTAATGTCGCCTGAGGTTGTAGAAACTTTCCCTTTTACTTTGGAATTTTCGATTCTTACATCTCCGCTTGTAGCACAAACATTGCCAGATACTGTTGAATCATCTAATACTCGTATGCTACCGCTTGTGGCTTTTACATTTCCGTTAACTTTTGTATTATAAAGCCTAATATCTCCGCTTGTCACTTTTAAATCGTCTTTAACTTTGCAGCGTTCAATTTCGATATTTCCGCTCAAAGCTGAAGCGCCTTGTTTTAGCGTAGAATCAGAAGCTTCAATGTTCCCGCTCATCGTTTGAATGTGAGAGTCTACAACCTGATTGTTAAAATTCATGTCAGAATATCTGCTGTAATAATTATTTGAGGTGAATGCAACTTGATTGGCAGGTCTTGCCTGAATTAGAGGGGTGTAGCCTATTTTTGTAATCATATTAAATAATTTCTCCTTTTTGTGTACATTATTCTAAAATAAAAAGAAAAATTTTTTGAACACCAGTTTTCAAAAAAATTACAATTTCCCCAAACTTTTTAGAAATTTATAGGTAATAACCGTTGTTTCTTTGTCGTTTTTGAGTTTTGTAATGATTGCATCGAGTATTTTATCGTAATCATTAATATGGGTAAATTGAAATAGTTCGGCGATTTCAACCCCGAGAACTTCGCTGAGCTTAACGATATTTTCGGGCTTTGGAAAAGACAGCCCGTTTTCAATGCGAGAGTAGTTTTCGGGTTGAATGCCTATATTTTCAGCAATTTTTTCCTGTGTAAGATTTTTTGATATTCTTATTTCCCTAAGTCTTTTCCCGAATTGTGTTTTTATATCCATTTTTTTATTAAACCTTTTTAATGTGAATAACTTAAGAATGTAATACATCAATAATATTGATGTGTTGTATTAATATGCATGACGTGTTACAATAAAAATAGATAAATATATTGATGTGAGAAAGGAATATTTATGAAAAAGGGTTTTGCACTTGCGGAAGTTCTTATAACACTTGGTATAATCGGGATTGTTGCTGCGATGACGCTGCCTGCGCTTGTGCAAAAAAATCAGGAAAAGGTTACTGTGACAAAACTAAAAAAGGTATACAGTATACTATCACAAGCCTACCAGTTTGCAGTAAATGATTACGGTACACCGGACTTATGGGGCTTTGGTAACAGAGATACGGGTTCTGAGAATGATAATGAAACTGATTATATAGCGGTAAATGCAAGTATTTTAAAACAAAAATTCTTTGCACATGTTAAAAACCTAAAAATCTGTGATGCAAGTTTAAAAAAGTCTGAATGCGGACTTGCCGAACATTATTACTATGCAAATGGTACTCTAGTTTCTGAACTTGAGTCGAAAGCTTCATCTCTGTCAATTATAGACGGAAATTCAATTATCATTCTTGTTAATAGTGGAAGCTGTACCGACGTCAGAGGAACGAGTAAGCCTCTGTCAAATGTTTGCGCCTGGATATTTGTTGATGTGAATGGTGCAAATGCTCCAAATAAAATGGGATATGATTTGTTCGGGTTTTATTTGACAAAATATGGTATAATTCCAAGCGGAACCAAAGAGGAAACCACTTATAGCATCAAAGATAGTACGGGGCATGGTGCAACCGCCTGGGTAATTTTTAATGAAAATTTAGATTATCTTAGATGTAAAGATGAGCTTGACTGGAATGGTAAAACAAGTTGTAAGTAAACAGGCTGGCAGATTACCCGCGGTTTAAAACTGTTTCAAAAATCTAACATCGTTATTAAAGAAAAGTCTAATGTCATCTATTGCGTATTTAAGCATAGCGAGTCTTTCAACCCCCATACCGAACGCAAATCCTGTATAAACATCAGGATCAATTCCGACACCTCTTAATACATTCGGGTCTACCATGCCGCAGCCGAGAATTTCCAGCCAGCCTGTGCCGGAACAGGTTTTGCAGCCTTTGCCTTCACACATAATACATTGAACGTCAACCTCGGCAGAAGGTTCCGTGAACGGAAAGAAACTGCTTCTGAATCTTGTCGGACGGCTTGCACCAAAGTATATTCTTATAAATTCATTCAATACACCTTTTAAATCCCCGAAGGTAATATCTTTATCCACGTACAAACCTTCAATCTGGTGGAAAAAATTGTATTTACGTGCATTGATATTTTCGTTTCGGTAAACTCTTCCCGGTGCAATCACTCTGATAGGCGGTTTTTGTTCTTCCATAACATGAACTTGTGCTCCTGAAGTCTGGCTTCTTAATACAACGTTTTTTGCATTAAGAGTATAGAAAGTATCTTGAACATCGCGTGCAGGGTGATCTTTTGGAACATTCAGCATATCAAAGTTAAAGTATTCTGTTTCAACTTCAGGTGATAATGCATCCGGAACTACTGAAAAGCCTAGGCTCTGCAGGCTTGCTACAATTTCATTTGTCGTAGAGGTTATCGGATGGACTTTTCCTCGCGGAGTGAATTTCCCTGGTAAAGTTACGTCAATACGTTCTTTCGCAAGTTTTTCGTCGAGTTCTTTTTTGTAAAATTCATCATGTTTTACCTGAATAGAGGTTTCAAGATTTCTGGTAATTTCATTGGCAAGCGAACCTACAATTCTTTTATCTTCATCAGAGAGGTTTTTGAGGTTTTTTTTAATTTCGTTAAATTCACCTTTGCGGCTCAGGTATTTTGCTCGTATTTCGTCTAAATCACTTATTGTTTGAGCTTTTGATAAATCTTCTTTCGCGCTTGCGTAAATTTTTTCCAGTTGTTCTTTCATTTTTATCCTCTTTTTACATAATGCATAATATCATTGTGCTGCTTTTCATATCCGATAGTAGTGGAAGGTCCGTGCCCCGGGTAAACGAGAGTATTATCCGGCAGGTTGAAAAGAATATTCACAATACTGTTGATAAGTTTTCTGGAGTTGCCTCCGTAGAGATCGGTTCTGCCAAAGCTGTCTTTAAATAAAGTATCGCCTGAAAACAGACAATTTTTAATAAGAAAAGACACTCCGCCTTCTGTATGTCCCGGGGTTTGTATTACTTCAATTTCGTGTCCGCCGATACGTAAGTCAACCCCTTCATCAAATGTTCTGTCGTGAACAGGTATTTCGATTATTTCCTGTCCGAAAAATCTTGCGTGTTCATTGATATTTTCTATCAGTATTAAATCTTCCGAAGGAACAACAACTTCAGCATTCAAGGCATTTTTCATTTCGTTAATACCGAGAACGTGGTCAAAGTGTCCGTGAGTAATAAGAATATATTTAACATTAAAATTATTCATATTAACCACGTTAATAAGATCTTGTATATAATCGGAACAGTCGATAATAACAGCTTCTTTAGATTCTTTATCCGCTACAAGGTAATTGTTAGCATCAAAAGGTCCTGCAGCGTAGGTCTTAATTAACATTGTTGACTCCTTACTAATTCAAAAATAGATTTACAGTTATTGAATAAATTTTCAGCTTTATCCAGCGGAACCATATTCGCCCCGTCACAGAGCGCTTTATCCGGGTCAGGATGAATTTCAAAGAATAAACAATTCGCACCGGCAGCCATAGCAGCTTTAGCAAGATACGGCACAAATCTTCTGTCGCCGCCGGAGGAGGTTCCGTTAGCCCCCGGTAATTGGACGCTGTGGGTTGCGTCAAATACGACAGGATAGCCAAACTCCTGCATAATAGGTATTCCGCGGAAATCTACAACAAGATTGTTGTAGCCGAAAGAGGATCCTCTGTCTGTCACGAGAATTTTATCGTTGCCGCTGTCTTCAACTTTTTTAATTAACGGACCCATTTGTTCAGGTGCGAGAAACTGTCCTTTTTTGATATTTACAATTTTGCCTGTTTTTGCTGCAGCAACAAGCAAATCCGTCTGTCTGCATAAAAATGCCGGAATTTGTAATATATCTGCAACCTCAGCAACGACTGCCGCCTGATCAGGAGTATGAATATCCGTTACTATAGGAAGATTAAATTCTTTTTTTATTTTATTAAGCATTTCAAGTCCCTTTTCCATTCCCGGACCTCTATAAGATGTTATTGAGGAACGGTTTGCCTTGTCAAATGAGGACTTGAATACAAAATTAATATCAAGTTTTTCTGTAATTTCTTTTAATTTTTCTGCGGTTTTATTTAAGATATCCTGACTTTCAATCGCACATGGACCTGCAAGAATTGTCAGTTTCTCTCCGCCTATTTCAAAATTCCCGAGTTTAATTCTTTTCATACATTATATTATATGCAAAATACGTTAAATGTGCAAGAAATATTAATGCAACTTTCTAGAGCAAAATGAACATACAGATTATCCTTGTGTTTTTCAGATTGCTGTGCTAAAATTCAGCTATAGGAGAGAGGTTTATGGAAAGCAAAATCAGTACGTTAAAAAACAATACGGAATTTTTTTACAAAAGAAATCCTAATACACCGCGCGTTGCTCTGTGTCTTAATTTCTCCATAGAAGAGCCGGAAAAATGTGCAGGTATTCATGCTCTAATGTCCAGGCTGTTTATGCAGGGAACTAAAACACGTTCAGCACAGCAGATTGCAGAAGAACTCGACGCTTACGCAATAGAATTGTCCGCTGAATTGAAACAGGATTATTTGAGATTTCGTTTTGTTTGCTTGAATGAAGATTTTGCAAAAGCTCTTGAAATTATGACGGATATTATCAAAAATTCTACCTTTGAAGAATTTGATAAAGAACTTGCCAAGATGACAGGTGAGATTGTTGCGGAATTGGATTCCCCGCGTGGTAAAGTTTCTGATGCGTATTATAAGACAATATTCGAAAATCATCCGTACGGAAATACCTATACAAAAATTCTTGAAAACGCTGATAATATTAAAAAACAGGATGTAATTGACGCTTATAATTCTATTATCACCAAGAGCAGAAAAGTTTTGACCTTTGTTGGAGATTTAGCCTGTGATGAAATTCTTTCCACTCTGAATGAAAACCTTGGCTCTTTGCCTTATTCTACTTCAGAGGAGGGTGAAAAAGATATTCCTGTTTTGAATGAGAAAAAATATGCGGAGATTATTAAAAAAGATGCAAATCAGGCTCATATTCTTCAGGGCTGGATTGTTCCGACATATTTATCGGAGGATTACCCGCCGCTTGTGCTTTTGAATATAATCCTCGGGGCATCCGGACTTTCTTCACGATTGTTTTTGGAACTTCGCGATAAGAAGGGGCTTGCTTATGTTGTAAGAAGTTCTTTTGAACCGTTTGACTTGTGCGGTAGCTTTTCTATTTATATAGCAACTGAACCTAAGAATATAGAAGTGTCTTTAGCCGGGTTTAAAGAAGAAATCGAAAAAATAAAAACTATCCCTGTAAGTGATGAAGAACTGGAAAACGCGAAAAATAACATTATAGGTAAATGGGCGTTTATGCAGGAAACAAACTGTCAGCAGGCATGTCTTGCGGCTCATTACGGAATACAGGGGCTTGGTTTTGACTTTAACGAAAAATTGAAAGAAAAAATAAAACTCGTTACGTCAGAGCAGCTGCAGAATTGTGCAAACAAATATTTCAACGATAATTATGTTCTTGCTGTCCTGAAACCGTAGGATGTTTATTTTATTTTTTTAAAATAATCTTTATCAATGCTTGCAAAATATCCGCATGTAATACCGTTTTGTGCATCTGTAGAAGTCGGGTTGCAATAGCTGCTCTGTGCGAAATCGTCTGTTCTTTCTATATAGTTTGAACGGGTTGTACAAGCCTCTGCTCCCAGCGGACACACCCTGTCCCCTTTATCAATTACAAATGCAAAAATATCGTGTCCCATTCTATTTGGTTTTGTTTCGCTTCCATTTATGTCAAAATATATAATAGGTACGGTGTTGGTGGTACCGGATTCAACGATTACGCTCATTCCGTTTTTTAGTTCCATATACCCGTCATCAAGAAGGGAGCCATTAAACTTTACTGTATTTGAAAAGTTGTAATATTTTTCTTTTGCAAATGCCCCGTAATCTTTGTTAAGTGCATGAATTCCGCTGAAGCCTTCCGCTAGAACTTCTGTAAATACCGGTGCCTGCCCGTTGCAGTTTTGACTTGCCGTACAGTATGTGGTGCCGTAAATCATCAATTCTCTAGCATGAAAATAGTTCACAACATTATGTAGAAGATTTGAGGCTACTTTGTATCTTGTTTCTAATTCTTTGTATTTAGTTTTCCCTGTTAATACCGGCAGTGTCATTGCCGCAATAACACCTATTATCCCGAGTGTAATCAGAATTTCTGCTAAAGTAAATCCTTGTGAGTATTTCATAATTCTCCTCTTAGTTAATAATATTCATATATGAATATTATTTGTTGTATATGAATATTATAATAAACTCTTACATTTTAAAAGTCAATATAAGATATAATTGAGCTATTATGAATGTTAAAAATAAGATAAAAATGCTTGCAGTGTCGCGCGGAATGACATTAAAAAAACTGGCGGAAAAATTAAGCACATTTACTGCGCAAGACTATTCATACAACAGCCTCCTCGGAAAATTGAACAGAGAAAGTCTTTCGTTGAAAGAGGCTGAATTTATTGCTGAAATATTAAATTATAAACTTGAATTTTTAGATTTGAATAAATAAAATTGCTTTGCAGTTAAGAAATTCTTTTTCCGTTTTCTTTATCAAAGAGGTAGATATCATCTCTTTTTATGCTTAATTCGAGTTCTTTTCCTACATTAAATTCTGCTGGGAGTTTTGCGCTGCATTTATTTTCACCAATAGAAAAATATGCAATTTTTTCACTGCCTAAAAGTTCTGTCATCTCAACCGGAACCGTTAGTTTAAATTCGCCGCCGGTTCTCATTTTCTCAGGTCTTACTCCTGCAATTTTTCCGGCAAATTCGGGTGAAAGCGCTTCCCCTGCAATAAAATTCATCTGAGGCGACCCGACAAATCCTGCAACAAACATATTCTGCGGGTTGTTGTAGATTTCTTCCGGTGTATCTACCTGTTGTATAACGCCTTTATCAAGAACAACAATTCTGTCGCCCATTGTTAAGGCTTCTGTCTGGTCGTGTGTTACATAGATAAAGGTTGTCTGCAGTTTTTCGTGTAATTTTTTTATTTCCGCACGCATCTGTACGCGAAGCTTTGCATCAAGGTTAGAGAGCGGTTCATCCATAAGGAATACCTTCGGGTTTCTGACAATTGCTCGTCCAAGCGCAACCCTTTGCCTTTGCCCGCCAGAGAGTTGTTTCGGTCGTCTGTCTAAATATTCTGTTAAGTCAAGAATTTTTGCGGCTTCCAAAACTTTTTTCTCAATTTCGTCTTTCGGAACTTTCCGCATCTTTAAGCCGAATGCAATATTTTCCCGCACTGTCATGTGCGGATATAGTGCGTAACTCTGGAATACAAAGGCAATATCTCTGTCTTTCGGAGGAATATTGTTAACCTTTTTATCCCCGATTAAAATTTCGCCGCCGGTAATTTCTTCCAGTCCCGCTATCATTCTTAAAATTGTTGATTTCCCGCAGCCTGAGGCTCCTACCAGAACTATAAACTCTTTGTCTTTTATTTCCAAATCAATATTATCTATAACAACTTTTTTGTCATAGATTTTCCTAACATTTTTTAATGTTACATTACTCATCCTGTTTTACTGCTCCCTTTTCAACAGGTAATATCACGTTGAATACAGTTCCTTTCATAACCTCCGTCGCAAGCCAGATTGCCCCGTTTAAATGTTTGACAAGCTCTTTGGCTGTACCCAGAGAAAATGAACGTACTATATTTTTCTTGTTTACTTTGTCCGCCTGTATATACGGTTCAAAGATTCCTTCGATTTCGTTTTCTTGTAGTCCAATACCGTTATCAATAATCGAAATTTGTATGTATGAGGTTTCTGTTGCATCTTTTATTAATTGAACCCCGGTTTTTTCTACAAATTCAAGTTCAGGAGTATTTAGTTCTATTGTAATTGAACCCATTTCCGTTAAGTTGACTGAAAGTTCTATAATATTTTGCAGTATTGTTTTTACGGCATTTTCGTCACTGTATACAGTTTTATTTTTTAAGCCTTCATCTACAATATTTATTGCAATATTTTTATTTCTCAGACTGCTTTCGTTGTGTTTTATCACATTTTGAACAAGATTAACAATATCAAAAGTATAGAAAGAAAATGCGTTTGAAGAGGCTTCAACACCGGTAAATTCAAAAAATTTATCCATAAAATACATCAATTCAGTAGCGTTTTTGTGAATAATTTTGACATATTTTTGTTGTTTTGAATTAATATCACCGCCGAGTCCGTCGGTTAATGCTGTTGAAAAACCGAGGATAGACTGCACAGGAGATTTGAATTCGTGCGCTAATTTCATCAGCATAAGATTTTTATCTCTATTCAGACGTCCTGTTTTTTCTGCATTGACCAGAACATTAGTCATTGCTGTAACATCGCGTATCGTAATAAAATATTCATCATCAAGTAAAGTTGCGTTAAGTTCTATAAAGAATTCACCAGAGCTAACCATTGCTCCTGCAATAATAGGAACATCTTTCTTTGAAGATTTTTCAGCCAACTCCAGACCTTTATCAACTATATCGTTGAATTTTGTTCCTTTTAGATTTTTTTTGTCTAATTCAAATAATTGTGCGGCTTTTTCATTTATCCAGATAATCCTTCCGCTGCCTTCTTTGACCACGAAAACAGCGTCCGGTAGGTATTGCAGAATTTCTTTAGGATTTACGTTGCAGAATAAATTAGTTAATTTCATATATTGCATTACTTCCTTTTATAGTATATACTAAATAATAACATAAAAAATTACGGGAGAGAGTTATTTATTAATTTTTGTAATTTTTTTTGTGAAAAATAGCAAAAAAATATATTTTGGTGTTTTAAAACTTTAAACGGATTAAAGAGAAAACAAAGGACGGTTAAGAAATCGTTCGAAAGAAAGAAGGATGCCAATATGAGAGAAATTCAAAACAACACCGGAGTTCCATTTTCTCCAAAAACTGATTTGAAACCTGAAACCCCTAAAGCACCTGAAGTAAAACCAGAAGTCCAGGAAGCACCTAAGGGGACAGAGGATCTTTCTAAATCTCCTTCCGCAATAAGCGGCAGATCTCTTGTTACGGGTTCAGATAATATTGAAAATGATGTCAAAACAATGCTTGAAAACCCGGAAGCAGTTGCAAAAGCAAATGAAGTCTTTGATGCAGCAGAAGCAAACTACAGAAAACAGGGCGTTGAAAACCCTTACGAAAAAGCTGCAGCATTAACAGAAGCCTTCAGAAAAGAATTTATTGCGCGATAAAAAATATACATTTTATTCTTTTAATGAATTGTCACTTTTTAAAAAGTCGACTAACCCTTTGAGACCCAATTTATAACCGTCAAAACCAAATCCGCTTATTTGTGCCATACAAACAGGCGCAATGAGTGATGTGTGGCGAAAATCTTCTCTTGCATGGATATTTGTCATGTGAACTTCCACTGTCGGAATATTCACTGCAGCTATGGCATCTCTGATTGCAACGCTTGTATGGGTGTAGGCACCTGGGTTTATGACAATTCCCTCCACGTTTTGATATGCAGAGTGAATTTTTTCAACGATTTCACCTTCATGGTTGCTCTGGTACATCTCTACATCAACTCCAAGTTCAAATGAGAAGGCGTATAATATTTTTTCCAAATCCTTCAATGTCATGGAACCGTACTTTTCAGGTTCCCGAATTCCAAGCATATTCATATTTACGCCGTTTATGACCAATATTTTCATTAAATTCTCCTTACTCTTATTGTATTATAAAATCAAGTAATTGTAAATTTTTATTAATTTTTTAGTTACATGTGTAACATGATTTTCATGCTTGCTTTATCATGCATGTACAACTATCCCCAAATCTCCTCCCAAGATTATTGTTTAAGCTATACTGGAAAAAAAGTATGGCTTTTCTTTTTATATAAATGGGATAGTACGTTTCGTATCGAGAGGTTGACTTAAGTGAAAAAATGACTAAAATATAAGGTATAGGGAATGAGGGTTATATGCGTTTAGTAGAAAAACTCAAAGAATTTGAAAATCAATATATGTTTATCCGTTGGGCAACAGGCGGCGAATATGGAAAGCTTGTTTATGCCGGAGATGATTTCATTGAATTCGACGTAATCAATGTTGATACTATGGAATACAGTGAAACTGTGCTTATCCATAGCCCGTTGATATTGGAAGTCTGCATAGGCGGCTCTGATGTTGCGAGAATTCTTGCCGAAATGTCGTCAAAGATTTCTATGGAATAATATCTCTTGTTTATATTGTTTTTGTATGATAAAATAAGTCTATAATTAAGATATTCAATTGCAGGAGGTAAGTATGAAATCCGTTGGTATTATTGCGTTTCGGGGGGGGGGGCGCCTGATTCTAAGCTAACATCAGCATTTACACTTGCCGAGGTGTTAGTTACCCTTGGTATTATTGGCATTGTTGCATCTATGACTTTGCCTGGTTTGATTCAAAATTATCAGAAAAGTGTTGTTGAAAATAAGTTAAAGACCTGCTATTCTTTAATTTCAAATGCTGTAAAAATGGCTGAAGTTGAATATGGCGTCGGTTTTGAGTTTACGGTTTCCGGTGAATTCAACAATGACGGAAATGACAACTCTTTTGAACAAAATGAAGCTATTTTTAATAAATATTTTAAAAAATATATCAAGGTTACGGAAGAATATCCAAAAAATTCTCCATATTTTGTTTCCAATGGATTTAATGGCGGTGTTTCCTCAAATTATGGAAATATGAATAAATGTGTGAAATTGGTTAATGGAACAGGACTATGCTTTTATGCGCGAGGTGGAACCCGCGGGCAGTTTTATGTATTTTTGAAGCCGAATAAAACTTCGAAAATTGATGGCAGAGATGTTTTTTCATTTCGCTTGGATCGTTCAAGGGGGGCTTTTTGGACTTCAATAATTGATACGTCACGTTACTCAAAGGAGGAGTTAATTCAGGGCTGTATATCAGAATCCGCCCATCCACTTCTGGCAGATTGGAGCAGAGCAGATGTTTGTACTGTCTTGATAATGCAGAATAATTTTACAATTCCTGATGATTACCCTATAAGGTTGTAACTTTATATATTAAAGCTTTTTCTTGCGCCTTCTTCGTGGTAGAAACCTCCTCCGCAAATTGTTTCAATTACTTTCAGTACAAATTCGCGCGGTGCATCAACCTGATTAATGTCAATTTCTTTATTTCCGAGGTGGCGTATTTTAAGAATACAGCGCTGGCTTCCTTCTGCCGGAATAAACAGTGATGCAACTTCGTTATCCAGAAGTCTTACCATTTCTTCATCGTGGTCTTTTACTCCTGCCATAAGCTCGTTGTAGTTGCCTCTAATTGCCATAATTCTGCCGGAAAACATGTGATTGCCGTTTTCTCTATAGAGAGCTTGCGGCTGAAAATTACAACGAGTAGTAAAGCTTATTTTATGCCAAAGAATATTAATAATAACAACAGATTTCTGCGGGTCAAAATCCACATAAATGTTTTGCGTAGTAACACCTCGGGAAGAAAACGCTTCTTTTAAAATTTCCGCGACTTCCTGAAGGTTATCAATCATACGGGTAAAGATTTCGTTGGTATTATAGGTTGCGTGTTGATAGTCGAGGAACTGTTTATACATGTGGGTAGAAACCAGACCGACTCTTTCCATAATAAGGGCTGATTTTCTTGACGCTGTTTCTGAATTATCAAAGCTTTCGTAATTATTTAGCAATTTTAACCCGTCCTATTTTAAACCCATGTAATAATAAACATGAAATTATGTAAACATTATAGAAATTTTCTTTACAAAAGTGAATACTTAATTTTGAGGATTTGTATTTTTTATAATCTTAAGTAGAACTTGAATACATAAAATATGTTATCGGAAGATTTTTTACCCATCTCCCATAGGGAGATGGAGGAATTTCTTAGCGAACTTTAGTGAGCATAGAAATTCGGGTGATGGGTAATTGTATATTCTTTAGGTATGTTCATTTCTTTTCTTTTTTAGCCGGAAAAAAGAAAAGAAACGAACCAAAGAAAAGAAAAATTGGCAAAATATTCCAGCGTCGCTACGCGCCGCGAAATAAAATAGATGCAGTTGAAGGCAAAGCCTTCAACCTTTTTTGCTCGCTATCGCGGCAAAGCCGCACGCTCGCCTGAAAACCCTCCGGCGCTTGGCGCCACCTCCCTTACAAGGGAGGCTTTTACTTTACCCCCTTTGTAAAGGGGGGTAGGGGGGATTTATTTAGACCAACCTGTGGTCGGTTGCCGAACGTGCACGAAGTGCGATAGGGAGGCTCAAAGGTTAAATGCGTCAGCATTTAACTACATCCATTCGGTCTTGCGCTGCGCAGCAGTGCTGTAATATAGCGTGTTTTTCTTTCTTAGCCGATTTCTTTCTTTGCTTGTTTGCCGCCGTTAAACGGGCACGTATACGCTATGCGTATGCTTATGCCCTCTGGCGGCAATACGCTTTGCATCGCAACAAAAAGAAAGAATATCCGGTGCGGGGTTTGGGGCTGCATAAGCCCCAAATATAAATATTGTAGCTATATAATCCTCACCCGAATTTATAAATTCGCATTTGCTTTTTAACAAAATATCCCCTCGCCCCTTGCGGGCGAGGGGATATTCCTTGTTCCGATAACATATTTTATGCTACTTTTTCACTATAGAAAGTACGTAGTTCCTGTTGAAGTATTTATTTGCGACTTCAATAATGTCCGATTCTGTAACTGAATTAATCAACTTTTCGTACTCATCTGTAAAATTGTAGCCTGAGCCAATTGTTTCAAACCAGCCGACAGTTGCCGCTTTATCAAGGTTTGTTTCCTGTGAAAGAATGAATTGTCCGATTAGTTTGTCTTTCGCTTCTTTCAGTTCTTTTGTGCCGACAAATTCGGTCTTTAGTTTATTTATTTCCGCAAGAAGCATTTCCTGAGATTTTTCTAAAGTTTTCGGGTTTGTGCCTATATAGACGATGAAGGCTCCTTTAAGAGCGTTTGCGGAATAGCTTGAACCCAGTTGATAAGCAAGCCCTTCCTGATCTCTGAGGTTTTTGAAAAGGCGCGAACTCATGCCGGAACCGAGAAGAGAATCTATAACCTGTAAGGTTGCATAATCTTTCTTGTCGTTCATACCGGCAGTCTGCCAGCCGAGTATAATCCAGTCGGTATTTGTATCCGGTGCTTCTTTTATGCTTTCTTTTGCTTCTCTAAACGGTTTTATATCATCTTTATGGGTGTCAAATGCAAATTTTTCATTGTCTGTTGATTTAAACATTGTTGAAAACGCTTTTATAGTTTTTTCTTTATCAACATTTCCGTTAATTGATACTACAATATTTTGCGGTGCGAAAATTCTGTTATAGTAACCTACAATGTCACCGCGCGTGATTGACGGAATATTTTTTTCAAGCAAGTGTGTTGAATTTGTATAAGGTGTGCCTTCGAAAATCAGGTGTTTATATTCTTCGATTGCAACCTGAAACGGGATGTCACGTGATTGTTTAATTGTATTTAATTTTTCATTTTTTACTTTTTCAATTTCGTAATCGCTGAAGGTTGCGTTATTGAGTATTTCATTCAGGAGCGCAAGAGTTCTGTCATATTCGGTTGTGGTAGTAAGAACTGTCACCGAGAATGCGTCCGAGCGGACGGACGGTGCTATTTTAATCCCGTTATCCTCTAGGGTTTCCGCAAGTTCAAGCGGTGAGTATTTTTTTGTTCCTTTAAGCATAGTTGAAGCAACAAGGCTGGATGTGCCGTATTTTTCCTGTAAGAAGTTGCCGCCTTTTGCAAAAATATTTATTGCGACAATTTCATTGGATGTGTTTGGCGTTATTAAAACTATTGTGCCGTTTGAAAGTTCGTATTTTTGTGTTGTTTTATTTTCGCTTACGAGTTTTGATGTGACAGTTGGTGCTGTTAAGTTTGAGATTTCTTTTTCTTTGGAAGATTCAGGCAGCACTATAGATACGGCGGATTTATTTATGCCTAAGTATTTATCTGCAACTCTTTTGACATCTTCCGGCGTAACTTTTTTAATGTTTGCGACATAGTCATCGTAAATACTTATGTCGTTCCCTGTCACCATAATGTATCCGATTTCCTGTGCGATATTTGAAATGGATTCTCTTTGGTAGTAGGTATCTCTTTCAATAATATTTTTTGCAAGGTTAACCTGTTCAGTGGTCACTCCGTCTTTTTTAACCTTCGCTATTATTTCAAAGATATTTTTTTCTAATTTATCAAGTTTTTCAGGTGTAAAGTTAGCTGAAACATAGAAAATTCCGTCATCCCTAAAACCTGCGTTGGAAGCAGAGATTGAGAATGCAAGCTGTAATTTATCTTTAATTTCCTGATAGAAAATTGAAGAGCGGCCGTCGCCGAGAATTGTCGCGAGAACATCAAGAGCGTAAGAATCTTTATCGCTAATCGGAACTCCGCGGAACCCGATCAGCATATAACCGGATTGAGCAGGAAGATACAGAACTTTTTTTGCCTGTTCCGTGAGTTGTTTTTCCTTCGGGTATTTAATTTTTGGTGCTTTTTGAGGGCTGCCGTTGAAGTTCCGTTTAATTTTTGAAAGAACATCTTCTGCGTTTACATCTCCGACAATTACTGTTACCATATTAGAAGGTGAGTACCATGTGTTATAGAATTTTAAAATTTCCTCACGCGGAATTGTCCCTATGATATTTTTTGTCCCGATAACTTTTCTTTTGTAAGGATGGGTTGTATAAAGCATACTGACTAAGTTGTCGTATACAACGTGATCCGGTGAATTTTCGTCTTTGGAAATTTCTTCTAAGACGACTTTTCTTTCTTTTTCAAGTTCTTTTCTCGGGATGAGAGGATTTAAGAGCATATCTGCATGAAGTTCAAGGGCTTCTGAAAAATATTTTGACGGGATAGTAATATAATAGTGGGTAAAATCTTTGCTTGTTGCGGCATTTGTCACAGCGCCTTTACTTTCTAGAAGTTTATCGAATTCTCCGGGTGCATGATTTTTTGAGCCTTTAAAGAAAAGGTGTTCCAGAAAATGTGCAACGCCGTTATTTTTGTCGGTTTCGTTAACGGAGCCTGTTTTAATCCAGGTATCCATTGTGACAATCGGGTTTGACTTAACCTCTTTTATAATAACGGTTTGCCCGTTATCGAGAGTGTAGACATTTTCTGCGGCAAAGACGATTGTTCCTGCTAAGATAACAAATAATGAAACAATAAATTTCTTCATATAATATCCCCTCATCTTACTTCTCTTATAAAAAATATCTTACTATAAATTTTTTTATATGGAAATAGCAAGATTAGAGAATTGATTAATTTTTAAATAGTGGGGAAGCTTTAAACAATAAATGAACCCGTCATTCCGGAAGCGTAGAAAAACTGATTGAAGCGAAAGCTGAAATCTTGTTTTTCAAGCTATGCGGAATCGCAGAATTGTAGAACACAGCGGTAATGCGATCCCGGGTCAAGCCCGGGATGACGTAAAATCATCACACTGCTGATACCGTATAACCGCTATGCGATTGCGGGTCGTAGCCTGCATGACGCTAAAAAGGATAAGCTTATCCGGGTTTGCCAGACATGTATAGTAATGATGTCTTCTTCCCTCTCCCCGCGGGAGAGGGGTAAGGGTGAGGGGGATAGAAAAAATCATTCGGCATTTGCGTGGAACCTTTCTTACACAGGTAGCCAAAAGGCTGGATTGCTTCGCTATCGCTCGCAATGACTTATCCCATTTCCATACGGGAAGGGACAGGGTGAGGGATGGTACAAAATGGATTGCTGGTAAAATTTATTAAAAACCCCCCACCCCATTATCCCCCCTTTACAAGGGGGGAGTATTCTTCCCTCGCTCATTGCGACCTTGTATGCCTTGTGCTGAGGTTGGAGATTGTTAATGAGCATTAGCAAATTTACAATTTCGGGAAAGGTTTAAAAGGGTATATTACGTCATTCCGGAAGCGTAGAAAAACTGATTGAAGCGAAAGCTGAAATCTTGTTTTTCAAGCTATGCGGAATCGCAGAATTGTAGAACACAGCGGTAATGCGATCCCGGGTCAAGCCCGGGATGACGTAAAATCATTACACTACTGATACTGTATAACCGCTATGCGATTGCGGGTCGTAGCCAGCATTATACTAAAGAAAACCCTCCGGCGCATTCGCGCCACCTCCCTTACAAATGGAGGCATTAAAATTCCCCCTCGCCCTCAAGGGTTGAGGGGTAAAATGTTATATTACGTCGCTTAATATGCTATCAGTACGAGATCCGCTGTCGGAATAACTTGTTATAAATTTTCTTGTATTGCAAGTTTATTGGTGTTAAAGTATTCGTGTACACAGTTAGGGGGGTCCACCCCGGGGGCTGATGTTTATTTAAGTGTTGTTAATTAAACTGGTATCAGCCGCACAAACCCAAAAGGACATGAAAGGTTATTAAAATGGAAAAAAACAAAGAAACTTTGAGTGTTTTAAGACACTCCGCATCTCACATTATGGCACAGGCTGTTCAGAAGCTCTTCCCTTCGGCAAAGTTGGCTATCGGACCTTCTACGGACACCGGTTTTTACTACGATTTTGACTTAACTGACGGGCATGCTTTTACGGAAGATGACCTTCAAAAAATAGAAGATGAGATGAAAAACATCATTAAACAAAATCTTACTTTTGAAAGATACGTTATTCCTGATGTTGATAAACAGATTGCGGAATTTAAGGCTGAGGGCGAAATCTACAAGGCTGAACTTCTTGAAGAACACAGAAACGACAATCCGACATTGTATCTGACAAAAGATAAAGACGGAAATGTGTTGTTTAACGACCTTTGCGCAGGCCCGCACATTCCGAATACTTCATATATTAAAGGTAACGCAATTAAGTTATTAAAAGTTGCAGGCGCATACTGGCGCGGTAATGAGAAAAATAAAATGCTCCAGAGAATTTATGCAACAGCTTTCTGGACAAAAGAAGATTTAGCAGATTATCTGCATTTCCTTGAAGAAGCAGAAAAACGTGACCACAGAAAACTCGGTGCAAAACTTGACCTATTCTCTGTAAGAGAAGAAATCGGCGGCGGGCTTGTTTTGTGGCATCCTAATCTTGCTGTTGTAAGAGAAGAAATTGAAAATTACTGGAGAACAGAACACAGAAAACGCGGTTACGTAATTGTTAATACTCCGCAGATTGCAAAATCGAAACTCTGGGAATTATCAGGACATATTGACCACTATAAAGAAAATATGTTCTTTATACAAAAAGATAATGAAGAGGATGAACAATATATCGTAAAACCGATGAACTGTCCTTTCCATATTTTGATTTATCAGGCAAACAGATATTCATACCGTTCGCTGCCTCTCAGAATGGCTGAACTCGGTACGGTTTACAGAAAAGAAAAATCAGGTGCACTCTCAGGTTTAACACGTGTTCAAGGGTTTACTCAGGATGATGCACATATCTTCTGTACTCCTGAACAACTGGTTGATGAAATCAATGAAATTATTGATTTTGTCGCTGATACAATGGCATTATTTAATATGAAATTTGATGTTGAACTTTCAACAAGGCCTGAAAGCTATGTAGGCGAAATTGAAAACTGGAACAGAGCCGAAGCAGGCTTGAAAGAGGCTATGGAACGCCGCGGTATGAAATATGAAATTAATGAAGGCGACGGTGCATTCTACGGTCCGAAAATCGACTTTAAAGTAAAAGATGCAATAGGAAGAACCTGGCAGTGTGCAACTATTCAGCTTGACTTTAACCTGCCTGAAAGATTTGGTATCAAATATCAGGATAAAGACGGTCAGATGAAAACTCCTGTTATGCTTCACCGTGTAATATTCGGTTCTATGGAAAGATTCCACGGTATCTTAATTGAACATTATGCGGGTGCATTCCCTACATGGCTTGCGCCGACACAGGTTGCAATCGTTCCTATCAGCAACGAAAAACACGCTGATTTTGCGGCGGAAGTTTACAAGAAAATGCGTGCACTCGGTATCAGAGCAAAACTTGATGACCGTTCCGAATCTATGAATTACAAAATCAGAGAAAGTCTGCAGGATAAGAAAGTTCCTTATGTTGTCGTAATAGGCGACAAGGAAATTGAAGCAAATTCTGTAGCTGTCCGTGCGCGCGGTATCGGTCAGGTCGGCACAATGGGGGTTGATGAATTCATATCAAAAATTGAAGACGAAATTCACGCCCGCAGATCTGAATCTTTTGCCAAAGATTTGGTTAAAGCGTAAATCCGCTGGGGAATATCCGCTAAAAAACTAATTATACTGTGAACTTAAAAAGCTCTCTCTTTTTAAAGAGAGAGCTTTTTGCATATAGATATTCTTTGGCAAAAATTTCCTGTAGAATATCTGTTTAATCATTTCCTTTAAGATATTCGGAAATATCAACATCGCCTGGCATTGCAGCTGACTTTACAACCTCACCTGTTAGAGGATTAATCTGAATACGAGGAGCTTCTCCATCGCCTGGCATCTTAGCGGCAGGGGTTATTTCTCCAGTGATAGGATTAACTGGTATGTGTCGGCGTCCGTCCCCTGGCATTGGTGCAGGTTCAATACCGGATTTTGTACCGCTCAACAAGTCTGCAATTCTCGGATCGTTTGGCGATATTTTAGGTTTCGGGGCATTTGTTTTTGCCTGTGTTTTACCATTTAAATTGTTAACATTTCCGTTAAATTCAATTCCGCCCATTGCGCGAACTCCTTTCTCTTGTTTATACTCGTTTAAGCACACATTGCTTATATTCATGTAAACGGCTTTTTACAAAAAATATTGACAATGAACGTTCTCTTCTCTTCTCTTCCGTAATATAACTGGATTTCGTCCGGTTTAAACCTGTCTTTATATTTTGTTACAATTAGAGTTCAAAAGATTGTCCGAAAAAATTTTGCGATAAGGCAGTAAAGCGAAAGAGTGACCGTTGAAAAGGTGAGCCGCTGTACGGCGGCGTAGAGCCGGCGGAAAGCAGCGACACTAGATTAGAACTATTAATTTGCGGATACTCTGTTTTCACCGAACAAAAATACCTGCAGGGCATTTTCTGTCTGCTTTACCGGTTTATAAAAATCTTTTATCAGTACGTGCTGGGTCTGGATACAATTGAACCCGTGATTTTTTAAGTATTCTTCAAACGCGTCAGAGGTTTTTGTATATTTTTTCTGTTTTACAAATGCATAAAAAGACGACTTTCGCGCGGAGATTTCTTTTAGGGCAAAACATAAGATTTCGTCGTATGAAAGATTGTAGCCGTCATTTGTAGAAATATCAATTATAAAATTCAAATTATCGTTCGTTGTAATCGAAAGATATGCAATAATTCTTTTCTTCTGCGGTTCTTCCAGTACATATCGGTTTTTATAAAAGTTTGTAAAACCTTCAAAAAACGGCGTCTTATATTCATTTTTATCCCGTTCCAGAGATGGTCTGAAAAGACTTTTCAATTCACCGTTAAAAAGTCTGCTGACCTGTTTTGCATCGGAATTCTGGCATGGACGGAAATTAGCGGGATGAATATCATCGGATTGGAAATTTTCTATTTTCCATAGGCTTTCGCTTGCACAGTGCCGGAAACCGCACCCTTGCGAGAAAAGCTGCAAAAGTTCTTCGTGTGATTCATCAACCATTACGCAAAAAGAAACTGCCCCGCGCGCACCGTATCTAGCTATAACAAATTCAACAAGCTGCTGTCCCGCTTCATAATAATTATTGCCGAAAATCAGCCTCGAAATATTAATCTTATACGGATTTCCCATCGTCGGCACCACTGTAATAAGTCCGAGAATTTCTTTATCATCACAGAGGACATAGGATTCAGGCAGAAATTTATATTTCAAAGGCAGCATAGTATGAAGCATTGTAAATGCCTCGTTGCGTAAATCTCCCGTAAATTTGTCATACTCGTTGTTGTCAAGATATTCAATCATTTTACGGATTTTGGGGATATCAAGACAACTTAATCTTCTGATGCGCGTCATACTATTATTATAATATTTTTTTTGCGCGTTCGCAAGGTTTATGTTAAAATTTATATGTCCGAGAAAATTTTGTGTTAACGGACGCAAAAGCCAATCCTGAAAGCCGGCGGGAAGCTGCGGCGCGGGATGACAAGAGGTCGAAATATGAAAATAGCAGTTATTGAAAATGATAAAATTGTTGTGAAAGATACGGAACGATTGTCGCTTGCAGGGCGTGAGGGAGCAATTGTAAAAGTTCTCGGAAGCGGGCTCTGCGGCTCTGATATTGTAAAATTCAGAGAACACTTGAGCG
Source organism: Candidatus Gastranaerophilales bacterium (assembly GCA_944324285.1). Lineage (GTDB taxonomy): Bacteria > Cyanobacteriota > Vampirovibrionia > Gastranaerophilales > Gastranaerophilaceae > Scatousia. The sequence goes on along the minus strand of CALUVR010000011.1, from coordinate 23,221 downwards.
GCAACGGAACCGTTCTCGGGCACGAAATCGTTGCTCAGATAATGGAGATTAATTCCGAAACATCTTTTAAAGAAGGCGATAAAATAGTTACATCTCACCATATCCCGTGCGGAACCTGCAATTACTGCAAACACGGGAATGTATCTATGTGCAAACATTTTAAAAGTACAAATATAAAACCGGGCGGATTTAGCGAATATGTTTATCTTTCGGAAGAACATCTGCAAAATGTCGCGCATCTTATTCCGTCAAATCTCACGGAAATTGAAGCTTCTTTTTATGAACCTCTCGGCTGCTGTGTGAGAGCCGTTAAACGTGCTAACCTTATGAAAGATTCAAAAGTCCTTGTAGTTGGTTTAGGGTCAATCGGAATTCTTATGTCCCAAGCGTTAAAAGCTTTCGGAATGGAGGTTACGGGATGCGACCTTTTGCCTGAAAGAATTGATTTTTTGAATAACCTCGGGATTAATGCCTTTGATTCTCGTGAACTTGCGGACAATGAAGATTTTGATGCTGTATTTATGACATCGGGGGCAGATAAAGCGATTGATGTTGCCCTTAAAAATATCAGAAGCGGCGGAACAATTCTTGTATTTTCAAGCACTCCTAAAAATACAGGCTACGGCAATAATGAAATTTATTATAGAGAACTCACGGTTCTCGGAAGCTACTCGCCATCGCCTGCGGATTTAAAGGATTCTCTTGAACTTCTTCGCGACGGCAAGGTAATTGTTAAGAATATGTCGACGGTTTACAGCCTGAATGATATACAAAAAGCTTTTGATGATACAATTAATAACAGAATTATGAAAGCTTATATAAAAATCGGATAAAAGGTAGAAAATGAGAGCAATTCAATATTACGGACCGCAGAATATCAGACTTGAAAACGTAATGGTTAAACCGCCTCAAAAAGGGGAAGTAGTTGTTAAAGTAATGTCCGCCCTCACATGCGGAACTGACGTGAAAACTTTCCGCCGCGGACATCCTGTATTGATAAAAAATATCCCTTCTGGTTTCGGGCATGAATTCGCCGGGATTGTCGATAGAGTAGGCGAAGGCGTTGAAAACGTCAAAGCCGGCGACCGTGTGGTTGCGGCAAATTCTGCACCTTGCGGTAAATGCTTCTACTGCCGCCATGAAGAATATAACCTTTGCGAAAACCTTGATTTATTAAACGGTGCTTATGCGGAATACATAACAGTTCCGGCGAGAATTGTCGAAAAAAATATGCTAATTCTGCCAGATAGATTAAGTTTTGATAAAGCAGCATTTTGCGAACCGCTCGCAAACGTCGTTCACGGAGTTGAAAGAACAGGAATTAAAGAAGGTCAGAGCGTCGGAATTATCGGCATAGGTCCGATAGGATTAATGTTTGCAAGACTTGCAAAACTGAAAGGCGCACGGGTTATAGTCGCCGGCAGAAATCCTCTGAAATTAAAAATGGCAGAAGAATTTGCGCACGCTGATGAAATAGTTGATTTAGTCAAATATCCTAACCCTGAAAAAATATTCAGAGATTTTTCGGAAGAAGGGAAAGGGCTTGATGTTGCGATAGAATGCGTCGGACTCCCTGAAATCTGGGAGAGAATTTTCACATTTGTACGCCCAGGTGGAACCGTACATTTCTTTGGCGGATGTAAATCAGGTTCTACAGTAACTTTTGACACAACAAAAATGCACTACGGCGATATAAGACTTATGAGCGTATTCCACCATACTCCTAAATATTTCAGAATGGCTCTGGATTATATTGCATCGGGGGATGTTGAAGTTGAAAAACTTATCACAGACACAATCGGGCTTGATAAAATTGAATGGGCTATGCAGCAGCATATTGACGGCAAAGCAATTAAATTCTTAGTTAAACCCTGGATGAAATAAGCTTCCGGAATGACGTTTTACTACGGAGTCATTGCGAGCGGTAGCGAAGCAATCCAGCCTTTATTAAGTGAATAGTGAATAGTGAGTAGTGAATGGTTCAACAAAAATTAGTAACTTAGTTGGGCAGGTATGCTCAATCGACCTTTCCAGCAATCGCACTGCCGTAAAGTTATATGGTAATAAATGTTTAACGTCATCCCGGACTCCGACCCCGGATCGCATAATCGTTAGACTTTGTTGTACTGCGATTCCGCATAGCTTGAAAAACATGATTTCGCCATTCGGCTCAATGTGTTTTTCTAAGCTTCCGGAATGACGTTTTTCTTCTTTGAACAAAATACAGTCTGCAGCTTTGCTTTTTGGGTTAATTTTCAACCCTTGTAGTCTTATACAAAAGATATCCGCTGTTTTTAAAGCCTCTGTAGAACTCATATATAATTCTTACATTTCCCTGACGAACCATAAATACTGGATCGTACGTATTATCATCTTTAATCCCGACAAAAGAATAGTTATCCTTATCTTTTGAGAGAACCTTTTCAACGTAAGGGGTCAGGTAAATTTTGTTTTTCATTGTGCATAAAGGGGTTGATAAATTCATTACAATACTTGAATTAGCAGGTTCCCCGGTACAGTAGTCCCAAACCTCAATATTGTGAGCCTTGAAAAGCGGCAGCATTGATTTTGATGGTGCCTCGTATACAATAAACCGTGCATTTTTCAGTTTCTCATCTTTTAGAATACTGTTTACGATTTGTATAGATTGTGAGCCAAAATAAATAACGTCTGCGGATTTATCGTTAAATATCAGGCTCGCAAACATAACCGCAACCGCAATATCCGCAATGAGGAACGTCTTTCCTGCTTTTGTGAGGAACCACGCCGAAAGAAGTGCATATATGTATAAAAAAATGAAATGATGCGGCCAGCCTGCATACATTGTGAAAAATACAGTTAATAATCCGCCTATCGTAAAGATATAATAAAAAAGTCCTTTTAGATTTCTTGCAGCAGCAAGACAAATCCCGACAGCAGAGAGTCCGCCGATAAAAGCGGCTAAGGAAAACCAGTTCATCAAAACTGATTTACCAAATAGAAATCCGAGGAATTTGCTTATAAAGGTGCCGGCTTCTCCTGTCAAAAGTTTTGACGTTGACCCGAGCTGCCAGAAAATTAATACAGCGCCAAACGCCATAATTACAGAACTCAGAATAAAATCTTTCTTTGACGTTTCAGACTTTAAGCCTGATTTAATCAAGTCATATAAAAATATAAACCCGTATGCAGCAGCCCCGAAAATCGCCATTACGCTTGTGTTTGCGCATAAAATAATCAGAGTTGAATAAACAAGAGGATGTTTTAATTTATCCTTAAACAGTGCCTGAAGCAAAAATAGAAACATTACACCGATTGCATAACATCTTGCAAGAATAGGCAGGCACGCGAAAAACGGAAAGGAAAATGTTACGAGAGTTTTGGTAAGATTACTGAAAGGAGCCTTTCTCCACAAAATCACGACCGCCGTCCAGGCAAAAATGTAGTTCATAATAAGCATCGGCCACGGATACCACAGATTGAGTTTTGCAAACGGCATCAACAAAAGATACCAGAGGAAAGTGTGCCCCTCAAGCGACATCAGTTGGATAATTTCCAACAAATTCATCTCTTGCGCAATACTGTATGCATGAGCCTCATCAAACCACGGCTGATGATTAATAAGCCGCAAAATTGTGATTACGGTATAAATAGAAATTACAACCCAGAACCAAACATTATTATTTTTTGACTTCATGGTATTCCTTTTCCGTATTGACTTTCCATAATATATCCTTAGAGAGTCCTCCTTTTATAACATTAACAGCCTCAATTCCACTCAGCATTGAATGATCCATATTGTTATATTTATGCTGACCGTTGCGACCTATGCAATATAGATTTTCAATACTGTTCAGATATTGTTTTACTATATCAAAATCCTTGTAGGTGCCGAAATAGGCAGGATACGCCTTTTTAACTTTTACTCTCACAGTGTCAATAACATCTTCGGGGGTCACTATATTGAGTTTTTGAAGCTCTGAAAGCCCGAAATCAATCATATCTTTTTCGGATTTATTCCACAGCTCATCCCCTTCATTACAGAAGTATTCAAGGCTTATAAACACTTTATCCCTGAAATCCTTCACCAGATACGGCGACCAGTTGTTCATAATCTGCAGGCGACCGGCTGTGATATCATCTTCCTGAATATAAATCCAGCAGTCAGGACAAATATTATTAATAGTCGGGATTTTGGTGTTATTTTTAAGGTTAATTTTATTGCAGTAAAATCCGGCGAGAATATAATCCCTGTACGGCAAATCTTTAGCCACAGCCGCAACCTTTTCAGGTACCCGGGCGCCAAGCCCTTCCACCAAATCTTTTACAGGCATTGAGGATATAAAGAAATTTCCGCGGAATTTCTCGGAACGACCGTCGTTCCGGAGTGCATTAACGGATAATATCTTATTGCCGTCAGTTTCAAAATCCGTCACTTTGGTATTAAAATGAATTTCGCCGCCCATTTTGATAATTTCATTCGCCATAAACTCCCAAACCTGACCGCAGCCGTATTTCGGGTAATAAAACTCTTCAATTAAAGATGTTTCCTTTTCTTTATTTGAGATTAATTTTAAAGGCGACAGGATTGCATTTAAAACAGCCTTTGATAGCGAAAGCCCCTTAATTCGCTGCTCCCCCCACTCTTTGGAAATTTCAGACGGATGAAGCCCCCAGACTTTTTGGGTGTATTTTTCAAAGAACATTTTATAAAGCACTTTGCCGAAACGGTTAATCATAAAATCTTCAAGCGTCTTTTCAGGAACCTTATGCACACAGGATTTCAGATAACTCATACCGGCGTTGAAGGTTCTTCCAAGCCCCATATTGAGTATTGTCGAGGCTTTAAGGCTCACCGGGTAATCAAAAAATTTTCTTAAATAAAAAATTCTTGAAACTCTTCTGCGTTTGAGCATAACCCTGTCGGTTTCATCAGGGTCGGGACCTGTCGGGGAAAGGGTTATTTCACGGTGAAGGATTTTGTCATCAATCGGCGGTTTTCCCTGAAGCGGGAGAATTTCTTCCCAGAAATCCAGTATCTCTTGATTTTTTGAGAACAACCTGTGCCCGCCTAAATCTATCCCGTTGCCGTTATGGTGAACAGTTCTGGAAATTCCGCCGACGCAGTCAAGTTCTTCAATAACTATCGGTTTTATATCCTCAGTGTTTTTTAGTAAATAATATGCGGCACTCAAACCTGCCGGTCCTGCACCTATTATAATTGCTGTTTTGTCCCTGTTCTTATTCCCCATAATGTTCTCCCTTTGTATTAATTATAGCAGGAACATTAGATGGGGCAAGAACATTAAAAAAGACCAGCTTTTGAAAACCGGTCTTTTAATATAAAGCTCTCTTATCTTAAAAATGCTTGCGCGCCCACTTACTTAACAGCCGCAAGTCCTGTTTTAATACCTGCATCGGCATTAATGCTTTTTGCAGAAGTAATCGCCATATTACGGCGTTTTCTCGCTCCTCTTAATATAAATTCCACACTGTCGCATACATTACACGAAGGTGATACAATCTTTTTAAGCATTTATAAAAATCTCCTTGATTTCACTGATTACATATTTTGTATCGGCAGATTTTCATAAAACCTTTAATTGATTGGATGAAGTTGTTACAAAAAGTTTACAAATGTTGAGCGAGCTTTTCACCTTTTTGCTTGCTATTGCGGCTACGCCGCACGCTCGCATGAAAACCCTCCGGCACTTACGTGCCACCTCCCTTACAAGGGAGGTAAATCATATTCCTCTTCCCTTGAGGGATACAAAAGGAGCAGACGAGGTAACGAGTCTTACGATCCTGTATGCCATGTGCTGAGGGTGCCCGTATTGCTGGTGAGGGGTAAAAGGCAAAACCCTCCGGCGCATTCGCGCCACTTCCCTTTACAAGTGAGATCTTTGATCCTACCCCCTTTTTTAAAGGGGGGTAGGGGGGATTTTTCGATTCGCTGTTTCGTTCTCAGCTTGCAATCCGTTTTTTGCATCGCAATAAATTTAATTTTGTTCCTTTTTCTTCTTTGTGTTAAAATCAGGTGACGGAGTACAAATTGAAAGAAGGGTTAAATATGGACAGTCTGAAAATATATCTTGATAAAGATATTGATAAGAATTTAATTAAGACTAAAACTATCGCAATAATCGGGTTCGGTTCTCAAGGGTACGGACAGTCGACAAACCTTAAAGACAGCGGCTGTGACGTTATCTTAGGGCTTAGAACAGGAGGGAAATCAGAACAAAAAGCGGCAGAATACGGCTTCCGCACTATGTCTATTGAAGATGCAGTTAAATTCGCAGATATTGTCCAAATTCTTATCCCTGACGAAATTCAGGCTAAAGTTTACGAAGAACAAATTAAGCCTCATCTTAGAAAAGGGCAGTATTTAATGTTTTCTCACGGATTTAACATTCATTATAAAAGAATTGTTGCGCCTGATGATGTAAACGTAATTATGGTTGCGCCAAAAGGTCCGGGTCATACTGTGAGAAGCGAATACCTTGAAGGCAGAGGGGTTCCGTCATTAATCGCGGTTTATCAGGATCCTTCCGGAGATTCAAAAGAAGTTGCCCTCTCTTATGCCTCTGCAATTGGTGCAGGACGCGCAGGGATTATCGAAACAACCTTTAAAGAAGAAACCGAAACAGACCTTTTCGGAGAACAGGCTGTAATTTGCGGCGGTGTTTCTGCTCTTATTAAGGCTGGATTTGAAACGTTGGTAGATGCAGGGTATTCCCCTTATATGGCATACTTTGAAGTCCTCCACGAGATGAAGCTTCTTGTTGATTTGATTAATCAGGGAGGCTTAGCCGATATGAGATATTCAATCTCCAATACCGCTGAATACGGCGATATGACCCGAGGTCCAAAAGTTATCGGAGAACAATCCCGTGAGGCTATGAAACAAATCCTCACGGATATTCAAAGCGGTGCGTTTGCTGATGAATTCCTACAGGAAATGCAATCAGGCTGCCACAAATTCAATGAACTCAGAAAAGAAAATGCAGACCACCTGATTGAAAAAGTCGGCGAAGAAATCCGCACGTCTTTTGTCTGGGGAAATAAAGATAAAATTATAGATAAGAATAGGAATTAATAAATGTCAAATTTTGATACAGAATCAATATACGAAGTAGTAGTATTTTCAATAGGCGATACAAAAGCCGGAACAAAAATGGGGAAGCTTCAACTCAAAAATACCGAAGATGACTCAATTTTAAACTGTATTCTCTGGGAAGAAACACTCAACAGAATAGACAGTAAAGTTTTCAGAACAGGAAACTTATTAAGACTTGTGTCTGCTTCGTTTAATGAAAAATTCAACAACTGCCTTGTTTCAGCCGTTGAACTTATAAAAGAAGCAAAAACGGGTTTGAATGAACAGGAAAGAGAAAAAGTTTATGCTGAATTAACTTCCTATTTTGATAAAATCAAAGACGAAAAATTAAATTCGTTTCTGACAATGTTCTTTATGGAGCACAAAGATAAGATAAAAATTATGCCTGCTGCAAAAGTTATGCATCACAATTATGTCGGCGGGTTAATGGTACATACGTTGGAATGCCTTAAATATGCAGAGATGAATATGGATTTATCTGAGTATAAATTCAACCGCGACAATATTTTTGCGGCATGCATACTCCATGATATCGGGAAAATTTTTGAATACACAATTGATTTGGAATCAGGTATAATAGATTATGATGAAAACTTCCGAAAAGAATGGATTTCTCATTCTCAGTACGGATTTTCAATTTGTATGACAGAAGGCTTTAAAGAAATCGCAAAAATGATTGCCGCACACCATGGCAGAAGCGACTGGGGCGCGATTATAGATTTAGACCAGAAAGATTTGGAACCGGAATTGTATTTTATTCATCTGATAGATAATCTTTCTGCAAAATTCGGTAAAATAAATGTAGCAATGCTTGAAGAACACTAAGGAGAAAAAATTGGGCAGACTTACGGAAAAGCATAATTTAAAAGGGACATTAGTTTGTGTGGAAGGTATAGACGGATCGGGAAAATCCACCCAGCTTGCACTTTTACGGGACTGGCTGAAAGCAACGGGACAGGACGTCATTTTTACGGAATGGAATTCCTCCGAACTCATCAGCCAAACAACTAAACTTGCCAAAAAGAAAAATATGCTCTCGCCAAGAACTTTCTCGCTTCTTCACGCAGTAGATTTTGCCGACCGCGCTAAACAGGTTATCGCGCCGGCACTAAAAGCAGGTTTTATTGTGCTTGCGGATAGATACGCTTATACGGCTTTTGCAAGAGATGTTGCAAGGGGCGTTGATCCGCAGTGGGTCAGAAAAGTTTATGATTTTGCCTACAAACCTGATCTTGCAATCTATTTTGATATTGACCCGAAAACCTCATTAGAAAGAATTTGCTTCAACAGAACCCCTAAATTCTACGAAGCAGGTATGGACTTGAAACTAAGCAGCGACCCTTATGAAAGCTATATGATTTTCCAGGGTCGTGTTATAAATGAATACAACAAAATGGTCGATGAATTCGGATTGATTAAACTTGATGCGAATGATTCAATTCACTCAAAACAGGTTAAAATAAGAGAACTCTTGAGAGAAGTTCTTCGGGAAAAAGGGATTGAGGTGTAGGAATGGAACATAAAACAAAAAACGGATACGAAGGACTTTTAATAGTAATCGAAGGAACAGACGGTTCCGGCAAATCCACCCAGCTTGAACTTTTGAAAAAATCTATTCAGGATAAATCTTACGGGGTTATGGTATCCGAATGGAAAACCTCGCGTCTAATCGCAAACGTAATCGACGACGCAAAGGAACGCAACCTTTTAAACGCAACAACATACAGTTTATTGTATGCGGCTGATTTTGCAGACCGTTTGGAAAACCAGATTATACCGGCATTGAAATCAGGGTTTATAGTGCTTCTGGATAGATATTTTTACACTGCGCTTGCTCGCGATGTTGTCAGAGGTCAGTGTATCGAATGGGTTAAAAATTTATACGAATACGCCCCTGAACCGGATTTAGTCTTTTATCTTGATATGCCGGTGGATGTCCTTTTGAAACGTATTATAGGAACAACAGGGCTTGATTTCTATGAAAGCGGAAGAGATGTGGGTTTTTCGACAGATTTCTACAAAAGTTTTGAAATATATCAGAACAAATGCCTTGAGCAATATAACAAGATGAAAGAAATATATAATTTTAGAAGCATAGACGGCACAAAATCTATTCAGGAAATCCATAAAATTATGAACGATGAGGTACAAAAATTATTGGATTCCGGAATTCTTGCATAAACGCGAAAACCTTATTTTTCAAGTAATTGTTACAATAAAAAATAAAAATTTACTTTATGAAACATTTTGATTTTTTCGGCATGGTTTGTGCTAGATTAAAGGTATTGAAGGTTAAGAATACAGAGTTTAAGGAGATTTATTAATGTCTGAATACTTGAGCAAAGAAGAGATTAAACAGTGGAGAAGCTCATTAGAAAAAATTACTTTAGAAGAATTTGCTGCAAGGTTGGGTAAAAAAATTGAAGAAGCTAAGCCGACTAATGATTTAATTGATATTGTTCTGCAGGGTAAACCTGTTATGTCAACAGAAGATACCTGGATGCAGCCGAAAAGCGAAAGAATCAGCACAATAGCGCAGCGTGCTTATGAAAGAGAACAGGAAATCGCACCTTCACCTTTCTCTATTTCTAAAATTAAAATTGATGCGGACGTAGAACCGATAAAACCATCAAAAGAACATAAACCTGTAAAAGCGGTTAAAACAGCAAAAACAAAGACGGAAAAGAAAACTGTTAAGAAAACCGTAAAAACAACAGCCGCAAAAACAGTTAAACCAAAAACTTCAAAAGTTAAAGCAGAACTTGCTGCCGATACCTTAAGAGAAGAAGTAAGAGTTGTTTTCAAAAAAGCGCTTACAGATAGAGAACAGAAAGTTTTTGACCACTTTGCACAAAACAAAAATCAGGTTGTTTATGCAAAAGATTTGGCAACATTGTTGGATTTGCCAAGAGATTATGTTTACAAATACATAAAAAATCTGCGTGCTAAAATTGAAGGAGAAAAGCTTGAAAACGCAGAAAAAGGCGGATTTATCCTACACGTATAATATAAAAGATTAAGAATAGCAAAAAATCGGAGGCTTGACATATCAGGACTCCGATTTTGTTAGCAAAAAGAATCCAATACTTCCTTCTTTGTAAGAAGAGTGAAGGATGTTCCCCTCTATCACCTTACGAAGAGGGGACTTTTTTCTCCCACGCTCCCGCTTTAATCCCCCCCCCCGACCCTCCTTTTCAAGGTGGGTAGCCACTCTACCCTCGCCCCTTGAGGGAGAGGGTAGAATTTCTTAGCGAACGCTAGTGAGCTTAGAAATTCGGGTGAGGGGTAAATAAAAGTGAATGTTGCGGAGTGAAGTGGTATTATAGAATCCCTCCGGCGCTTGCGCGCAACCTCACAAAGAAAGTGGGGATTAAAAAGAAAATCTCATTACTGCTCAATCAGTTTCTTTAAGCTCCCCGTAATGACGTTCTTTAAAAGTAAAAATTCGTCAACTTTATCTTTTGAATAAAATTCCCAGCCCTGCTTTGAAATAATTTTTAAATTCTGTGATGGAACGTATCCGTAAAAGAGTTCTCAATATATATCCCGGACGAAGATAGAATCGTCGTATTGCTTTTTTATGAAGTTCAAATACTCTCTCTTTTGATAAGTAATGAGTGCCAACTGACGGGTAATAATAAGCACTTTTGAAAGATGTATCAGAATTTATAAGATTATTTTCTTTTGCATATTCATAGAATTTCGTTCCCGGAAGCGGTGTTGCCGTATAAAAACTTATAAAGTCGCTATCCAGTTCTATAGCAAATTCAATTGTATCCTCAATAGTATCCTCATCGTCCCACGGAAGCCCGATTACAAAATAGTTATAAATTTTAATCCCGGCGCGTTTAAAAATTTTAACTGTTAAACGTACATCATCAAGTGTTATGCGTTTCCCGATATTGTTAAGAATTTCCTGCGAACCGCTTTCTACCCCGATACTCACAAGACGGCATCCCGCATCGTACATTTTATATGCCATTTCTTCATCAGCGGTATCAGCACGCGTATTGGCAGACCAGGTTATATCCAGTTCATTCTCAATTATTTTATCGCACAGTTCCATAACCCATTCTTTGTCTGCATTGAAAACATCCGACCAGAATATAAAATTTGTAATTCCATATTTGTCAATACATTCTTTTATTTCTTCTATAATGTTGTCGGGGGAGCGCCTTCTCACTTTTGCTCCAGATACAGGAGTTGCCAGACAGAAGAAACAATGATACGGGCAGCCTCGCGAAACTTTTATAACAGCCTGAATTTCATTGTTATCCGGACGTCTGTAGATAGTATTATCAACAAGATGACGCGCCGGGAACGGAAGTTTATCCAAATCCTGAATAAACGGACGCGGACCTGTGAATTTTGCCCGCAAATCTTCTCTGTAATATAAGCCTTTTATATATTTATAACGGCGACCTTTCAATATTTCGCGCAGAGTTTCTTCAGGTTCTCCGTATATAATTAAATCCAAATCTTTTTGAAAATACATAACATCCAGCGCGACGTTAAAAAATGCAGCCCCTTTTGCAATAGTTATTATGTCAGGACAAATTTCTTTTGCAACAGTCAGTGAATTTAAATCATTTTTAAATGTAGGAGTTGCAACATTTATAAGAAGATAATCCGGTTGAAATTCTTTTAAATCTTTTTCAAAGTTGCCGCCTTGACTGTAATCTTTAATTTTAGCTTCAAGTCCTGCATTTTCTGCGACAGCCGCAAGATACATCAAATCAGTCGGCGGCAGCGGCGGAATTACTATCAATTCTTTTGTCGGCTGCTGGCATCTGTCCTCTCTGTTCAAAACAGGTGACGGAGGGTAGATTAATAATATTTTTTTCTTTTTCTTTTCCTTCTCTTCCGCCACTTTATTATTCCTTTTCCTTAACCGTGCTTGTTATAACAGCAGCTATTGCCAGACAAATTGCACCAATTAAAAATGCGTATTCCCAGTGATAATTAACAAGATTATCTTCTAATTTAATTATACACTTAGAAATGAACCAGGCAACAAGCGTACATACAAATACCTGAGGTCCGGCTATAAAGATATTGAAAATTCCCATAACAGAACCTTCGGTTCCTTTTTTTATATACTGTGAGAGCATAGCAAAAGGAAGCGCGCAAATACTCGCCCAGCCGATACCGGCAACTCCCATTAAAAGTGCGACAATTTTAGGGTTACAGGAGGTTGCCATTCCCAAATATGCAAGAATCATTGTGACTAATGAAATAATATGAACCTTTTTGTTTCCGTATTTTGCTGACATAATCCCGATAGGAATAGCCACGAGGAAACAAACAAGGTTAAATATAGCAAAACAAATTGAAGAAAAATTGGTTCCAAAAAGGGTTGCGTTAGAATATTGCTCGGTAATTTCTTCTGTAACCGAACTCAAATCAGGAACATGGAAAACGGTATGGACAGAATACTGGGTAAAGAAAATCATCATACACATAGTACCAATCCATGTAAAAAATTGCATTGTACAGATTTTAGAAACTTCCGGCGAAAGAGAGAAGAAGTTTTTCAAAGCATCCAGGAATGTATCTTCTTTAATTTCTGCGGTTGCTACATCTTTTATAATTTCTTTTTTAGTTTGTTTTTCGTTAATGGTAATACAGGTCCAAATCATACCGAGAGTGAACGCAAGCGCAGCCATAATGAATTGTGCAGGGATAGACATCTGGTATCCAAAAGCCCACATAAGAAAAGGGGCAGTTCCAGCAGCAATAACTGAGCCAAGTCCAATAGCAAGACTAATATAAGAATTAGCAAGAGAATGCTGTTCCGGCGGTACAACGTCAGGAATTAATGCTCTGTAAGGACCCTGAGCAACATTAACACATGCATCAATAATCCATATCATGGCTGCAGCAATAAGAAGTGCAGTACAGGCAGGCAAATGAAGCCCTGTAATATTATGAAGCCAGTTAGCGACTCCGTCGGAATTCGGGAAAATCCATAATGCAATAGCAGCCAGAAGTGCACCACCCAAAAGGTATGGTCTTCGTCTGCCGAACGGAGAAACTGTTTTATCGCTGAGTGTACCTATAAGCGGTTGTACAACCATACCGGTAAAAGGTCCCGCAAGCCATATAAGACCATATATAAAAGGAGATGCGCCAAGCCCTTCTGTAACAGGTCCTGAGAGAATAATTCTCATCTGCCACGCAAATTGCAAACCAAAAAATCCGAGGCAAAAGTTCAAAAATTGTGCTGTTGTAAATCTTTTCAAATTATTATTTTCTTCCATAGGAAATTCCCCAAATAAACTCTCTGCCTTATAAAGATACAACGAAAAAACTGCGTAGTCAATAAAAAAGTTTGCAATTAAGTGAGTAGTGAAGGGGTATTATAGAAAACCCTCGGGCGCATGCGTGCAACCTCCCTTACAAAGGGAGGTAAATCCATATATCCCCTCTCCCTGCGGGAGAGGGCTAGGGAGAGGGGGCAAAAAAGAGCGAAAAGTGAAGGGTTAAGAGCAAACTCTCCGACGCTTCGCGCCACATCCCTTTACAAAGGAGGCTGGTTTCTACCCTCACCCCTTGAGGGAGAGGGCTAGGGAGAAGGGGTAAAAAAGAGTGAAAAGTGAAGGGTTAAGAGCAAACCCTCCGACGCTTCGCACAACCTCCCTTTACAAAGGAGGCTGGTTTCTACCCTCTCCCCTTGAGGGAGAGGGCTAGGGTGAGGGGTAGATAAAAGCGAATGGTAAATTGTTCAATAAAAAGTAATTAACCCTTACACACTTCAAGCCTTACCCTTCACTTTACAAAAGGCTGGATTGCTTCGGCTAATGCCTCGCAATGACACTATAAACCCCTCTCCCGCAGGGAGAGGGGCAGGGGTGAGGGGGCAAACAAAGAAAATCCCCGACATTCCGAAAGCATAGAAAAACCGATTGAGACTGATGTCGAAATCAAGTTTTTCAAGCTATGCGGAATCGCAATCCAGTTGAAACGCAAAATGATGCGATTGCGGGTCAAGCCCGCAATGACGCAGAAGAAGTGTCAAGCGATGCAGAATCGTATTACTGCAGAATGCAACGATTATGCGATCCCTGGTCACCAGGTAGGGGCATAAAATCACGTTTCGCAATTCGGCTCAACTGATTTTGCAGCCAGTTCAGAGCCTGCCCTGAATTTATTTCAGGGGTGACATTTCTAGACATTTTTAGTGGAATTTGCTATATAAGTTCCTTAAATCGTCCGAAAAAATTTTTAGGCAAAATAAAACATAAGCAAGCCGCACCTAACGGTCTTTCCTTTAATGGCAAAGGTCAAAAAGCCTTGAAAATCAACAATGTTATTTACTAGTACTACCACTCCACAGTTTGAAAGACTAAATTACCGTTAAAGAACATGAAATATAAATAATAAGAAATTATAACAATTGTATAACCGTAAAGATATTTCTTATCTTTAACTAAGCCATAACCGCCTGCCACAACAACAGAAAGCCAGAAAATCTTCAGCCATACCAGACAAAATGTTAAAAACGGATTACCTGCAAGCCAGAAGAGTGGTATAACCAAAACAATAAAATCAATAACAGCCGCAAAAAGCAACATAGCAATCAAAACTATATTCGGAATATTCAAAAGAATAAACCAAATTTCCGGAAGCCCTAATTTAAGTTTTTCCTTTGGTCGGGTATAATTTGAAACCTGAGAGTTTTTAGGAAATCCGTTGTCTGCCATTAAATCCTCATTATTTTATTCTTTTAACAACCGCGTCAATTAAGCCTTTAAATAACGGGTGCGGACGCTCCGGACGAGATTTGAATTCCGGATGGAATTGTGATGCCACAAACCAGTCAAGTTCCGGAAGTTCCACGATTTCCGCAAGCATTCCGTCAGGCGACATGCCGGAGAACACTAACCCTGCAGCTTCAAGCTGTTTGATATATTCATTATTAACTTCATATCTGTGGCGGTGGCGTTCTGAGATTTTATCGGCACCGTAAGCTTTTTGTGCTCTTGAACCTTTTTTCAGGATACAATCGTAAGCCCCGAGCCTCATAGTTCCGCCATAGCCGTGGACATTTTTTTGCTCCAGCATTAAATCAATTACAGGGTGCTGAGCGTTTTCGTCAAATTCTTTTGAATTAGCATCTTTTATCCCGACAACGTGTCTTGCGTATTCTATTACCGCACACTGCATGCCAAGGCACAAGCCTAAAAACGGAACATTATGCTCTCTTGCATAACGAATTACATTGAGTTTACCCTCAATCCCTCTGACTCCAAATCCGCCCGGAACGACAACTGCCTGAATATCCTTCATCAATTCTTTGCAAGCTGCATAATCAACGCATTCTTCAGAATTTATCCATTTAATATCGACTTTCACATCATCAGCGTATCCTGCATGTTTTAGAGATTCAACTACCGAAATATACGCATCTGAAAGTTTTGTATATTTTCCGGCAATTGCAACCTTCACTGTGCCATGAGGATTTCTTATATTGTTCACAAGTTTTTCCCAGTTGGTTAAATCAGCCTTGCGGTTTTCCATTCTGAGCATATCGAGTATTACGCCAGCCATATTCTGTTCTTCCAGAGCGAGCGGAACTTCGTAAATGCTTTTCATATCACGGCATTCAATGACTGCATCCTTCGGAACCGAACAGAATAGCGCAAGCTTTTCTTTTTCCGTTTTAGGAATAGGCTTTGTCGTACGGCAAACAAGAATTTCAGGCTGGATACCGTAGCTTCTCAGAACATTAACACTGTGCTGGGAAGGTTTTGTCTTAAGTTCGCCTGATGTCGGAAGGTACGGCAAAAGCGTGCAATGGACAGAAATTGAATTTCCTATCCCGACTTCCGATTTAAACTGTCTTATTGCTTCAATAAACGGCAAACTTTCAATGTCACCGATTGTTCCGCCGATTTCAATTAATTGAAAATCAGGTTTAAACTGCTTTGTAGCCCCGACGATTCTTGATTTAATCTCATTTGTAATATGCGGGATAACCTGAACCGTTGCCCCCAGATAATCTCCGCGGCGCTCTTTTTTTATTACTGTCTGGTAAACACTGCCTGAGGTAACGTTATTATACTTACCGAGGCTTGTATCGGTAAATCTTTCATAATGCCCCAAATCCAAATCAGTTTCAGCACCGTCATCGGTCACGAAAACTTCACCATGCTGGAAAGGACTCATTGTACCCGGGTCAACGTTTATATATGGATCAAATTTTTGATTAATAACAGAAAAGCCCCTGGCTCTCAAAAGCCGACCTAAAGATGCTGCAATTATCCCTTTTCCCAATGAACTTACAACACCGCCCGTAATAAAAATATATTTTGTCATTTTTCTAACCCCAATCATTCCTAATTTAATACTGAATTTAATGAATAACTCCCGCTGATTTTAGCGGGAGTAAAAGCTTTTAGTTAATTTTCGGAACCTTGAAGAACCCGTTTTCTTCTTCCGGCGCATTAGCCATAAGTTCCGCTTTTGTATGTTCGTAAACGACTTTGTCATCGCGCATAACGTTTACGAAATCTATAACCTGACACATCGGTTTAACGTTTGAAGTATCAACCTCATTCATTTGGTCAACATATTTCAAAACGTCACCTAATTGTTTAGTGTAAAGTTCTTTTTCATCTTCTGTCAATTCCAAACGAGCAAGCTTTGCTACGTGTTCAACATCTTTTATGGTAATCATAACGTACTCCCGTTTATCTCAATACTATTTTTAAACTATAACATAAAATTAAATTATGAGAAAGTTATATTAATTATATTTAAATATTTTTACATACCGGAAAATCATGCTATAATACCTTTATAATCGGAGAGTATTCTTGGAACGCAAGTCTAAACAAAACGAGTCTCTTGAAGAATTGCTTGTACAATTTAAAAATTGCACTGATTCTAAAAAAAAGAGGATGATTCATATAAGCATAGTTGAAAACACTATGGATTTAGTGAAAAGTGTTGCTATTTCAATTGCTATGCAATCAGGGATTCCGCCTGAAGATTTAATTCAGGTCGGAGCACTCGGGCTTATCAAAGCTATTGAATTTTATAAGCCCGATATGAACACAAAATTCACGACCTATGCTTTGTATTTTATTAAAGGAGAAATAAGACACTACCTTAGAGATAAAGCTTCTCTGATAAAAACTCCGAGAGAAATTCAGGAGCTTCTTTTAAAATTAAATACTGCCAGAAAGAAACTTACGGAAAGCGGGTATTCAGACCCTTCAAATGAACAGCTTGCAGAATACTTAAAAGTTCCTGTCGAAAAAATTGTTGAAGTTTGTAATATCGAGTCCTGCAGAAATACTTTATCGCTCGATCAGTCGATTATATCGGATAATGAAGAATCTTCTCTTTTGGATAAAATACCATCAGAGGATTATCAGGAGTTTCAGAATTCTCACGAAAATAAGATTATGCTCGCGGAAACGATTGAAAAACTTCCGCCGGATTTAAAAAAGGTTATAGAGCTTAGTTTCTATAAAGACCTTAACCAGCGCGAAATCTCAGAAATTATGAATATGTCGCAGATGCAGGTTTCCAGACGATTGAAAAAAGCTTTAAACAAAATGTACGAACTTATTAAACACCACGAATAATTTTTAATCAGAATTGAGGGACATTATGTTATTTTTTATAATTTTACTTCTGTTTATTTTCTGTATCGGAGCAGTTATAGGCAGTTTTTTAAATGTAGTTATATTAAGAGCATTCAGCGGAGAATCAATTGTTATGCCTCCTTCAAAATGCCCTAAATGCGGTAACAGATTAAAATGGTGGCACAATATCCCGATACTTTCTTACATTCTTCTTCGCGGAAAATGTTATTTCTGTAAAGAAAAAATCAGTATTCAATACCCGATTGTGGAATTTATAACAGGTGTATTTTTTGTGCTTGTGTTTTTAAAATACGGGATATCTGTCGAAACTATTTTCGGCTTTATAATCGCAAGTTTGCTGATTGTGATTTCCGTGACGGATATAAAAGAGCGTGTTGTTTTTGACGGGCATACTTATACTCTTGTAGGAGCAGGGCTTTTATATGCAATATACCTTATGATAATGCAGATTGTAAGCGTCGGACAATCTTCCACGCAGTTTCAAATTTCAACGGAATGGGTTCTGAATAATCCGCTTACGGTTTCTGTTGCCGGTATTATTGCGGGTGTAGTTATTATGGAAATTGCCGCAAGAATTGGTTATCTGTTCGCAGGCTCCCGTGCTTTCGGTGAAGGGGATACTTATATCGCTGCAGGTTTAGGCGCGGTTTTCGGCTGGAAAAATATTCTTGTAATCCTTATTTTGAGTGTTGTTATACAACTCGTTTTGACGCTTCCTCTTTTTTTTAAAAAACTTATTGTAAAAAAAGAATGGCATATTCTAATTCCGCTCATACTCTTTTTTACTTATGTGCTTATATACTTTTTCCTTCAAAAATCGCCGATATTTGATAATATTTATGTAGTCTTGTTAACAATAACGGTTATGTTTGCACTTGGAATTTGGTCGTGCATAATGATAATTAAAAGTTTAAAAAATCCTGACAGCTTGACTTATCTTCCATTCGGGCCAGCACTTGCTCTTGCCGGGCTGCTTATATTATTAATTTAGCGGCAGCTGTGAGATTTTTATATTAGTAATCAATTTTTTTAAAGTAATCCGGATCTTCGAGTGCACATTGTGTACATGCCAAACCATCATTTACATTATTTGTAGAGGTTGTCCTGAAATAAGTATCACAGTATGGTTTGGTACAAGGATATGCTGTAAGTTTGTTATTGTTGCCAAAATCGAAATCAAAAAGGTCTATTCCCCACTTATTAGGACCTTTGTTGTTACCATTAATATCAAAGGCAAAATTTATACTGTTATCTCTTGCACAGGCCAGATACATAATGCCGTCAACAACTATGTATGATTTTTCCCCGGGATTCATGCAGCAGCCTGCTGGGCAATTGTGTATTGTTGTTGTAGAATTTTTGGCAGAGGTATAATACGGTTTTATTTCAGCCAGAATTTCTTCGTTTGTTGTTCCCTTAAAATAGCTGAAAAAGGCTTCTCTTAATTCATCTCCTTTTTCATCAGTAGGTGAATAATACATACCGTATAAATCCCCGCCGCTGTCATATACCATTTTTTCCACTACCTGTCTTAGTACTGAATGTGCTTTATCAAACTGGGTTTTCAGTACCATATTCCTATGTTTTGTAATAATTCCGGGCAGTGTCATTGAAGTAACAACTCCAATAATGCCAAGTGTTATAAGGGTTTCTGCTAGTGTAAACCCTTGTGTTCGCTTGGCTTTAGCCCCCCCCCCGTTCTTAGATTCAAACATAGCAATAGTTTTCATTGTTTTATCTCCTTTAAATATTCCGGATACTTTTTATCTTATCATAATTTGTCAAAATAAAAAAGCCCTTATGAAAGTAAGGGCTTTTTTATCAAATTTTGTTTTGTTATTATACAGCTGCACATACACATTCGGATTCAGAGCTTACAAAACTGTAATCGCTTGAACGTTGTTCAGAGAATGTAACACCGTCAATCTGAATGGAATCACATTGTCTTAATGAAGTTAACGGTAAGCTTTTTGCTGTTTTTGAATCAACTACCAATCTTGATACTCTCAAATCTTTCGGCAATTGATCTACTTTTGAGCTTCTGATGTTAAGATAGCTTGTTTTGATATCAGAATTAGATTTCAAAAGCACACTGCTTTTTTCCATGTTTAAGCTTTCAGTCCAGATGTGAGCAGGTAATTTTTTTATTTTTGCACCGGACATATCAACGCTTTGTGCATCAATAGGTCTGTCGATACTTTTGATGTCAGCACCTGACATATTTAAAGTACCGCTTACCCAGCCGATTGAAAGTTTGTCAATTGTACATTTGGAAATGTTCAGGTTTCCTTCTACGTGATCCAATTCCAATTTCTTCATTGTGCAGCCGGATAAATCTAAGTCCCCGCCGCTGTAGCTGCTGATTAATTGTTCAAAATCCTTTTTCATAAAAATCCTCCTTGATTTGTATAGAAAAAATATATACGAATATTTTTTTCTCAACATCCACCAAATATATGTTTTTTTCTTAAAAATTTTTATAAAAATTCGCATGAAATTTTCAAAAATTTTTAAACAAAATATATTATAAATTATATTGATAATATTTTCAATGTTTCTTTCAAAATTTCTTCTGCAGAAGCATTGTCTTTCAATACAGCAGAGGCTTTTGATATTGCAGATTTTATTTCATTTCGTTCATATCCGAGTGATAAAAGTACGGTTTGTGCATCATCAATATCTTGAGAATTTTGGTGCGTTGAAACTTTTATTTCTATCGGTTCATTTTGTTTAAAATTCATCAATTTATCTTTTAATTCAAGAATAATTTTTTGAGCTAATTTCGGTCCGACCCCTTTTGCTCTTGTGAGTTCTTTATAATCACCCTGAATAACAAAACCGATAAGTTCAGACGATTGAAATTCATCAATCAACGTGAGCGCCATCTTGCTTCCGACTCCTGACACTGATGTTAAAATGTTGAAAATATCACGTTCTTCTTTGTGCAAAAATCCGCACAAACTCATTTTATCTTCTCTATGTAGTAAAACCGTATAAAATTTTACTTCATTTCCACTATTATTTAACGCGGAAAAATCTCTTGTAGTAATTTCTAAAAGATAGCCGATACCGCCGGTTTCTACGGTTGCATAAGTGCCTTTTGATGTGCTGTTTTTTCCGGCAAGAATTCCTTTTATATAATCGTACATTTTTTATTACCTCTTTAGAGAATTTTTTATTTCCGCAACGGATTTTTCGAGTTCTTTATTTACTTTTAAATCGTCACGAATTTTTTCATAAGAATATAACATTGTTGTATGTTTTTTATTGAAAAATTTCGCAATACTTTCAAAGCTTTTTTCTGTAATTTCCCTCGACAAATAAACAGCTATATGTCTTGCTGCAGATATCTTTTGGCTTCTTGCAGAACTCAAAAAATCGCTCACGGTAACGCCGTAAAAATCCGCAGTTTTTTTTGCAATTTCATCAAGAGAAATTTCTTTTTTCATGCCCTCGCAATTCAAAACTTTTTTTGCAAATTCTAAAGTAACATCAGTCTGTTCGATTGAGGCGTAAGCCGTTACTTTATTAAAAGCACCCTCCAGTTCTCGAACATTATTCACAAAATTATTTGCTATATATTCATAAACAGAAAAATCTGCATTCAAAGAAATTTGATTTCCAAGGTTTTGTAAAATCGCAACTCTTGTTTCAAAATCCGGAGGAGTTATATCGGTTACAATACCCATTTCAAATCGTGTGCGAAGTCTATCCGGAAGTGTCGGAATATCTTTTGGCAGTCTGTCTGATGTAATAACAATTTGCTTATTACGGTTCAACAAATCATCAAACGTATAAAAAACAGCGTTCATTGTCTGTGTTTTTGATTCCAGAAACTGAATATCATCCATCAAAAGAACATCAATATTTCTGTACTTGTCACGGAATTCCGCGTCAGCCGATTTTTTCCCTTTTGATTTTTGCATCGGGTTTATTGAATTTATAAAATCCGTAACGTATTCTTCTGTTTTTACATAGCGGACTTTCAAATTAGGCTTGTGGAAAATAATATAATGTCCGATAGCTTGCATAAGGTGAGTTTTACCTAATCCTGAACCGCCGTATATAAAAAGCGGATTGTATTTTTTTGCCGGATTTTGAGCCACTGAATACGCAAGAGCATGTGCAAATCGACTATTTTCTCCGACAACGAAATTTTCAAACTTAAACTTCAAATTCAGATTAGCAAAAGACTGCATTTGAGCAAGGTTGTCCATTGCCTTGGCTTCAGACGTTTCTTCCTGAATAATTGAGCGCGGTTTTTTATTTTCTCTTAAACGTTCTTTTCGTTTTTCCTGTTCGTATTTATGTGCAAGTTCATCGTCATAAGTTATTGTAAAATTAACTTCTTTCCCGAGAACTTTTTTAAATGCCTCATTAATCTGTGAAAAATAATTTTGTCTGACGATTTGAACTGCGAGCGCATGGACTGTTATGAGAAAAAAAGTATTATCCTCACAGCCGGCAGCTTCCATCGTGTCAATCCAGTTATAAAAAGCGTGGTCAGGAATTGTTGTTCTTAATTCAGCTTTAACTTCACTCCAAATTTTTTTTGCTTCCGAAATATCCATAAGAATATTTTACTATAAATAAAATAATCGTTGAATTATAATTTGAAAAGAAAATATTAATTTGTTATGTTTAAAACTGTTATTCTTTTATTTTTCCATATTTTTGAGCATAAGTGTGGAGTATCTCAGCCTGTTCCTGTTGAGTTAAAGTTTCTCCGCCGTCGGAATCTTTATCCATATATAATTCAAAGAAATCTTTTGTTTCTGATAACAATCCTGAAACTTCTGAGTATCCGGCTTTCAGTCCGCTTGAAAGAAATACTGATTCTGTTCCGCTGTTTTCTTTGAATACATTTTGTAGGATTTTTATAGCATCTTTTCGTTGAATGTTGCCTTTGTTTACATCTTTATCTTTGAATGCGTATTCATTAAAAGCTTTAGCTATAGACAATCCTATATTTGCTCTTGTATTACTGAATCCGCCTGTATTTTTTGTGGGAAATTCGACAGTTATATCCTTGTTATTATAGCGATAAGTAACCGTACGTTCATTAATAGTCGGCTTATAAATTTTTACCGTTTGATCCCCCATAAAAATTCCTCCTGTTTTTGTTTAATCCCCTCTTTTCTAAAAAAAAATCAGAAATAAAAATTGCTTATAAAAGATTTGATATAATAAATTCGTTACAATTCGTAATGTTTGTTTCAAAGTAAACCGCTAAAACGTAAGCACAAAGCTTTGTACATATTACGCTGCCAGAATGTCCTGAATTCATACACTCGCAAATTAAAATTTTTTCAAATAGATTTGCTGCATTGAAGCATCTTCAATTATTTTATCAAAAACCGGAATCTAAAGAACCACAAGGTTTGATTTATTTTGACCTTGGTAGACCTTGTATTATTCTCATTTTAATTTTTTAAATATTTACTAGCAACCTGTATTCATTTTCTTGCTTTGATATGATTGTTACTATATCTTGCATAATCTTACTTGC
>CALUVR010000010.1 GCA_944324285.1 Candidatus Gastranaerophilales bacterium | reverse complement strand
AAAAAAGGAGTGTTATGAAAAAGTTTTTATTAATTTTAGGAATATTACTTTTGGGGAATTTATCGTTCGCTCAGAATACCGTCTTGAGAGGCGGTGTGGAATTTGACTGGGTTAATATGAGCCAAATTCAGCGTGATGATGCTATTGAAAATTATAAAAATATTCTTTTCGGAGAAAAGGAAAATCAGAATTATAAACGTAAAGATTTCAGAGCAAAATACGACGCATATCTGAAAGACGAAAACTTCAGATTGAACTATGTGCTTTTGAAAAACAACGTAAAAGAAACTCAAGATGCGGAATTCTGTGCATTCTATCACAAAAATCTTTTGTATATGTATGCAATACAATATAAAAAAAATCCAAGACAGGTATTTTATTATAGCGGACTTGGTACTTTAAGATATGTGGATGAAATCTCGGACAACTATCCTGGGTTCCCTTATGCTTCAAGACAATACCGTGCTAACGGAAAACTTGCAGGGGCTATTTATTTTGAATCAAAAGATTTGCAATATGTATTCAAGCCGAACGGCGATTTTAAAGGTGTATGGTACAGAGATAAAATGTTTGATGAAAAAGCTAAATTAATTCTGACCCGTACAAACTGGTAACGAGGAGAGTTATGCAAGTAAAGAAGCTTATTACTGCAATACAAAAACCTTTTACAACAAAATCTGTTGATAAAAACAATTTAAAATGGCTTTTGCTTAAAATTCCGATAAGAAATGAACAGGACGAATTTATTGCAACCAGTTTGAAAACCGATAAAGGAACATTTACTGATTTAAGAGTTTTTAATAAAGGGCTGCGCATAAAAATAGGGAAGTCCGAGTTAAACCTTGATACAAACGGCAAAGTCACATCCTACAAAAAACCGTTTTATAAAAGTTTGAACAAATTAATTGATAAAGGTACGGAGCTTGTCAAATATATAAGTACAAATATCTCAAACAAAGAACTTGTTTCAAAAAGGACGCTTTCGCTTTTGACATTTCCGAAAGATGCTCTGAAAAAATTAGGAATTTAGCAGTCGTTATTATGAGGCTTTAGCCGAAGTAATCCGGTCTTTTAACACGTGAAGAGTTGAAGTGACTAAATTTTATTGCCCCCCTACTCTTCATTTATCACAGAACTGGATTTTTCTGGCTTCGCCCTCTGAATGCCTGAATATTTCACCTTAACACCTTTGGATCTTAGTTGGGCAGATATGCCCAACCTACTTAACTCAGCCCCCTCACCCTAACCCTCTCCCGTAGGTAGAGGAAATAGGCAAAATTCCCCCTTGTAAGGACAATTACAAGATACAACCTTTGTAAAGGGGGAATTTGCAACACGTCATTGCGAGGCTTTATCCGAAGTAATCCAGCCTTTTTTATATGAAGTGTGAAGAGTGATGAGTGAAGGGTTCAATAATAATCAGTCCTCATTATACTTTTAATCCTTCATCCGTTCATCTTTTCAAATAAACTGTCACTTTTCCAACTCCACCGTTCAATCTTTTAATCTTGCAACTGCAATTATGGGAGAATATGTCAGAGGTAAATCAGGATACTGTTCTTTGTATTTGTCACAGAATTCTTTAACCTCTTTTACGCTTAAAGGTTTTGATGTAAGCGCGTTTACGCCCGTATTTTTCATGTGGACAAGAACCTCAAGAGGATTTTTGAACCGCATTGTGTATTCAAAGTTTTCGAGAGTTAAAATTTCAAAATTCTTTTCTAAAATTTTTCTTATTTCATCAACAGTTTTATAACCAAGTCCTAAGCCTGTCAGAGATTTTATTTCTTTATAATTATCAGGCGCAAATGTTGTGAAGGCAATAGTTCCCCCCTTCTCCAGATAACTACTGAAGTATTCAATAGATTTTTCCAAATCTTCAAACCATTGAAAAAGCGCGTTGGAAATTATAAGATTAAATTTTCCGTTCACGCTTAGTCTTAAAGCACTGCCTCCGAGGAAAACATAATTTTTTAGTATTTTATCAAGATACATCTTTGATTTGTCTACAATATCGTTAGCACAATATCTTTGAAAAGAAATCTCTTTGACAAATTGTTTTGTAAGAAGCCCTGAACCGCATCCGAGTTCTAAGACATCAGAATAATATTTTTCAGGCAGAGCTTTAGTTAACTTTTCTGCCATAAGCTTTTGTACAACAGCATATTTGTCATAATTATCTATGCTTTTTTTAAACTGTTTTTTTATATTTTTTAAGTCCGTGTACATCCTAAAATTTCATCCCATCTGCTAAATGAATAAAAAGGGAAATGTCCGCTGTCGAGCATTACGATATCAGCCCGTCTATTCCAGCAATTAATCTGATTTCTTGCCGGAACAATTTTATCCGCGCCGCCTATTATAGCATAATCATAATATTTTTCGTAGGAAATTTTTGCATTAGCTATATAGGAATTTATTGCGAAAAGTTCCTCTGACTGCTCAGGAATTTTTCTCCCGACAGGGTTCTCTGCATAAATTTCATAATCAGCTTCATCTTTAAACAAATTATGCTGAAATTTTCCCTGAAGTCCGATATCTACATGTTTCAAGGTTAATTCAAAGCTTCTTTTCGGAATCCCGAGTTTATCGTCAACAGGGAAAGGTGTTCCGTTTATTGCAATTTTCAGTTTAAAATCAGGGAGTTTGTCGCGCAGCAGGTATGCAATATAAACGCCCATTGACCACGTAACAAGGTAATATTCCTCATACAATGGTATTTTTACAGGAATTTCATGATTTTTATAGTCGTAAAATATTAAAACATCATAATCGTCGCAAACAAGTCTTTCAAACGGCTTTTCGTCAAAACTCCAGCCGCAAAAAAATATTATAAGTTTTTTGTTGTTATGTTTGTTGAGCCAATGATACTGCATAATTTCTCCAAATCTTTTTCTTCAATATCAGTCGTAAGCGACAGTCTTATACGTGAGGTTCCCTGAGGAACGGTCGGCGGACGTATTGGAAGCGTAAAATATCCGTTTTTGTAAAGGATATCACACATCTCAGCCGTTTTTTCGTTTGATCCTATAATAACCGGTATTATATGACTTTCACTCCCGAGTTTTTTGCCCAGTTCGAGCATTTTTTTACGTTTTTCATAAGTTTTTGGCAATTCATTCTCAATAATCCACTTTGAAAACGCAATGTTTACAGGCGGAAGTGCGGTTGAAAAAATAAATGAACGCGCGGAATTAATGAGATAGTCTATTAAAACTTTTTTCCCTGTTGCAAAGGCTCCCATTGACCCGATAGCTTTTCCGAAAGTTCCGATAAGCAGGTCTACCTCTTTTAATAGCCCGCAAGCCTCCGACACTCCGAGTCCGGTTTCTCCGAATACCCCGAACGCGTGCGCTTCATCAAGCACGAGAATAGAATTATACCTCTTTTTTAGTTCTACGAGTTTTTTGATATCCGCAATATCTCCATCCATTGAAAAAACGCTTTCTGAAACTATTACTGCATTTTTAAAATTATTGCGTTCTCTTATAAGAAGCTTTTCCAATGCTTCCGTATTATTATGCGGATAGCGAAAAAATTTTGCCTCGGAAAGACGCATCCCGTCAATTATGCTTGCGTGGTTAAGCTTATCCGAAAATATAACATCCCCTTTTCCAGTAAGGGCGCTGTTTACTCCGACATTCGCGTGGTACCCGCTGTTGAAAAGTAATGTTCCGCCGCTTTGGTATAAATCAGTGATTAAATTCTCTAATTTCTTATAAATGGGTAAAGTTCCGGTCAAAAGCCTTGCAGAAGCGCTGCCAAAAGAATATTCCGAACCCGCTTGCGCATAAAAATTTTCCGCTACCTCTTTATTGTCCGCAAAATTCAAATAGTTATTGGAAGATAAATTCAGAAGCTTATCCCCGTTTATATAAATATATTTACCTTCTTTTTTTTCAATATCCCTTATAAATCTAAAATGAGAATGCTTTTCCAGCTCCCCAAGTTTATTTTCATATACTTCAAACATACTTTTTAATCTACGTCAAACAAAGAGAAAAGTAAATTCCTAGTGACAGGATAAGAGGAGGCGCCGCGACCTTAAGATCGCGGCGCCTCCTTAGTATATATGTTCATTGTCGATTATTTTAAGCTTTGTTCTAATGCATTTACAACATCAACATCCCATTTTTTGCCTGCTTCTTCTCTCATAATCGAAAGAGCTTTTTCCTGCGGCATAGCCTTTCTGTAAGGTCTGTCTGACGTCATTGCGCTATAAGCGTCCGCAACAGCGATAATTCGGGAACCTAACGGAATAGACTGTCCTTTCAGACCTTCCGGTTCTCCGGAACCGTCCACACGTTCCTTCTGGTAATTTATATAAGGAACAACTTCCGATAAGAAATTGATATTCATCAACAGGTTAACCCCGATATTTGAATGGTTCTGAATTTTTTTCAAATCTTCCGGAGAAAGCTTGCCGTTTGTTGCAAATATTTTTTCCGAAAGTGTAATTTTCCCGATATTTTGCAGTAATCCTGCATAGTAAATTAAATCGGTTGTCTTTTCGTTTAAGCCCATCGACTTACAAATTTGGCGAGCGAGATTTGCGGTATTTTTTGAGTGTGAAACTTTATACTGACCTTTTGTATCAACCGCATTGGCAAGTTGTTCTACAAATTCCTGCTGATAGTCGCATAAATCACCGATTAATGCGGTTAATTCAGCTCTCTCGTGCTGTAAATCGCTGATGTTCGGATTTTCATTATCTATAAGTTTATTTGTCGTATCAATTTCGCCCTGCAGACTCATTGATGTCGCAAAAAGATTTGCTATGCTTTCAACAAGGGAAAGGTACTCTTTTTGAACCTCCTGCGGGCTTTCTAAAACGATAACACCGACATTTCTTGAATTACAGTGCATTGACACTGCCGTTATATTGTTTTCCGTAATTGTATCCTGTTCGCGGAATGCTACACTTACGATTGAATTATCCGCTAAATCAAACCCTTTACATTTCAGACTTTTCATTGTTGTTCCGACAAGAACCAAATCTTTATCGGATTTTATACCTTTCGTATATTCTTTAGAAAGATAAATATTACATTTTTCAATTTCAAGCATAAGGCAGATAGAATGCGCTATTGAAGTGTATATAGCGTAATCCTCCTTCGTTTCAAAATTCAGAACGCAAAGGGTATTTTGAAGTGAATAAATGGCAATCAGCTCTTTTAACTGATTTTTCAGCCCCTCTTTTTTATCCTTGACATTTGAACCGATTTTTTTTGCCAAATCTTCAGAGATTAAGTGTTCTGAAATAAAATCACCTAGGTTCAGCGCGAAAATTTCCTCAATCGGATCATTTTCCATCAAAAACTCTGACTGCCCGAATAAAGAAACTCCGCTTTTCTCATCTTTATTTTTCATTAATTTTTCCTTCTACTTGCATGCTTTTGTTAATATATACGGCACAAGTTTCAAAAAACTTTAATATTTTTCGGATAATTTCATACTTTAGTATGGGATTTTTTCAACTAAAGTTGTATATAAAAATTCGGACTGCCTGATAGTCAGGCGAACTTCTTTCAGATAGACTTAAAATTTATGGATGGAATAATTACAATTTGTTAAAAATTTGCACAATTTACATGACAAACATTTACCATTATTTTATTATTAGTTCAACGGAGGTATCGGATAGGATGATTGAAGAAATTGTTTCTAAAAAATCAGATTTTGATTTAACGTCAAAGAGTTCTTTTTCACACGGGGACGATGCTTTTACCTCCAGATCATTTGCCGCGCTTCTTGCGAAAAATGTTATCCCGTATTCTCATAAAAAATTGGCGGATAATTATATTATAGTTAAGCGTATATTTAAATTTCAGGCAGTACAGAGCAGAATATCAAATGCAGATAAGCAACTGCTTGCAAAATACGATTTCAATACGCTTGAATATACTACCATTAAGCAAATGTATGAAGAATTGGCTCTTTTGCAAAAATGGTCTGCTTCCGATGATGAAAAGCTTAAAACCGATGCTGATTCAATTATGGAAATCCGTACAAAAGAATTAAAGTTTATTGATGCGAACAGTTATGCAAATATTTCCAATGAAATTTACAAAGGATATATTGCACTTGAACATTATTTTGAAGAAATCAGCAAATATAAATCAACAAAATAAGGAGGAAATATTTGTACAGGGGAGCTGAGTATCCACAAAGATGACAGAGAAAACGGGGGGGTGAAAATGAGATCCCATTTCAAAGTCGTGAAAATGTGATTATCCTGGCTCTGCAATCAGTTTTTAGTTTATAAAAGGGCTTTTTGAGTTTAGTTATTTCTGAGTTTCTGGTCAATAAATGCGCGGCGTTGGTTTGCCTGTAGGAATCCTTTTACAATATTATATGCAGCGATTCCTGCAGCAGTAATACCTGCTGTGATTTTTGTTTTGCTGCTGATTACCTGGAACGGGTGTTTAAATACTTTTATAATAGAATTACCTTTTTTAAAACCTTTCGGTAAAGCTTTGAACCAGCCGAATGCCATTATAAGCGCACCTGTAAGAGTTCCGTAAATTGCGCCTTTGGCTGTGCCTTTGGTTATTTCTTCTGTTGAAGTAAAGAATTTTGCAATTGAGGCTATTTTGTTTTTGAAAGTTTTTTTCTTTGCCGGCTGCTGATTTTGCGGCTTAGAAAGATTTTCAGTTTCATTTTTTACAGTTTTTTTATGTTCAAACGAATCTTTTTGAGGCTGTTCATTAATCGGATTTTTGGCTGCTGTTTGTGTCGGCTGTTCCGTTTTATTTGCCTGCGGCTGTTCTGCAGAGTCAGCCATGAAATTTATTTTAGAAACACTTACTGACATAAATCACTCCTTATTATGCATTAAAACCTGAAAATAAATATTTTTGATAGAATTTAGAGTTATTTTTACAAAAGTTTAAATGATGACAGGACGATAATAAAGTGAAAGGGAATAGTGAAACCTGAGTTGTGAAAACTTACACTTTATTATATAAACCAATCTATTAATTAAACAGATTAAGCTGCGGAATAGTAAGTTCTGAATCGGAGGATTTTTTTCGAGTGGCGAGGTTATTGGAAAAATCTCTCTGCATTTTTGTCATTAAATCCTGCGAGCGTTTAATTACAGAACTTGGCAGTCCTGCCATTTTAGCCACTTGAATACCGTAACTTTTGCTCGCACCGCCCTGTACAATTTTGCGCAAAAATTCAATTTCCCCGTTTTCTTCTGCAATTGTAATTCGGTAATTTTTAATCTGCGGATAAGTATTTGTCATTACATTAAGTTCGTGGTAGTGGGTTGCAAATATTGTACGAGCTTTTATTTTGGTTGCGATAAATTCAGCGACAGACCAGGCAATTGCAACCCCGTCGTAGGTGCTTGTTCCGCGTCCTATTTCATCCAGAAGTATAAAGCTTCTTTCTGTTGCGGAATTCAGGATGTAAGAGGTTTCAATCATCTCAACCATAAATGTTGATTGTCCGAGAGTTAAATCATCAGACGCTCCGACACGGGTAAAGATTTTATCAATCGTCCCGAGTTTTACGTAATCCGCCGGAACCCAGGAACCTATTTGTGCCAAAAGTGCAATCAGCGCATTTTGGCGCATGTAGGTGGATTTCCCTGCCATATTCGGTCCGGTTAAAATCATGAACTGCGTTGCATCCGTTGTGTTGCATTTTAAATCCAAATCATTTGCAACGTATTCTCCGAGCGGGAGAATTTTTTCCAGAACAGGATGACGTCCGTTTTTTACTATAAAATCATCGGATTCATCAATTATCGGTTTGCAGTAATTGTTTTCAACAGCGACTTCCGCTAACGATGAGAGAACATCCGTTTGCGCAACTGCGTCTGCAATTTCTCTGATTTTTGTAACAAATTCTTTTGAATATTCTCTAAAGTCGCAGTATAATTTATATTCAAGTTCTGTTGATTTGAATTTTGCGGAAAGTACATCGTCCTCGTGTTTTTTGAGTTCTTCCGTAATAAATCTTTCGCCGTTAGTGAGGGTTTGTTTTCTTATATATTCCTGCGGAACCATATTGAGGTTTGAATTTGTAACTTCAATATAGTAGCCGAAAACTTTATTATAGCTTACTCGGAGATTTTTAATCCCTGTTTTTTCTCGTTCTGTTTCTTCGAATTCTTTAAGCCAATTTTCTCCTCCGGTTAAAAGATCTCTGAAATAATCCAGTTCCCCGCTGACGCCCTGTTTTATAATCCCGCCTTCTTTTATGACTATAGGAGGATTTTCAACAATTGTACGGTCAATAAGAGAGGCGAAATCTTTGATTTCTTCTATATATTCATTGATTTTCTTTAGCGGATTGTTGTCAAGATTGTTGGCGCATTCAAGAAGCTCCGGCAGGGTGAAAAGAGAATCCCTGAGGCTCAGAAAATCTCTCGGGCTTGCCGAACTGTTGCTTATTCTTGTAGAAAGGCGTTGAATATCGTACATTTTTTCCAAAAGTTCTACAACAGTTTTTCTTAAGTCAGTTTTTTCGACAAATTCAGATACGGCATTTTGTCTTTCAAGAATTGCTTCAACACTTTTAAGCGGCTGGCATATCCAGTTTCTTAAAAGGCGCGCCCCCATATTTGTATTAGTTTTATCCACTGCCCATAGAAGGGAGCCGTATTTGTTTTTCTCACGTAAAGTTTCGACAAGTTCAAGGTTCCGGCGGGTGCTCCCGTCCATAATCATGTATTCTGAAAGTTCATACGTTTCAATTCTTTCAAATTTCGGGATATTATTTTTTAAGGTTTCCCATACATACGCAAGCAAGGCACCTGCTGCGCGGAAGCCCAGTTTATATTTTGAAAACCCGAAACTTTCAAGGCTTTTAGTCTGGAAAACCGCTTTCAAATTATTTTCTGCGAACTGCATTTCAAAAACGGAAGCCGGAATTTTCGAACAGTTATAAAGTTTTTGAATATTTTCAGGTAAGTCAATTTTTTCTTCCGGCACAATCTGGAAAGGCATAACCTTTTGTGCAACAGAAGGCGCAATAATTTCAGCGGGACTTATTCTGGTGAGTTCAGCCATAATTAAGTTCAAAGGTGCCTGAGTCGTTTTAAATTCTCCGGTTGAAATATCAGCATAAGAAAATCCCCAAAGGTCGCTTTTGTCATCTTTGAACATTGCGCAGATATAATTATTAGAATTTTGTTTCAAAAAATCACTTTCAGTTAAGGTTCCGGCAGTGATGACGCGGGTAACGCCGCGTTTTACAAGACCTTTAGCAAATTTTGGATCCTCAAGCTGGTCGCAGATTGCGACTTTAATATTCTTATTAACGAGTTTTTCAAGATATCCTGCAACAGCTTTAGCAGGAATTCCTGCAAGCGGAACCCTTCCGTAAGTTGCACCAGCCTCACGACCTGTAAGTGTAAGCTCTAATTCCTTAGATAAAAGCACTGCATCTTCAAAAAAAGTTTCATAAAAATCCCCGAGGCGATACAGCAAAACCGCATCCGGATTTTGTCTTTTATTTTCAAGATATTGCTGCATTACTGGTGTAAGTTTTTCAATATCTACGTCTTTTGTGTTAATAGTGTTGATTTCGGATTTTGTCATAACTATAATAAAATTATAGCATGAAAAGAGGATGTCAATATGGGATGTTTAAAAAATTTAATAAGAGCTGTAATTCTTGCACTGGCGATTGTCGGTTTTTTGTCACTCGGTGGGAAAGAGCTTGTAATGAAATATTGTTCTCAGTGGTTTAACCCGTCTCAGGAGACAATTCTTGAACGTGCTAAAAAAGTTGGAGATTTCTCAGGCATTAACGAGGAATTTGAACTTGAAAAAGCTACAGGCATGTTCGGATATAACGGGGTTGTCGCTGAGCACAAAGCCTCCGGGCAGAAGCTTATAATAGTTGATTCCAATAAAAAACCTCTTTTAACGAAGGCGGATTTGCAGAGTGCAAATATAGAGGAAAAGTTAAAAGAAGTTACAGGGAAAGTAAAGTATCAGGCATTATCCGTAGAGGATCTGCAGGTCACAAAAAAAGGCACAATGTATTCATACGGGGCAAGTGTGCCATACGTAAGATTTAATGCAAAAATTAGCAAGTTGCCAATCGGGGATGTTTCTGGTATTATATCAGTAGCTGAAACAAAGGATGGTGAAAACAGACTTTTGATATCAGCAAACGAAAAAGACAAATACTCACAATTAATCTCGGAAGAATTTTTCAGAGCAGTGAAGTAAGTTGAAAACAGAATAAAGATTGTGTCTGGGTGGCGGAATTGGTAGACGCGCATGATTCAGGTTCATGTGGAGAAATCTATGTGGGTTCAAGTCCCATCCCGGACACCATAAAAAAGAGAGGTTTTAATCCTCTCTTTTTTATATATAAAAAATTTCTTCCAGAATTCCCCACCCTGCCCTCCCCGAACAGGGGAGGGAATAAATTATCAAATCCTATCCCTCCATACTCCTTCCCCGACTTGGGGAAGGTTGGGATGGGGAACGGTTAAGTGCGGTGACTGTTTCCATACCCTAGCCCTGCCCGAGCAGGGAAGTGGTCAAACATTCCTCGTTTTGTTTTTTATATTATCCCGCCCGCTTGACATGAATTTTTGAATTGGAATAATAGTAGATATGAGAATTTCCAATATAAATAGCTTTAATACCCCTCAGACTTTTTGTGCTGCGAAAAACAGCGCGCCAAAAGGTGCTGCGGTTACTCATCCTAACCCTGTCAAATCCGGCTTAACAACAGCCGGCGGCTGGTTCGGGTTCGGGGTAGGACTTGATTACCTTTCCAGAAAGGTAAAATTCTCATCATCTCCTACCAAAAATTCTTTTGCGATTAATGCAATTCTTGCGCTCGGTGCCGGAACTTATGCCGGTGTGAGTGCTCTGGTTAAAAAGTCGGGTAAATAAGTTACAAGGTCAATTAATGGTGTATCATTGCTTTTCTCTATTGTATCTATATTTGGTGAAAAGGTTTGAGGTTCCAGCGATGAAAAATCCCATTACACCAATCCCGAATAATAGTGGTATTCCTGCTATCAGACATTTTTGTTTTAGTAATTTTTTGTAAACTTCATCGAAATTACCGCCTTTTTTCAGTGCGATTTTTTTCAAATCTTTTAATTGCGGAACTTCTAATTTTTCGTTGATTAAATCGCGGCATTTGTTCTTTTTGTATAAGAGTTTGCGGAATCCTTTTTCAAGAAGTTCGTTGCCGCAGATTATGTAAAAGCCGACGAGCGGGAAGCGGAAAAGAGTTTCTAAGAAATTTTGTTTTCCTCTGTCTTTTGAGGCTCCGAAATATCCTGCTCCGCCGACCAGAACGCACGACGTCAACTGCCCCTTGCTGAGGGCGAATTTACCGTTGTTGTCCGCAAAATCTATGCTGAAATATCTGTTCACAAAATCAGCTTTTTTCTTATTATTTTTAAAGAATTTTGTCCCCGGAGCAAGGATTGTTTCCGAGATATTTTGAAGAGTTTTTGAATTTTTACCTTTTGAGGCAAGAAGTGCACCTAGTCCTAGGCATCCTGCATAAATCCCTGCTGCTGAAAGGATATTTTTCTTCGCACTTTTTTCTACTTTTGAGTTAAAATTTTTATCAATATTTTTATCTTTATTAAGGTTTGCGATATTTTCAAAGTTCCCCTGTTTGAAAACCTTCAATGTCATAAGATTTTTAATGTAATTCAGCGTAAATTCAATTAAAGGGATAGCAAAAGCTCCAAGTGCGATTGCTGCTTTTACTGGCATAAGCGGTTTATATTTTCCGCCTTTTTTCAAAAGTTCCGCTGCAGGTGTTGTGATAAAATTTTTCATATCAGGCGAAATATTTTTTGCGTAAATATTTTTGAAAATCTTTCCGAGCAGTGCAGGACAGTAGTAAACAAGAACTGATTCAGAAAGTTCAAGAAAAGAATTTTCGCTCAAATCAGCCAGACTCCTTGCAAAGACTGCTTTCGGAATTAAACCTGTTGCCGTATCCTGAATAAATCTTATATTTGATAATCCTGCACCGCCTTCTTGAATGCTTACGATTTTTGCGGCAGTTTTTAATCCTAATCCTATATTTGAATTTGTAAAGGTAATTTTATCTGTTTTCATCTGTAATTTCTCCATAATATCTGACTGCGGCGTGGGGTGAAGTCACAAAAAATGACCTGCACATAAAGAGTACAGGTCATTTTTTATTTAAGAACAATATCAGATATTATTGCCAGCTTAAATTCCCTGTCTCTTCAGACAGGCGCCACCAAGATTGAGCATTTGAATTTAAGTGTGACATAAATTACAGTTTCCTTTGCGTAATTTATATTAGCATATTAATTCTCAAAGTCAAGATTATTCAACGTTTTATTTTTAGTTTAATTCCCAGAATATTTATCAACTTATATTCAGGCAGATTTCTTGTGATAATTAGTTTATTTAAAAATCTTTCGATCGGATTTTTCATATCTGCTATGATAAATCCTTTGTATTCTGTGATTATGCCGAAAACTCTTTCCAGAGTATGAGCTAGAGTTCCGTAATCTTTTGTTTTTAATTCGGTTGAAGTTTTGAAATCTGCTTCTCTAAATTGGATTTTTAAAAGAAATTTTAACTGGTTAGTTCTTATTAAAAACATTGTTCCGGGAATGAAGTGATGATATTTATGTGCAGGTATTTTGAGTTTTTCTAAAAGCGGGTTTAAAACTTCATTTTCTTCAGGAGAGCCGCCGTAAATCTCCTGCACTTTATGCCCTATAATCCCGATATCTTTATTGTTAATCATTTTATTTAGTAATTTTTGAAAATTAGTTTTACTCCATAGCAGCGGTTTTAATATTTTGTTTCTGTCTTTGATATTGTGTTTTGTGTGAATTTTTAAAATATAATCATAACTATCAATATTTATATTTTGTAAAACGTAAATAAACGGGTAAACGTCATAGCCTGTATTCGGGACAATAATTATTTTGGCATCGGGTTTAAATGAGAGAATTTTTTGTTCAATTTCGGAATTTTTGAAGTTCATTGTGACATATAAATCGAAATCAATTCCGGAAATGTTTTGCAGTTTTGATATAAAAAAATCCGTTTGATCAATATAAAATAAGTGCAAATGCACCAGAAGTTTTTCGGAAACATTGTGGTGGCGGGAATATTTGCCCCCCCCCCCGTCTTAGAAATGAAGCTATAAACGGCTTTTGCATATATCAATCTCCTATCTTTTATATAAAAGTTCTTTGCGCAAGTTATCAGTTTTTGCGGAATAATCGTAATCCAAAAGATATTGCACAGCCTCTTCCGGCGTTTGGGCAACAAAGTACAAACCTTCCGAAAGTTGTCTGTTTGCGAAGTTTTCTTCAATTATTACATTAAAAAATTCCGTTAATTTATCGTAAAAACCGTTGTGATTTAGAATTACAATTGGTTTATTATTATAGCCAAGCTGTTTTTGAACAATCATTTCGGATAATTCTTCCAATGTACCGAAGCCTCCCGGAAGTGCAATCAGCCCGTCTGATAATTCATCCATTTTGGCTTTTCTTGTGCGCATACAAGGAGTTATTGTAAGGTCTACGCATTCATCAGTTGAAACCCCCATATTGTATAATTTCTCAGGCATAACTCCATAAATTTTTCCGCCGTTTTCTTTTACTTTTGATGCACAAGCCCACATTAACCCGAGTGAACTTCCTCCATACACAAGAGAAAATCCTGATTTAGCAAGTAGTGTTCCTAGAAGTTCGGCACATTCATAGTAGCTTTTTTCAAGATAATTACATGATGAGGCAAATACACAAATCTTTTTAGTCAACGAAATTTCCTCCGATTTTGTAGTAATAAGAACAGCAAATCCCTGATCCGTAAGGTGAACAATCATTTCTTATTCCGTCAAGGTTATCCGATTTACAGAAAGGTTCAACTCTGTCCTCGTAGATTTTTGCGCCGAAAATATCTTTTCCCCATGTGTTTGGCGGGATTATTCCGTTGATATCAAACATCATCATAAACATCGGATCCTTCGGATCATCAATATCCTTAATCCCGACTATGATTTTGTTTTGTGTATAGTAAATTTCATCAAAATAGTAATAATCAGATGGTTTTACTTTTTCTTTATTCATATATTTAGGGTGATAATGTTTAGGAAATTTTTCTTCGTTTAATCGAAAATACGGTTTAACAAGATTTATAATAATATGTTCTCTGTCATCCTCATTGTGCGCTCTTTTGAAGCTTTTTAAAATATCTGATTTTTCCTGTTTTGAAATAACGTCTTTCATATAAGAAACACGGTTGTAGCAATCGTTCCAGCGCCTTATGAATTTTGCCTGCATTGTTGAATGGAGCGATACCGGTATAAATAAAAGTATAAATGCAAACAATACAATAAGAGTTATAGAATATTCTGCTTTCCAAAATCTTTTCAATTTCATAATTTATGCCATATCCATTATTCTTTTTTCCTGCATAAGTTTATCATAAATCCATTCCGGAACGAAATTTTTGCCTAAAATAATTTGTCCGTTCATTATGTTCGGCGCGTGGAAATCTGAACCTCCTGTTACAATTAGTCCAAGTTCTTCAGCCATTGAGGAGAAGTATTCCACGCAGGCAGGAGAATGTTTTCTGTGGTAAGCTTCAATGCCTCTGAGTCCGTAGGACATTAATTCTTTAATAAGGCTTTCAGCGATATCAATATCGTGCGGGTGCGCAATAACAGGTATTCCGCCTGCGTCGTATATTATTTCTACAGCATCATGCGGGCTGACAGTTTTTCTTCGAACGTAAACAGGAGAATCATCGTGGATATATTTTGCATAAGCCTCCATAACGTTTGAAGTTCCGCCGGCATTTGTAATCGCTTTTGCAATATGCGGGCGCCCGATACTTCCGCCTTCCGCAACCTGTTTTACAATATCTTCGTATTTTATTTTTATACCTTCTTTTTTTGCAAGGAGCGCGATAATTTCTTTTGTCTGCTTAACCCTTGCCTGCTGCTGAACTTTCAATAAGTTTTGAAAATCGCTGTTAGATGTGTCCATAAAATACCCGAGAATATGCACTTCATAATTTTTATAAAGTGTATTTATTTCTACACCCTGAATAATTTCAAGTTTATCTTCTATTCCTTGTTTTTTCAGGTAATCTTTAGCCACGCCGTACGACAGAATATTATCGTGATCGGTCAGT
Source organism: Candidatus Gastranaerophilales bacterium (assembly GCA_944324285.1). Lineage (GTDB taxonomy): Bacteria > Cyanobacteriota > Vampirovibrionia > Gastranaerophilales > Gastranaerophilaceae > Scatousia. The sequence continues at coordinate 51,540 of CALUVR010000010.1, read as the reverse complement.
GCTATTACCTGAAGCCCGACGTCTATCGCCGTATCAACTATTTTTTCGGGTGAGAACACCCCGTCTGAATAATAGGTGTGGATGTGTAAATCCGTTTTCATTGACTTGGTTCCTTTTCTTCATATCTACTACAAAAAATTCTTCTTATAGCAACAGCATAGCCCGTATCTTTTTCAATTTCGACTTCAACCGCATTAATTTGGGTTTCTGCGCTGTCTGCTACGTCGTAACGTTCCGGGATAGATGTCAGGAACCGGTTAAGTGATGTTTTATAATCCATACCGATTACGCTGTCTGATGCCCCGCAAAATCCTGCATCTGTAATATATCCCATATTGTTAATAATACTTTCGTCTGCTGTTTGAACATGGGTATGTGTTCCAAAAAATGCACTTACGCCGAGTTCTGAACAGTATCTTCCAAAACAAATTTTTTCTGCCGTTGCTTCTGCATGAAAATCTATCACTACAATCGGCGTAATTTCTTTAATCCTTTTCACTTCGTCTTTTACGATATCCCACTGGGAATCCACAAGGTTCATGAAAACTCTGCCTAAAACGCTTATGACTCCGATTTTTACTCCGTTTTTTTCAAAAATACGGCTGCCGGTGCCGGCGGAACCTTTAGGATAATTAATAGGACGCAGAAGTTTTTCGGCATTTTCGATGTAGTTAAAAATATCTCTCTTATCCCAGATATGGTTGCCTGATGTCATACAGTCAACCCCGTAGCCTGAGATATCATTATAATTTTTTTCAGTCAGCCCGAACCCGTGGGAGGCGTTTTCAACATTGGCAATTACAAAAGGTGAAGGGTGATGGGTGAGGGGTGAGGGGTTGAAATCTTCCCCCGCATCTTGCGGGATAGGGAAGCCATTGGGCTGTGCGGAGGTCTGGTGAGGTGTAAATTCTCCGTTCAAAAAATCTCGTACGGCATACCTTCCCGGTTTGCCGACCAGATCCCCGAAAAATAAAATTTTTATTGTTTTTTCATCACCCATTGTTTTCCTCTTAATATGAACCGGAAAAATGAAGTGTGATGAAATTTTTCTCTTCACACTTCACTTTTCACTTATCACTTACTTAGCTATTTCTGTTGCTCTGAATTCGCGAACTACTGTTACACGTATTTGACCCGGATAATCCAGTTCATCTTCAATACGTTTTGCCACATCTCTAGCAAGGCGCTGAGATGCCAGATCGTCAAACATTTCCGCTTGAACGATAATTCTGACCTCGCGGCCTGCCTGAACTGCGAACGATTGTTTAATCCCGTTGAAACTGTTAACAATTTCTTCAATCTTTTGCAGACGTTTGATGTAAATTTCGAGAGTGTCGCGTCTTGCACCGGGTCTGCCGGCTGAAATCGCATCCGCAACTTTTACCAGAACCGCCTCAATCGTATTTGCAACAACATCATCGTGGTGGGCTTCAATCGCGTGTATAACTTCAGGCTTTTCACCGTAGCGGGCGGCAAGTTCAACCCCTAATTGGATATGCGTTCCTTCCTGAGTCTGGTCAACGGCTTTTCCTATGTCGTGCAAAAGCCCTGCTCGTTTTGCAACCGCTACATTTGCACCCAGTTCTGCCGCGAGCATTCCTGCTATATGACCTACTTCAAGCGAGTGTTTCAAAACATTTTGACCGTAGCTTGTTCTGTAGTAAAGACGCCCTAATGTTTTTATTAATTCTTTATTTAAGCCCATAACGCCCATATCAAGAGCTGCATTTTCACCTTCGTCCCAGATTTTCTTTTCGATTTCTTCGTTGGCTTTTTCAACCATTTCTTCAATTCTGACAGGGTGAATACGTCCGTCTACAATAAGTTTTTCTAACGCAAGTTTTGCAACTTCGCGGCGTACAGGGTCAAAGCTTGATAATACAACGGCTTCCGGAGTATCATCAATGATTAAATCAACACCTGTTAGAGTTTCCAATGCACGGATGTTCCGGCCTTCTCGTCCGATTATGCGGCCTTTCATTTCATCATTAGGCAGTGCGACAACTGAAACCGTTGTTTCTACAACCTGTTCTATCATACATCTCTGCATTGTTGTTGAGAGAATTTCTTTTGCTTTTTCTAAGGATGTTTCTTTTATTTTTGCTTCATTTTCGCGGATTAAAGTCAATTGTTCCTGCGCAAGGTCGTGTTTCAATTGTTCAAGAAGCATATTTTTTGCTTCTTCTGCCGTCATTCCCGCAATTCTTTCGAGTTCGGCTGTTTGTTTCTGAACGATTTCCGCGAGGTAATCTTCTTTTTCTAAAAGTTCATCTATCTTTCTCTGTACCTGAAGATCTTTATCAGTGTATTCCTGAATTTTGTCTTCAAGCATATCTTCACGTTTGTTTAACTTGGCTTCTAATCTTGATAATTCCTGACGTCTTTCTCTTTCTTCTTCGTTTAATTTTTCTCTGTCATCCTGCAGTTCTTCTATCGCTTTAATTTTAGCTTCTTTAAACAGGATTTTTTCTTTTTCGTCGAGAGCCGCTTTGTCTTTTTTGACGCTTTGCAGAACCGATTTCATCTTGTTTTGCTGGATAATCAGCACGGCGATTAAGGCTATTACTGCAATAACCGCAAGAATTAATAAAAATTCCATTAAGTCTATACCTTATCCTTTTCTATTTTTTATATAATACATGCAACTCCCGATACATGTATCCTATCGGGCTGAAACCTGCTATTTAATTGAAAGTTACATTATTGCATATATTTCCAAAAAATATTTACTACTACATCTAATAATATATTATCATGACATGCCGGATTTGTATAGGGGGAATTTATTTTTTACGCCAGATGGTCGGAATTTTCATCTCCTCATTAAAAGCGCAGGGAGCACTGATTTTTTTATAAAATACCGGCTCAAATCGGTTATCCTTTTGAAGAGCTTTCCATAGTATCGGCTCTTTATATATTTCGACTCCGTAATTTGCTATAAAATATTTATCCTCATCTTTAACATTGTTATCTGCAATATAGATGTGATCTTTTTCAATGTCACCGAGGATGAAAAGTCCGCCTGGCAAAAGTTTGTCGTATACTTTATCTACAATTTTTTCGATAATTTCTTTTTTATTAATGCTCAAGTCTTCAAAAAGGTTAAACTCATTTACTCCATAATTACCCGTTTCAATATAGAACGCATTACGGAACAAAATTGCTCCGGCTTTCTTTTTGGGAAGCAGGTTTTCTATATTGTTGATGTCCCCCTCTTCTATTTTTATTTTATTTTTGTACCGGTTTTTCAGTTTAAAATATTTTACCTCAAAGTCAGGGACAGCCATCAATCTATACAAATAAACAGGGTCGTTAATTGTATAATCCGGTCTTTTTGCAGGTTCCATAATTTCATAAAAGCAGTTTCTGAGCTTTTTTATAAAACCTTTATTGTCATTAAGTCTTTTTGCGTATTTTGTATCCGTTAGGAGAAAGTCATCGCCTGCATTTGTCGAAAATATAGTATAGATACCTTTTTGACCTAATTTTACAGCTGTTTCCGATTTGTCATAACTGTATATTTTGTAATTATTGCCGGGAGTGTCATTTAAAAGTGAATATAGAGAAATTGCTTCTTCTCCGTTTGAACCGGCAAAATCCATTATAATAGTACCGCGTGGAAATTCTTCTTTTAATATTTTAGTTGCGGTAATGAGTGTTGGAATATCCCTGTAAAAGCAAGTATCGCTGAAATTATTCTCATCGTTTCTTAGTTTAAGGCTGCCGAAAGTCACAGCTTGTTTTTTATGCTGAATTTTGCGGGGCTGTTGGTTTGAATAAAAGTTTTGTATTGAGTAAATTTTCATACCTTGCGTATAGAAAACTGATAAAATAAAAAGTTTCTTATTTTTTTAGAATAATTTACAAAAGTTATCAAAAGTGCTATAATTACAACCGAAAGAAGGAGAGATTATATGGAAATAAAAGTTTTGGACGATGTAAAACATGTTCCCTGTGAAGTCCTTGTCATAAATAAATTCGAGGGTGAAAAAACTTCTCAGGAACTTGCAAACACTTATGCCGTTGATAAAGATCATTTTGAAGGAAAGTTTGGCGAAACCTATCTTTTGCATACTTTCGGGCAAATCCCCGCTGATAAAATTCTTGTGGTAGGGTTTGGCAAAAAAGAAGAATTCGACGCTGATAAAATGCGCCTCGCAGTTTCAAAAGCTGTTAAAAAATTACAGCAAATTCACGCAAAAAATGCCTGCTTTGATTTTGACGTAATGTGCGATTACGGAAAATCTGCGGCAATCGGTGCGATGATTGCGGATTATGCTTTTGATAAATATAAAACCCAAAAAGCAACGCGAGTTGATGAAATTACTTTCGGAAAATTCTCGGAAAAAGAGGTTAAAGAAGGTATTGTGTTCGGTGATGCAATGAAATTTGCAAGAGATATAGCAAATGAGCCTGCTGATTTTGCAACCCCTTCAAAACTTGCAGAAATCGCTTCTAATTTAGACGGAATTACAACAAAAATTTACGATAAAGAAGAAATTGAAAGAATGGGTATGGGAGCATACCTTGCAGTGGGCAAAGGAAGCATTCAGCCGCCGAAATTTATCCACATGAAATATACAGGCAAAAACGCAAAGAAAAAAATTGCACTTATCGGCAAAGGTATTTGTTTCGATAGCGGCGGACTTGATATAAAACCGCCTGCATCAATGCTTACAATGCGTGATGATATGTCGGGTGCCGCCTGCGTATTGGCTGTTATGAGAGCGCTCACGGCTTTAGAACCTGATGTTGAGGTTCACGGGATTGTCGCGGCGTGCGAAAATATGCCGTCAGGAAGCTCTTATAAACCGGGCGACATCTTAAGAGCCAAAAACGGTAAAACAATTGAGGTTGATAATACAGATGCCGAAGGCAGATTAACTCTTGCAGATGCCCTTTGCTATGCCTGTGAACTCGGTGTTGATGAGGTAATTGATATTGCAACATTAACAGGCGCCTGTGTTGTCGCACTCGGTTCAACCGTTGCAGGAATTATGGGCAACGACGAAGATATGATTTCAGTTCTCATCAGAACTGCTAAAAACAGCGGCGAAAAATTCTGGGAACTCCCGCTCTTCCCTGAATACAAAGACAGTCTGAAATCAGATATTGCAGATATGAAAAATACCGGTTCCCGTCAGGGCGGTGCATCTATTGCCGGAGTATTCTTAAAAGAATTCGTCGACGGACCAAAATGGGCACATATTGATATCGCGGGAACTGCATTTTTAGAGAAACCTCAGAAAGAATTCATCGCGGGTGCAACCGGCGCCGGTGTCAGAACACTTTTGAATTACGTGAAAGGTTAATATGTAATTTTTCCTTAAGTGTTTAAACTCAGAAAAAATCCCTCTCATATTTGAGAGGGATTTTTTTACTGTAATTATTCAGCTTCAGGCTGTGGTGCTGCTTCCGGTGCAGGTGGCGGCGGGAAATCCGGTCTTTCGCCTCTTGCTGCAGGGTGCGGTCCGTAAGGTCTGTGACAATCACAGTGTTGATGATGTCTTTTGAAATTTTTCTCAAAATTCTTACGTCCTTCTTCTTTCATTTTTTTCAATTCTTTTAACTGTTTTTTAGTAAGAATTGATTCAAATTCCTGCATATTTTTCATACGAAGTTCATGAGCTTGTTTTTTCAACTCTCTGATTTCAGCTTTCAAGGCTTTCACTTTTTCCTGCTGAGCTTCTACTGCAATTCTGGAGCGCATTACAGCGTCAATTTCCTGACGTTTTTCCTTGATGGCTTCCATAATAGGCTTCATTTGTTCATGACCTTTCAGGCGAATTTCTTTAGCTTTTGCTTTTTGTTCATCCGTAAGTTTAAGTCGTTTTTCGAATTCAGCTTTTTTCTTTTGCATATCTGGTCTTTTAGGCGGTTTTTGCACTTCAGGCGCAGCCGGTTGTTCTACTGCTTGAGCAGGTACTGCAGCTGCCGGTTCTACTGTCGGAATTTCTGCGGCAAAACATTGTGTTGAAACCGTGAAAGCCAGCAAACTTGCTAAAATTAAAGTTTTTTTCATACGCTTTTTTTCCCTTTCTTTTCATATACGCCCGAAGGCTTATAGTAAATCTTTTAATTGTTCTGCGAGTTCTTTTTTCGCGTTATATATTCTGGATTTAATTGTTCCTACCGGACAATTAAATTTTTTTGCACAATCTTCGTATGTATAACCGTAGATTTCAGAATATATAATTACTTCTTTAAACTTTGGTTTAAGATGATTGATAGCATCCATAATCCGTTTTTGGCGGTCGTTTTTTATAAGCCTCAATTCAGGTGAAGCTTTTTTATCCTTAATATTTTGGAATACTGTGTCATCATCTTCTTGCGTTAAGGTTTCGTGTTTTTTTGCGGCGGATTTAAGATAATCTTTTGTGACATTTTTGGCAATAGTATTTATCCAGCTTTTAAAGCTGCCTTTTTCTTTGTATTTTTCGGAATTCTTCCAGACTTTAAGATAAACTTCCTGTTCCAAATCTTCGTTTTCTTCGCCTGAAATCATTCTTATTATGTTTTTAACATTTGCCCTGTTTTTCTTAATTATCTCACTAAAGTTCATTCATCCACCATGATTAACCCGTAGGAATCAACAGGGAACCCGTAATCTTCGATACTCAGAACCTGACCGTATCTGATTGTATCCGAGATATCGGTATTCAAATTGATTACACCAAGGGTTACTCCGCTTAAGAGTATTGCAAAAGCGGCACACGCTACCTTCAACTTTGCCGTATTTTTACGGCGTTTTAGAAATTCCGGTTTTACCTCCTTTATGAGTTCTGAAACTTTATCCATTGTTTCTTGCTCTTTGCGGCAGTCCTCGCATGTTTCGATGTGCTCCCGCAGAGTCTTGTCATCGGAAAAAATAAATAAAGCTTCGTATTTAGTACATTTTTCTTTCATGTTTTTCAACCTCTATATCATTATAACGAATTAGAAAAATTTTTGTTCATTTTTCTTTAAGAAATGTTGAAAAAAAATTTTTTTGGTTTTAATATATGCAGGTCGAAATATAAAATTTGCTAGATTATCAAACAATAACCGGACAAAATGGGATTTCAAAACTTTTTAAGAAACGTATGCTCCAAACTTGGAGAAAATAACAAACCGACTTATGCTGTAGTTGCAATTGCTGCAGTAAAGGGGATTTGCCGTCCGACATTCACAATGATGGACAAAACGGAAAAACCTGAAACTAAAAAATACACAGCCCTCAGAGAAGGCTTGACTGAGATTATTGCAATCCCTGTATATTTGGCATGCGGATACCTTGCAGGAAAATGTTCACCGTTGATAACAAGAAAAGTCACGAAAGATGATTTTCTCACCAATCAAATAAAACAGGACATCGCAAACGGAGTTCAAAGCGACAAAGTACAGAAAGCCGTTCAAAACGCGGAAAAACAGCTTGGTAAATACAAAATGCGCGTAACGAACAACTTACGATTTGTCGGAGTCTGTGCAGCTGCATTAGTGGCAATTCCTGCACTGTGCTCATTAACGATAAAACCTGTCATGACAAAGCTTCTCAAAACACCTAAATATGAAGAAAAACCTGAAACCCCACAGGTTCAATCCACTCCGGCATATAACAATAGTAATATAAGAAAATCGTTCCGGCTTAATGCATATCAATCAAGACCGCAGAGCGGCATGAAAGTAGGTGGCGTATGATAGGACCTATTACAAGTGCGCTCACAAGTTCAGGATTAACAAACCTTGTACAGAGTACAAGTTCATCCGTTGCAACGGAAACCGTTTTAAAAGCAATAGGCAGACCAGGGTTTATTCTGATAGATAATGATATTTCGCCCGACACAAAAAAATACGCGGCAGCAAAAGAATTTCTCTATCAGGCAACCTGCCTTGTAATTTATATGGCGCTTGTTGTTCCTGTGTTCAAAAAAGGGGCTTTTAAATACGCAAAAAATCATCTTTTCAAAGACGTGCCGGATGCAGGATTTGATAAATTCAAAGACCTGAAAACATACGCACTGTATAGAAAACTTTCCGAAAAGACAATGGAAGACAGACAGCACATCTTAAATGTAAATAAGCTTCAAGATAGGTTCTCCCCGTCAATCAGAACTGAACTTTTGACAAAAGACGACCCTGAAAAATTCAACAAGATAAAGGGCAGCATTGAATTAGGCTCATTAATAGGATCTGTTCTTGGACTTGCGATACTGGCGCCTCAGGTAAGTCATGCATTTATCCACCCTGCACTCAGATTTCTCGGGCTTGAAAAACCGAAAGAAAAACCACATACTTAATCGTAAAAAATTAAATATTGTGGTTTTCTACATTCGGTTTGTTATATTTTTTATTTATTAATATCTATACCCATCTTTTTTACTATAGCAGTAAACTCTTCTGCAAACTTGTTTAATTCAGACATATTCATATGCCCTTTAAATGTTTTTGAAATATTAATAGCTTTGGCTTTTGGGTTTTTATTTATTTTATCTAAAGTTTCAGCTGTCTCGTTAAATAAGTCAAAAGCTTTTATTGCGTGAGCCATTGTTTTCAAATGATTTAAAAAGCCTTCTCTGCCTTGCTTTTTAATTATAGTATTCATATCCTTTTTATATATACTTCCAAAATTTCGTTTATTCGGGTTAGATGTTAATACAAGTTTGTCACCTATATCTGTTAACGTATATGATTTACCTTTTATAGCTGTAGTTCCAATATGAAAATCTTTAGCAATTCCTTTGAAAAAATCCAAATCCTTTTTGTTGATGTTTTGTAAATATAATCTTGCATTAAAACTTGGTTGAGCATTGTTAATCGAATTATTTAATTGCATTATTACCTCCTTAGTTTGGCATTAAATAAAACACAAGAGTTTAAAAACAAATAACTGTAAATTTTGCTTTTATGATAATAGTTATTTACAATACTTAACACCCTTTTTGTTGAGTAAGTATACAATTACAGATTGTTTAGCATCTCAATAGACCTATTTACAATGCATTCGGCTTTGAGCTTTTTGTTTTTGCGTTCTTTTTTCGGAAGTTCAACAGGTGGGACTATTCCCCAGTTTGAATTTATCGGCTGGAATTTTTCGTGTTCCGGATTTGAAATATAAGCACACAAAGCGCCGAGCATAGTTTCTTGCGGCAAAATAAGCAGCTCCTCGCCCCTCACAAATCTTGCCATATTTATCCCTGCAAGAAGTCCTGAGGCAATTGATTCCGTGTAGCCTTCAGTCCCCGTAATCTGCCCCGCAAAAAAGAGGTTCTCTCTCTTCCGAGTCTGTAAAGACGGGTTCAGAAGTTTCGGGGAATTTATGAACGTATTTCTGTGCATAACGCCGTAGCGGACAATATTTACATTCTCCAGCCCCGGAATTGACTGCAGCAGTTCTTTTTGCGCTCCCCATTTTAAATTGGTTTGAAAGCCTACAAGATTAAAAAGAGTCTTTGCCGAATTATCCTGCCTTAACTGGACAACCGCATAATTTTCTTCACCTGTTCTTTTATCAACAAGCCCCACAGGCTTCATCGGACCAAACCTCAGCGTATCAACCCCGCGGGACGCCAGAACTTCAATCGGCAGACAGCTTTCAAAAAACTTCGCGTTCTTTTCAAATTCTTTTAATTCTATTTTTGGCGCGTTTATTAAAATATTATAGAACTTCTCATATTGTTCTTTATTCATCGGGCAGTTTATATAAGATGCTTCCCCTTTGTCATAGCGGCTTGCCCAGAAGGCGATGTCAAAATTAATACTGTCTTTTTCCACAATCGGCGCTATCGCATCAAAGAAATAGAGATGTTCGCTTTCCGTAAAATTTTTAATTGATTGAGCAAGCGTATCGGACGTTAGAGGCCCTGACGCCATTATTACGTTACCCTCCGGAATTTCCCCAACTTCCTCTTTTATAACAGTAATATTAGGTTCTGCCTCAATTCTTTTTGTCACGGTTTCTGAAAAGAGTTCTCTGTCTATTGCAAGTGCGCTTCCGGCAGGAACAGAACATTCCCGGGCAATCTTAATCAGTTCACCGCCCAGAAGTTCCATCTCTTTCTTCAATAGTCCCGACGCATTTGAACAATCCGCCGCCCCTAAACTGTTAGAGCATACAAATTCGGCGAATTTTCCTGTCTTATGCGCACCTGTAGATTTTTCAGGGCGCATTTCATATAATTCAACTTCTATTCCGCGTTTTGCAAGCTGTAAAGCCGCCTCGCTTCCGGCAAGCCCCGCTCCGATTACTTTTACTTTCATAACAAAAAGTTTAAAATAGACAACCGTTTATGTCAATTTAGTCATTGATTTTTATCTAAAAATAGAGTTTATTACAGGTTGTAACGTTATTATTATATTTGTAGTAAATTGCTTGCAAATTTTATAACGATTAAGTATAATAAGTACACTTATTCAAATTGAGTTTTGTTAATAATCTTAAACAAACCCCTAATAAAATAGCAATAAGTAAAATTGAACAGTTTTTATTAAATATGTGTAGATAGTTATAAAAAAGTTAAAGTAGGGATATGGTAGTAAAAGCAATCAATACGGTTAGTGAAAACACACGTCTGAGTAATCAGCAGCAGAACAACAAAAAACAAAATCAACATAACAAATATAATCAGTCGTTTACCGGCGGAAATCCTGTTGTCATGCTTATGGATGCAATTGAAAGAGGCGGGTTTGCCGCGTCATTTATCGCTCAGGATGGTATTGGAATGGTATATCCGCGTATTAAAGAAGGCTTAAACCGCGGCAGAAAAACCGATGAAAACGGTAAAAAACACGGACCTTTGAACTGGGAATTCGCCCGTAAAGAAGGTATCCGTGAAATCTTGAGCGGTCCGAGCGCGTTTATTATCCCTGCAATCATGCTCCATTTCATAACAAAACATTCAGGAACCGCAAATAATGTTTCTATTGATATGATTAAAGGGCTTGGCGAAAACTTTGAAAAATATGCAGTTGAAAACCGCAATACCCTTTCTGATGTCGCTAAAACAAAGAAAGAATTCTATGAAAGGATATTTAATAACGTATTAAAAGAATCAACCCTTCTGAAAGATGGAGATAAAGTTACCCAGACTCTGAGCGATGAAGAAATTTCTAAATACGCTAAAAATTTCACAGACAGAGTAATCGAAATTGAAAACGCAAAATCAAAAGGTTTCTTCAAAAAATTACTGGATATAAAAGTCGACGGCTCTGCAGAAGATTTAACCCAGCACCTTACAGATGACTTTATGATGCTGAGAAAACAACATCTTTCTCCTTCAATCAACGAAATGGTGGCATCTCTCAAGGTGGAAGGCCGTCAGGAACCTGTTTCGGAATCATTTAAAAAGCTCCTTGGTTCAATGAAGAATTATTCAAACGACGCTATTGAATCGGTTAACAAACAGCTTGCAAAAGACGGAACAACAGATGTCGCAGAATTCTTGAAAACGCATACTTCAAGACGTATCGGATCAAGATTTACAACTCTGTTTTCTATGTTCTTTGCAGTTGTAGGTTTTTATACGATTATCCCGAAACTCTACAACCTCGGTTTAAAAGGCAACCCTGCACTGAAAGACCAAAACGAAGAAACGGCACCTAATTCAACTACTCAAAAAGCAGAAGATAAAGTTGATGACAAAAAAGCAGGCGGCAAAAATGTTTCCTTCCAGGGGGCAGGAATTCAAAAAGTAATGGCTAAGACCGGTGATACGGTTATGAATACAAGCTGGCTGAAAAAATTAGCCGATAAATTCGATTTTGACGGTCCTTCAATGTCTGTTACTGCGATGCTGACTCTTCTATTCGGCTTCTGTCTGCCTCCAAGATACATTAACGGGCAGGATAAATATGATAAAAAAGAAATTCTTGTACGTGATATCACAAGCTTTGTAGCAATTCTCTTTGCAGCAAAAGCACTTTCAAGAGCATGCTCGGTTGCTTTCTCAAAACTCTCTGGACTTGCTTTGAATACAAAACCTGCAGATCATGCAAAATCATTCCTGCATAAGGCTAAAAACTACTTCACAGCAGGTTCCGGCATCAACGTATTATCAAGTGAAGAAATTATCTCAAAATACTCAAACATTGATAAATACCCTGGCGGTATAAACGGCTTCTTCGAATTCATCGAAAACAGCGGCGGAAATATTAAGAAAATGCTCCGTCTTGATAAAAATGTCAAAGCCAATGCAGAAGCAATTATCGGCAAACCGTTGAAAGATGCAACTGTTGACGAAATTAAAACAGCCTTCAAAAATGTTTCTAAAGACAATAAATCTCTTGAAAATATTTATAATATCTTTAAAAATGTTAAAGGCAACAAATATATCAATTACGCAAAAACAATGAACAGTTCATTCGGTTTCTTATCTACACTGGTTCTTGTACCATCATTTATGATATGGCTTGCAAGATTCTGCGACAGAATGACAAAAAATGACAGAGCAAAAGAGAAAAGTCTTCAGGCTCAACAAAATGCAGATAAAACCGCAACAGCGCAGCCGGAAGTGAAGTCAGCGGCTCAAACGGCAAACACGACAGCCGGTCAAACTGAAACTAAACCTCAAAATGTAGCAACTGCTCAGGCAGCGCCGCAGGTAACAACAATAACAAATTCAATTCCTAAAAAACCTACAATGGCAGGATTTCTAAACAAATAAAATATATAACTATCACACAAAAAGGCGCCGGTGAGTAAACTCACCGGCGCCTTCAAATATATAAACCTCTAGCCTTCGTTAGCTTCAATCAGCATATTGATATCATCTACCATTGCATCCGGATCAAAGCCGTGAACTCTTGCCCCTGCTTCAAGATTTTCAAATCTTGCTGCTGCACACCCGATACAGCCTAAACCGTATTTTTGAAAAACAGCAATACTTTCAGGGTGAGCCTGAACAATATCCATAATGTTCATTTCTTTTGTAACTTTGTCTGCCATAATTTTATCTCCTTTATATTGACTTTTAACACATTACCATTAAATAAATTATACACTAAAAAGAAGGATGTGTATATGGAATTATTAAAAAACTTTTTCAAAGACGACGAAAAAATCATAGGACTATGCGCATTTAAAAAGCAGCCGCAGAAGGTGTATTCTTATGAACCAAAATTTAATGCGACAAAACTAGTTTATTGTACAAACACAAAGAATAATTTCTTTTTACTGTAGTGCAAAGATTTTATAAAGGACGACGGCGCAGGAAATACTTAGATTAAGAGATTCCACAGACTCTGACATCTCAATTTTTACTTCCTCAGTTGCAAAATTGATAAGTTCGTCACTTAACCCGTCAGCTTCACTCCCGAACATAATAAGAGCAGGGAGGTCTGCTTTAAAATCTTTCAAATAAGATTTTGCCCGAGGCAAAGTCGCAATCCTTGAAAAAGAATTAAACACACATAGTTCATCAAACTCCTTAATTTGCACCACAGGGATTTTCCACAAATTCCCGACAGATGAACGCACGCATTTAGGATTATACATATCGGCGCAGTCTCCGTACAAAACAACGGCATCCGCTCCAAATGCCGCGGAGGTGCGCAGTATTGTGCCGAGGTTTCCTAAATCGTGTATATTTTCTAATAACACGACTTTCCGGCATGTTTTTAAAATGTTTTTATCAACATGTCTTTGTTTTGCGATTGCAACGATATCGGGCGGAGTATCTGTTGTGGAGAGTTTTTTCAGAACAGCATTGTTTGTCAGAATAAGCTTATCCTGCAAAAATGAATAATCAGCCGCTTTTTCCTGCAATACGAAAACTCTTTCTATGTCAATCCCTGCAGAAAAGGCTTCTCGCACACACTTGTCGCCTTCAAGAATGAATTTTTGTTCTTTATCCCTATATTTTTTTTGCTGTAATTTTACGGTTTCTTTAACCAGTTCATTATTTACACTTGTAATTTCCATTACAACACCTCAAAATCTTTCAGCCACTCTTTTTCCTGTTCCGACAGCATATTAAAGTCAATCAGCTTTCTTTCGTAATTCATTTTTACAAAAGAATTAATCCGTCCGTCTTTGAGATAGCAGGAATTCTCGAGTCGGACTCCAAAATGCGCCTGATTGTAAAGTCCGGGTTCGATTGAAAAGCACATATTTTCTTCAAGTTTAACCCTTGCAATTTCGTTATTGGAAAGGTTCGGCGGGTATTCGTGAACGCTTATTCCGATGCCGTGTCCGAGTCCGTGATTGAAAACAAAGCCGTCTATTTTGTTTTCATTGAAGATTTTCCTTGCAATGGCGTCTATATCAAACCCGCATGTTTCAACGTCTACAGGATAATTAAAAGCATGCAAAAACACTTTTAAAACAGTTGTATAAACTTTTTTTTGAAGTGCAGATGGCTCTCCTTTTATAAAAACTCTTGTAATATCAGTGGCAAGCCCGCCTTCATAATAAGCACCACAATCAATCAAAACAAGGCTTCCGTCTTTTATAATTTCATCTTTTGAAGATTTTGAATAATGGGCAAGCGCTGAATTTTTATCTTTGGCGACAATTGATTTAAAACTCAAACCTTTAGCGCCAAATCGGATAAATTCTTCTTCCAGTTTTTCAGCAATATCATATTCTGAAATATTTTCAGCATTTTCAATATAATTTCTAACTGCTCGAAGCGCAGAATCCGTCTTTTGAAACGCTTCTTTATAATGCTCTAGTTCGGCATCTGTTTTGACCGCGCGCATGGCTTGAACAGGATTTTTATCCATTTCAACCGCATAATCTTTTATGATTGAATAATCGTAAGCATTGATTGTTTTTTTATCAACGTAAATTTTACCTTTTAAAGATTTAAGCCGATTTTCAAATTCCGGCATTTGTCTGCGGGTGAAAAATTCTGCCCCGTTTTTTGTAACAATAGCTTTTGCGGCGATTTTAGATGCATAAGGTTTTGAAAAATCACGTTTGTTAAAAAGATACGAAACATCCTCGGAATTTGTTAAAATCAGAGCGGTGTCAGGAGTAAATTCAGAGGTAATATTATTGAATTTTTCATTAAAAGAAAGTCCGGCAAGCTTTACACTGACATCTTCTATATAATCTTCAGGCAAGGAAAATTCCGGTTCAACCGGGTCAAAGTCAAAAAGTGTTACTCTAAAGAATTTTTTAAAATTTTCAACGCGTGCTTGAGAATTTTTTCTGGAAACAATTCCGATTTTGGAGTTTTGAGGAAAAATTTCTTTCATTTTTTCTAGCATGGTTTCGCCTGTTTGGAGCTTCACAACGGAAACCGTGTTATGGCTAACTTCCAAATCAGCCTGAATATGATATCTTCCGTCAACGAAGAGAAAACATTTATCTATAGTTACCACAACGTCGCCTGTGGAACCTGAAAATCCTGTGAGCGCGTATCTGGAGTTTTCATTCAATGAATTATACTCCACCAAAAATTCATTGGTGGAGTTAACAAGAAATAAATCAAGATTATTATCCGACATAAATTTTCGGATATCAACGAGTAGTTTTGACATAATTACCTTTTATCAGTAACAATAATTAAATGCCATCCGAACTGTGTTTTAACAGGTTTAGAAAGAACGTATTTTTTTAGTGCAAAGGCTGCATCCTCAAACGGTTTTACCATCATACCTTTTGAGAAAAACCCTAAATCGCCGCCATTAGCGCCGGACGGACATTCTGAATATTCCGAGGCAGCGGTTGCAAAATCTTTACCGTTAAAAATTTCATCATAAATTTTGTTAGCTTCTTCTTCTGTTTTTACAAGAATATGACTTGCTCTAATTTCTTCTGTCATTTGAAATATACCTCAAAAATAATAATAGACTACTACAGTATAATAACAGAAAAAATAAAAAAAATAAACCCGTCGCGGGTACCCTGCGGCAGGCTGTGAAGTATATTAAAACGAGAAAATATATATAAAGATAACATAGCTTTAAAAAGGAAGTAAGCCCACCGTATTTTAAACCAAACCCGCTAAAGAAAAATTCTTATCGCAACCCCGAAAAAGTGCCTGGATACAGTAAGCTTACTATAATATAATAACGCTTTTTTCAGTATTTTTCACCCCTCCGCAGGATAAAATTTAGACATTTGTCTAATATAAAATAATTAATCCTACAGAGTTATGGAAAACCTCTTGCAATATTTTTATTTTTGTATTAAAGTAAATAGAGTTCAGGCGGGGGCGAGTAAAGACATCGCCACAACTGAATAAATCCTTGCGGAAGTAGCTCAGTTGCCACAGTGGAGCCGGAGGCGAAACGAAGTTCATAATTCGCTCTACCAACTGAGAAATACCCGCCACAACTGAATAAAATCTTGCGGAAGTAGCTCAGTTGCCCAGTGGAGCCGGAGGCGAAACGTAGTTAATAATTGGCTCTACCAACTGAGAAATACCCGCCACAACTGAATAAAATCTTGCGGAAGTAGCTCAGTTGCCACAGTGGAGCCGGAGGCGAAACGAAGTTCATAATTGGCTCTACCAACTGAGAAATATCCGCCACAATTGAATAAATCCTTGCGGAAGTAGCTCAGTTGGTAGAGCTTCTGCCTTCCAAGCAGAATGTCGCGAGTTCGAGTCTCGTCTTCCGCTAATTAAAAAGACCCATCTTCAGATGGGTCTTTTTAATTAGAAATGTAGGTCGAATTTACTAATCCGACAAAAAGTATAAAGTATTTTAAATATTCATTCACAAAAAATGTCTCATTACCACCCTCGCCCCTTGCGGGAGGAGTCTGTTAACTTTTCATTGCTACCCCTCCTCGAAATCAAAGATTTCGGTCCTCCCTCAAGGGGAGGACAAAATCTTAAAATTCATTGCAATAGAAAGTTAACAATGCCTTGCGGGAGAGGGTGCCCGAAGAGCGTGTGAGGGGTAAATAAAAGTGCAGAGTGATGAGTGAGTTGTTCAATTAAATAATAAGCTAAGCAGGACCTTCACTCTTCACGCACCACTCTACACTTTTATAAAGGCTGGATTGCTTCGGCTAAAGCCTCGCAATGACGTCACGTTTTTGATGAGAAGCAAGATGAGTGAAGTGTGAGGAAACTAATTATTGTTGGACTATTCACTACTCACCACTCACTATTCACTTAAAAAAGGTAATGTAGGTTGGGCATACCTGCCCAACATTATTGGCGTCAGTTTATTCAAGGAGCAGTGTGGTCGGCTATACTAGCCAGTCTGCTTGCCGCTTGATTTGTAATAATCTCTGTTCTATAATACTCCTAACATCAAGCCTCAGCGGTTTACCGGAATTAAAACTTTAGGGATATATTATGATAGATCAAATTATTAATTACGCTCAAAAAATTCAAAGGGTACTCGATAGTATACATTTCGGACTTATTGCCGAAATTATTATCAATATAATTGTTCTTGCAGCTTTGTTTAAACTGGTTGACATTTTTGAAACAAATCTAAAGAAAAAATTTTCCGAGAATAAAACTTCTCAGGTAATAAAATTTATACCTATACTCACAAAGTTGTTGAAGTTTATAATAGCATTTATATTGATAGCGGCATTGTTGCAAAATCACGGGTATTCGATATCATCATTAATTGCAGGTTTTGGAATAACCGGTTTAGCGGTGGGTTTTGCGGCAAACGCTACTATTGCAAATATCTTTGGAAGTATTGCCATTTTTTCAGATAAAGCTTATGAAGTCGGAGATTACATAAAAATCGGGACTATGGAAGGTACGGTTGAAGATATCAACCTTCGCTCCACAAAAATAAGAACGTTAGATAATGCGCTTACCATAATTCCGAACAGCAATATTGCAAACGGAGATATTGTAAATGTTACCAGAGCGCACAAAAGAAGAATTTTTGAAACCGTCGGCGTAACCTATGACACAAGCGATGAAAAACTTCATCGGGCAATTGAGGTTATAGAAGATGTTCTGAACAGAAACAGCGAAATTTACAGTGATTTTGTTGTATACCTGGACACGCTTGCTGACAGTTCAATTAATATTAAAATTAACGCTTATGTAAAAACAAACAATTACGTAAAATATTTGAAGATAAAAGAACAGGTCCTTCTGGAAGTAATCAGACGCTTCAGGGAAGAGGGTATTGACTTTGCATTCCCGTCAAGAACATTATATATGGCAAAATGAAGATTAAAATAATAGCGCTTGGTAAAATTAAGGAAAAATTTTTAAAGGAAGGCATTGACGAATTTTTAAAACGTCTGACGCCTTACGCGGCAGTGGAGGTTATTGAGCTTTCGCCTGTTGAAATTAAGGATGAGCACCTGATTGAGCGGGCACTTGATGAAGAGGGCGAGAAGATTTTATCTTATATAAAGCCGCAATCTTACGTGATAACAATGGAAATTAAGGGAAAGGAACTGTCGTCGGAGGAGTTTGCGGAAAAGATTGTTGAACTTACCAACGACGGACAGAGCGAAATCGTTTTTGTAATAGGTTCCTCCTGCGGAATTTCAAAAAACGTGAGTGCACGCGCGAATTTAAAAATGAGTATGTCAAAGATGACTTTTCTTCACCAGTTTGCACGGTTAATCCTGATTGAACAGATTTATAGAGCTTTCAAAATTATCAAGTGTGAAACCTATCATAAATAGCATGTCCCTATTGCGTTACTCAAAAAAACTGCTATAATACGGTTATGGAAATTCATAAAATTACGACAAACAAAGTTAATCAGAACTATCTTCCGTCCAAAAAAGAAGATACAAAGCTTCTGACGATACAAAATACCGACAGAAGCGAAGTTTTAATGAAGGAGCTTGATAAAATGGCAGGAAATAATATAGCGTTCAAAGGGAATTTCGAACTTAACCTTTCAAAAGAAGAACTTGAAAAGAGAACAAATAAAGATTATTTAATAACAAAAAAAATGTTAAAAGCAGACGCGCCTGAGTATTTGGCGCTCGCGGACGGCGACAAGGAAACGCTTAAGCACCTTGTAAAAGCCGCATATATTTTAGAAAAAATTAATATGCAGCTTGATAATCCGCACAACTTAGAATTTAAAGAATATCTTGATAAAGAAATTGCAAAAGGCAACAAAAATGCCGAAATGACAAAGGTTCTTTTTGATGCGCAAAAAGGTATTAACGCGATAGACTCAATGTCCGATAAAATCCACCTTGCAAAAGGACATACAGACCTTCCGGGAAAAGGCGTCTATCCGGAAGATTTGACAAAAGAAGAGTTTCATAAAATATTAACCAAAATGCTTAATGAAGGTAAAGACGAAGAAGTTAAAAAAATTCTGACCCAGCGTTCGGTTGTTGAACGCAAAGGGGATGAACTTGTCGGAATTGATTATATAGACAAGTTTAAAGATGATTTCGCAAAGATGGCAGATGAAATCGACAAAGCTGCCGCAACTTCCACAAATCCTGATTTTACGGAATACTTAAAACTTCAGGCAAAAGCCTTGAGAACTGCGGATCCGATGCTTGATGCGGAAGCTGACAAAAAATGGGCGACCCTGCAGGATACCCCGCTGGAATTCACAATTACGAGAGAAAATTACGAAGATGAAATGACAGGCACTATTGTGGAAAATAAAGAATTAAGCAAAATGCTTGAAGAACGCGGGATTACGCCTATTCCGAAAGATTTTCTCGGCGGCAGAGTCGGAATTGTGAATAAAAAAGGCACAGATGCGCTGATGGCGATAAAAAAATACCTTCCGACGCTTGCTGACAATATGCCTTATAATGATGAATACGAGCAGAATATTTCGACAAAAGGCGACGCAAAGCAGACAATGGTGGACGTTGATCTTGTTGCAGTAACCGGAAATGTCGGCGAATACAGAGGCGGCATAACTTTAGCGGAAAACCTTCCGAACGACGACAAATTATCCTTGAAAATCGGCGGCGGCAGACGTAATGTTTATCATAGACAAATAAGATTTATCAGCGACAAGGCTAAATTGCAGGAAAGGTTAGACGCAATCCTTGATAAAGACCAGCAGAAATATTATCTGGATGAGGCTGACCACTGGTTCACAATCGGTCACGAAAACGCGCACTCCCTCGGACCTAAAAAAGCCGGCGAGTCACTTGGCAAATACAGAAACATCATTGAAGAAAACAAAGCCGATATGGGCTCACTTGCGTTTGTGGATTTGTTGACTGAACTCGGGATGTATACACCGGAACAGCGTAAACAAATTATCGTGACAACTGTTACAGATAATTTCCTTAAATCAAAACCAACGCTTTCGCAGGCGCACAGAGTACGAACCGTTATGCAGAATAAATATTTTGCAGACAGAGGCGCGTATGAGATTACACCTGAGGGCAAAATCCACGTCAATATAGATAAAGTTGTTCCGATTGCAAAAGAAATGCTTGCTGAAATCGTGAGAATTCAAATTGACGGCGACTTTGATAAGGCTGAAAAATACGTCAAAGATAACTTTGTCTGGACTGATAATATGGAGCTTATCGCACAGAAACTCCAGAAAGTTAACAAAACTCTCAACGGCAGAACAGAATCAGAACTTGCGGAAAAGCTTCTGGCTGAATAAAATATACAAAAAAAGACCAGTCATATAAATGCCGGTCTTTTTTGATAGGAGATTGTATGAAAAAAGTTTTAAATCTTTACTTGCAGGAACATCCGAAGCACAAAATATTTACGGCTGCTATACTTGCATACTGCGTCGGCTTAATTTTTATACTTTGCCCGCCGGAAAAAAGATTAACCGGATTAATAATAGCTGTGCCTTTTACTATACTTGTACTTGTTATAAGAAGCCTTGTTTTGCTATATTCAAGAAAAAAATCCCCTTACAGATTGCTGGAACTGGATGATAAAAATTTAACCCTTATTGATATTAATAGTGTTGCAACCAAGCTGAACTGGCCTGATATAAAAACTATTGCAATTAATTTTGACGGCGGTATTCTTCCTGAAATGCGACGCTTCCCTGAACTTCAAATAAATATAACCGCAAACGGACAATCTGTTAATTTTTACAGTTTTGTTCCTCTTTCTGCCTTTGAACTTGTAAAAGCTGCAATATCAAAAAATGTTCAAATAATATATAATACCTTAGATACCCAAAAATATTTTGAAAAAATGGTTAACAAACTGGCAATTTCCGAAACTAAAAATCCTTTATATTAATAACAGGGGATTTTTACAGGAGGAAAATTATGCCGGTACCGGGATTACAGGGAAGTTCATCACTCAGCACTTATCAGAACTTTGACGGAACGAATTTGACAATAGGCGGGGTAGAAGAAAAAGCCAAATCAAAAAACGGTTCTGCCGCAGTTTTTTTAGGAATTGGAACTGATTTCAATAAAGATGTAATGGGTGTTCTGGATTTTAAAGGAACACTAAATTACGACAAAAACGGTATTTTTAATCAGAACCTGCGCGTAAGAAACACAGTTGGTATAAAGAGCAGTGCAACGCAGATAAGGTATTCGCCTCTGAGCGTAGATATTCCTGTCGGAAAAAATACCAGTATTTACGCAAACCCGCATTATGTCGGGAAATACAATTACAAAACAGAAAAATGGACGAACAGTGCAGGTGTATTTGCAGGCGTAACGCAGAAGCTTTCGCCGAAAACATCGCTTTCGCTGGAAGTTCAACGCTACAATCTTCAGGATATCAAAGATAATTCAGGTAAAAACTGGGGTGTAAATGCTATCATAAGCTGTAAATTATAGCGTAATCGAGCCTTTTGATACGTGGCTGGTGAGAGTGTAAAGGAGAAAACCCTCCGGCGTATTCGCGCCACCTCCCTTACAAAGGGATGAAAAAGGCTGGATTGCTTCGGCTAAAGCCTCGCTATGACGTCATATCCCTTCTCCCATTGCGTGATATAAAGAGAGCAGTCGAGGTAACGAGTCTTGCGACCCTGTATGACTTGTGATTACTTGCTTTCCTTCTGATAAGCCCAGGCTGAGTGGTTGTGGATGCTCTCAAATGCTTCGCATTCGACTTCAAATTCATTCACAACAGGATGTTCGCGAAGTTTTACAACAACATCACGCAACACATCTTCTACAAACTTCGGATTATCCCAGGCTTTTTCGGTAACGTATTTTTCATCCTCGCGCTTTAACAGAGGATAAACAGGACAGGACGCGCAGCCTTCTACCAGTGAAATTAAATCCTCAAGCCAGATATGTTTATCTTCATCGTAAGAGACTTTTACCGTAATAAAAGCCCTCTGATTATGCGCCCCGTTATCCGAAATTTCCTTTGAACACGGACAAAGCGTTGTTACAGGAACTTCAACGCCGAGAATAAATTTGTATCCGTTGTCATTATTAATTCTGCCTTCAAAAGTGCAGTCATAAGCCATCTGTGCAGGTAAATGCGTCACTGGAGATTTTTTTTCAATAAAGTATTTGAATTTAAATTGTAATTCCCCGCTTTCTGCATTCAAATTTTCAATAATTTTTTCAAGACATCCCTTAATGTCAACGCCTAAAAGGTTCTTATGCTGCCATTCGTTCAAAACCTCAACGAATCTTGACATGTGGGTTCCTTTGTAATCCCGCGGCAAGGACACATTGACTCTTGCTTTTGCACATACTATCTGATTGGAATTGTTTTTACGCTGAATTATAAGCGGAACATCAATATGTTTAATCCCGACTTTTTGTATATCTACATTTCTTGTATCTTTTAAGTTTTGAATATCTTTCATGAAAATAAATCTCTTATGTTAAGTTTTATTAAAAACTTGCATCAAAAATAGCAATTTTTACAAACTTTTGTACTTTATATAAACATAAAGCTCTCTCTTCTTATTTAAACGGATAGGCCTTGACAAAGTTTTCAAGGTCTTTTTTTTGCTTTATCGAACATCTGAACATTTTTGACAATTATCAAGACGCTCTCTTAACTTCAGGTATCTGTCGAGTTCTGGTCTGAGTTTTTTTAAATCAAGATAAATCGCATTATTCAGAAGAAACCTGTTATCATATTTTGGGTCGATAACATACATTGTAGGAAATCCTGATAACGCAACGTCATCAACCAGTTTTTGATTTGCAGGATCCTCTGCGTTAAGCATTACAAAATTATAGTCATCTTTATAAAGCCTGTTGAGCGTTGCAAATTTAGGCATAAATCTGAGGCAATAACCGCACCAGTCAACATAAAATAAGCCGATTATCGGTTTGTCCTGTTTCAGCGCCTCTTGATAAGTAATCCCTACATGATAATCAGACGGAATTTTCTTGCCAAAACTTTCGTTAGTAACTGCAAGAGTAACTAACGTGGTTGCTAGGCATATTGATATTATCCCTAATATTATAAAAAGTTTCTTTTTCATTATTCTCTTACTCCTCTGCAATTATCATATCACAAAGAAGAGAAATAAAAAATGGTGTTCCGTTTATTCCTGAAATTTTAAATATATGCGCAATCGCATTACTGTCTGCTGCAATGATTATGTGCTCCCGGGCTGCAGCCCTGGATGACGTGATGATAATTCCCTTTTCCCCTTGCGGGATGCAAAGGGAGCAGACGAGGTAACGAGTCTTGCGACCCTGCATGCCTTGTGCTGAGGAGGAGGGGGTGAGGGATAAATAAAAATGAAAGGTGAATTGTGAGGTGGCTTTAAAGAAAACCCTCCGGCGCATACGCGCATCCTCCCTTACAAAGGGAGGCAATTCTCATTCCCTCTCCCCTTGAGGGAGAGGGGGAGGGGGTGAGGGGTACATAAAAATAAAAATGAAAGGTGAATCGTGAGGTAGCTTTAAAGAAAACCCTCCGGCGCATACGCGCCACCTCCCTTACAAAGGGAGGCAATTCTCATTCCCTCTCCCCTTGTGGGAGAGGGGCAGGGGTGAGGGGTACATAATTGAATAGTGAGTGGTGAAGAGTTCAACAAAATAAATAGTTACCTCACACTTCACGTATCACCCTTCACCTTTTAAAATGTCGGTTGGGCATACCTGCCCAACAAAGATACCAGTTCCGGGATAAGTGATGAGTGAGGTGTTCAATAAAAAATTAGTCACTTCACACTTCACTTTTCACTCTTCACGTGTTAAAAGGCTGAATTGCTTTGGCTAAAGCTTCGCAATGACATCACATCCCTAGCCCCTTGGAGTTTATATAGCAGTACAAATATTGTGCCTTCATAAATCTTAACAAACACTTGAAAAAGTATATATTATAGTATATACTAAAGATATATAATATAGTTTTCGTGTTACTTGCAGCCGTTGTTGTGGAAACGGTGGGGCGGTTTCGGGTGCAGAAATTGTCCTAAAGCAAAAAATAAGGAGTTTTATGTCTATGAGCAAGGATTTACCCGTAAAAATGAGAAAAACAACATCAAAGTCGGATCCCGCAAAGAATGACGTTTTGGAGGGCGCAAATGACAGTGTTTTGACAGGATACCTGAGAGAAATCGCCGTATTTGACTCTCTTAGTGCGGAAGAAGAAAAGAAAGTTGCAAAGCTTGCAAAAGAAGGTGATGCAGAGGCAAAACAGCGGCTTATTCAGGCAAATTTAAAACTTGTTGTCGGAATTGCGAAAAAAGCAATCCATGTATCAGGGCTGCCGATGATTGATTTAATTCAGGAGGGAAATCTCGGATTAATGATTGCAGCAGAAAAATTTAACTATAAACTCGGTTACAAATTTGCTACTTATGCAAGCTGGTGGATTAAGCAGTCGATGTTCAAGGCGATATCTGAGCAATCTCACTGTATGAAAATCCCTGTTTATATTCAGGAAACCCTTTCCAAATTTTCAAAAGTTAAATCAGAAATGGAAAGGGAAAACAACTGTCAGGTCAAAAATGCAGAAGTTGCAAAGAAAATGAAT
This sequence comes from Candidatus Gastranaerophilales bacterium, assembly GCA_944324285.1. Taxonomy (GTDB): domain Bacteria; phylum Cyanobacteriota; class Vampirovibrionia; order Gastranaerophilales; family Gastranaerophilaceae; genus Scatousia. Next base: position 26,791 of record CALUVR010000010.1, on the reverse strand, counting down.
ATAGAACCGGATAAGATAGAAGCGTTTTTATCCGCATACACTAAAACGATTTCAATTGAAAGCGGTCTTGAAAGAGAAAACGGCAAGGATATGAATATCGCGGATATTCTTGAAGATAGAAAAGCTTCAGTTACTGATAAGGTCGAATTTAAGAATTTGCAGACAGATATAGAATTTGTTGTTTCAACGCTGAAAGAACGTGAACAGGAAGTTGTAAGAATGCGCTACGGACTTGGGAATGCGCCAAAGAGAACACTTGAAGAAATCGGCAATCTTTACGGGGTGACGAAAGAATGCATCAGGCAGACTGAATTACGCGCTTTGAAAAAGCTTAGAATGTCAAATATCGGGCAGGAATTGCTTGCCGGATATATTGAATAAAAAATTTCTCGTAAAGTGTGTATCTTATGTCTCGTGTACTTGAGCGGCAGCCTTGCCGCTCTTTTGATTTTACATTAATCGGATGTTTACAAATTCTAAAAAATTATTAAAATAAGGATATGAGGAAATTTTTTACCATACTTTTCGGAATAATAATACTTGCGACGGGGAATATTTCGTACGCGGACGGTGATTTGTGGGATAATTTCGGGGATCAGAATGTTTACGGACAAAAGCCGGTGAGTGATGAAGAATTTGAGAAGGTTCTTGAAAGCAAAAAGAAGAAAAAGAAGAACAAAAATATTCCAAAAGGGGAAGAGTTCCGCCAGAGTAACGAAACAGATTTTATAAATACTGTAGAAGATGCGCTTCCCGTAATATGTATATCTGTACCGTTAAAAATAGGTGAGGACGGGATTTTACCTGTCGGGCATTATCAGGTTAAAGGTGAAAGGAAAAATGGCGAGCTGCGTTTGAAATTATACCAGTCGAGTTTTCTTATGGCTGACTTGCCGGCTGTTGAAACAAATGAAGATTTTGACCAGCCCGAGGTTAATTTTGTCGGGATGATAGATTATAGCGAGAATCAATTCAAAATTATTTACGGGTCTGTAGATTTCAACGCTTACGCAATTGTAAATGTTGCAGAGTAGTAAGTTTATTTTGACCGATAGCAGATGTCATTGAGAGGCTTTAGCCGAAGCAATCCAGCCTTTTAACACGTGAAGAGTGAAAAGTGAAGTGTGAAGTGACTAATTTTTTATTGAACCCCTCATTCTTCACTTATCCCGGAACTGGTATCTTTGTTGGGCAGGTATGCCCAACCGACAATTTAAAAGGTGAAGGGTGATACGTGAAGTGTGAGGAGACTATTTATTTTGTTGAACTCTTCACCACTCACTATTCACTTATGTACCCCTCACCCCCTCCCCCTCTCCCTCAAGGGGAGAGGGAATGAGAATTGCCTCCCTTTGTAAAGAGGTGGCGCGAAAGCGCCGGAGGGTTTAAACTGCCAATCCTCCTTCACCCGCCTTACTCATGCTAAGTTGGGCAAGTATGCCCAACCGACAGAGCCTTTGAAAAGGGAGGTGGCGCAAATGTGCCGGAGGGTTTCTTAAAATACTTCTCCCCTTGCAGGAGAGGTTAACGTCATCCCTGGCTGCGACCAGAAATCGCATAGCCGTCAAATTAGTATTATCCCCTTTTTTAAACAACAAAATAAAGCAGTGCAAACATAAAACAGAGAGAAACTGCACTCATTAAAAACCATACGTGCATTACAGGATGCTGATAATCCCAGATTTCTTTAATTGTTATAGCCGCATTTTCAATAACTTGCATATTGCTCTCCAAAAAACATATTCTCTACATATTCTATTTTCTTTATTTATGAAAAAATGACATCACCCGATTAGTTGATTATTTATATCCTTTCGGATAATATACAGTTATGCGCGATGTAGAACTTTTAATGCCTGCCGGCAATCTTGAAAAACTTGAATACGCAATCAAATACGGAGCAAATGCAGTTTACCTCGGTGTTGTGGATTTTAGCCTTAGAGCAATGAGAAAAGGTCAGCTTATCACACTTGAAAACCTCAAAGAGGCTGTTGACTTGGCTCATTTTCTCGGTGCAAAGGCATATCTTACGCTTAATATATTTGCGTTTAACAGTGATATAAAACAGCTTGAAAGCTGCATTGATATTTTTAAAGACTCCAATCCTGATGCAGTGATACTTAGTGATTTCGGAGTATTCAATCTTGTGAAAAAATACATGCCTGATACCCCTTTACATATAAGCACACAGACAAATACTTTGAATTACGAGAGTGTAAAGTTCTGGCGGGATCTTGGCGCATCAAGAGTAATCCTTGCAAGAGAACTAGCGATATCTGATATTGCAGAAATAAGGAAACAGGTTCCGGATATTGAATTGGAAAGTTTTGTTCACGGTTCACAATGCGTGTCATTCTCTGGACGCTGCCTTTTGAGTGATTATTTCACCAACGGAGAACGGAAAGCAAACCACGGAAACTGTTCACAGCCTTGCCGTTGGAGTTACAAGCTTGTGGAAGAAACGCGTCCCGGACAGTATTATGAGATTAATCAAGATGAGAGAGGTTCTCATATCCTGAGTCCGAAAGACCTGTGCCTTGTGGAACATATAAGAGAACTTATTGACGCAGGAGTTGATTCACTTAAAGTCGAAGGAAGGACAAAAAGTTTGTATTATGTATCAGCAGTTGCAAAAGCGTACAGACAGGCAATAGATGAGTGTTTAACCAATCCTGATGCAGATTTACATAAATACTTTGTAGAACTTCAAAAAGTCGGAAATAGAGGCTACACAACAGGTTTTGCACTGGGAGAAAATAAACCTGACAGCTATAGCTATGATATTTCAAAAGGGCTTGCTGGTGCGGATTTCCTGTGTGAATTTAAAGACAAAACCGATAACGGTTATCTTGTAAAAATTAAAAACAAAATCCATCAGAATGATGAAATGGAAATAATTACGCCGGATGAGCAGTTTATAACTAAAGTTACGCGGATTATCAAAGACGGTGAAGATGTCGAAATAGGAAACACTAACGATGACGTTTATCTTGAATTTACTGTTGAACCTAAGGATTACAAATACGCACTATCCAGAACCATAGGAGTGAAAGCGCATGTTTCTTAAGCCTGATTATAACCTTAAAAATATCTATGAAATAGATTTGGAAGAATTAAAACAATCAGGGATTAAGAATTTGTTGTTTGATTTAGACAGCACTATTATGGCATCAAAATCAGGATGCTATACTGAAAAAACTCTTAACTGGCTGGAGAAAGTAAAAAAAGAATTTTCAATTGCTGTTATTTCAAACAATCATAATGAAAAATATATTGAAAAAGTGAAAGCCGTATCGGATTTTCCGCTTGTTTTTTACGCAAAAAAACCTGACATAAAGGCTGCAAAAGAATATATGGACTCCTGCGGTATGAAAGCTTGTGAAACCGCATTTGTCGGCGATAGACCCCTTACTGATGTATTATGCGGGAAAAAACTCGGCTGCAAAACAATACTGGTGGATTCAATTTCTGCTGATATAGAAAAACCTATAGTAAGATTTGCGAGAAAATTAGAAAGAATATGTATAAGGTAGCAAAAATTTTTATTTAGTATTTTTAATCTAAAACATAAAAGGATTAAGAATGCCGATAACAGTATCAAACAATAACAACGCATTTACAGCAAAAGATATAGTCCTGAATGCAGGCGGCGCGGCAGCAGGCGGAGCAGTATATTTAGCAGCAAACAAAGCCGTTAAACGAGCTACCTTGCCTTATTTAAGTGCTTTAATGCATGAAGAATTTAGAAAAACTGATACAGTAACCATAAAAAATGCACTTTCAAAAGTGCTCAATACTCCTCCAATTGCACGCCGGAAAATTCGGATTATAGATTTTTCAAGACTTCCGAAGATTTCTGCGCCGCAATCAAAATGGGATTATATTTTTAATAAAGTTAACCCGGAAAATATAGACCGTACAGGTTATTCAAAAGAAATTCTTCAACAGGAACAAAAGATTGATTCTATTCTTAAATGTATGGTTCCTAAATGGAAAAGAAGGATAAAGGGTTTACCTGAGCATCATCAAAAAATGTCCAGATATATGCTGCAGGAAGGTTTGAACGCAATGGCTCTGCCCAATGCAAATAGTGTGATGGCAAATATGTCAAAAATGAACGCCGCGGTGTTTCATGAAATCGGTCACCTGCTGGATCCTGTAGCTAACGTAAAAGCTATAAAATTTAAAAGACCGCTTCCGTATTTAATTATAGGGTCTTTGCTTATGCCGAAGCTTGAAACGGGAGAAAACGGTGAGAAAAAAGTAAATAAATTCATAAACTATTTGAGAAATTGTACTCCTATACTTGCCGCTGCGGCATGGCTTCCTGTTATCGGAACCGAGGGCTTGGCATCTGAGAAAGGACTTAATTTAGCAAAACCGTATTTGAGTGAGAATAACTTAAATATAATTAAAAAAGCATACAAATATGCCGGTTCAACCTATGTAATGGGTGCAGTAGCGACAGGATTAGCTCTTTTTGCCGGATTAAAATGCAAGGATTGGTTTCTTAATCATAGAAAACAAATTGCGCAAAAAGTTCATGATAAGATTTAAAAAGAGGAGAGAATAATATGAGCGAGAGAGAAAAAATGATTTCGGGAGAACTGTATAATCCGCTTGTGCCTGAATTAGAGGCAGCCAGAACAAAAGCTAAAAAAATGTGTATTGAATATAACAATTTACCAGTTGGCGCTCAGAAGGAAAAAACAGAACTTTTAAAAAAACTTTTCGGCAAGACAGGAGAAAAAATTGCAATTGAACCGAATTTTTTCTGCGACTACGGCTTTAATATAGAGTGCGGCGAGAATTTTTACATAAACCACAACGGTGTAATTCTTGATTGTGCACCGGTCAAATTTGGTGATAATGTATTTATCGGACCGAATTGCGGGTTTTATACTGCAATACATCCCTTAAAGGCGAAAGAACGCAACACGGTAATGGAAACAGCAAAACCTATAACGGTTGGAGATAATGTCTGGATTGGCGGGAATGCGGTTATTCTGCCTGGAGTCACAATAGGAGATAACTCGGTAATAGGCGCAGGAAGCGTTGTAACAAAAGATATTCCCGACAACGTAGTAGCCGTCGGAAATCCGTGTAAAGTTATCAAACATATTGAGCAGTAATAGCGGTTTAGCATAAGGGAATAGTCTAATGCGTAAGAGGCACTAGCCTATTTTTGTATGTTCGTTTCTTTCTCTTTTATTGTGATTAAAAGAGAAAGAAACGAACCAAAGAAAGAGAAAAACACAATCGTTTACAGCGTCGCTACGCGCCGCGGAATCAAATGGAAGTAGTTGAAGGCTTTGCCTTCACCTCTTTTGCTCGCTATCGCGGCTACGCCGCACGCTCGCATTAAACCCTCCGGCGCTAGCGCGCCACCTCCCTTATGAAGGGAGGCTTTGGCTTTACCACTTTTGTAATGAGGCGCAGGGGGATTTTGTTATGACCTGCCATAGGCAGGTTGTCGAACGTGCACGAAGTGCAATAGTGAGGCTCAAAGGTTGTAAAAACTTCTGTCTGCCATGTCATTCTGAACTTGTTTGACAAAGGGAACAGGCGAGGTACGAGCCTTGTGACCCTGTCCCCTAGGGCAGAATCTCTGTTGAGATCCTGAATTAAATTCAGGATGACAGAAGTTTTTACAACTACATCCATTCGGTCTTACGCTGCGAAGCAGCGCTGTAATATAGCGTGTTTTTCTTTCTTAGCCGATATTCTTTCTTTGCTTGTTTGCCGCCGTTAAACGGGCACGCATACGCTATGCGTATGCTTATGCCCTCTGGCGGCAATACGCTTTGCATCGCAACAAAAAGAAAGAATATCCGGTGCGGGGCTTGGGGCTGCACAAGCCCCATATAATAAAAATAGATTAGTGCCTCTTACGCATTAGTCTATTCTCTTATGCCGCAAAAGTATTTGTTACGATGCAAAATGGACACTTATGTATATAGCGACTCTGCCATCCCGGTCATCGCCGGAATGGCATTAAAAAGTCGCGCTTTTGTAAGCTTTTTTCTCTATAATTTTATCAATAAAAATTTGCTGTCCTTTTTGGCAAGCACTTTGTGCTGTGTATCTTTTTTGAACATAAGAATTTCTTCCTCTTTAACAGTAAATTTTTCCGCATCAAAGTGAAGTTCAATTTCTCCGTCCACAACATAAACCGCTGCATCGCAGATTGATGTATGTGTATCAATGATTTCCTCTTTCTTCAATCCGATAATATAAAGACTGCTGTCACCGTTTTCCATCAAAAGCTTTTTATCAGAGGCTTCGTGTTTGGCATCAACAATTTCTTTTACTTTTAATACGTTATAGAACATAATTTTCTCCTTTTTTCTATCCGAAAATATATTATTATTAACTACGGAATTTTTTATCGGACAGAGGGGTATCAACAGAAGAGCAAAAAAAAATTCTTTTTGTTTTCAATTAAATATGAATAATAAGTCAATTACATTTACCTCAAACATAAGATTTGTAAACCGTGCGGTATATGATAAGCTGTCAAAATCAAACAGAATTTACTATGATCATAACAGAGTAAATCTTTTAAAAGCAGATGAGTTTTTCTCGGAAGAAATAAGAACCTGTACCGGCGGAGGTCTTGTAAATCCGAAAAGTGAAGCTGAAGGCTTTCATTTCTGGGATGATGCCCCGAATAGAAAAAATTTTTCGGAATACATAAATAGACTTTTCAGATTTGTTAAAAATCCGAAAAGAGGACTGCTGCTTGGCGGCAAAGAACTTGAGGGACATCCTTATTCAATTGAGCAGATAGAAAAGTTTAAAAAGGTATTTTTAGAACGGGTGGAAAATCTTTCTATATTTGAAAAATACCGATACCAGAATGCTGAAACACATTTTCATTATTCGTTAAAAAACGATACCTGGACTCTTTTAACAACCTTCAGACGTGATAAAAATTCCGGAATGAGGACGGTGAAAAATATTGATGATTTGCTGGAATGTTTTGAAAACATTTTTATAGCGGAAGGGGATAGACTCTTTATCGGGAAAAAAGAAATTTTGCCGGAGAATTTTCCGCAGATTTTTGTATAATATTTGTCCCTGGAAAATTTCAGCGTTCGGTATTATGACAGTTTGGCACGAGTAGAAAAGTAAATATTTTGACGCATCAGTGATGTTTGGTATACAATAAGAATAATTTTATAAGAAGCGGAGAGATATATGAGAGAAGAATTACTTGCGATATTAGAAAAAAACAGCAGAATTGATTTTAAGGAACTTGCGGTACTTTTGGGTGTGGAAGAATCAGCAGTTCTGGCGGAACTTGAAAATTTGGAAAAAGAAGGAATAATATGCGGTTATCATACGCTTATTAACTGGGAAAAGACGTCTATAGAAAAGGTGACGGCGCTTATTGAGGTGAAAGTTACCCCGCAGAGAGGGCAGGGATTTGACAGAATTGCCGAGAGAATTTACAATTATCCGGAAGTTAAAGCTGTATATTTAATCTCCGGCGGCTATGACCTTCTTGTAACACTGGAAGAAAAAACTTTAAAAGAAATCGCCAATTTTGTTTCTGATAAATTATCAACTCTTGATAGCGTATTGAGTACGGCAACTCATTTTATATTAAAAAAATACAAAGACCACGGTACAATTATCAATAAAAGAGCTTCTGATGAAAGAGAGGTTATAACACCATGAGGAATTTTCTCTCAGATAAAGTGACAGCGCTGAAGCCATCGGGGATAAGAAAATTTTTTGACATTGTGAGCGAAATGAAAGATGCCATTTCGCTCGGAGTTGGCGAACCTGATTTTGATACTCCATGGCATATTCGGGATGAGGGTATTTATGCGCTGGAGCGCGGCAGAACTTTTTATACGTCCAATGCGGGTTTAAAAGAACTCAGGGAAGAAATTTCAAATTACATAAAAAGAACGCAAGGTGTCTGTTATAATCCTGATAATGAAATTCTGGTGACAGTCGGCGGGTCAGAGGCGATTGATATAGGATTGCGAGCAATAATCAATCCAGGAGATGAAGTTATTATTCCGCAGCCCTCTTATGTGTCTTATGAACCGTGTGCGGTTCTTGCAGGCGCTAAACCTGTTATTATAAATTTAAAAGCGGAAAATGAATTTCGGCTTAAACCTGATGAATTGCTAAATACAATTACAGATAAAACAAAAATCCTCATCCTTCCGTATCCAAATAATCCGACTGGTGCGATTATGGAGCGGGAAGATTTAGAAGTGATTGCGAAAATTATAAAAGAAAAAGATATTCTTGTAATGTCTGATGAAATCTACGCGGCTTTGACATATAAGGATAAACATGTATCTATAGTATCGCTTGATGGAATGAAAGAGCGTACGATTTTGATAAACGGATTTTCAAAAGCTTATGCAATGACCGGATGGCGTTTGGGGTATTCCTGCGCGCCAAAAGAGATTACGGCGCAAATGACAAAAATTCACCAGTATGCGATTATGTGTGCTCCGACAACAAGCCAGTATGCGGCAGTGAGCGCTTTAAAAAAAGGAGACGATGATGTTGAGGAGATGCGTCAGTCCTACAATCAGCGCAGACGGTTTCTCCTGAACGCATTTAAGGAAATGGAGCTTGAGTGCTTTGAGCCGTACGGTGCATTTTATGTATTTCCTTGCATAAAAGAATTTAATATGTCAAGTGAAGAATTTGCGACAAAGTTACTTATGGAGGAAAAGGTCGCGGTGGTTCCGGGTACAGCTTTTGGGGCTTGCGGGGAGGGATTTGTCAGAATTTCTTATGCATACTCGCTTGAAAACCTGAAAGAAGCCTTATCAAGAATTGAACGATTTGTCCACAGACTCCGCGGGTAATTCAGTTGGCTTTCACAGGACTGCGACAGGATGTAAATCCGTTTTACAAAGTATAAATTCTTCACACCTCGCTTCTTGAGCTTGAGGGTAGAATTTCTTGACCTTTCTATAAAAAACTAATCTCATAGTAGCCATTATTAAAATAGAATTTCATCTTTATGGTTTCGCCCTTGTAGAGGGAAGGTGGTTTTTTGAAATACGGAAGCCGCATAAGCATATAGTAAACTTCATCATTGACGGATTTGTTGCTTGATTTATATATGAAGTTTCTGTTTAGGAGTTTGCCTGTTGCGGTATCTATTGAAAAACTTACGGCGCAATCCCCTGTTCCTGTTATATTGGGAACATTTAATTTGGCAAGGAGCGCTATCCTTAATTCATTTTTATAATTAATTAAAGGTGTTTTATCAACAGGTTTTGGTTTTGCCTCTTGTGTTTTTTTCTGCTGTACTGTTTTTTTAGTTTGTTTCGGCTGAGAAACCTGCTGTGCAACTTTTTCAACAACCTTTGGCGGCTTATTTTGCGTTGTTTTAGTCTGTTGTGCGGGTTTTGTTTGCTTTTGAGAAGTTGTTGGTTTTGCCGCAGGTTTTGAGGTTTTTGGTTTGGTAGTGGTGGTCTTGTTTGTTGTAACCTTTTTGGAAGCAGTAGTTTTTTGCGCAGGTGTTTGTTTTTTTACAACAGTAGTTTGTTTTTGTACCGGTTTTGGTGCGGCGGGTTCGGGCTGAACTTTTACAGGTGCCGGCGCTGTTTTTTGTACAGGTGCGGCTGCTTTTGGAAGTTTATCATTCCAGATATCTTCTATATCAGGAATTTTCTGTGCTGCAGACTGTGCTTTTTTAACTGTTTTCTCCTGATTTTGCGGCTTATCAGGGATTGTCCACGGAATTATCGCTAAGATAAGGCAGAGAACAAATATCAAAACCGATACAATCTGTCTTATATCCGGCATTTCAATTGCGGATTTTTGCGGCAGGATTTCGTCAAAGGTGTTATTGCCGCAATCGCAGTAGTCGGGTTTTTCTTTGAATTCGCATCCGCATTCTCTACATCTGAACATTTTTTAACCTTCTTATCTTTTCTACATCAGCGTAATCGTCGGGTTTGCTGTATTTTTCGTACGTTGCAATCACAAATCCGCCGACAACATTGGTTTGAATACGTTTGGTGCCTTTTGGAAATTTCAGAATATTTTTACCCTGATAACTCAGGATAACCGGTTTTATGCTGGCGACAGCCATCGGCGTAAAGTAAGGCGTATCAGACCAAACTCTGAGGTTTGAGATATTGCCGAACTTATCCACCGTGAACGAAAATCTGAAACGGGTTCCCATCGGGGCTGCAATACGTGAATCTCTCATAACCTGATTTTGCAGGTCACTCCGCCATTTATTCCACAGGATAACTTCTTCTTCCTCTGTCAGAACTGTTTTAGGTTCTTCCTGCTGTTTGGGTAATGTGACCGCAGGAGGCGTTTTTTGTGCAACAGTTGTTTGTTTTTGCGGCTGGGGTTGAGGGATTTTAGGTGTTTCGTTTTTAACTATTTCCTGAATGGATTTCGGAAGTTCCACTGGCGTTTTGACATTCTTTGCTGTTTGAGAAGCTTTTGTGGATTGCGTTTTTACAGGAGTTGTTGTTGTTTGGGTTTTCTGAGAGGTTACTTTTACCTGTTTTTCTTTGATTTGTGTTTTTTGCGGCTGTATTTTTACGCTCTGTGTTGAAACTTTATTCTTTTGAGGCTGGACTTTAACTTTTTTCTCTGTAATTTCTGTTTTTTGAAGCTGCGGTTTTATTTCAACTTCCTGAATTTCAATCCCTGTATCTTCAATAATCGGAGATTTCGTTACTGCGACTTCTTCTTTTACGTTTTCAATCCCCATATTTGCAGCTGCAAAACGTACAGGTTTTTGCATTTTAGGGTTAAGTGCCGCGATTAGCCCCGTCACCGTTACAAATGATATTAAAAATAAGATTATAATTCTGTTCATTATTTATCCAGTTTAGCAAGCAGGCTGTCGCTTACTTCAATATCGTATTTTGTTTTGCCGAGCATATAGGTTTCCGCAATCAACAGCGCTGTCGGAACAAGTGCTGACACAAGGCTCAACAGCATTCCCTGCATATCCGAGCCGATTTCTGTCATAAAATATGAAACGTTCATTGAAAATTCAATAAATATAATCGCAATCCCGATAATCAGCGAACGATTTTTTTCAAGGTTAATTTTTCGTGTGTTTTCCAACCCGTAAATATCAGTTCCGTGAGAGAGGTAATCTCTGAATCCGTCGAGTTTTATAACGTCTGACCCTGAAATTTTTCTTCCGCAAAGGAAACTGTTTACGAAGGAGAAGAACGCAAAAATTATAAGCATTGTCGCAAGTACGAGAAATACGGGACTGAATCTTAAACCTGAAATCCTGACCCATCCTGCGGCTTCGGGGAAACATATTGCAAGCGTATTTGATACACCATATGCAAGAAATGGTGCAGTTAAAATTCCGACGATAGTTTCTCCGAGTCCTTTTAATTGAAGTATAAACATTTTATCTTTTATATAGTTTAATTTTGTATCGCCAAGGCTGTTCACATATCGCGAAATCCAGTTCTGGTATTCATTCAGCACTCTTTCAAAATCCTCACGGAATTCAAATTTATCAAGTTCCATAGAAAGCGTGCGGTTGTTGAATTTGAAGTATCCTGATCCTATTGCAATCGTTATATTTAATCCGATAAAGAATAAAGATATCAGCGCCGCAAATACAAACCTGTGGTCAGGGTTCATGTAATAAATCATATTAACGGCGTAAAATGCTGTCATAAAAATTCCGGAAAGTGCCAGCATTATATTCTGCGCGAATTTTGATTCTCTTCTTTCAATATTCTGTAGTGCCAGATAAACCCCCTGTTTTAAAATAAGAGAAACTCCGTAGACCACGATTGAGAAAAGAAACAGAACTTTTATATTAGTCGGCATATTTGTGAAATTAGCGCTCATTTCAATCGGAAGCCCCATAAGGTAGTTTGTTATCCCGAATGCTGTCACGACTGAACTTACAAATAGTGCTATATTCAAAAATATTCCTGTTTTTGTACTTACGGAAAGCCTCTTTTTTATATCGCTTATGGAAAACGCAATCTGTTTTGTGATTGCAATACGGTATTTTTCAAGTTCGGATTTATTTCTTTCGAGTTTTGTAAGAACAGGGTTTTCAATCGTTTTCACCTGCTGTTGTGCCTGCTGCTGGGTTGTTGCGGCAGGGCGTTTATCAGGAGAAAGTTTCATGCTGATAAATTCGTCGCTGTCTGCCACAAGAAGTTTACACACATTGTCAAAGACAATTCTTTCTTTTATCGGCTGTCCTTTAAAGAGGATTTTATTATTCGGAAAATTATTTGTCACAACGCATTTTGTGCCGGTTTTATCAAAATGCACGGTGAGCATACAATCTTCCCCTAAATCAATATGAAAATCGCACTGAGGGTTTGAGCCGATTGTTATAAAATCTTTGTTGTCAAAAGTTTTTTCCTGTTTTAGTGAATGTATAGTTAAAGCCATATTAATCCTTTTATATTCTATAGTAAGGCTGAGCGGTCATGGGTTCCGCGAGCATAATCTGCAGAACCGTGCCTTCCGGAACGTAAACTTCTTCCCCTTTTTGCGCAACGGCTGAGGCTGCACCAAAGGCTCCTCCAATAGCCGCACCGCTTACGAGTGCTCCTGTCGGATCTGCTCCGCCCAAGAGGAACAATGCTCCGAGTAAAAGTCCGCCGAGCGCACCGCCGGCAACTCTTCCGGCAATCCTTTTAGCGCGCGGAGAATCTCCCACAATGTAAACTTCATTTGTCGTAAGCTGAATAACTTTCCCGTCAGGGGTCATTATCTGATTAAAGTTTAATCCTATTTTGCCATCCCCCATTGCAAATGTTGCTGCACGTGAATCTACAACACTTCCGCTCACAATACTTCCGGCAGGGGCTATAAGAGTGCCGTTTACAACCCAGTCGGATTCAAGTAGTGCAGATATTTTATCGTTATTTGTTATGCTGTCGGAACTTATTGTAGAAGATAAAACCGCATTAAACTGCTGCCCCGCATCAACTCTTACAACGGAACCTTTTAAAACATTTTGTTGTGCCGGCTGAATGACAGGTTCTTTAGGTAATGTTACGGGAGCCTGAGGGGTTATTGCAGAGGTTCTGTTGTCAAACCTTGCCTGTGCCTCATCGCTGAAATCGTAATCCTGTTCAGCCGGCTGGAGCGTTATGACGTCCTGAACATTTGAAACAGCCTTTATCCCTGATGAACTCTGGGCAAGAAATTCCGATGCTTCACTGTGGAAAAGAAGCAAAAACGCTGAATTCCGTATTCTTTTTGTATCAATATCATAGCTGTCGAAGTTATCAAGAATTCTTTTATTCAAATCTGTGTCGTCGTTTGAGAGATAATAGTAATAACAGTCAGTGCCGTTAGGTTTCAGTATAATCACGTGATAAATATTCAACGACGGATTTTCAATAATATAAAAATTGTCCTCCGCAATTGTTCTGAATCCCGTCATATTAAAAAGCGGTCGGATTACTTTTGCTGCTTTTGAGGTGTCAGTATCTTTCACGTTATAAAGTCTTGCGACTTCTTCCGCCAGAACACTGTTTGCCGTCAGCAAAAATATTAAAAATAAGCTTATTAGTTTTTTCATACCCTTTATCATTATTATTTATTATACTTTACGTAGAGGCTCTTTGTAAATAAAAATTTGCATTTATTAACCAATAAATATATAATGATAGTGAATTATGCGTCAAATAAAGAAAACAGCTGTAATAACTTTAAGTTTGGCTTTAGGTGTTTTTTCGGCAGGATTTGCGAAGTCAAAAAATTACAATGTGTATACTCCGACCGTTTATAAGCAAAGTAATCTTGTCAGGTCAAATCTTAATCAGTCAGGAGATGTAATTGAACTGGTTGTAGATTATTCATCAAGTATGGAACACTGGATTAATCTTGCGAAATCAACGCTCGTTTCAATATTACCGAAAGTTCCGGCGGGAACTAATGTGGGTTTAAGAGTTTTCGGGCAAAGTTCCAATGATTTTTTTCTTGCGGATATGTTTCAGGCTTGTAAGGCTTCAAGGCTTGTCAATTTCCCGCAAAAATCTAATACTTCTGCGATTATATCAGGTCTGAATTCTGCAAGAATAGGTTCTGCCACTCCGCTTACGTATGCTTTAGAAAAAACGGTTTATCAGGATTTTTCTGCTTTCCCGCTCAAAACAAAAAAGAAAATAATCCTTGTGACAGACGGCGGCGAAACCTGCCACGGCGACCCGTGTTCTTTTGTGAAAAAACTTGCGGCGACAAGGTCGGATATAGTAATTGATGTTATTATTGTAAACGGTTCAGATACTTTAAGGTGTCTTTCGGATTCAACTAACGGAAAATATTATAAAATCGGAACGGACTCGGATTTTGGAAATGCAATGGGCGTCACCTTTGGCACTCAGCCTGAAAGTTCCTTTAAGCCGCAGCAAGGGGTTCAAGGACGTCAGCAGGGCGGTCAGGTTCATTATCAGTATATAAAATGATATAAATACCCTCCTGTCGAATGCAAAATTTTTACCTATCAGGCATCCTTATGTTATGAAAAAATTATTAGTTCAAGTATTATCTTTTATTGGTCTTATTTTAATTCTTGCCGGTATTGTATGGCTCGTGATTTATATTGATAAAGCTGCACATTATACGCGTATAAAAGCTGAATTCACAGAACTGGAACCCTTTCCTGCAAATATGCCCGTATTTTTTAAAGGTTTTCGTATCGGTAAAATTACAAAAATAGTGCCTAAAGACGATTACACGGCAACCCAAATGTCAATAACACTTTTCCCGCGAGATTTGAATTTTCCTAAAAATGTTTATGTACGGGTCAAAAGCTACAAAGACGATTACGATTATGTAGAAATAGAACTTCCGGAACTTGCAAGCGAACAACTCCTGAAAAGCGGCGATATAATTGAAGGTAAATCAAACGTAACCTTTGAATCCCTAATAAAAAAACACGCAGAAAGCGGTTCACTTGATTTGATAATTGAAGGACTCGGAGAAATTACAGATAGTGTTAATAAAGCAGTACAGCAGGCAGACGGATTGCTGGCAGATATCAGGGCAACCCTTAATTCTAATCAGAATTACATCACTCTTACTGCAAAAAATCTTTCCGAAACTACCAGCTCTTTATATAAAACGAGCCTCAAAATTGACGGTTCTGTCGATCAAAAAACTCTCGACAATACTATGAAAAACCTTGAACAAACCACTCAAAATATGCAGCAAATTACGAGAAACATAGATTGCGCGACCCGTAATCTAACAGATACAATGAATCATGTTAATGAGATTTCCGAAAATATAAACGGCATTACAAACGGTGTCAATTGCACTATGAAAAAACGTTTCGGCGGGTTCCGCCTTATATTCGGGAAACCTGACCAATGCTGCAACAAATCTAACCGTTAATTTAATAGTGACCGTGTAAAAGAAATGATTTATTAGTTTCTTAACACGTTTTCGCACTTGCTCATGCTATTGTTTCGAAAATAAAAAATCATTTCTTTTGGTCTGGTAAAACCTCAATTTGTTCTCATGAAAAAATTAAACAACGCCCTGCTCAATCATTGCCTGCGAAAGTTTCAGGAAGGACGCAATATTTGCACCCGCAACGTAATTATTTTTTAATCCGTATTTCTCAGCAGACTCCTTGCAGGAATAGAAAATATTTTTCATAATATTTTCTAATTTTTTATCAACTTCCTCAAACGTATAATAAAATCTCATACTGTTCTGGCTCATTTCGATTGCGGACGTTGCAACCCCGCCGGCATTCGCAGCCTTTGCCGGCGCCACAAGAATACCGTTTGAATGGAAATATTCAATAGCATCCAGTGCTGTCGGCATATTCGCGCCCTCTCCTATTGCTATAACTCCGTTTGCAACAAGTCTTTTTGCTGCATCAAGCGTAATTTCATTCTGGGTAGCACAAGGAAGCGCAATATCAGTCTTTATTGACCAGATAGGGAATGGATTTTCTGCAGTTGCTTCCGTGTAAATTGCTTCTTTATGGTTATCAAGATATTCCTTTATTCTGCCGCGATTTACTTCTTTAATCCTCTTTATATCCTGCAATTCAATGCCGTATTTATCATAGATACATCCGTTAGAGTCACTCATTGCAACAACTTTTGCTCCGAGTTGAAGCGCTTTTTCGCACGCATAAATTGCAACATTGCCGGAACCTGAAATAGTTACGGTTTTACCTTCAAATGAATTGTTGCCGTTATTTTTTAGCATTTCGCGCATAAAGTAAACCAATCCGTATCCGGTGGCTTCCGTTCTTACAAGAGAACCTCCGTAAGATAATCCTTTACCCGTCAGCACTCCGCCTTCATAGGCATCTCTGATTCTTTTATACTGTCCGAAAAGATACCCGATTTCTCTTGCGCCGACACCGATATCGCCAGCCGGAACATCAACATCCTGACCTATATGTCTGTATAGTTCTGTCATAAAACTCTGGCAAAAACGCATAACTTCATTGTTTGATTTCCCTTTAGGGTCAAAATCACTTCCGCCTTTTGCCCCCCCTATAGGAAGCCCTGTCAGTGCATTTTTAAATATTTGTTCAAATCCTAAAAATTTTATAATGCTCTGATTAACTGTCGGGTGAAACCTCAATCCGCCTTTATATGGACCTATAAGACTGTTAAATTGTACTCTATATCCGCGGTTAACATTAATTTTTCCGCTGTCATCCACCCACGGAACCCTGAAACTTATCAATCTTTCAGGTTCACACATTCTCTCTAATATTGCATTACTTTCCAGTTCCGGATGACTTGCTATTACCGGTTCAAGCGCTGTATAAACTTCTCTTACCGCTTGTAAAAATTCTTTTTCAGTTCCGTCTTTTTTTTCGATTTCCTTTAAAACTTTTTCAATATATTCGTTCATAATTAACCCTTCTGTACCCATACGGTCAGCATAACTTAGTTAAGTTTATTATACACTTATTTTGTTTTTTTGTAAATTATAAAAATATATGTTAAAATAAATATGTAGGATAAGGAGAATTTATATGTTAGAGAAAATGGAAAAATATCAGATTATAATTTTGTCAATTGTTCTTGCTGCAGGGTTAATCTTTTCAACATTCCTGGCTACAAAGAATTTGTCAAAAGATGTTATTACTGTCACAGGCTCCTCATATAAAACGGTGACATCTGACAGCGGCAGACTTGAATTTAGAATTATGTCAAGAAAACCGACAAAAGTGCTCGCTTATGACGCTATTACAAAGCAAATTCCGCAGGTGAAAGAATTTATTAAATCTAAAGGATTTCAGGATAGTGAAATTGAAATAAAAGCACCAAACGGCTATTACACATATAAAACACTTCCGAACGGCAATACTTCAAGCGAGATTGAATACTATAATATTTCGCAGCCAATGTATGTGATATCTAAAGATGTTCAAAAAATAAAAACTCTTTCTACAGAACTTCAAACACTTATCAATAAAGGCATAGATATAGATGCCTATGATCCGCAGTATTTCTATTCAAAACTGGCTGATGACAAAGTGGAAATGCTTGGCGAAGCAACAAAAGATGCAAAAGAAAGAGCGGCTTCTATGCTAAAAGCTACAAATAACAGTGTCGGCAAAATTCAATCGGTCAGAATGGGAGTATTCCAGATTACGCCAGTTGACTCCACGAACGTTTCCGATATGGGCATAAGTGACACTTCAACTATTGAAAAGAAAATTACATCAGTTGCAAATGTAACTTTCCGCATTAAATAATCATGTGTAAGGCACGGCACATTGTGCAGTGCCTTATGAAACACTTGATACAAGAAAGGAGAATTGTGATGAAAAAGATTTTATTGCTATCTTCCATAGTTTTTTTAGGCGCACTGACAGTCGGCGCAGAGCCGATGCTTCCGCCTCAGATGATGGGTGAATTTCAATCATTTCAAGGACAGGCTGTTCACGATATGAAGTATATCCAACAGCAAAGATTTAAGCAGGAAGAAATTAACGAAATGCGTGATATTGCAGAACAAAAAGCCGAGAAGAACCGTGAAATTCAGGAGCAGGAACCTGCAATAAAACGGATTTTCGGGAAAAAACCTGTGCAGCAAAATGTCCAGTTTACGGAAGAAAACGGGGAAATAAAAATTAAAAGTTCTGACTAGTTTTGTTGCGTAAAGAAGAAAGTTTTTATTATTTACTTACCCCGGCTCTGTAGCCGCACCAGGCGGTCACGGCAGGCAGTAATCTTTCAGCGCCCAGTTGTTCTATAAATTTGAATTTTGCTAGAACCAGCGCTCCCAAGACATCATCAAAGTTCGCAAGTGCATCTTTTATTGTTAATTTTCTGTCAGGATATAAATCTTTTGGGTCATTAATCTTATTTGAAAGCTCTGCTGCCAGAAACATTCCCCCGCCGACTCCGACTATTGTCGCAGCTATTTTGCACGGAATATTGTTCAACGGTTTTACTTTCTCCCCAAGCTTAAACAGTCCGGCTATCAGTACAGGAGGAACCGAACAGTTCATAAATTGAAATACTCCTTCATTAAGTTTGTTTTTTCTGGATTCTCTGTTTTCTCCTATCATACCAGCAGCTGTTCCGCCGAAAATTGATCCTGCTCCGATTGCTAAAAACTCTTTTAATCCGTATTTTATACCAAGCAATTTATTGATGTTTTTGATTTTTCCGTTCTGTTTTTTTGCAAAATATATAAGCGGAATTGCAGTTCCGATTACAGCACCCGCCGCAGCCCTGACTTTTGTAAAGGTGTCCGCTTCCTCAAAATTGTGATATCTCCGGCTAAGGTATGCTTTACTAACATTTTTTTCGTTCGGAAATGTCGTAAATGCTTTAAAATGGGGGTGTTCAGTTGTTTGTACTTTGCTAATCATAAAACACTTTAATATACTACACTTGTAATTATAGACTAAACAAAATTTTATTTAAAGTGTCGGCTTTACAAAATTATACAATCAAAATATTGAACGATGAGCTTTTAAGAAACAAACAGAAACATCTTTTGTCGGAGTGAATACGGAACTGTTTATATTCGAATCGAAGCTGATATACACTGCATAAACAGGCTGTTTAGAGTTTTCTTGAGTTGTTGAATAGCTGCTTATGTAATCAATTGTTCCGTTAAAACTTTTATTTTTGTGCCCTGGAACTTTAATGATAACGTTTTGTCCTGGTTCGAGTTTTAAAGATGTTTTTTTATCCACATAGGCTGTGACTTTTTTTGTATCAAGGTTCAAATGCAAAATATCGTCGCCGGTTTTGAGGCTTGAACCCTGAGTTAATATATTACTTTCAACTACGCCGTTAGTTGGTGCATAGATTTTGCGGATTTCAGTCTTATTCATTTCTGCAGTGTATGCAGCCTCTTGTTTTTTTACTGTCTTATAATTTTCTTGCGCAGTTTTTAATCCGGCTAAAATTTCATCATATTTTTCAGGAGTAATTATGCCGTCTTTATACATGCTTGCAGCATTTTCATATTTTTCTTCGGCTTTTTTTAATCTTATTAAAGCTCCTGCTACATCAGGTTTTTCTGTTTTTGCGGCAGCGGTTTTATTTTTTGATAAGACTTCTATTTCTGCTATCAATTGTCCTTTGTTTATTTTTTGCTGCGGTTTTACGTATATTTTTTTCATTGTGCCGTCCACTGTTGTCTGAACTCTGTATAATTCTGGATAGATAACAGCGCTGTAATATTTTTTGTTGTTTCTGTTGTGCAATAATCCGGCAAATACTATAAATAATGCTAGTATAAGTACAAATAATCCTGCCAGAAATTTCTTTTTATTCATATACAACCCTCTGCTTTTATAATAAAAAATTATCATAAATTAAAAAAAATGACAACTGATTTTGTATATGACTCCATAAGATTTTTATAATTAATTCGGGTAATGTGTCAGGATGATTTATGCTTTATAATAATTTCTGAAACAATAAGGAGAAAAAATGTTTGTATTATTTTTTAAATGGATTGGGCTTGCGCTTGCTATGATGTTTGTCGGCTGGGTTATTCCGGGTATTACAATCTCAAACTTTGTAACTGCTCTTATTGCTGCCGCGGTTATTGCCCTTGTAAATATCTTTATTAAACCTATTCTTGTCTTTCTCACGCTGCCGGTAAATATTTTAACTCTCGGTCTTTTTATTCTTGTTATTAATGCTCTTTTATTTATGTTTGTTGCGTATCTCGTTCCGGGGGTTGAAGTAGACGGTTTTTGGAGTGCCTTTTTCGGTGCACTGCTTTTGTCTATACTGTCTATTGGATTGTCGTGGCTTTAAAAAAAAGGAAGCTTTTATAAAGCTTCCTTTTTTTTGGATTAAAATTCAAACGTTTCTGCTGTCATTTCTTTGTATTCTTCAACAGATACCGTATCCGGAGCCTGCTCTTTAGGTTGAAGCCCTCTTTTTAGAAGTTTAGGTGCTTCTTTCATAAGTTTTTCGTCAGCAATAATAATATCTCTGTCTTTTGCCTCTTTTATTAAGTGTATAGTACATTCTGTCGGTGCACCTTCTTTATTCATAGCTCTTTGAGCCGGATAGCTTGCCCAATCTTGCGGAAGTTTTTCTATTACGGTATAATCCTTTTTTATTCCGAGGCGTTTATCTATTTCATTTTCAAGGATATTCTTCACATAGTCTTTTTGTGATTCAAAGTGGCAAGGAATTACTATTTCAGTTCCGATAACTTCTTCTGGGTCGCGTTTTTCGTGTTCTTTGAAAAGTTTTGCAGCGTGTTCAAGATGCCCTAATTCCTGTGCTAGGAAAAGTTCCCATACAGGTTTCATCATATCATCTACTTCATCCTGATAGCAGGTATAATAGTTGCAAACCTCGGTGAATTCATGTAATAAAGCTTTTTCATAGAAGGATTCTGTCGGGTCGGCAAGAGATTCATACATATTTACGTGTTCCTCTTCCACATCTTTGATTTCAGCGTAAGTTTCACGAAGTGTATGGTTGCCGTATTCCATACCGTGTTCAGCATAATAATTATGAGTCTGCTGTTCTCCTGCAACAAGAGTCATAATGTTTACTTTTGTCTGAGGAGAAGCTGTTGTTTTATCATACGGTTTCCTTAATCTCAAAAAATTATCGTTATGATGGTTTTGGGTCGGGCGGCTTAGCATGATATCTGTCTGTGCCTGAACAATATCATCAGGATTAATCCCGTGTTCCATATATGCCCACTGGCTGTATCTGTATAGATGGTCAAAATCTTCAAGCAAACCAAAATTAAAGGTTTCTCTAACATATTCATCAGGTTCATTTTGTGCAAGCCAGGCTGTCAGGTCAACTGCAACCTGCTCATAGCCTAAGGTTGTTTCCAAAACCGATTGATCACTGGGTGTCATCCAGTTAATCGTTGTTTGCTGCTGATCTTCAATTCGTTTTGTAACAGCAAGATATTTCATGGTTTCTTCATCTTTGCAAAAACGTGAAAAACAGTGTTTAAAATTCCACGCTTCTACTTCAATCCCGTTCATTAATATCTGACGCGTTCTGCTGTAGCAGTCAACATCGTATTTGTTGAATTTCCGTTTTGCTATATCATGCCAGTATCTCAGTTGTTTATCTATCGGAATCCCTTTTTCTTTTAATGCGTTAAATGACATTTTTTCTCCTTTCTTTTGTACACTTAAGGATTTTAAACAGAAAACCTCTAAAAAAAATTAATCGTTGCGGTTAGACAGTGTGATAAATTTCAGGAGTATAAGCAAAAAAAAAGATCCCGAAGGATCTGTTGGAATTAAGAATAGCTGGAAGTATGAAAAAGATATTTTGTTATCGTTATTTGTATTAATTAAACCATTAAACAAAACTTTTACAATTGCCCGAATGGGTATATTTTTGAGATATATTTATTATAACAGTTATATTTACAAAATACTTTACACAGAAATCTTTTGTGATATAATAAATTATAAGTTACTAAGTCAAGCAGGGGTTAGACAACTGGTCACGGGGTTATTCGGAATATTTTTATTTTCGGCAGCATGCATTTTTATTATTCTGATAAAATTAGCTAAAAGATTGTTCCCTAAAACAATACCCGATAATAAAGAAATTGAGGATTATATTGCGCAGATTTCGCACGATTTGAAATCCCCTGCAGCTTCTCTTTTAAATGCTGTAAAAATTTTATTGACTGAGGATTACGGAAAATTGTCAGGCGCTCAGAAAACTTTGCTTGAAGCTGCCTATGAATCGTGTGTTTACGAAAACAAGCTTATTTCTACAATAATGGACTGCTATAAATACGACCACGGTATGCTGGTGTTATCTTACAGTGAATTTAATATTTCAGAACTCCTTTGGGAAATTGAAAAAAGCTTTTCAACACGTCTTTTTGAAAAGACTCAGAAGATAATAATTCAAAACAATCTTGAATCAGATATTATTTTTGCTGATAAGCTGCATCTGAAACGAGTTCTTACAAATTTTCTTTCAAATGCTGTGACCTAC
This sequence comes from Candidatus Gastranaerophilales bacterium, assembly GCA_944324285.1. Classification (GTDB taxonomy): domain Bacteria; phylum Cyanobacteriota; class Vampirovibrionia; order Gastranaerophilales; family Gastranaerophilaceae; genus Scatousia. The sequence continues at coordinate 4,379 of CALUVR010000010.1, read as the reverse complement.
AGTATGAAAAATAGTGAAATTGAAGTAAATCTCAGGTCAGTCGCTGGAGCAATTGAGGTTAATGTTATAAATAGAAGTTTAGTGCAGCCAACAGAGAACCTTAATCACGTTTTTGAAAAATTTAAAACTTATAAAAATTCAAAGTACAATAAAACAAGTGTCGGCTTGGGGCTGTATTTATCAAAACAGATTATAGAGGCGCATAACGGGAAAATATTCGCAAGGATAGAATCTGACGGAAGGTGTCTTTTCGGGTTTAGAATTCCGTCCGGTTCCGGTAAGGTAGAAAAAATAAGCAGGTTGTAAAATAAAAAGTCCCTTACTCAGGGACTTTTTATTATTAGATAATTTTTTATTATTTTACGTGTGTATTTCCGCCGAACATTTCAAACAGTTTATCTACTGCTGCTTTAATTTTTTCCTGCTCGGATCTTTTGGCTGCTCTTTCCTTTTCTATAGCAAGCTGTTTATTATCCAGTAATTTTGTAATCTCAACGGCTCTGTCTATATCTGAATGCATATTATGAAGTTTTTCATAACCTGCCTTTGCGGCTTCTTCGTTCACAAATTCAAGTAATTTACCTATTTTTTGTCCTTTTTTATAACCCAAGGTTTCAGCCCCGTCATAAACCATATCTACTGAGAATGAATTATCATATTTAGCAGGCGGGTTTATTTTGAAGGCAGGGATATAAGCATCAGCACCCCAAAAATCAATACGCGGAGTTAAATCTTTGCCGATTTCCAGATGATAATATTTTGTGTCTTTTAATTCTTCGCCGGCTTTTTGTAATTTTTGAATTGTTTCCATAGATGCTTTTTCAAGCGCTTCTCTCGCTGCCGGTGTAATTTTCAGAGCCATACCGAACGAGGCTGCTTGCGGTAATTGTGGATTGTTGTTAACTTGCATAGTTTTTCCTTTCCTGAATCCTTGGTGTAACGAAGTTAACAATAACAACACCCCTGAAAATATAAATTGCCTGTTTTTATTTTATTTTTAATATTTGTTTACATAAATATAAAAAGCAGCATTAAAAGTTAAATGCTGCTTTTTAGGTTGTTATTATTTTCTTTTACGTAATTTGTGAAAAATATTATGTTTTTTAGGTTTGTTTTGTTTGTGTCTTTTGAATTTTTGTTGTTTGTGATGCTTTTTTATTTCGTGTTTTTTCTTTTTTTCAAAGAGTTTAATTTTCTTTTTAGGTTGATGTTTTTTCTTTACAGCCGGCTTATCTTTATGCCATTTAAACCATTTGTGATTAGAGTTTTTCTTTTTAATTTTGTGTTTTTTAGGCGGGTGCTTTTTATGTTTTACGGCTGGCTTATCTTTATCGCGATGCCAGAATTGAAACCACCTGTGCTGAGCAGGTCTGTCGTTATGCCCGCGCGGTGCTGCAATACTTACAGCACTTAACCCTTGACCTAAGAGCATTACAAAAGCAATCAATAACGCTAAAACTTTTTTCTTCATATTCCCCCTTTATTACCTTAAAACCATGCCTTCTACATTAATATAACGAAAAAACGAAAAATTTTGTTCATTTAATGAATAAATCTAAGCAAATTGTTATATTCTAACTGTTTGTTTGTTTTTTCGAAGAATGTAGTATGGCAATAAATTTGAATACTATTTAAAATATTGTTTTAAGATTTCTGCATTAGGACCTTCATATTCTTTGTATATTTTTAAAATTTCTGGGGATAACTGTTTTCTGCACATTATAGCTTCAAAAGTGCAGGCAACAAATTCTGCGGGTGAAGAGCAGGCATATCCGCAGAGTTCTTTTTTTATAGTTTTTAGTGCGTTTTTATTATCCATAAATTTGTTTAAAATAGAAAAATCATTGGAGCCGGCATCTATAATTTCGCTCTTTTTCCCCATTTTAATATAATTACTTGATGTTTTTTCATGATTATAGTGTGCAATCTCATGCGCGAGTGTTGGAAATATATCGTAAGAAGTATTTAAATAAATTACATTTGCTCCGTATTCACCTGAATAATGTTGACCGCGGTGTTTATATACTTTTATGAAAGGCGGGAATAATACTTTGCCTTTATTCAAGTTATATATATTACACAAACTGCTGTTAACGTTGTTTATCTCTTTAAGCTGTCCTCCGCAAATATCCGAAATCTGAAAATGCTGACAGGCGTAATTCTTGGCTTCAATGACAGAATTTGATTTTTCATAAACTAATGGTTTAAATTTTTCAAAAAAATCTTCTTTTATGAAATTAAACTTGATTAAATGTAGATTGTCTTTTATCTTATTAATCAAATTAACATTTTTGTGACCAAAATAATTATCAAAAATTTTTATTTTCATACTTAAGATAAAACAAACAATCAAAAATTTTGCTAAAAGTTTGATATTTGTAAATTATAATTTTGATAATTTTGGGATGTAATACAATATTTTGGGGAAAATTTTGGGGTATATTTTATTTGAGTTGTGCCGCAGCTTGTCTTTTTACAATTGCCGCAGATAAAATATATTACATAATAAAGCAAGCACCGGTACCGGATTATTGACTGATTTTTGTTGTTGTAATTCTTTTAAATGCATTTGTTAAATTAACTGCTAATTTTTTTTGTTATAGAAATTATTTTGTTATAGACTGCTTCAGGATAAAAAAATACTTAACAGCAAGAAAGATGAATTGCTTTTTAAATGGTTGCTCCGTTCAGTTGTTTACATATATTATAAAGACAGGATTACGAAAATGTTAATTTTTATTAACTTAAAGAAACAATTTTATTTTATGAAATAGCAAAAAAAATGTTTTCATGCTTTATTCTACACATATAAGAAATAGGAGGTGCTATGTTAGTTAATTATCAAACAAATTACCGTCAGCCGTCATTTGGTCGTTTTAGGTTTAGTGATAACGCAAAGAAAGTTGTTTTAAGCAAGATTAATACACCGGCTAAGTTTTAAAAAATTCAAAGAGTTATTTGAACTGGAAGAAACCGGCGATAGAGCCCTCAGAAACATCGACATTTTTTTTGTTCGGCATTATACTGACAGATTGTTCACTGAAATCGGTAACAAAGAATATTGGCAGGGTATTTTTCAATCAACAAATTCATTCTTAAAAAAAATGACTAAGAAAGCAGATAAATTACAAAAACAAACTCCAGGACACGTAGATATAGTATCAGAACTTGATAAATTAATTGTAGATAGCGGTAAATGTGAAGTTTATTAAACCGTTTTGGACGTCTTTGGAAAACCCTATGTAAAGGAACACAAGGTTTGATTTCTTGTTGCAGATGGTTTGATTATTTTGGGACACTTTGTGTTGGGGTAGAAACCCCAACCTACAAACTGTCTTAAAAATATTTTTGGGAATTTTGTGTTCTGATAAAGACCGGTTTCGAGCGGTTTAGTTAAACCTACAAGAGCGGAATTTCATTATCCAAATAGCAAAATTTATTTTTACGTTTTTTATATTAATGTGAACTAAAGAATATTTGAAAGGAGCACTCATGAAGATAAATAACAATTCAAACATCAGTACAAATTTTTGTGCAAGATTAAAACTTCAAAATCTATACAAAACCTTTATGGATTCAAAGACATTAGAAAATTTAGAAAAGAAAGCTTCTAAAATCGGTTTTGAAAATGATGTAATAGAGATAAAATATACTAATTTTAAACATGATGAAATAGATTATTATTCTGGACAAGATAGTTGTTATATGATATTGGGTGACAAGTACACCTCAACCTTTAAAGCAAAATTTATAAGCGGAGGTAAAACATTCGAAAAAATAAAAGAAGGAATTGTTGCTGACAATATTCCCGAATTATGTGAAACAGAAAATAAATTGGCAAATGACTATTTAGACAATTTGTATAATAAATTCGGTGGTGTTTAAAGTAGGAGATTCTTGCGGTTGGGCATATCTGTCCAACGATAAAATAGGACATTAATTGGACTTTGGAATTTCTGTGATTTGACTAGATTATAGCTTGGTTTAAAAATATTCTTTGTAATTTTGTGTCCTAATAAAGTCCGATTTCATCCTATTCAATTTTTTATAATCAAGCAGCTTCCGACCTTATGAAGTTGCCTCTGAGCCGCGTGGTGACAAGATCCTGAAACAAGTTCAGGATGACATTTTAAGATTTTACTTCCGAGCAAATTGGACTTTAAAATATAAGCGTAAACATGTATAAAAAGAGCCTCTTCGGCTCTTTTTTAGAAAAACTGGTATAAAAGAACACATGGTTTGATTATATTTTACAGATAGTTTGATTATTTCGGGCAAAATAAATTTAAAATGTTAAACAAATGAGCAAAGTTTTCATTAATACATTCTTAATAAAACCCTGTTTTTAATACGGATTTCTTATAATATTCTATTTCATT
>CALUVR010000009.1 GCA_944324285.1 Candidatus Gastranaerophilales bacterium | reverse complement strand
AGAATACGATTCAATAAAGAGTGTAATCAGCAAGAACATAGAGCGAACACTGAAGATGTATTCATAGAAAAAGCTCAGCGAGCCCTCAGAGGGAAAACCCTCTTCCAGAGGGAGAGTGTTTGTCCGATTGTAAAGCGGGGATGTCATTGCGAGCGGTAGCGAAGCAATCCAGCCTGAAGGGTGAGAAGTGAATGGTGAAGGGTTCAACAATAAAAGGTTTTATCACGCTTCACACATATCTCTTCACATTCAAAAATCTGGATTCTTTCGGGCATCGCCCTCAGAATGACGAAACATTTTTCATAGTGCCTTAGTTGGGCAGGTATGCCCAACCGACAAATTTTCACCATGCCCATCTTCCAGATGGAGAGTGGTTGTCCGCTTGTAAAGCGGGGATGTCATTGCGAGCGGTAGCGAAGCAATCCAGCCTTTTTCTATGTGAAGGGTGAGAAGTGAAGAGTTCAATAATAATAAGTTATTCATTGTTCTTTCAATCATTCAACCTTTCAACTAAATTTACCCCTCACCAGTCCTTCAGACACGCTCCCCCGGAGGGAGAGTGCATTATATCCCCCCTTGAAAAGCTTGTTGCTATTAAAATCTCAATTAAATTTCGCTTACAGAAATGCTCGTAATCCCAGAGTTTCTAGCAGAATCCATAACTTTTACAACTGCTCCGTGGGTTGAATTTCCGTCAGTCTGAATCATCAATCCGTCCGGATAATCTTTTGCCTGAGCTTTCAATGTGTTTTCCAGAGAATCAGCAGAAATTTCTTCGCCATTTATAAAATATCTGTTATCCGATGAAACATCCACTGTTAAAATTTTCGTATCTTTTTGAACCTGTTCTTCCGCAACATTTTCAGGAACCGTTAAATTCAGCCCCTGCTGATCCAGAAGCGGCGCAATCACCATCATTATAATCAGAAGCACCAGAAAAATATCCGTCAGCGGTGTAATGTTTATTTCATTAAAAGTGTTACGTTCACGACTCATATTTATGCTCCCTGATTTTCATTCTGCTTTTGTAAATCTTTTTGTTCTTTTTTAGTAAGCGGCTCACCTGCCACGATAAGTTTTTTATATTCAGCATCCTGAGCCGCGTTCATTACTTTCATAATTTCGGAACTTTTGACCTGCTCATCAGCCTTTACTACAACTTCAGGCTTTTCTATGGAGGATTTCAATGCAATAAGTTCATCCGTCAAGGTATCAGGGTTTATCTCACGCCCGTTTACGTACATCAAGCCGGTTTTTGTAATTGATACGGTTGCATTTTTCTGTTCAATAGCAATCCCGCTGTTGATTTCCGGAACCGATATCGCATTATCCATTGACTGAAATGTCGGTGCCACAACCATCATGATAATTAACAGTACCAGAAAAATATCCGTTAACGGTGTGATATTTATTTCGGTAAACATTTTACCTTTTTTTGAACTCATTGCCATTTTATTTTTCCTTTAAAATTTTCCGCTGTTGACGGACTACATAGAAATGTTTGTCGAAGTTTTTGTTGATTTATCGCTTTCAGAATCAACAAAGCTTAAGAACAACAGTTTAATCAACTGGAAATCGTCCTCATAGCGTTTAACAATAGATTGGAAAGAGTTGTAGAAAACAACCGCTACAATCGCAACACCAAGACCGAAAGCAGTAGCAATCAAAGCAGATCCGATACCCATTGCAACAGCGGCTGACTGATTTCCCTGTTGTGCCAAATCCTGGAATGTATAAAGAATACGAACAACCGTACCAAACAACCCTAAAAATGGTGCTACACCACCGATTGTACCTAAGATTGTTAAGTGGCTTTCAAGTTTTCTTGTAGCAAGGGCTGCCGCAATATCAAATGAGCGAGAAAACCCGTTTCTTTGTTCTGAGAAAATTCTGACGGCTTCTTCCGTCACTTCACCAATAACGCCGCCGCATTGAACAGCTAAATTCTGTGCGCCCTGAAGATTGTTTTTAGCCAATTCTTTTTGAAGTTTCGGGATAAAAAGAACAACATCTCTTTTGTTTCTTTTGTAAACGGAAACTCTGTTCAAAACAACCATTACAACAAGGATGGAGCAAACCAGAATAGGCAATAATACCGGCCAGTCCAATTTAATTGAGTTAAGTAAAAGTTCCATAGTTTTTAATCCTCTTTATTAAGTAGTTACATTGTTTTTATTTTGTGCCGCAAAGTATTGCGGGTTATATTTATTAATATCCTGACGCACCGAATACGTTATAGTCAAAAGTAAACTGAATATCAATACTTTGACCTTTGAACTCCGGCGGAAGCGGTTTAAATGGCGCAGTGAGTTTAACTGCATTTAGAGCAGCGTTATCAGCGCTAGGTAGTCCTGATGATTTAAATACGCTGCAGGAAAGAAGCCTGCCGTCTTTTGCAATTTTAAATAACAGAACAACGCGCTTGCTTTCGTTACCTTTTGGCGGGTTCCAATTCATCTTAATACGGCGCTGGAGTTCTCTCATATAAGGTCCGAAATCAGGTTCTCTGATTGCATCAATACCCGGTCTGCCGTTTGGATTTCCGGGACCCGGATTTCCTAATGAGCCTGAACCCCCTCCGCCTTTAGCGAGTTTTGAACCTGATGAAGAACCGCCGGTTGGTGCCAGTACAGGAGCAGGAGTATATTTGCGAGCGGAAGAAGAACCGCCTGCGCTTCCCATAGCAGGAGAGGCTCCGCCTTTTGCAAGTTTCCCTGAACCGCTTATCGGACCTGTGGCATAATGACCGCCTGTTGTACCGCCCTTAGGTACAGGAACCTGAAATGCCGATGACGGTTTTGCAACAGGTTTTGGCGTATTAGGCGGCTTTATGGAAGGTCTTGCTGTTGGCGGGTTAGGTTTTGCCGGTGCAACAGCCTTTGGTGCCGGCGGAGCAGGCGTCGGCTTAGGTGCGGGTTTTTCAACAGGTTTCTGAATCAAATTCTGCAAAGGATTCTTTGCAGGGGTCGGTTTTTGAACCTGTTTCTGTACAGGTTTCTGTACAGGTTTAGGAGTTTGTTTTGGCGCCGGCGTAGGTTTTGCCTGAGCTGCAGGTGCCGGAGTGCTTGCCTTTACTGCAGGCGCAGACGGTGTCGATGGCATTGAAACTTTCCTCGTCGGATCGTGATGTCCGCCAGCACGGGAATTTCTATCCGCACGATAAGGTGTATTCTTATTTATCGGCGTATCTTCTTTGTCCACAAGAACAAATTCAATATCGTTCATTTTTGGTTTAGGTTTTTCAAACAGATGTAAATTAAATCCGAGGAGCATAAGAATTAAAGTGATAAGCCAAACCGCACCCACTGCCGACGGGTGAAGAAGCACCGAAAGCCAAAAAGATTTTTTCAGCGTCAACCCTTCTTTATCTTCACGCAAAACCGCAGGGGTAGTATATCCTGAACTTCTTTCAGACTCCTCTTCTTCTAATAAATTATTGTTGTATTTATCTGTAATTGACATTTTATTTTTACCTATCTGCAACCCTTGTCCCTAATATATTGTAATATTATTCAAAACTTAAAAATAATATTATCGGCTGACCGGCTAGTAATTGGAATTATATATTGCCGGGTTAACAGTAATTGGCTGGGTAAGTACCAATTCTATATTTGAATTTGCCGGGATAACAACATCATCTCCTTTATCCCATACAGATTTAATAAGTCCGCCGCCGGCACCAACAGCAGTACCGAGAGCCGCGCCTTTACCGATATCGCCGCCGGCAAGAGCACCGAATACTACACCTGATACAGCTCCTGCACCAGCGCCTACTGTTAAATCTTTTGCATAATCTTTCGCTACATCAGCCTTTGTCCCGCCGACAAGCATTCCGCTGTTGTCGGTGGTTTTTACAATTGCGGAAATCGGAATCTGTATTCCGTACGGCGTAACTATTTGGGTAAATCTCAACATTAACTTACCGTTTATACTGCCTCGTTTTGCCTTAGAAACTTCTAAAACAGTACCTGTCACAGAACTTCCGGCAGGTGCTATAAGATTATTATTATAATAAAAATCAGACCCTAAAGCTATAGTAACATTCTGTCCGAGGGTTAAATTTGCCGAATTTAAAGGCATAGTAACAAGCGCCGGGATAGACTGTCCCGCCGGAACAGTTACAACACTTCCGCGCAGAGTCCCGTTACCTGTCATTTGTGGTTGTGTGTAATTTGAGGGTTGCTTTTGATATTGAGGCGCAGGTGTATTCTGGCTGTAAGAATAATTTCCAGCCGCAAAAACAGCGCCGCCGCTCACAAGTAGTGCCGCAATCAGTATATTTCTTTTAATCATAAGCAAGTTCCCTTCCTTAAAACAATCACATATCACTCAATAATAACATTTTATTTCGGATTTTGCATTTGTCAATTTGTTAAGGTGTGGGATATCCAGGCGGAATCCGACAGGATAATAATCCTGTTCTCTCCTGATGTGATAACCGCGTGGCTTCCCATTTTTCTTTCCCGTCCCGGACGGATTTGAAGTGTAGTATTATTTCCTATTCCTGATTGATAATGCGGCATTTTTACCCACGACGCAGGTTCTGACATCTCACCGCCTATAAGGTTATTATTGGCAGTGTATATGTAGCCGCGTATAGGCATTTCAAAACCGTCCGGCAAAATAACTTTATTAATTTTTATCATCATAGAAGCATTTGTCCCGACAACAGGCTCATGAACCTGTTCCACATACCCGTAAAATTCCGAATTCTGCGGAATTATATTTGTTTCGTGCATATATAAATCGTTCGTAGAAGTGAAACGAACCTTGTACCCGACAGGACAGTATTGCGTTGAAATCTCCTGAGCACTCACAACAGGTATAAAAGTACCGGCAGGCACCTCTATTGCATCATAACTCCTTAAATCAAGCTTTACATCCTCCATTACAGGCTCTTCCGCCGCGAAACACACACTGCCCGCGATGCTCATAATCCCTATAAAAAGAATTAACAATACCCTCTTCATAGTATTTATTATAACATTTTTTCCTAAATATTCAACAAAATTTATATTTTGTGTATAATAAAATCAGATTTTACGGCATAGAGAGGACAATAAGTTATGAGAGAAAGAATAGTTTCGGGAATGCGCCCTACAGGAAAGTTACACCTTGGACATTACCTCGGTGTTATTCAAAACTGGGTTGAATTACAGCATAAATACGACAGCTTTTTCTTCGTAGCTGATTGGCACGCCCTTACAACCAAATACGACAGCACGGAAAGCTTAAAAGAAAATACTCTTGATGTCGCTATTGACTGGCTTGCATCAGGAATTGATCCTGATGTTTCAACGATTTATGTGCAGTCACTTGTGCCGGAAATTGCCGAATTAAATGTTTATCTCGGGATGATTACCCCGCAAAACTGGGTTGAGCGCGATCCTTGTCTTAAAGATATGGTTAAAATCCTGCGTTCCAAAGAGGGGCAAAATTCTCAAATGAGTTACGGGCTTCTTGGTTATCCTGTTTTAATGAGTGCTGATATTATGATGATGAATGCTACTCACGTTCCTGTGGGAATCGATCAGGTAGCGCATATTGAGATTACCCGCGATATCGCAAGAAGATTTAATCAGGTTTATAAAGAAGAATTCTTTAATGAGCCTAAACCGCTTCTTAATCACTGTTCACTCATCTGCGGTCTTGACGGAAACAAAATGGGTAAATCTTTCAAAAATGACATAAAAATTTCCGACACAGAAGAAGAAACAGCAAAAAAAGTTATGACGGCAATCACTGATAGAAGCCGTATGAGAAAAACAGACCTCGGACATCCTGATGAATGTGAAGTAGCATTCAAATACTGGGAGATTTTCGGAACGGAAGAACTGGTTGCAAAAGTGCGTACTGAATGTGAAAAAGGTGAACGCGGCTGCGCTGACTGCAAACGCCAGCTCGGTGCATTGATAAACGAAAAACTTGCGCCTATCAGAGAAAAACGCCGCTACTATGAAACCCACATTGACGAAGTAAAAGATATCTTAAACGACGGCTCTAAAAAGGCAAGAACAGAAGCACAAAAGGTTCTCACACACGTGAGAGAACTTGTTAAAATGTTTTAATTTCTGTCCTTAAACTCGATATCAATATTAAGAATATCCATTATCTGATAAATTTGCAGCATGGTAATTGACTTGCGTCGGAATTTCGCGGAAAAATTACTGAGGTCTTTATTGGTTCCGTACCGCGCTCAACTAAAAAATCTCCCCTATTTTTACGCAAATAAAAAAGCCGTGCGAGGATACGGCTTATATCAATTTGTAAAAGGTTAGTGTGTAGGAGAAAATAAAGAAAATGGTTATATTACATGTATGCCACTTAGAATTATTTATATAACACATATCATATATATATTTTACATATCTTAACAACATATTTAAACAATATTTCCTAATTGCAGTTTGTCGGAATTCAAGGCATAAAAAAAGAGTCTGAAACTAATCAGACCCTTTTTTATATTAAATTTCAAGACTTATTTTACAAGTTCTTTGAATTTTTTACCTGCAGAGAATGCCGGAACTGTTTTTGCAGCGATTTTTAATTCTGCACCTGTTTGAGGGTTACGACCTGTTCTTGCAGCTCTTTTTCTTGCTTCAAATGTACCGAAACCAACCAAAGTAACTTTTTTACCTTTAGAAACTGTTTTTTCAATTGTTTCTAAAACTGCTGCAACAACGTCTGCAGTTGCTTTTTGAGAAACTTTTGCTTTTTTTGATACTTCTTTTACTAATTCTTCTTTGTTCATTGGAACCTCCTTCTTCCTTTAGCAAACGGTAAATAGAGAAACCATTTTCTCCGCATGCTTTTGTATTCGACAGATTTATTATAGCACGTTATTTGTTTTTGACAAGGGGGTTTTAGGGATTTTTTTGAAAATTTTTCTTAATATATAAGGGATATAGGGATATTGTGAAAAGAAAATCCAGTAAAAGCAGCCATTATGGGATAATTTAATTAATTGAACTGCTGTTTGCCCTGGCAAATTTAATATTTTTATAGAAATAGTTTAAAATTTGATAAGCATTATATCCCTGTTTTGCTAGATTATTTGCACCATGCTGCGACATACCTATACCGTGCCCGTTTTTTTTGACATTATCATCAAATGACGGTACCGAGCGTATATAAGGAACATCATTTCCCCAGGCTTCTTTTGCAGTAACGGTTTGTCCGCCTGCGGAGGCTGAATAAAAGGCTGAAACAACTTTATAATTGTAAGTTAAGACTAAACCATTTGTATCATCAACCGCACGATTAGTTTTTGCGGTTTCAGCGGATGCGCCGCCATAGGCTTGATCTTCAGGAGTATCTTTTAAATCATATCCTAAAGAGGCGCGTTTCCCGAGGTTTGCGAGTGCATAGCTTCTTGCGGCAATTGCCTGTGCCTTCAGTGCTTCCAACTCCCAGCCGGACGGCATTTCGGAAGGCACTACCCCTTTTATGTAATCTTCAAGATTAACCTCATTTATAACAGTTAATTTTTTATTTTTATTCTGTATAATCAGATATCCGCGGTACCATCTGTTTTTAGCACTGATAAAGCCGCCTTCGGCAGGCTTCAAAACTACATTGTCTGAATATATCTGATAGAATTTTCCGTCGAGGCGGATAGCCATTGTATTCTTATAGGGAACAATTTCATAGCCTTTCATTGCATCAAGTTTTACTACCGTTTTATTGGTATTTGCATCAATTAGAGATGTGGCGTTGGAAGAGCCTATACCTATTCGGTCCACTCCTGTTTGCAGCCCTATTTTAATAGCGTTAGCCGGATTTGGTACAAATATTGTAAAAACAAATATTAAAACTAAAAGGCAAATCTTTCTCATTACATGTTAAATTATAACATACAGTCAGAGAAAAGGGATTAGACCTTTTGATTGATTTTTGGTTCAGGTTTATCCTTTATTCCCAGGCTTGCCTTAACCTTGTCTGAATATTTTTCCGCGATACTCTGACCGATTGCGTATGAGCCCATTGAGCCGCATACAAAGATTATTCCTTTTATCACTGCTGCGATTTTGGAATTATTGCCTGCTTTATTCATAAATTTGGCAACAGGTTTCAGCCAATTAACTTTATCTGCCAATTTTGCCGCTTTTGTAATATTTTCGGCATTAATAAATTTATCCATGTGAAGTTTTAACATTCCCTCACCTGCAAACATACCTGCAAGAGCACCGGCTTCCGTAATACCTGTGCCGACTTTATCGTCGGATGTTGCGGTTTTTATAACACTTGATGCACAAATAAGCGGGTTAACGTTTTTTGTTGCCCACTTAACTGCTTTACCTGCATAATCCACAGGTTTATATTTTTTTGCATACTCGTTAAAAATACTAACAGCACTGCCTGCGGTCTTTGCGGTAGCTTCGTTATAATTCGCTAGAGCCTGAGCAATTTTGGCGCCCTGTGCAAAAGCGACCGTACCTCTTTGAGGTTCACCGTCTTCGACCTTTTTAATATTCCTGTAGCAGAATATTCCGCTTGGAACACATACTTCAAGTAATGCTGTTGAAACTGACATTATACTATAACCTTCTAAACACTACCTTACATGTATATAAAGTATTTTTTTTCGGTTAAATTGCGTTGATATAAAAAAAGTTTACATATTTTAAGTAAATAGATTTGTGTTTGTTCCGATTATTTTTCCTTTGAATTCTGCATGAAAAAAAATCTTTTTGTGTTAAAATTAGGACAAGATGAGGGATGATTTGATGAAGTTACATAATTCTTTTACCAATAAAATTGAAGAGTTTACTCCTATTGAAGAAAATAAGGTTAAAATGTATGTCTGCGGACCTACTGTTTATGATTACGCACACCTCGGGCATGCAAGATGCTATATTACCTGGGATGTTTTATACAGATATTTAAAGTTCAAAGGCTACGATGTCACATACTGTCGTAACGTAACCGATGTTGATGACAAAATTCTTAAAAAAGCCGAAAAAGAAAACAAAACACCGCAGGAAGTTTCGCAGTTCTGGTATAAACAATTTGAAAATTCAATGAAAGCCCTCAACACTTTAAAACCCGACATTGAACCTTTTGCGACAAAAACGTTAGGCGAAATGATTTCAATTATAAAAGATTTGATTAAAAACGGATACGCTTATGAGGCTGGCGGTGATGTGTATTTCAGGGTGAAAAAATTCCCTCGTTACGGCTATCTTTCCAAACAGCCGATAGACCAGCTTGAAAGCGGTGCCCGAATTGAAGTCGGCGAACATAAAGAAGATCCGCTTGATTTTGCACTCTGGAAAAAAGATGAAAAATTCGGCTACAATTCGCCGTGGGGTGTCGGACGTCCGGGATGGCACATTGAATGTTCTGCCATGAGCCGCAAGTATCTTGGAAAAACCATTGATATTCACGCCGGCGGTGCTGATTTAATCTTTCCACACCACGAAAATGAAATCGCCCAATCAGAATGCGCTAACGGATGTAAGTTTGTAAATTACTGGCTGCATAACGGGTTTGTGACAATTAATAAAGAAAAAATGTCAAAATCTCTCGGTAACTTTTTGACGATTGATGATTTGTTGAAAAAATACGACGCAAACACAATCCGCTTCTTTATTTTGACAAATCATTACAGAATGCCTGTTGAATTCTCTGATGAAGCGCTTTCGTCAGCACAGGCAGGCGTTAAAAGAATGCTTAATGCAAAACGTACCAAGATTAACGAGGATTTGGATATTACAAAAACAGATGAATATACAAAATTCGTTGAGGCGATGGATGACGATTTGAACACATCAAAAGCGCTTGCCGTTCTTTTTGAACTTGCCAATAAAGCGAACAAAGACGACAAAGACGCGTTCACGATTTTGTATAAACTTGCAGGAGTTTTAGGTTTTAGTTTTGAAAAAGCAACCCTGTCAGAAGGTGAACTTACAGCCGCAGTGAAACACGTATCAGAAAAACTGGGCAAAGAGTTTGCGTCAATGGAAGATTTAATTGCATACCGTAAAGAAGCCCGCGACGCCAAAAACTGGGAAGTTGCAGACAAAATCAGAGTTGCGCTGGATGAATGCGGAATTGTTCTGAAAGATTCTAAAGACGGAACAGTCTGGGAAGTGAAGTAAATAAATTTTAATATGCTACCTTAAACGGATAATCATTCGGAATTTTCCAGCCGTTCATTTGTATAATTGCTGTGCAATAATTGCGTCCTGCAGCGGCATTACAACCAAATTGTCCGTGGTCATACAGTTTCCTGATGTCCCCGTCCCAATCGGTCTTAAATGGTTCAATACCTTTATTTAAATGATAAGTCCAACTAGAGGGACCAGAGTTGCTTTTTATGGCCGGATTAAATAGAAATGTGAATCTGCATATTCCGGTTACCTTTTCATTATTTTTTTCTTTTTGTTTGCATTTTTGTATGTTTCCGGGGTAAAAATCCCAATTTCTGGTTGTTGTGTTCACCACCAGTTCAAGGGCACTTCCATCCGGGAAATATACAATGAAGGTTCCATCTGCGTTTTGTTCGATTTTAATTATTTTTATATATGGCGTAAAATATTTATTAAACCACTCTTCTATTTTTGACGAATTTATGTTTCCATCCTCATCAATCGCAGACAAATCCTCAAACCAGTATTTTTTATCTCCGTAATCAGCCTCTGCTCTTATAATTGCTTGATTCATAGACGAATAAAATTTTTTTAACCTTGTTTCAACAACCTGGTTGTTATTTCTTTGTATTAGCGCAGGCAGAGTCATTGCTGCAACTATTCCGATTATACCCAGAGTTATTAAGACTTCTGCCAATGTAAAAGCTATATTCTTTGTAGTCTTTGCCATAAAACCTCCAACGTATATTATTGATTTATTTTGAACTGTCATTGTGTCAGTTGGCACAAACGCCGGACTCCTATTTATTATCGCGTTCGCGATAGGATGTTTCATATATTACATTCAAAATTAGAATTATGCAAGATGCGAAAAAGAAAATAATTTTTAATGCGATTGCGAAAACCGTTAAACGACTTCGCGGCAGTAAAAGCCAGTTTATGCTCGGGGCGGAATTCGACATTCCGTCATCGGTTCTGAGCGATTTGGAACGTGCCGTGAAAGACCCGCAGCTCACAACCATTTTTAAACTCGCAGGAGCATTCGGGCTTTCTATTTCTGAATTTATGAGAGAACTTGAAAAAGATTTACCCGAAAATTTTTCTGTTTGTGATGAATAATGTTTGTCATATAATATTTTTATGAAGAGATTAGGAATTATTTTACTTTTAAATATTTTTTTCGTATGTTCGCCTGCGTATTCATTTTCGTCGCCTATCCCCGCTCAAACACTCCAGATTGCAAGAGAAGCAGAGCTTAAACAGGCAGCAAGAACCCCTTCTTCCGAGGTTATAAGGGTAGGTATTGGGGATACGGGATTTAAAACCTACGTGTATAAGCAGACAGGAGTTTTCGGAACTGGAGAAATTATGATTTGCGACGACGACAGGGTTGTTGAAACCGTGCCTGCGGATACTGTCGTAAATATAAAATTTGTGCAGGATAAAGGTTTCTCTCTAACCTTTGAGGATGGTAAAGATCTTACCTCTGTTAGTGGCAGACTTCGTATCCTCTGTCCTGAGGGTCTTTTAGGTGTTAAAGGGCTTAAGCGTGCAGGAAAACAGGCGCTTTATCACGGGGTATTTGAGATAATTCCTGCCAAGGACGGGCTATTTAATATTGTCAATTTGATTGAACTGGAAGAATATTTAAAAGGTGTGGTTCCGAATGAAATGCCTGTGCATTTCGGGCTGGAAGCCTTAAAAGCCCAGAGTGTCGCTGCACGAAATTATGTTCTCTCCCCAAGGGTAAAATCTTCCCCTAACTATGATGTGGTAGATTCCGTTGCAAGTCAGGTCTATTTCGGCGCTAATACGGAAAAACCCCTTTCAAACCAGGCTGTAAAAGAAACCGAAGGCGTTGTTGCGCTTTATAACTGGGATTTAATTCTTGCACAGTATTCATCAACCGCAGGAGGATATACAGAAGATTTTGCAAACGCATTTTCCGATCCGACGACAAAAGAATTTCCGTCAAAAGAAAAACCTTATCTTAAGGCTCGTCCGGATATCTTGACACAGTCGCCTTTAAATACGGAAGAAGCCGCGGCGGAGTATTACAAATCTAAAACAACAGCTTACGATATGCGCTCTCCTTATTTCCGCTGGACAAGGGAATGGACTGCTGATGAATTGCAGAAAACTTTGCAGGATAATCTTGCCGCTCAATCTGCAACAGGCTTTGTGTCCCCTGCTTTCAATAAAGATGAAACTCTTGGTAAGGTTACGGATCTGCGTGTCGTACGCCGCGGAAATTCAGGAAAAATTATTGAAATGGAAATCGTAACAGATTCCCAAACCTATAAAATTTATAAAGAACTTGTAATTCGCCGCCTGCTTAAAAACGCAGGAAAAGCCCTCCCTAGCGCTAATGTGGTTTTTGAATTACAAAAAGATGAAAACGGAAATCCGGTTTCTGTTAAAGCGTATGGCGGAGGTTTCGGGCATGGCGTCGGAATGAGTCAGTACGGTGCAGGGTTTATGGATAAAGAACTGCATCTTTCTTATGATAAAATTCTCCAGCACTATTATACAGGGGTTACTTTGGGCACAAAGCCTGTTATAATTTCCTCCGACCCTTCGCAACTCTATGCCACCCAACATTTTTACGCTCCTTACAAAAAAGCGGTAATTGTTGTTGATAATAAATTTATGGTTACAAAATTGATGGCGGAAATCAATGGAGAAATGCATACTTTTGATTTGCCGCCGGCACTTCTCGGTGCGAACAGGTTTACGGAAATTGATATTTCCAAATATATTAAACGCGGGAAAAATACAATAGTGTTCAGTTCTCCGGATTTTGCGGACAGTGCATTTAGAAAAGCGCTCAGACTTTATGTGGAATTGGTGAAAAAAGATGACAAATTCGACATCTGGTGATGATAAATCGTCAGGGCTTTTGAAAGCAGCCTGGCTGATTGCAGTAGTTACGATATTTTCAAAATTAATAGGTTTTATAAGGGATGTGGTAATAGCAAATTACTACGGCGCCTCAACGGTTTCTGACGCATATTTTTATGCGTATCAAATTCCGGCTTTGGCAATAATTTTACTCGGCGGGGTTGGCGGTCCTTTCCATAGTGCAACGGTTGCTGTTTTTTCAAAACTTATTCCAAATCTAAACGAAAAGCCTCAAGAGGTGGTAAATAAGCTATACAGCACTTTTATGACAACTACCATAATATTTTTTACAATACTTGCGGTTCTCTGTTACTTTTTTGCCCCGCAGATTATGGGTATAATCGCCTCGGGCGGGGACGCTCAGTTGATTTCCCTTGCGGCTGAACATTTAAAAATTATGTCGCCTGTTTTGATTATCGGCGGAATTGTCGGAATTTATTACGGAATTCTTGTAACTTACAGATACTTTATGCTTCCGAACCTGTCACCTATAATTATGTCGCTTGTGATAATTGCGATGGTAATGGGAGCAAACGGCAAGGATAATACAGGTGCAATTCTTGCCTGGGCTACAACTATCGGTGCAGTTTTTCAGTGGGTTATGCAGTATCCGAAAATAAGGCAGCTGGGGTTTAGGCTGAAACCTAATCTGGATGTGTTTAATAATGTTGAATATAAAAATATTTGCGAACTCCTTTTTCCTGCCGTATTAAGTTCGACTGTCGGGCAAATTCATATTTATGTAGATATGTTTTTTGCATCAGCCTTAAGAGAGGGTGCATGGACTGCTATCGGTTATGCAAACAGAGTGTTTCAGTTTCCGGTTGGAATTCTTGTGACGGCTTTTCTTGTTCCTCTTTTCCCGATTTTTGCAAGGCTTGTTGCAGATAAGGATTATGACGGTATAAAAAATTATTTTAACAAAGGTGTAGGTGTATTATTTTTCGGCGCAATCCCCATTATAATCGGCATTCTTGTTGTCGGGCTTGACGGGGTAAGGATTGTTTTTGAACGCGGCGCGTTTGATGCTAAGGCTACATTTATGGTAACCGAGGCTTTGTGGTTTTTGTCTGTATCAATTCTGCCTTACGTTTTCAGAGATTCAATCACAAGAGTGTATTACTCTTTCAATGATTCTGTGACCCCGTTTGTTGTGGCGTTTTCGTCAATTGTACTTAAAGTCCTTTTGAATATTCTTTTTATAAACATAATGCACATGAGTATCGGCGGAATTACACTTTCCACATCTCTTGTGACCTTATTTAACGCGGTTGTTTTAGGCGTTCTGATTACAAAAAAGATGAGAATGGATTACAAAACACTTTTCGTAAACCTTTTCAAAATGTGTATAGCAGGTTTTGTGACTCTTCTTGTCTGTGGTGTAATGTCTTTAGTTTACGACAGGGTTGTGGAACTTCCGAAATACGTGTTTGAATTAACAAAAATCTGTATAATCGGAGTTGTCTGCCTTGCAGTTTATATTGAATTAAACTTACTAATGAAGATGGATTATGCGCAAGAACTTTTCAATCGCCTTGCCGCAAAGTTCAAAAAGTAAGGAATGAACTTTGAAAATTAAATATAAAGGGTAGCCCTGAAAAACCTCCAGCGTCACGACATATTAGTGGTAGATATGGGCGGAAAGGAGGTCAAATGATGAAACTAAAAGCAATTAAAAAAGCTCTACTGGTAATAGAGCTTTTAGTTAAATTGATTTTAGCTGTAATCAATTAAAGGGGTGATAAGTTGGTTGAGCTTTCACGGAGCTTAGCCAACTCCCTTATATTTATATTATAACGTATTTTTTTAAGAATTTCAAGTCCTTAAAGGAGAAACTTAACAATGCTAATAAAAAATAAAGAAGAAATAAAAAGAGTACTGGAAAATGACGGAGTAATCGCCTATGTCACAGATACCGTCTGGGGACTGGGCTGCCTTCCTTCATCAGAAAAAGCAGTTAAAAAAATTTATGATATTAAAAAACGAGAAGCACAAAAACCTTTGATTTTAATGTCTAATGAAACATATCATTTGTTGAATTATGTTCAAATAATTCCGAAAATCGGACAAAAACTTATAAAAAAATATTTCCCGGGTGCATTGACGCTTGTTGTGAAAAAAAATCCCGACCTGACGCCTGATTATATAACCTCCGGCATGGATACTGTTGGTATAAGAGTTCCGGATAACGAGGTCTTCAGAGAAATCTGTGAAATTGCACCGGGGCATGTTCTGGCTACAACAAGTGCTAACCTTTCTCATCAGCCTTCTGCTAAAACCTACGAACAGGCAAAAGAGAATATGGAAGGGCTTGCTGATTTAGTCATTGAAGATTACGGCTGCTTCTGTAAAGGTTTGGAATCTACCGTTGCCGGAGTGTTTGACGATGACAAAATAAAGATTTTTCGTCAGGGTGCTATTAAAATCGAATGTATATAGTGAAAAATTTCTTTATTAAAAAAGCCACCTAAACAGGTGGCTTTTTCATACTAACAACTTTTATTATTTCATCGGAATAGTCAATTTTTGTCCGATTGAAAGTTTGTTTGGATTTTTCATGTTATTAGCATTCATAACTTTCCAGGCTCTTTCCTGAGTGTATCCGCCGTAAAATCGTGTTAAAATGCTTTCCATTGTGTCGCCGCTTTGTACGGTATAAACTTCATCGGCAACTGTTGCTGCTGCCTGTTCTGCAGCTGGTACAAAGTTTAAACTTTCTTGTTTTACGTTAGCTTTTTTATCAGCAGAAAAGTTGTGAGTTGACATAATACCGTTTGAAGATAAGCCTATAATTGCTCCTGTGATAATTGTTGCAGCAACCCCTGCAACAAAACCGGTAGCAAGATATACACTAGGCGATTTTTCTGCTTTTTGATTTAATTTGAAATTCTGCCAGAGAACGTCAAGTTCTTTTTCTCTGTTAGGTCTTACGTAAACGCTAGGGGTCATATCTTCAGATTTGTATTTAGATAAAGCCTCCAATACTGCCATCTTCTCCTTAGATAAATTTGATCTTCTGATTGTTGAACTCTTCATACAAACCTCACACCCTAATTAGTAAATTGTTTATTATATGGGTATCGTATCATGAGTTATTCCGTCGGGCAAGCGAATGTTAATTTATGTTGCAGACTTGACCTATTTTAGTTGATGAACAGAGTCTTTAGTGTCATCTCGAGGCATTAGCCAAAGTAATCTAGCCTTTTTGTAAGTGAAGGGTGAAGTGGGTGAGTGGTTCAATAATAATAATAAGTCCTTTCACGCTTTACAAATTATTCTTTACATTCCAAAAGTTGGATTCTTTCTGGCTTCGTCCTCAGAATGACGTAATATTTCACCAGTATCTTTGTTGGGCAGGTATGCCCAACCGACAGAACTTTACCCCTCACCCGTCCTTCGGACACCCTCTCCCGCAAGGGGAGAGGGATTAAGTATTTTTCTCCCCTTGAAAAGGAAAGTAGGGGGGGAAACGTGATTGCTGTCAAACCCGCAATTGCATAGGAGTCAAAGAGCGTTCCTCGTTTCGTCATCCCGGGCTAGACCCGGGATCGCATAGCCGTTGAATTCGACAATTATGCGATTTCGCATAGCTAGAAAAATGCGATTTCGCCTTTTGGCTCAATCAGTTTTTCTACGCTTCCGGAATGACGCTGACTAATCCCGTGACTTATACAAGGCAAATTCGCAGCCGCAATAGTTTTGGCGGTATAAACCAAGGTCTTTTGATATTTTGTTCGTTTTTAAAAATCCGTCCTTTTTCTTGAAATCAATGTCAAGGTAATTGAGGTTGTATTTTTGTGCAATTTCTTTCCCGAGAGCGGAAAGGAGGGCGAAATTTTTGTGCGGGCTTATTACAATTGAAGTTGTGAAATTTTCTATCCCTTTTTCTTTTGCAAGCTGTGCTGTTTTTTCTAATCTGAGTTTAAAACATTCCACACAGCGTTTTCCTTTTTCAGGTTCGTTTTCAAGTCCTTTGGCGCAATTAAAAAAGCTTTCTCTGTCGTACTCTCCTTCAATAAGTTCGACGCCGAAATGACTGCATAAAGTTTTTTCCGCGTCCAGACGTTTTTTGTATTCAGTGTCAGGGTAGATGTTCGGGTTATAAAAATAAACAGTAACGGAATATCCCGCGTCAATTAAGTACGACACGGGATAACCTGAACATATTGCGCAACATGCGTGAAGTATTATTTTATTTTTGCTGTTCACTTTTTTCGATTACCCATTTTTTTAAATCAGGATATGCCCTTATTCCGGTATAAATATCGTTGCCAACTTTCATTGAAGGGGTTCCGTTGATACCCTGTTTGTAAGCTTCATCTATTTCCTTTTGAACTTCCTGTATTATTTCAAGGCTGTCGGCATCTTTTTTCAATTTTTCCATATTAAGCCCTAAATCTTCCGCAATTTTCAGCATTTTCTTTTCGTCAAACGGTTCGTTTGCAGGGATATTCTGGAAGAAGGCATTATCAATATCCCAGAATTTTCCTTGTTTTTTTGCGGCAAGTGCATATCTTGCCATTGTGCAGGAGCCGTCGTGGAACGGTTGTGTCAAATACTTGTTGCATTCCGTATCAAGCGGAAGGTTGCGGTGTTCTATTCTGACATTTTTTAATTCTTTTGCAAGCTTATAAATCATCATATTATTGACTTTGCAAATCGGGCAGCGGTAATCCGTATAAGTATAGAGAATGATTTTCCCTTCAGGATTTCCGAGAACGTTTCCGGAGATTGCATATTTATTCGTTTTTGCTTTCACAAATTCATCAAACATTTTTGCGTGTTTAACCTGCGGTGCAAATTTGAGAGTTACTGTTGTATAAGCAAGTCCAGCGCCTGCAAGGAGCATTACAACAATAAATGCAATGAGGTAGGCTTTATTTTTAATAGCGTCAAGAAAATCTGTTACACTCTGTTTGAATGCTTTTACAAGACCTCCGTTTTTATAGTCAAGTGCAATAAGCCCTATCAGAAGGTTTAAAATATATGTAAAAGCGCAGAGAATGCAGAGCTTTTGAATTTCAAACAAACTCAGGCATAACAAAATCATAGAAATTGTAAATGCGATTATTCCGAGGCAGGCAATATAATCAAGCGGATTTTTGAATACTTCCATAAATTTTAGAAGTTTGAAGTTTTTGAGTTTGTCTGCAATCAGCATAAGGAAAATGAACGCATACAAAAACATTCCCCAATATGCAAGCGGAATCCCGAAGAATTGAGATTCGGTTGTTCTCGCAATTCCGTCACAGTCAATAAATTCGTTTACTGTACAAAAACTCGCGAGTGCATACGGGTTAAAGTTTGCATCATAATAAACTTTAGCAAGTTCAATCGTTGTCACAAACCCTATTAAAGCAATTATGAAAATCCAGATTTTTTTCATACGTGTATTTTCCATTATAAAGTTCTCCTATTCTCTAGGGCTATTTTACAATTTTTATAATTATAAATCAATACCGGAAAGTATTATATTGCGCTCATTCCGATTTTTATAGTATAATATTTTTTATGAAAAAGAATTTGTTTGAACTTTTTATGGGGAAACTTCTTGCATATCCTCTCTGGGTTAAGCAGGCAGTATATTACAGGCTGTATCTCAATATGAAAGAGAATTACTGCGAGAGGCTTGTTATAAAAAATGCGAATAATCTTTTTGCATTCTATAACCCGACAGTTACTTTTAAAGGGAAAACAGAACTCTGGGACAGGGCGAGCGGATTGGATTCCAATATTTATAATTTTTTGCGCTTATGTGTGGAAGGTTACAGTATTCTGGAAATCTCCCTGAATACTTTTCTTTCAATGGAAGAAGCCGCTAAGAATTTTATGTTCTGTCTTGAACAGAATTTTATAGAAAAGCCTGAAAGTGATGAAGTTTATGCAATGGGCGGATTTATTGCCGGAAAATTCAGAACGGGTGAATATTATAAAATTAACGGCTCAATTACAATCGACCAGCTTGATCAAGCTGTGATGACCCAGAGAAATCTTGATGACAGGATGGAGCATAAACTTTTCGGGAAAATCCTTGTTGACTTAGGATTTATAACAGAGAAAAATGTTCAGACATTATTTACCCTTAAAGCTGATGCAAAACAGAGATTTATATTGGATTATTCCCTTGTACCGGAAACAGAACTTGTAACTTCCGAAAAGGAGCGGCTTCTTGCAAAAATCGAGCTTTTAGAAAAAGCAAATGACGCTTTGAAACGTAAAATGACACATTTATTACATTTGATGGCAAAAGATGACAATGATGACGACGGGTAAACCTGAAATTCTTGTAAAATATATTAGAGATGGGCTGATAGAAGAAGAGCATTTCGGCTATATGTTGGTTTCTGACGGTCAGCATATTATAGATAGTATTGGTGAAACAAAC
The DNA here is from genome assembly GCA_944324285.1 of Candidatus Gastranaerophilales bacterium. Classification (GTDB taxonomy): domain Bacteria; phylum Cyanobacteriota; class Vampirovibrionia; order Gastranaerophilales; family Gastranaerophilaceae; genus Scatousia. Next base: position 49,295 of record CALUVR010000009.1, on the reverse strand, counting down.
GGGTATCCTTTCTTTTTGCGTTCCTGTGCAAAACCACTGCAGGCAAGTCTTTTGATTGATTATGGAATGGATATAAGATACGATATGTCGCTGCAGGAAATTGCAATTTGCTGCGCTTCCCACGCTGGTGAAAAAATCCACGTTGAAACAGCAAAAAATCTTTTAAAGAAAATTTGTCTTGATGAAACATATCTCAAATGCGGATTTCATAAACCAATCTCCAAAACAGCAAAAGAAGAATTGCTTTTGAGCGGGCAGCAGGAAAGCATTTTCCATAACAACTGCGTCGGAAAACATATTATGATGCTCGGGTTATGCAAGATGAACGGCTGGGATTTAGAAAGTTACGACTCTCCTGACCATCCGCTTCAAAAAGAAATTAAAAGAAAAATATATGAACTATGCGGCATAAAAAAAGATTATCCCGTGACAAAAGACGGCTGCGGGGTTCCGATTCATTCAATGCCGTTAGAAAATATGGTGAAAGGTTTCATAAAACTTTTCTGTAATCCTAAATACGATAAAATAGCAAAAGCTTTCCGCGAATATCCTTACGTAATCGGCGGAGAGGACAGGACTGATACCAAGATTATAGCAGATTCTGAAAACCTTGTTGCAAAAGTCGGTGCGGGCGGGCTTTGTATTGTTGTTAACCTTGAAAGTCAGGAAGGTTTGATAGTGAAGATTTCCGACTGTGATATGAAGGCTCGTGAACTTCTGACACTCGACAGCCTCAAAAATTTACACTGGGCAAATATTGAGGCTGATTACAATATAAAAACACTTCACGGTGATATTGTAGGCGAAATTGTTACCTGTCTTTAAGTTTAATTTTATCTCCCATATATTCTCTAGCATAGGAGTTGTAGCCGTTTATCTGGTTTTGGATGTATTCCTGGAGGGAAATCCCCGGATTTTTTAACTCCTTGTAGGCTTTTGCACTTTCAGTTTTTAAAAGTTCAATCCCTCGGTTATAAACTTGCTGCGCAGTATTTATAATACTTTGCGGCGGGTTGCCGTTGTACATTTTTGCGGCGGTCGATATATCAAACAATCTGCGCTTGCTAAGACCGCTCATCTCTTTACCTTTAAGCGATTTATTGTTCGTCATTTTGCAGATTGCAGCCTCGTATTTTCCGTTTTTCAGCGCCCAGACTAACCCCGGAGATTTTTCAATAATCGCCGTGCCTTTGTTGAATGTCATATCAAGAAGGGCTTCTTTTATGTTCTGCGGCAGCTTGTCGTAATTTTGTTTCCCGCCCATAACAGTCCAGAGGTTTTCTTCCATTTTGAGCATATCATTCACGAAAAGTTCAAGAACTTCTTTATTCGTAAGATTTGTCTTTTCGCCTTTTTTAACAACGTGACCTATTCCAATTGTAGGGTTTCCTTCATCATCGGTGTAGGGCGTATTATGGAATTTGTTATCAGGGAAAGGTTTTTTATTTGCATCAAGCCCATCTTCTATTCTTTTTAATCTTTTTACAAAATCCACACTGACCCCTAAGGCAGATGCTGCATCATTCAGGTTATTTATATTTCGCGCTGTGCGGGTCGGGGGAATTTTCAGAGTCTGTCCTATTTGAAGTTTTGTGGCATCTTCTTTTGAAAGTCCGTTCAGCATGAGGATAACCCGCTCTTCCACATTGTATTTTCTCGCAAGGGTGGAAGGGGTTTCGCCCGCTTTTAAGGTATGGTCGGCGTGCGGGGTAATTTTTAAATATCGGCTTCTTTTGCTGTCCGTTTCAATCTGTTCATCGGAAATATCTCGCATCATAGGAATTTCTACAGACGAAGATTGCGATGATGCCGACGGTGCTCTTAAGATTTGTCCTATTGAAATGGTATTATCTTTTAAGCCGTTTGCTTTTTTTAGTTCCTCAACGGAAACTCCCATTGATTTTGCAATAGAATAGAGAGTTTCTCCGGCTTTAACTTTGTGTCCGCCGTTTTGCTGGGGGATTATTGAAAAATTGAAATTTATTTCGCTCAAAATAAATCCTTTCTAGTTAAGCATTGTTTCTTCTATTGCATCGGCAATACATTCAGCGTATTTTTTCTGGTCAAAGTCTGACAGCAGAGAATTTGTAATGCTACCGTTTGCAATGTTGCCGATTTCAAGAAGAGATGCAGTAACCCCTTTTGCCGCTTTATTTACGTACAAGTTATCGTGTACGGGATTTGGAGTCAGAGCCATAAAGCCTTGATTTACGTGTTTATTGATGTTTTCTGCAAGTTCTTTATCCATATCTTTTGAGTACCTTACCGTGCAAGCTTTTTGATCCGGTCTTTCTTTGGCTGATTCAACGTGAATTGAGAGAAACAGCATATCTTCCTTATCCGTAGATTGCATAACATCTCTTACGGCATCGTCACCTTTTTTACCATCGAGCATTCTTTCTATATATTTTTGAGCCGCCATACCTCCGTTTCTGACAGCACCTGACACTATTACAACCTGTGCGCCGCGGTTTCTTAAATTGTCTGCAATTTTGTCTGTATACATCTGTGCAACCCGCCATTCTTCAATCGGCATTTGTTCGCCTTCGGCATTTTCAACGGAAAGCACTGTTCCGGCATCAAAAAATCCGTTGTTTTGCTGATAGCCGCCGTGTCCCGGATTAAGAATTACAACCTTACCGTCGAGATTTCCGCTTGAGGTAGGCTCTAAGACTTCTGTAACTGCTTCAATTTTCTTTGTTTCAGTGTTGTAATTAGGGAGCGGTCGAACTATAAACGGATCTTTTACGTCGCTGAAACCTTTATCCCGTCTGCCGCTGTGTAGTGCCCAGTTTTTTAGTGTTCCTGCAGTAACTGTGTTTCCGTCGCCATCTTTTATCGAAGTTTTTGTTTCCGGAGTGATATCTCTGCTTCTGCCGCCGTTTGTTGTGTGGAATACTTCATTCGGATAAACTTTTCCGCTCATGTGCTCTGCGCGGATACCTGTATTATCGCGGTCATTTGTTTCTATGTCGTATTCTTCAATAAAACTTTCATCAGGATTTATCATACCGTTGATGATTTTATCCATTTTCTTTGTGGATACAAATCCCCACGAATCAAATTCGTCATTAAGGTTATCAATGAATTCTTCTCTCAATTTCGGGTTTCGGTTGCCGGTTTTTCCTGCTACCAAATCGAAAATTTTTGTCATTGCAGCTTTTCTGTCCTCATGGCTGCTGCTCCATTCATCGGAAATCATATTGATTAAACTTTTACCGTTTTGTTCTTCAAAACTTTGAACTACATCAATGACGTTATTTTTGTTAATTTTATTAAAAATTTGGTTAAATTCATCTCTTCCAACAGCGCCTCTGTAATCACTTGCAGCCTGTTCCAGACCCGCTGCTATATCTTCCGCGCTCATAGGAGGCTCGGGCTGCTCTATAGGTTTTACCTCAGGTTTTGGCTGAGGTTTTGCCTCAGGTTGAGGTTCTGTTTCCGGTTTAGGTTGAGGTGCCGGGGTGTCTTTGCCGGCATCCGGTTTTTGCCTGCTTTTATCAGGAAATACATAGAAGTATTCCCCTTTTTGAGGTTTGTAATTTTTATCAATATTATTCAGTGTGCAGAACTGTTCAAGTGTCATACCGTGTTTTCTGGCGATAGATGCAAGCCCCATTCCTGATTCGATTTTGGCTGTCGGAATGTTTTTAATTACCTGTCCTTTTTGCAGTGTATCTTTTGTAAGTCCTGTCATATTTTTAAAGTCGGTTAATGACATATTAAATTTTTTAGCTATTGCGAATAGACCTTTTTCATCCCCGCTCACACTTACTATATATTCGCCCTTTGCTTTAGCTTCACGTTTGAGTTTTTCTGTATCTTCCTGCTGCGAAGCCTTTGCTGTACCTTTTGCAGCATTGAGGTCAATTCTGAAATCCATAATATTTTTCCTTATAAACTTCTACACACAAAAAATAACGGCAGCTTTAAAATAAACTTTAAAAACTGCCATTATTTTTTACAAAATTTAACAGAAAATTGTGCACGACCGGCTGCGCCAAAATATTATGTATTGAAAATTCTGTCGCCTGCATCGCCCATACCTGGAACAATATACCCCTTGTCGTTTAAGTGGTCGTCAACTGCTGCTGTTGTAATTTCAATATCAGGATAGTGTTTTTGAATATTTTCCAAACCTTCCGGTGCTGCGATTATACATATAATTTTAATATTATCAATCGGAATACCTTTATCAGCATAGAGTTTGATTGCTTCAACAAGTGTGTTTCCTGTAGCAAGCATAGGATCTGTCAGGTATATATAGAATTTTTCCGGATTTGGCGCCTCCATAGGAACCTTATTATAATACCAGACAGGTTTCAGCGTTTTTTCATCTCTATACATCCCGATATGACGTATGCAGGCCTGCGGCAGGATATCAATTGCTTCATCCGTAAAAATCAGACCTGCTCGTAAAATAGGGGATATAATAATTTTTATATCAGGATCTATAACCTTTGTTGTAAAAGTCGTGAGAGGTGTCGTAACTTCTTTATCGACAAGCGGAAGGTTTCTTGCCGCTTCATAAAGAAGGCAGCGGGTGATTTTTCTCGTCGCAATCCTCACCCCTTGAGAATCGGTATTTTTGTCCCTCATTACCCTTAAATTTTCTAAGATAACAGGATTTGTTATGACTTTTATGTTTTTGCTAATCATTTTTAGCCTCCTTTAGCTTGTCGCTGAATATCTGGCGGTTTTCTTGCAGTTTATCTATAAGTTTATCAATTTCTTTAATCTCTTTTTCCTGCTTACTAAAGGTCATTGCGCCTCTTTTTGCAGGCATAGGCATAAATCCGTTGATTTCTGTTGCAAAATGTGAGCCTCTAATAATCATTGAGGTTAATTTATCAAACATATCGTCAATTAATCCAATGGAATCATTGAGCCTCATAGGTCTTTGGGTGACGATTAACTTGTTTGTTGCAAGACTCTGTTCTGTCGGAGGATAAATCTCCAGTGACTTAGAACCGCCGAGTCCGTTAAATTCTACGGTTGCAATGGAACCCTTCGGAATGGACATATTTTTATCATTAAGTACAAATTTTACATAAACCGTATCGCCTACGATTTTAACCTGTTCAATGTATCCTATTGCAACTCCGAGCATTCTGACAGGTGAACCGACTATGAGTCCGTCCACATCCTGCAAAAATATCTGATAAGTTTTTAACCCCTTTGTTTTTTGGTAATTGTGATACCTTATCCCGAAAATAACCAGACTTATTATAATAACCCATATCAGAGCTTCTGCCCATTGTAAGATTTTAAATTTGTCTTTGATATTCATGTCTTTGATTATAGCATGATTTTTACTACTTGCGAAAAAATTTTTTATATTATATTATTAATTTACTAATTAAGAAATGAGGTTTACATATATGGAGCAAATAATAAAAGTAGCATGGGATTTGAACGAAAATACAGATAACAGATATCAACTGGTTTACGAAATTGCAGAACTTGCAAAGAAACTGGTTGATGAAAATCAGGCGAAAAAAGCTCATGATGAATTTGTTTTTGATGATAGTCACGAAACCGGCTATACAAGAGAAAATCCGGTTGAGCATGCTATTATGGTAAAAGCTTCCGAAGCTGATGACAACCGTTTGGTTGGCTAATATAAATTTAATCAAAAGACACACAACGGTAATCCATTTGTGTGTCTTTTTGTGTGAGTCCGCTAGAGTATGCGGCAGAGGTGAAATTTAAATATTAAAGGGGTATTAGGGTTAATGGATGAAGCTATCAGATTTATTGAAGAGAAAACTAACGGGTTTAAGCCTGAAATAGGTATTATTCTGGGTTCGGGTCTTGGCGAACTTGCCGATGAGTACTGTGATTTAGCAATACCTTATTCCGAAATTCCGGGATTTATAAAATCAACCGTAAGCGGGCACAAGGGCAGACTTGTTTTTGCTGAAATTTCCGGCAAAAAAGTCGTTATGATGCAGGGTCGGAACCACTTTTATGAAGGACATACAATGCAGGAGATTACATATCCTGTGAAGGTTATGAAAAAACTCGGTGTTGAAACGCTTATTCTCACAAATGCCGCGGGTGCCGTGAATGAATCTTACAGACCTTCCGATTTAATGATATTAAAAGATCATATCAATTGTATGGGGTCTAACCCTCTTATAGGACCAAATGACGATTCTCTCGGCGAAAGGTTCCCTGATATGTCAGAGGTTTACAAAAAAGATTTGCGTGAACTTGCAAAAAAATGCGCAGAAGAGTTGTCTATTGATATTAAAGAGGGCGTTTACCTTGCAAATTCCGGTCCATGCTATGAAACTCCTTCAGAAATTCACATGGCAAGAATGTTTGGAGCAGACGCAGTCGGGATGTCTACTGTTCCGGAAGCAATAGTCGCAAATTATTGCGGCATGCGGGTTCTCGGGATAAGCTGTATATCCAATGCTGCAAGCTCCCACGACGGTGACCGTCTATCCCATGCAGAAGTCATTGAAACCACAAATAAGGCAAAATCTAAGTTTAAATCGTTTATCTTGAAAATCTTAGCAAAACTTTGAGCCGTTTAATTTGATTGACAAGTAAAGATTTCTTAAAATTAGTACATCAGCTATTCACTATTTAATTTCAGCGGAGTAAAATAATTCTATTATGAGTAGTGTTGAAGAACAATTATATTCTGACATCCCTCCGACAAAATTGAGGAATAAAGAGGAGAAATTCAAACCCGCAAAGACTAACAAATTCTGGCTTATGGTAGCAAGTTTGTTTTTCTTTAATATGCTTCAGAACAGATTTTTCGCATTCCGGTATAAGGGTGCGGAAAATGTTATGGAAAAGGGAGTTCCGACTATCCTTTTTGCCCCTCACTGCAACTGGTGGGACGGTATTGTCATGTATAATATTACTCATAGAATTTTTCATAAAGAAATAAGGCTTATGATTGAGGAGTTGAACAGATTTCCTCTTCTCAGACGCGGCGGCGGGTATTCGGTTTGTAAAAAATCTCCGCAATCTGCTATGAAAGCGCTTAAATATTCCGTTGATGTTGTCGGAGATTTAAAAAATATTCTATGTATATTTCCGCAAGGGATTATCAGACCGCCTCACTACAGACCTATTGTGTTCCAGACAGGGCTTGCTTATATTGCTCAGAACGCAGTCAAACGCTTCGGAAAGGTTAATCTTGTACCTGTTGCGGTTGATTATTGCTTTTTCAGAGATAACAGACCTGAAGTCGTTGTTAAATTTGGTGATAAAATCTCCTTGACGGAGAATACTCTTGACAGAAAAGAGCTTACACATATTCTTGAGAACAGTATGGCACAAACTTGTGATGAGCAATTCCACGAAATTTCATCGGGGAAAATTTCCGATTACAAAATACTTTTTAAACAGCATTTGAAATGGTATCGTCGTATAGAACAACGGCTTAAACGTATTGATATCCCTCCTGTTGCGGATGTGTAGGGTTGTGTTAGAGATAAGCGGGCACTATGTAAAAAGCGTTAAGTGCAATTAAGTGAGAAGTGAGTGGTGAAGGGTTCTATAAAGTAATTAGTCCAACACGCATCACTTCTCAAAAGGTTGGATTGCTTCGGCAACGCCTCGCAATGACGCAGAATTCTATCCCCTCTCCCCTTTAGGGAGAGGGGTGGGGTGAGGGGTGGCAAAGAAAACCCTCCGGCGCTAACGCGCCACCTCCCTTACAAAGGGAGGCAAAAATTTCCCCTTAATCCCCCCTTTACAAGAGGGGAAAAATCCTATCCCCTCTGCCCTTGCGGGAGAGGGGCAGGGGAGAGGGGTAAGTGTATTAGAAAAGTTGAACGGTGAATGGTTGAACGAATAAAGAATGACATATTATTGTTGAACCCTTCACCACTCACTCTTCACGCATCACTTTTTCAAAGGCTGGATTGCTTCGGCTAACGCCTCGCAATGACGATTACTTTTTCCATTCACTTTTCACTATTAATGTTAAAAAGCCGGCTTATAGCCGGCTCTGTTAAGCGTTATATCGTTTAAATGTTTTCTCAATATTCTTATCAATGACCGATTTGACCGTATCATACTCGGTTGTCAGTGCCGAGATTTCCGTATCAAGATTTTTCATCTTCATATCAATAATATTTTCTTTTGAATTAATTTTTTGTTTTTCTCTGTTGTATTTAGCTTCAGCCTGTGCGACGGCTGTTTCATCGGTAACTTCTTTAACATAAGTATTTGTCGAGTAGTTGCCCTGATAGTAGTAACCGTCGTCAGCCATTGTAGACATATACATAGCGCCGGATTTGAGCATCTCTTCAAGATATTCAATGTCGTCGATATTTTCATTTTCTGTCCAGCCATTCAGACAAATCTGGTTGAACAATGCATCATAGAAGCCTGCTATCAGGAGGTTGTCACCTGATGTATCAACATCCGTTACATAAGTGAAGGTGAACATATCATCTACAAAGTTACATTGTTCTAATAATTTATCAACATTGTAATCTGAATTTGAAATACCCTGCATATATTCAGCGAAGTAAGTCAGGTATGCTTTTACCATATATGAAAGGTTAATACCGTAACCGTCTTTTGTAAATCCGCCTTCATTTTCATCACCGCTATTTTCACTGTATATGATACCAACATACTCATCAAGACGTCCGTTAATTTCTTTCAGAACCGTATCAGTACCGTTGTTACCTCCGAATATGTTACCGCCGCATTGTTTCCAGAATGCAAAGTTAGAGTAATCTACATTGCCGCCTTTGCTGTCATTTCTTTGACCCAGCAGTTCCACAGATTCCTTAATCTTGCTGCTTGCATATTCCAAAGCTGCCTGGGTGTAAGCATCTCCGGTATCAAGGAAGGATTCAACGCCTGTAAATATGCTCTCCCATAAAGTGCTGCTGCCAATGAAGTCAACAAGAAGTTCCCAAGATTTAAATTCTCTGCCTTCCCCGTCACCCTGGTGGTGTGCAGCCCCTCTTAATGCATAGTTCCCGTTTAATAAATCTGTTAATGATATAGAGTCAGGGGTTATTTGCGTAAGGTTATTCCCGTTTACTTCAAATAAACCAAAGCTGGTATTTTGTCCACCTGCATAGTTATGTTCTCCAAGAATATCTGATAAGTCTAATCTTATACCCTTCAACATGTCTACAAATTCAGAATAACTAGCTTCAGAAGTATTAACAGTTACAAGGTCAGTGGATCCGACACCTGCCATCTGGTTGTAGGTTGTCTTTTTAATGTTTTCCCCCTGAATATCAGAGATTACGTCATTTGCGACCAAGCCGTCGATGAAGGCATTTCTCATCTCTGATGACGGAAGTCCGTCCATACCTTCCTGCGGAATACCTGCTGCTTTTGCAGCACGTGCCAGAGCCGGATTCAATACAACTCGTCCGCCTTTGTCCGTTATGGTTGTCGGAATATAATCATTCAAAGCCGACGGACTCATCAATAAGTTATATGACAACGGGTTAACCTGAGTATTATTTCCGTAGAAATCATACATTAATTTTGTTTGGTTTATGGCATCTTGATATTCGGCAGATACAACATCCATATCTCTCGAAAGCGCAATTTTCTGGTGCGATAATCTCATAGATTCATATTCGCAATCAGATTTTCTTGCGGTTATGGTTAATAATCTAGCTTGTGATGCTGATAAACCCATTGTTTTACTTAAAATCCTTTCGACTTAGTAACATTTCCTGATCTTTCATGATGTATTACGGATTTTCGGCTTTAAAACTTTAAATTATGAGAAATGTATGTAACAAATGTTTACAAAGTAGAACGATAAGTCTGTTGACGTGAAATTATGGGTAAATATGCTAGGATATTAAGGCACTAAGTAAAAATACGTCATTCTGAGGGCGAAGTTCGAAAGAATTCAACTTTTAGACGTGTGAAGAGTGATGAGTGAAGCGTGAGGATTGTAGTTGGGCAGGTATGCCCAACCGACCTATCTCCCCACTCACTCTTCACGCATCACTTTTTCAAAAAGCTGGATTGCTTCGCTGACGCTCGCAATGACGCAGAATCCTATCCCCTCTCCCCTTGAGGGAGAGGGGTAGGGGTGAGGGGTTCTGTCGGTTGGGCATACCTGCCCAACTAAGATACTCAAAAAAATGCCGGCTGAGATGCCGGCGTTCGCTTGATATCTAAATATATGTAAATTTTTTATCCTGTTTTCTCCTCAAAGTCTTTGCCGCCTACAATGCGCAGATGTCTTTCGGCACCTTCTCCGACACTTTTACTTATGAGATTGTGCTGTTCGACAAGTTCATGCTGAAGCTTTCTGATGTGGTGGCTCTGCGGCTGTAATTCGACATCCTCTGCACCCGCAAGGATTTTATTTATTGCGGCTTTTGCTTCATCCAGCGCGCGTTCAGCGTCGTCATAATAGCCCTGCAAAGTTTCAGAGGCTTCCGTAATCTGGAGCGCATCTTTTAGAACCTTTTGTATTTGCGCCATAGAATTGGTTTTTATATAAAAAACCTGTATCCTGTAATCGTTTGCGGTTGAGAGAATTTTTGCGCCTCCTTTGGCAAAGTTTTTATGCGCAATCACAATATCTGCATCATCAAGATTTCTGGTAATTTCAGCTTTTAAATCAAGTCTTTCTATAACCTTTTCTACAATGCTTCTCGAAACCGCATACAGATATATTTTCTTGAATCCTTTGACTTCTTCAACGTATTTCTGTCTTGAAAAGCTGAAATTCAGGCTGTCGGAAGGCTGGATTTTTTTCTCAAGCTTATTAATCTGTTCGCTGATTGTAGGCTCGTGTTTTTCTTCCTGTTTTGGCGCGGCAGGCTGCTCTTCGTAGGTTTTATCAACCTTTCTTATTTCAGGTCTGATAGGCCAGCCTCTTAAGATATAATCAACCGCTTCCGCAGTATCTTTATAAACAGCAAGAGTGTTTCTGTCAAGAATTTCGATTACAATATCAAAAGTCGGCTGCTTTTCTCTTTCCAGAACGGTTTTTTGAGAAGCTCTGCGGCGGGCTTCGTCATCGCCTAAGGTTACAGACTGAATTCCGCCCACCAAATCGGAAAGCGTCGGGTTTTTAATTAGACTTTCCAGACTGTTTCCGTGAGCGGTTGCAATCAACATAACCCCGCGTTCAGCAATAGTTCTTGCCGCCTGCGCCTCGGCTTCCGTCCCTATTTCGTCAACAACTATAACCTCTGGCGTGTGATTTTCAACGGCCTCTATCATAATATCTTTTTGAAATTCAGGCTGGGTAACCTGCATGCGTCTTGCATGTCCTATTGCAGGGTGCGGTGTGTCGCCGTCGCCTGCAATTTCGTTTGAAGTATCCACAACTACAACTCTTTTGCCTAATTCATCAGCAACAAGCCGCGAAATTTCCCTGAGTTTTGTAGTTTTACCTACCCCCGGGCGTCCTAAGAACAAAATACTCTTGTTCATCATGCAAATATCTTTTATACAAGCAATTGTCCCCGTAACAACTCGACCAATTCTGCAAGTAAGACCTATCACTTTACCCTGACGGTTTCTTATTGCACTGATTCTGTGGAGTGTTCCGGGGATTCCTGAACGATTATCCGAAGTAAATTCCTGTATTCGGCTTGTAATATACGAGATATCCTCATCATTGACGGTTTCCGTCCCTAAATACTCTATCCTGCCTCCTGCATGCCGAACCTCAGGCGTTCGTCCGATATCAAGAACAATTTCTATAACATCCTCCATTTGCCCGTAGTTAATGTGCTTCCTCACCTTCTCGGGTAGAATTTCGATTAATCTGTCCAGATCGTTTTGAAATTGCAGGTTGCTCATTTTCTTTATGCCTTTCTATTTTGCTATATACAAAATATCGTTATTGGCTATATGTGGTATTTAGTTTATATATATTATCTCTCCCACTTATATTATACCACTTTTTAACAAAATTTTCTCATCCTAAGGTACTACATTAGTAATATTTTTTACAAAAATTAATACTTTTTGGTGTCTAAAAGTGTTGATACTACACGTTTTCGAGAATTCTTGTCGTAAAAAAGCCCGAACAGGCGTTATCAAAATGGCTTGTTCGGGCATAAAGATTTTCTTCAATTTTCTTTACGAAAGAAGATGGTAGTATTTCATATAATCTGCCATAATCATGGAACTTGTGGCATTTGCGACGTTGGCTTTTACTGTTTGTTCGCTGTCGGTTTCGGAGGTTTCTTTCACCTGCTGTGTTTCTTTTTGTCTTTCCTGCGCAATTTGTTCTGTCTGAACTTCTTGTATAAAGTTTTCAACAGCGGTTTCGATTTCTTTTAGCTTTGCTTTGTCGCCAGCATAGGAGCCTGTTGATTCAACGCCCGCTTCGTTTAAATCTTTTAATATCTGAGCCCATTCGTTATAATTCGGTACGGAGGCACCTTGAGCCTGCGCCGCAGCCTGGGCTTTTTTTAATTCATCTTCTGATTCAATACCGTCTACTCTGAAAGCCATAATTACTCTCCTTATAGTTTTCGCTATATATATAAAGATTAAAAGAAAAGTGAAATTTCGAAAGTGTGGAAATTCGTAATAAAAATTAACAATATGCTGTTATATGTCTGTTTAATTAAAAATAAAATAATTAAAATCATTAAGAAAAATTTACAAAAAGCTGTAAAGTTGCCTGTAATAAGATTTTCGAACATGCAAGCAAATATTGAAAGTGTGCCGTTTTTATAAAAACAATTATTAAATCATGTTAAATTTCTTATCGAAAATCGGTCTGATACGCTTGCAATTGAATATTTTCCAAGTATGATTATCATGTACCCTAAAAGGGCGTACTATGCACATGTAAAATCGGGCGCAGCTCACAATATAGCAGCTTTGTCTAGTGTCAGAAAATATTTCGCAAGACCTTACAGAATGTTTGTGCGGCGGCAGTTTTAGACCGATTGTAGACAAGCCGAAAACAAAAAAGGAAACTCTATGTCAAAAGACGTTATTGAAATAGAAGGCGTGATTCTAGAATCCATGCCGAATGCAATGTTCAGAGTTAAACTGGAAAATGACCACGAAATTCTGGCTCATATATCAGGAAAAATTAGAAAAAATTTCATAAGAATATTACCGGGTGACCGTGTAAAAGTCGAAATGACCCCTTATGATTTAAGCAGAGGCAGAATCACCTTCAGATTGAAATAACAAGGGTGCGAACATAAATTTACAGGCGCGGAAGTTAAAATAATTGCTGCGCGATAATACAAAATCTCACGAAATAATTAATATAAAGGAAAAGAAAAATGAAAGTAAGATCATCAGTAAAACCAATGTGTGATAAATGCAAGGTTATCAAAAGAAAAGGCAGAATTGCCGTAATCTGCGAAAACCCTAAACACAAACAAAGACAGGGTTAGTTTTTCGGCAGGGCGATGGCGAGCGTTAGCGAGACAAGCCCGTGACTTCCGAAGCTCCGATTGAGCGGGGCAAATTTGAAAAATTTGCAAAGCGAAAGGTAGGAGCCGGACAGCCGAATAAACTAATATAGGATTTCGGTTTTATGTTGCCGATAATTCAAAACCAGCAAATTAAACAAAAGCCGAACCTGCGGGCTCAACGGCAGGTGGAGAGGAAGGATTTATCCCTCTTACATAAAAAAATCTAACAACAAGAAAAGGAGAAATTTAAACAATGGCAAGATTAGCAGGGGTAGATTTACCTCGTAACAAAAGAATGGAAATAGCATTAACCTATATCTACGGAATAGGTCCTACAAGAAGTAAGAAAATTCTCGCAGCTACAGGTATTTCACCTGATTTGAGAACAGATGACTTGACAGAAGAAGATATTAAAAATTTGCGTAACGAACTCGCAAATTATCATATTGAAGGTGATTTAAGACGTGAAGTTTCAATGCACATCAAACGCCTTCAGGAAATCGGTTCATACAGAGGTATGCGCCACAAAAGAAACCTTCCTTGCAGAGGTCAGAGAACTAAGACTAATGCAAGAACCCGCCGCGGTAAAAAAGGTTTGGCAATCACTAAGAAGAAAACGATGTAGTGAATAGAATTATTATGGGACTAAGGCAATAAAGTTTCGTGGTGTTTATAAGACAGCTAATCAAATGAACTTAGTGCTTAGAGCCTTAATAATCAATATCTTATAATAAAAAATAACAAGAAAAGATAAAGGATAAGAAAATGGCAAGACCAGTAAAAACAAAGAAAAAAGAAAAGAAAAATGTATTGCAGGGTGTTGTACATATCCAGTCAACATTCAACAATACAATTGTAACATCTACCGATACTCAGGGTAATGCTATTGCATGGGCAACAGCAGGTGCCAGCGGTTTTAAAGGTGCAAGAAAAGGTACTCCGTTTGCAGCACAGTCTGCAGCTGAATTGGTAGCTAAAAAATCAATTGACCAGGGTATGAAAAAAGTTGAAGTTCATATCAAAGGTCCTGGCTCAGGCAGAGAAACTGCTATCAGAGCAATTCAGGCAGCAGGTTTGGAAATTACATTAATCAAAGACGTAACTCCAATCCCTCACAACGGCTGCCGTCCGCCTAAGAAAAGACGTGTATAGTCGGATTTTATGTAGTGTGACGTTGAGCTTGGGCGAGCTGATGAAATCAGCGAGCAATATCAGGGCGAAACTAACACGAAGTAGCAAAAACAATAGCGAATGACAACGTAGTGAAATGAGCAAGTTGTTTTTGTGAAATAATAATCCGAAACAACAAATACAAAAGTAGAAACCGCGGGGGCTTGCTGAAAGCCAATAAAGCAAACCATAGATGCCCCGCACAATCAAAAGGAGAAATAAAAAAAATGGCAAGATACACAGGTCCAAGTAATAAATTATTCAGAAATAAAAAAGTTAAAGATTTGTCAAACAGAAAATTAACTTCTTCTATGAGGCAAACCGCTTCAGGTCAGCATGGCGCTGTAAGAAAGAAGCTTTCTGAATATGCAATTCACTTAGCAGAAAAACAAAAAATCAGATTTACTTACGTTGTAAGCGAAAAACAATTCGCAAAATATTATAATGAAGCTGCAAGAAAAAGCGGTGTTACAGGTACAATTCTTTTACAGTTATTAGAATCAAGACTTGATAACATTCTTTATAGAGCAGGTTTAGGTATTACACGTAAACAATCAAGACAAATCGTAAATCACGGTCACGTTCTTGTAAACGGTAAAAAAGTAGATATTCCATCATACTCAGTAAAAGCAGGTGATGTTATCACTATAAAATCAAAGAGTGCGGCATTCTTGAAATCTGTAACAGAAATGATAGATATGGCTTGTGCTCCTGCCTGGATGACTATCGACAAGGAAGCATTAAAAATTACTTTCGACAGAATTCCGGAAAGAGAAGAATTAGATCCTGAAATTAAAGAACAACTTGTAATTGAATATTACTCTAAATAACGCGAGTGAGCTGAGGGCGCAGCTCGAAATGGCACATAACCCTGTGTGGCATTGGTGAGCGAAGACCCGTTAAACGCGAACGAGCAAGATGCGGATTTTGCTTAAATCCAAATCAATCGGAGAAATCCAAAATAGTTATTTAACAACTAGGAGATTAAAAGAATGGAATTAAAAATTAAATGCGTTAATACGACAACAAGTTCAGACGGTTCACAATACGGTAAGTTTGTAATCGAGCCTTTGGCAAAAGGTTTCGGTACAACTATCGGAAACTCTTTAAGACGTGTATTATTATCAAGTCTTGAAGGAACAGCCGTTACATCAGCAAGAATAGAAGGTATTACTCACGAATACACAGCAATTCCGGGTGTTCTTGAAGATGTAATTGATGTAATGTTGAATTTAAAAGGCTTAGTTGTAAAAACCGATTCTAAAGAAGCACAGCATTTGAGAATAGATGTAGATAAAGCAGGTGCTGTACTTGCAAGTGATATTCAATTACCTGCAGGCGTTAAAGTTGTTAACCCTGACTGGTTAATTTGTACCGTTGCAGAAGGCGGCAGCTTCCACGCTGATATCATCGTTGAAACCGGTAAAGGTTACGTTGCTCACGACGTTCCTAGAGATTCAAAAGCTATTTCAATTGATGTATTGCCTATCGACGCAACATTTATGCCAATCAAAAGAGTTAGCTACAACGTAGAAAATACTCGTGTAGGTGATTCTATTGATTTCGATAAATTGACTCTGGAAATTTGGTCAAACGGTTCAATTGAAGTTTCAACAGCATTGAGCCAGGCCTCTAACTTACTTATTGACCACTTTATGCAGATTGCGGCAATCACAGGTCAGCCTGTAGTTGCTCCGGTTGCAGCTGTGGAAGAAGAAGTTGAAGAAGATTCAAATGTTCCGTCAATGACAATCGAAGAATTGGAACTTTCCGTAAGAGCATATAACTGTTTGAAACGTGCAAGTATCAATTCAATGGCTGAATTACTCAAAAAATCAGAACATGATTTGCTGAATATTAAAAACTTCGGTAAAAAATCTTCTGATGAAGTAATCGAAAGACTTCACCACTTTGGTTTAGACCTTGCTCCAAATCCTGAAGTGGAAGAAGAAGAAGTAGGTTAATTTCCCGCTAAAGTGGAGTGCAAAGCCCGAAACTCGTGATATCCAAAGCTCTGTTTGAAGGGCAGCAAATTATCAAAATATGCTAAGCGAAAATGAGGAGCGGGAAAACCTAATAATTAATTCACAAACAAATAAAAATTAATAACAAATAATATAAAGGAAAAGCAAAATGAGACACCAAACTAAAAAACATACGCTAAGCAAAGCAAAAGACCAGCGCGATGCACTTTTGCGTTCATTAGCTACTGAACTTTTTGTACACGGTGAAATCAAAACAACTATGGCTCGTGCAAAAGCATTAAGACCATACGCTGAAGAAATTATCACCCTTGCAAAAAGAGGTGACCTTCACGCAATCCGTCAGGCAGCAAGACATATTTACAACAAAGAAACAGGTAAATATATGGATCTTGCAACCGGCGAAGTGTTTGAAGCTCCTGTAGCAGATAAAAAACTTGCACGCCAGACAGTATTAAGACAGTTGTTTGTCGTAATCGGCAAAAAATATTCAGACCGTAAAGGCGGTTACACAAGAATATTCAGACTGCCTCCAAGACGCGGCGATGCTTCTGAAATGGCTTTGATCCAATTGGTATAAGCCATGCGGTATGCCTTTAAGGTTCAGTATATCGGGAAAAACTATGCGGGAAGCCAGATACAATTTAAAAACGGCGAACAGATAGAACTTCCAACAATACAAGGCGAACTTGAAAAGGCTCTTAGTACATTGATATGCGGCAGAGATGCCGTGAATAATAAAAGACCGATTAAAACAGTCTTTTCCGGACGAACAGACAGAGGTGTAAATTCTCTCGGACAGGTTGTTCATTTTGATACAGATAAAACGATTGTTGCTTCTGAGTTTATCTATCATTTGAATGAAATTCTCCCGAAAGATATTTCTGTCACGGACTTGAAAAATGTTAATGAAAGGTTTCACGCTCAAAAATCAGCAAAAAGGCGTCATTACAGATTTGAATTTATAAATCGTAAATGCAAAAATGCTTTTGACGGGGATTTGATGAGGATTAAGTATGGAATTAATATTCAGCGAATGCAGGAATCTTTGGATTATCTCAAAGGTGAGCATGACTTTTCAAGTTTCAAGAGTTCCGGAACGCTTAACCCGAGCACAGTCTGTTTTATCGAAAACGCCGAATGCAGGAGAGTCGGCGACCGGGTTGTTATAGATATTATCGGGAACAGATTTCTCTATAATATGGTAAGAACAATCGTCGGAACCCTTTTAGAAATAGAAGGACACAACCTGCCCTCAAGTCACATGAAAGATGTGCTTGATGCGAAAGACCGCCGTAAGGCGGGTGCAACAGTTAGTCCCTATGGATTGACACTTTTAGAAGTACAATATTAAAAAACATAAACGGAGACGAATAATGAAAACATATTCAGCTAAACCTCTGGAAGTTGAAAGAAAATGGTATCTGATTGATGCTGAGGATGAAATTCTTGGCAGATTAGCTGTCAGAATTGCCAACATCCTAAGAGGCAAAAATAAACCTGAATACACTCCGAACGTTGATACTGGTGATTTCGTAATTGTAATCAATGCTGACAAAGTTCGTGTAACAGGTAATAAAGAAACTGATAAGATTTATTATCACCACACAGGATATCCGGGTGGTTTGAAATCTGCAAGTTTCAAAGAATTAATGGAAAAAGACGGCACTCTTGCATTAGAAAAAGCAGTTAAAGGTATGCTTCAGCACAATACGCTTGGCGCACAGCAGTTAACAAAATTAAAAATCTATGCAGGAAGCGAACATCCGCACGCTGCACAAAAACCAATCGTGTTGGAAAAGGAGGCTAAATAATGGCAGATAAAGAAATTATGGCAACAGGCCGCAGAAAAACCTCTATTGCAGTAGTAAAATTAGTTAAAGGTAAAGGCAGAATTTTTGTTAACGGTAAAACATTGAAAAACTATATCGGTAACAGACCTGCTGTTGAAATGTTAGTATATAGACCGTTAGTATTGACTGACAATCAGGAAAAATACGATGTAAGAGTAAAAGCAGTAGGCGGCGGTATTGTTGCTCAATGCGGTGCAATCAGACATGGTATTTCAAGAGCGTTAGTAAAAGCTAATGAAGAATACAAAAACGTATTGAGATTAGAAGGACTTTTAACCCGTGACCCGCGTGTTAAAGAACGTAAGAAATACGGTAGAAAAAGAGCAAGAAAACGCTTCCAGTTCTCAAAACGTTAATACGTTATATCAAATATCAAAAGAGTACCTTGCAGAAGGTACTCTTTTTTTAATACATAAAATATGTTATCGGAAATAAAAAAAGCAGTCCTGCTTTTTATTATTGGGGCTTATGCAGCCCCAAACCCCGCACCGGATATTCTTTCTTTTTGTTGCGATGCAAAGCGTATTGCCGCCAGAGGGCATAAGCATACGCATAGCGTATGCGTGCCCGTTTAACGGCGGCAAGCAAGCAAAGAAAGAATATCGACCAAGAAAGAAAAACACGCTAAATTACAGCACTGCTGCGCAGTGCAAGACCAAATGGATGTAGTTAAATGCGTCAGCATTTAACCTTTGAGCCTCACTGTTGCACTTCGTGCACGTTCGGCAACTGCCTACGGCAGGTCTGAATCCCCCCATCCCCCCTTTACAAGGGGGGTAGTTCAGCACCTCCATTGTAAGGGAGGTGGCGCGTAGCGCCGGAGGGTTTTCATGCGAGCGTGCGGCTTTGCCGCGATAGCGAGCATATAAGGTTGAAGGCTTTGCCTTCAACTACTTCCATTTTATTTCGCGGCGCGAAGCGACGCTGAAACTTTTTGCCGATTTTTCTTTTCTTTGGTTCGTTTCTTTTCTTTTTTCTGGCTAAAAAAGAAAAGAAATGAACATACCTAAAGAATATAAAATTACCCCTCACCTGAATTTCTAAGCTCACTAAAGCTCGCTAAGAAATTCCTCCCTCAGCACAAGACATACAGGGTCACTCGCTTCGCACAGCTCGGCGGTTCCCTTTGTATCCCTCAAGGGGAGAGGGGATATGATTTACCCCCCTTGTAAAGGGGGGATGGGGGGATTGTTTCTTCCGATAACATATTTTATGGTTTGTTGTATAATTCAACTATGAATGAACTTATTGAGAAGGCAAAAGAGTTTCATACCTTGACAAAAGGTGAACTTGTTTCGCTTCTGGCGGATGATGGGATTAATGAGGAGCTTTTTCAGGCTGCCGATAGTGTAAGGCGTGAATTTGTCGGGGATGAAGTTCATTTGAGGGCTTTAATCGAGTTTTCAAATTACTGCCGATGTAATTGTCTTTATTGCGGAATACGCGCAGAGAATAATCTTGTTGAACGGTATAGATTGGAGAAATCAGAAATCTTAGAGCTTGCACAACATGCAGCCGCTTCCAGATATAAAACAATTGTTCTTCAATCAGGAGAGGATTTTTCGTTTAAAGCGGATTATCTTGCAGAAATTGTAGCCGGGATAAAAAAGCTGGATGTCGCTGTTACTTTAAGCATAGGCGAGAGAAGTTATGAGGAATATAAGATTCTGAAAAAGTCAGGCGCGGATAGATTTCTTTTGAGAATTGAAACTACGGACAAAGGCTTATACGAAAAAATGCACCCGAAAGCCAGCTTAGAAAATCGTAAAAGATGTTTATATGATTTAAAAGAATTGGGCTTTGAGACGGGAACGGGCTGTCTTGTGGGGCTTCCGGGGCAGACTCTTGAATCGCTTGCTGATGACATTTTGTTTTTTAAAGAACTTGATGCTGATATGATTGGAATTGGCCCTTTAATCCCGCATCCTCATACACCATTACGAGATAGCGAATGCGGCAATCTTACGCTGGCGTTGAAGGTTATGGCGCTTACGCGGCTTCTGCTTCCGGATATTAATATTCCGGCGACCACTGCTATGGAAACGTTAAATTCTGAAGGGCGGATAATGGCACTGCAGGCAGGAGCTAATGTTGTAATGCCGAATGTGACGGCGGAGGATGTCAGAGGAAAGTATGAGATTTATCCGAATAAAGCGGCGGTAAATTATGCGGAATTATCAAAGAAATTAGCGCAAATTGAGCGCACAATTTCTCATAAAAAAGGTTTCAGAAATCATTTTGTTAGCCCCCTCACCCTTGCTCCCTCTCCCGTAGGGAGAGGGAAACGTTTCTATCTCGCCCGACATTTGCGAAGAAATATGACGCCGCAAGAAATTAAATTCTGGAATTTAGTTCGTAATAGCAAATTTATGAATATAAAATTTAAGAGACAATATAAAATTGGGAAATATATAGTTGATTTTGTAGCTATACAAAAAATGCTTATAATCGAATTGGATGGAGGAGGTCATAATACTCCGGAGCAGCAAAAATATGATGAAGAAAGAACCAAGTATTTAATGTCAAGAGGATTTAAAATACTTCGTTTTTGGAATAATGATATTGACAACAATATTGATGGAGTATTTGAGACAATTTCCCTCGCCCTGCGGGAGAGGAATTAAGGTTGAGGGGACGGCTGCAACAACATGGAAAGGAAAATTAATGAAAATAGCAGAAAATTTGATTGAATTAATCGGCGGAACTCCGCTTGTAAAAATAAATAAATTAAATGACGGGCAGGCAATTATTGCAGCTAAAATAGAGTCGCGGAACCCTGCCGGTTCTATTAAAGATAGACCGGCTTATAATATGATTAAAAGAGCGGAAGAGGCAGGACTTATAAATAAAGATACTGTCATAATCGAACCGACAAGCGGCAATACAGGTATCGGGCTTGCTATGGTGTGTGCAATAAAAGGTTACAGAATGATTTTGACAATGCCGGAAACTATGAGTCTTGAGCGTAGACTTCTTTTAAAAGCTTACGGTGCTGAACTTGTTTTAACTGATGGTTCAAAAGGCATGCAGGGGGCTGTTGATAAGGCGGAGGAACTACATAGAGAAATTAAAAATTCCTTTATCCCGCAGCAGTTTTCGAACCCGTCAAATCCGGAAAGCCACATCTTAACAACCGCAGAAGAAATCTGGAATGATACGGACGGAAAAGTTGATATAATTGTTGCATGTGTCGGGACCGGCGGAACAATTTCGGGAATTGCCAAAGGGTTAAAAGCAAAAAATCCGAAAATTAAAGCTGTTGCGGTAGAGCCGGCTACCTCGCAGGTTCTGGCGGGAAAACCTGCTGGCAGTCATAAAATTCAAGGTATAGGAGCAAATTTTGTTCCGGAGAATTTTGACCGTAATGTAGTGGATGAAATTATCCCTGTATCGGATGAAGATTCTATGGAAACGGCAAGAAAACTCGCAACACAAGAAGGTATTTTATCTGGGATTTCATCAGGAGCTGCAATGTGGGCTGCCAATAAACTTTCAAAAAGACCTGAAAATAATGGAAAACTTATTGTTGTAATTCTTCCGGATAGCGGAGAACGTTATCTTTCAAGTGAACTTTTTCAAGATTAATTTTTGTTACAATTTTAGTTTTGTTGAAAATTCTATTTTAAGTTTTATTTATTAAATATAGTGAAACACTATAGGAGAGATAACTGTGGTTGAAATATCAAATATCGGTGCATTTGGTGATAATGGCGAAAACGGACCTAAAAAGATAAAGCAAAACATCTCGGACAAATCAAGTGTGAATGCTTTTGATGAGTACCGCAGATATCAGCAGGAAAAGCTTCGGGAATATGAAAATTTCGCAGATGAACAGCGGCAGGAATTTGAAAATTTCCGTAATCAGGCGCAGGAAGATTTTAACAACTTTAGAAATGCAGCACTGGAGAGGTTTCAATCTTTCCGAGATTCCGTGGTCGGCAAAACTACTTCTGAGCCAACCTCCGCGACTCCGCCGGAGGATGCGTCTGCAAGAGATACTTTGAATGATGACTATGCAGAAATCTTGAGTAATCCTGATAACTGGAAAGAATATAAATTAGAAGAGCCAATACCATCCCCATTAGAGGGAAAACCTGATAAACCGCCGGTTTATAAGCCCGAGAATTCAGATTCAACTATTCAAGATGCAAAACCACTTGAGCAGTTTGATAAGCCTGTATCTGTTGAACCGACATCAATAGCAAGTCCAAGACCGATACTGACAAAGCCAATTTTGTTATCTGAACCTACAGAACCCGCAGAGCCTGCAGAACCGCAGACTATTGATAGAAAAGGGGTTACCGGTACATATACCTTGACACCGGGGAAGAATGGCAAAGGATTTAGCCTCAGTACCAATATGACGGTTAACTTTAACGGAGAAGCTGCTAAATTTTTCCATTTAAATCCGCTCAAAGGAAATGATATTGACTATGATGATAAAACAAAACTGTATTCCTTCCGTGGAATTTCAGGCAGAAATAGAAGTATTGTGCAAAGAAAAATGACAGTTGCTGCCCAGAATGTTTCTATGAATAATGCAATTTATAATGACCTGTTAACCAAACAAAAGTCAGGAACGGAACTCACTGATGCAGAGAAAAGTTTTATGGACTATCATCTATCAAATATAGAGCGTTACGGATTGGGTGTTGATGAACAGGGAAACTTGATTGATATATCTGAATAGTTAAGAAATGTAACAATTCAATCCATGTAAAAATGGGCTAAAATAGTTAATTAGTCTGCGTTACAGCCTTAAAATTTTTTCTGTGTCTATTAAAAAGTTGAAATTTCGCAATTATCAAATGGTTTTATATAAATAGAGAGGCTTTAATTACAGGAGAGAGTCCAGATGGTAGACGGTATTA
Organism: Candidatus Gastranaerophilales bacterium; assembly: GCA_944324285.1. Lineage (GTDB taxonomy): Bacteria > Cyanobacteriota > Vampirovibrionia > Gastranaerophilales > Gastranaerophilaceae > Scatousia. The sequence goes on along the minus strand of CALUVR010000009.1, from coordinate 26,052 downwards.
ATAATATTTTTAAAACCGGTCAAAAAATAGAGCTAAAAGACAGAGGTGCAAAAGGCTCCGGAATTACTTTTGAATTGAAGTCTGTTTTTGAGGAACTTTCCAAGCAGGGAATTATTAAAGACAAAGATGGCAAAGGTTTGACAAAGCAGGATGCCTTGAACCTTTATAATACGCTGAATAAAATCCATCAGGATACCAATCGGACAACTAATTATACGACAATGCAGGTCGGGCAGTCATTTGATTATTCTGTTGAAGAGCTGAAAGCGATGGCAGAAGCTGCCGGTTATGAAATAGTCGCGCAGGGGGAAGAAGGTGCACCTGCAAATCCTGATGCATTAGACCCTTCGAAAGATGAACCTGCCGGATTACCGACGGAAACTTCCATATCGGACGAACCTTTGGATAAGCCGCAGGGAAATCAACGCGCCCAGACAGAAGCTATGATAGATAAGCTTGGCGGGAAAATAATTGAACGTTCTGTCAACGGACAAAAGCAAGATATAGCGGTTGTGGAAATTGACGGTCAGACCGTACGCCGTGAGATTAACGAGGATGGTACACTCGGCGATAATCTTGCTGCTACAAAAACTTTTGGCAAAAACGAATATATAAGCGGCGACTTCCCTCCTGAAACAAAAGTTCTTGAACGTGAAGTTAACGGTAAAAAACAACAGATTGGTATATATGAAGATGAAAACGGCAACAAGATGAGAAGGCTTGTTGAACAAGACCCAAATACGGGCGAATACCGTCTTGGAGATAATCTTGTTGCAATAAGCACTGCCGGCAAAAATAAATATATAACCCAGACTGAAATGGATAACCGTATGCGCCAAGCCCTTGGACTTGCCGATAATGAGGCAATTCCTGAGGATATAAAAGGTGAATTTGTTTCAATAGGCGGGGAACCTACTCTTGTCTTTAAACAAGACGGAAAAGTCATGGATAATGCGCAATTGAAAGAATATGTCAGAGGTTTGCAGGAACAGCGTGTTGAGAAATTTGACTCTCAGATTGCTCAATTTGGTGCTGCAGAGATTAATGATTCCGAAAAACTCGCGTCTGCCCAGTTTGATGTAATAAATAACAAATACGGTGATAAACAAGGAAATGTTAATTCTGATGAATATTTCAACTATGAAATGAGTTCAATGGATAAAGATGCTCTTGCCCAAGAAGGTGTCACTGAAGATATTTTGAGAGAAGTAAGCAACTTTAATTTTAATGTAATTGATGAAAATGGCGACGGTGAAATTACAAAAGATGAATTAAAAACATATTATGATAATGCAAATAAAAATGGTGATAACATAATAACTGCTGATGAAATAACACAGTATGGCAGTGAATCTATGCTTAACCGAATGCAGCCGAATATAGAAAAAGTTGTTGCAGACGGATATGAAGTTCAGGATTTTGAAGGTTCCCCTGTGTTTGTAAAAGACGGTAAGACTTACTGGATGAATATGGATGGAACTTTGGGTGACATTATTGGAAATGACGATATATCGTTAAGTTCTTCTTCCCCAGATGCAGAAACTTCTACAACTCCGATTGACCAGGTCAAGGATATTGGAGTTACAGATGATGTAAATGATGAAGAAAAAGTTCAAAAAAATAACCAAGACACCGTAGTTGTTCCACAGAGAATTTCAAGGAATGGTTTGGAAGGAATTTACACTCTTACATCTGGAGCAGATGGGTCGGGATATAGATTAGAGTCAAAGTGTTTCCCTGGAAGCAATTATGAAGCTCGTGAATTTTTTAGAGATCAAGGACTTTTAGCTGATGATAATCATAAAATTATAAAAGGTAAGGATGGACTTTACAGTTTTAGGGGTATTACCGGTAATACCTGGGGGATTGTAAGTAAGCAGGCTACGGCTATCGGACAAAAAATATCAATGAATAATGCTATCTATAATGATCTTTTAAATAAACAAAAGTCAGGAACAGAACTCACGGAACCTGAAAAAGCTTTTATTAAAGACCATTTAAGTAATCTTGAAAAGTATGGCTTAGGGCTTGATTCAAACGGTAATCTGATAGATAAGTTATAAAATTGAAATTGAATTAAAACCACAAAAACATGTACCATCAAAAGGATGATACATGTTTTTGTAATTTGTGTAAAATTGTGTAAAAGCGTTTATACAATGTTGTCACAAAGTAAAGAAGTGGACTGTGTCCACTGTCTTACTCGCTCGCTATTAACGGGACTCCGGAGCTTTACCTCTCACAAAACAATTCACCGGATTGTTTTGTTCGGCAGAGTGCCCTCAGCTCGCAAACAAAAACATGTACCATCAAAAGCGATGATACATGTTTTTTAATTTGTGTAAAATTCTGTAAAAGCGGTTTATACAATGTTGTCACAAAGTAAAGAAGTGGACTACGTCCACAGTCTTACTCGCTCGCTATTAACGGGACTCCGGAGCTTTACCTCTCACAAAACAATTCACCGGATTGTTTTGTTCGGCAGAGTGCCCTCAGCTCGCAAACAAAAACATGTACCATCAAAAGCGATAATACATGTTTTTTTTAATTTGTGTAAAATTCTGTAAAAGCGGTTTATACAATGTTGTCACAAAGTATAAAAGTGGACTACGTCCACTACATCATGCCGCCCATACCTGCTGGCATTGCTGGTGCTGCCGGTTTTTCTTCCGGAATTTCAACAACTGCAGCTTCTGTTGTCAACAGCATTGAACCTACAGATGCTGCGTTAACAAGTGCTGAACGTGTTACTTTCGCAGGGTCAACAATACCTGCTGTGAACATGTCAACATATTTGTCATCTAATGCGTCATAACCGTAAGCGCCTTCATGTGTTAATACTGTATCAATTACAACATCAGCTTTAGCGCCTGCGTTTCTTGCGATTGCTCTCAACGGTACATCAAGTGCTGCCGTAAGAATTTTGAAACCGATTTTTTCATCATCTGATGAGAAGCTTGTTGTTGCAACAAGTTTTTCTAATTCCTGCTGAACTCTTACCAGTGCAACACCGCCGCCAGGAACAATACCTTCTTCGTTAGCTGCTCTTGTTGCATTCAGAGCGTCTTCAATTCTTAATTTTCTTTCTTTTAATTCAACTTCACTTGCTGCACCAACTTCGATAACTGCAACGCCGCCTGAAAGTTTTGCAACACGTTCTTGAAGTTTTTCTTTATCGTATTCAGAATCAGATGCTTCGATTTGTTTTTTGATTAATCTTATTCTGTCCTGAACTGCTTCTTTAGTTTCGTTACCTACAACGATTGTTGTTTCGTCTTTTGTAACAGTAACACGTTTTGCGTAACCTAACATCTGGGTTGTAACGTTTTCAAGCTTGATGCCGAGTTCTTCAGTGAACATTTCGCCGCCTGTAAGAATTGCAATATCTTCTAACATTGCTTTTCTTCTGTCGCCGAAACCAGGAGCTTTAACTGCAACTGCTCTTAATACTTTTCTCATTGTGTTAACAACAAGGGTTGCTAAAGCTTCGCCTTCAACATCTTCTGCGATTAACAGTAAAGATTTGCCATCTCTTGCAACCTGTTCCAACAGTGGAACTAAATCAGAGATCAGGTTAATTTTCTTGTTGCAGCAGAATACATAAGCGTCATCCAGTACAGCTTCCATTCTTTCTGCATCTGTTACAAAGTAAGGTGAGAGGTAACCTTTATCAAACTGCATACCTTCAACAACTTTTAAGTTAGTACCAAAAGATTTTGATTCTTCAACAGTAATAACACCGTCGTGACCTACTTTTTCCATAGCTTCTGCAATAAGTTCGCCGATTTCTTTGTTGTTGCCTGCTGAAATTGCTGCAACCTGCGCGATTTCTTCTTTAGTATTAACAGGTTTTGACATGTCTTTGATTTTCTTAACGGAAATTTCAACGGCTTTGTCAATCCCGCGTTTCATAGACATCGGATTAGCTCCTGCTGTTAAGTTTTTCAAACCTTCGCGGACGATTGCCTGAGCAAGAACTGATGCGGTTGTTGTACCGTCGCCTGCTACGTCATTTGTTTTTGAAGAAACTTCTTTTAATAATTGAGCGCCTGCGTTTTCCAAACCGTCTTTAAGTTCGATTTCTTTTGCGATAGTTACACCGTCGTTAACGATTTGCGGAGCGCCGTATTTCTTTTCGATAATTACGTTACGACCTTTTGGACCAAGCGTAACTTTTACAGCGTCTGCAACTGCGTCTATACCTTTGAGAAGCGATTTTCTTGCCTCTTCATCAAATACTATACGTTTTGCCATTTTTTCTATATCTCCTTATTCAATAATTGCTAATGCGTCTTTGATTGATAAAATTTTGTATTCGGTTCCGTCCATTTTAACGTCGGTTCCTGCGTATTTTGCATAAAGAACTGTTTGACCGACTGTAACGTCCATAGGTTCTCTTTCTCCTTTGTCGTTCATTTTGCCGAGACCAACAGCAACGATTTCACCTTTTTGAGGTTTTTCTTTTGCACTGTCAGGAATAAAAATTCCGCCTGAAGTTTGTTCTGTATCTTCAATAACTTTTACAACAATTCTGTCGCCTAATGGTTTTAACATATTTATTCTCCTTCTTATACTAACCTAGTACATTATATTTATATAACGGATTTTCAAAATAATTAAAATCCTTAAGGTTTTTTTAATTATTTAATTAACAAATAAATACAGAAAGGGTGGATTTATAAATCCAGCAAGAATAATGACTTGTCCATTTTATATATGGGGCTTGTGCAGCCCCATACCCTGCACCCGAATTCTTTCTTTTGGTTGCGAAGCCAAAAGAAAGAATACTGGACAAGAAAGAAAAACTCGCTTATTTCCAGCGCTGCTGCGCAGCGCAAGACCGAATGGATGTCGTTAAATGCAGACGCATTTAACCTTTCAGCCTCACTATAGCACTTAGTGCACGTTCGGCTGCCGGCAGCAGATTCTTGCGGGTGTGCGTTAGCATTATAATTCTCAATTGTTATGCTTTTTCTTCCGTTCGTCCAGCATAAGCATTGTACAAATTATGATACAAATGATTGCTGACATAACCCAGAACACGATGGCGCCGTTCCAACCGAATTTATCAACCATAAAACCGGTTCCGGTTGAAGAAAATACAGCCCCGATGTAGCCGAAAGTTCCTGTAAATCCGGTTGCGGCAGAAGCGACTTTTTTAGAACTGCTTTCAACCGCGCACAAACCGCCTATCATCATCTGCGGACCGTAGGTGAATGCACCGAGAAGCCCGATTAATATAAAGTCAAGCGTGCCGATTGTATTGAATTTCAACAACACAAGACACATTACAACCCCCGCAAGGTAGATTAAATTGACAGGCGCCCTCTGTCCTTTGAAAATTTTATCAGAAATCAGACCTGCGCAAATTGTTCCGGCAATTCCGACTAATGGCAGCGAACTTAATTTCATTGCAGCGATTTCAAGTGAGTTCCCCTTTGCTTCGTGGAGGTATTTTATCATCCAGTCCTCTGCGCCAAATCTTATAATATAGACGAAAATATAGGCAATAGCAAGAAGCCAGATTGTTTTATTATAAAGAATATTTTGTTTAAAAATTTCAACGTAAGAGCGGTTATCTTCTTCCGTGCAATCGGATTTTTTAACAGCAGGTTCTTCTCTATATGTTTCTACATCAGGAAGCCCGAGTGACTGCGGTCTGTCGCGGAGTCTGTCAAAAAGCCATATTGCAACAAGGATTGCAAGTGTACCCGGTACAAAGAATGCCATTTTCCAGCCCCAGTGCGCAACTAAAAATCCTGATACAATTACACTTAAAAATGTTCCGACCTGATGAGAACAAGACCAGAGCGACCATTTTGTCCCTCTTTCGGAATTAGAATACCAGTAGGTTAAACTCTTTGCAACTGCCGGAAATCCAGCGGACTGGAACCATCCGCTTGCGCCCCAGAAGAATACAAAAAGCCAGAGCAAAATCGTATTTGTCGGTAACCCGAAAAATGATATGTGCCCCGGAGTTATAAATACTGCGGATAACCCGAAACAGATATTGGCAATCGCGGTCATAATCAATGCTGTCGGTAGGAATTTTCTTACATCCGACCCATCAGCAAGAACTCCGTTTACAAATTTACCAATCCCGTAAGTTAAATATAATGAACTCCCGAGTAACCCGAGTTCAGTGTTTGAATAACCGTATTCAGCACTTAATCCCGGTAAAGCTACGGCGATATTCTTCTTACAAAGGTAGAATACAGTATAGCCTATAAAACAAGCGTAAAATATTCTCAGCCTCCAGTGAGAATACATGCTTTTGACTTTTTCACTGTCTTGAATGGTTTCTTTTACGGGAGGCTCTTTAAAAAATTGAGCTAATTTTTCCAACATAATTTACTTCCCTGCTTTTATTATTTGAATATTTCTGGTTTCAGTAATTTCCTGACGGGCATCTTTTATCATTTCTCTTTTATCTTCGTCTAATCTATACCCGCCAACTAATCTGTCTACGAAACCTGTGTTTAATTTTACTGCCTTGTCAAACGCACCGACTTCTTCCAGCACGTCTTTTATCTGGTGTAAATCGTAACCGAATGTTTGTTTTGAATTATATACAAGAGTTTCGCCTGTCTGTGCGACAATAGGGGTTCCGCCCTGTTCAAAATAGAGTTTGAATACTGATTTCAAATCCTGCAATTCTGATTGTAATGTTGTGACTGTCTGCTGAATTCTCAAATATCTTTCAAAAAGATATTCAACATTTTCTAACTGTTTTTGTTCCCAATCATATTTTTGAAGATAGAGTTTTTTTAGTTTTGGATAAGCAAGCGCTAACCCCATAGTATCAGCCATTGCCCTATGGTGATTGTTAAGTTCAACGTGGAATTTATTGGTTAAGGCCTCCAATCCATGAGATTCAAGATCCGGATAAACTTCCTTAAACATTTGCTGGGTATCAATTCTGGTATTTGTAATTTCGTTGCCGGTAGTACGTTTTGCAGCCTCGTTTATGAATGTATAATCGAAAATCGCATTGTGCGCAACAATCGGATAATCTCCGATGAATTCTAAAATTTTCGGCATAACTTCAGCTTCTGTCGGGGCGTCTGCAACCATCTCCGGTGTTATTCCGTGGATTGCAATACTCGATTTTCTTATGTGTTGTTCAGGGTTAATTAATGTTTGAAATTCATCTTTAATTTTGCCGTTTTCCAGCCTCACTGCGGCAAATTCTACCATCTTTTCTTTTGTATAATCAAGTCCCGTTGTTTCTGTATCAAGGACAATTTCTATAATTTTTTTTCGTACCATATTCTATTCCTGTCTATCTCTATTAAGATAATAGCACAAAAAAAATTTCTGTGATAAAATACCCACTGTAAGAAAGTAAAGGAGAAATTATGTCTAACGCATTGGATATTAATGATGCAAATTTCGAGCAGGAAGTCTTGTCATCTTCAACTCCGGTTGTTGTTGATTTCTGGGCACCATGGTGCGGTCCTTGCAGAAAACTCAGTCCTATTCTTGATGAAGTTGCAAATGAATTTTCGGGCAGAGTGAAATTTGTAAAAGTTAATACGGATGAAAATTTACAGACTGCTAAAAATTATGCAATCAGCGGTTTGCCGAGCCTTCTTGTTTTCAAGGGCGGGAAAGCTGTTGAACGATTGGTCGGTTTGATGCCAAAATCGTCAATTATTTCCAATATAGAAAAACATCTGTAATATTTTTGTAACGAAATATAAAGCAGTGATATATAGCTCAAATCAGCTTGTATCGCTGCTTTTTGCGTTATTAACTAAAGTCGAAAAAATTTTTCTAAAGTTTTTGGAGCTAAATGCCGATAAAGATAGTGTCGAATAATGTCTTTAAGGAAAAAGAGGTTCTTAAATGCTCGATAGCATCTCTCAAATTAAAGAAAAAGTACACAGTGCGGTTTTTGACCGTGACGGCAGTAATGCTATTGACTTGGATGCTATTGTTGCAGATTTAAAGACTAAGGATGAATATAAAGATTTATCGGAAGAGGCACTTTATGCTTATGCCTCGGGTATAGTCAGCAAACAAAATGCTACAGCATTAAAAGGCGATTTTGAACGTATGGGATTTGACAACGGCAAACCAAAAGATCCTATGTGGGGGCAATATTCATATCAGGAAATTTTGGCTATGGTTGAAAACGGGGTTATGGTTCCTGAGGAGTTTGTAGATTGGGCGCGTACGATGCAGGATTCTGATACTATGTCGTACCAGATTGAGGGTTCTTCGGAAGATCCAAACGCATACGAAAACCTTATGGCACAAACAAGCGACCTTACCCAGAGCGCTTTACGAAAAAAAGCACAGGCGCTTACTTCAAAAGCACAGGCTCAGGAAGAATTGATTAATAGTAAAGTCGAAGAGGTTAAGCCTATTTTAAATACGGTTCAAGCTGAAAAACATGAACTTGAGCAAACCCAGGCTGCTACATTACAGAAGTTAGAATCAATGACAAATGAGTGGAAGGCGCTGGATAGAAAGTTTAAAAACGGGGTCGAATTGACAGATGCCGAGCAGAAAAAATACAAAGAACTCGGTCTTATGTTGAACAACAGTAATAATACAATTCTTATACAAACTCAACAGGTCAGTGCTGATATTGAGGATCTGGTATCTCAATTGGAAAACATTGATATGCTTCTTAATATCAACGATAAAATTAATGCGGAAATTGAAAATGTGGCAACCCAGATATCCTGGACTGAAGGCAACAGAAAACACATAATTCTTCCGACAAACAACGGTAATCAGATAACAGGCTTAAATTCCGCTTTATATAGTGCTGCTATGGGTAATAACCTTTCAATAAATACAACTCTTACAGGGAACAGCCTTATGGCAGACAGTCAGGAAATCAGCAATCTGCAGGTAAGCAACGTAATTATGGCAGAAGAAGTCCAGGAACAGGTGGATGTCATTAATAATGCTGCAGAGGATAAAGATCCGACAGTAGAATATACGACAAATAAACAGGCTGAAACTCAAGGCAGTGACAAAAAATCAGAAAACGAAGATGAAAATGCCAAACAGCCTGAAAATAAAACTCAAACTCCTGTTCAGGGTAATCCTAATAAAACAGAGGCTCAGCAAATACTTACACCTGTTAATAAACAATCGGAAACAGAAGAGGCTGTACCTCAGCCAAATACAACAAATAATACGGTTAATCAGCCGGAATCGCCTGAAAATCAGTTTGATTCCGAAACCGGAAATGTCACCGGATTTGCTGATGTTGTTGAAGAAAATCCTGAAACTGAAACCAAAACAAATACCCAACTCCAGACAAAAGCAACAGCAACACTTAATAATGCTTCAGCCGCAGCTACGACAACTCCTGCCGCTGTTGACGGTAATGCAACAGTTACTGCAGCCGCCTCCGAAACTAGCGCTTCTGCCGAAACCACAGATGCTTCGTCTACAACAGGCACTACTGAAACAACCGAAAATACCCAAACATCTGTTGAAACTGAAGACCCTGCCGAAGCTGAAACTTCCCAATATGTTTCGGAATGCCAGCGCAGAAATACTGCCCTGACCCAGGCTGAACAGCAAATTCAGGCTCAGTCAGAAGAAGTTAAACAAATCCGCTCATCCAGAAAAATTGAAGAATTCAAAACAAAAGCCATTTTGAAAAAGAAACTTGCAGAATATGATAAACTTGCACAAAAGGTTAAAAATGGCGAAACTTTATCTGACACTGATCAAAAACGGGTAAAAGCTCTGGAAAAAGAACTTAATGCAGATAACGGCACTATTATTTCACAAATGAAAGATAAAGTAACTTCCTTAACAGGATTTACCAGCCAGCTGCAAAATAGTATTCAGGCGACGAAAGATAACCAGGAATACGGTAAAGAAGCCGTTGCAAAAGGTAAAGAATACGCTCAGTCAGTTCTTGGCGATAGATCTTTCCTCAGTGAGAATTTCTGGTTTAATGTAATGAGTAAGGAAAAACAATACGACCTTCTCTACGGTAAAGCCGGAGAATCAATCGGTCGTGACGCTATTGATAATGGTGAACTCCTTATTAATAATTCTGCAGCATCTGCCGAAAGATTAAGCAAGTCACTGCCGCTTGCGGGCTTTGCCATGAGTTATTCCAACGAACTCAATACCCAAATTTCAGAAACTAATCAGAAAGTTGCATCAATTCAGGACGACTTTAAAAAGCCTGAGAAAGAAGATAAAAAATCCGCTGATGGCAAGAATTCTGCTGATGGTTCATCTTCCAATAATAAAACGTCATCTGAAAAGAAAGATGATGAAGATTTGGATGAAAGTGACGGCAAAAATATTGAAAATAAAGGTAAAAACATCAAGAGCGAGGGTAATGACGCCAAAAAAGAAGGGCAAGAGGCTGCAAAAGACAAAAAGAAAGCTGATAAAGACAGCAAAAAAGAAACAAATGAATTGAAGAAAACCGCACAAACTATTAAAAAATTAAATGCGGAAAATAAAGAATTAAATCAGTCTATAGAAACAATGAATAATGAGGCAGAAGTCTTGAATTCAGAGCTTGAATCCGCATCTGCAGAACAGTCAGAGGATGATTCCGCTGCAGTCCAGCCGGTAGCGCTTAATAATAATAATGAACGTAACCAATCTCCTGCTGTGACTATGACATCTACACAAAATAATGCATCAGGTGATGTTGCTGCTAAAGTAGAACGTTTGCAGGCTATTTCTACACAGTCAACAGCAGCTTCTAATAAGATTACAATAAATAACAAGTCTATTACTGTAATGAATAAGAATAGTACCAAGAGGGTAAAACAGCTTCAAAAGATGTCAGAACAAAAACATAAAATGTACAATGCTAAATCTAAAAAAGCTGATGAAACCCAGAATGAAAACAGCAAATTCCAGAAAACAGTAAATAAAGCGGCTAAAGTATTCACAGGAATTACGCTCACAGGTATTGCACTGATGCTTATTCCTTGGACCCATGCTATAGGTGAATTTATGTTCCACGTTGGAGCTTACGGTACTGCTGCTTGCTATACAACAAATGGTGCTATTTATGCTGCGAACGGAAATTTAAAAGCCGCATTAATTAACTTTGGTGCTGCCGGTCTTTCCTTTGTTGCTGCTGGCGGTGCTGCGGTAACCGCATTAGGCGCAGTCGGTCAGGTTGCAGCTCAGGCTGGCACTTCAGTTGCTGTTACTGGCGCGGTAATCGCTGCTACAACTGTTGGTGCAGCAGCTTTACAAAAAGCTGCAGATAAACCTTTCCAAAATGCTGATGAATCTACTAAAAAGAATAAAAAAGAAAGAAGACTTGTTTCTTATCAGGAAAAACGCAGCAGACAATCTAAAATGGATAAAATTGAACATACTAAACGGGTTAATATGGCAAGAGGTCAGAAGAAAAGATAATTATTTCCCCCTAATTTAATTAGTACATAATTCCCCCGGTAATGCGATTCTGCATAGCTTGAAAAACAAGATTTCAGCCTGCGCTTCAATCAGTTTTTCTACACTTCCGGAATGACCAATATATTTTTTAGTAGTCGTTATTTACGTAATCATCTTCATCTTTTAGGGATGATAAATCATCTTTATAACTGGCATCAAAGTCTTCCGGTAAAAGTTCCTGATCCGGCCAGATTGTGTCGCTGTCAAAGCGGCAGGCATGAAGATTATATGAATTTGTAAAATCTGAATTGCTCAAATCACTTTCCGAAAATATGCATCCGGCAAGATCCGCGTCAGTAAAATTACAGTATGTCATTTCCGCGTAGCTGCAGTCCGCACCTGTCAATAAGCTTTCAGAAAAGTCACTCTCGATAACTTTTGCTCTTGTAAAATCAACAGAGGTTAAGTCAGCATTTGTAAAATTTATAAAAGAAAGGACGCAATCCGCAAAAGAACTTGAATTCAAATCAACATCGGAAAAATCTATTTCCGAAAGGTTTATTCCGGAAAAGTCAACTTCTGAAAGATCTACTTCTTCCTGATCTTTTTTCCACTCATTAAATTTTTCGGGGTGTCTGCGAAGAATTTCTACCAGTTCTTCTTTTGTATAATCTATCATTCTATTCTCCTTTTATAATTTTAATTTATCAAATCTGTTTGCATAGCAACAAGAACGGCTTGAGTTCTGTTTGTTACTTTTAATTTTTTAAAGATATTATTCAGGTGGCTTTTGACTGTTACTTCTCTCACGACAAGTTTTTCGGCTATATCTTTGTTGCTTGCGCCTTTTGCTGCAAGAGAAAGAACATCTTTTTCTCGTGAGGTTAATAAAAGGCTTTTGTCGGTATTATAAGGTAAGTCTGATTTTTTTGCAACAGGTTTTTGCCAGCTTGAGCGTCTGAGGACTGCTTCTATTCTGGCAAGAAGATTAGGCAGAATAAATGGTTTTACAATATAATCATCGGCTCCTCGTTTTAATCCGGAGATGATTTTTTGTTCTTCATTTACTGCTGTCAGGATAATTATCGGAATATACTCTGTGCCTTTGTTGTTCCTGATGGCTTTTAATGTTTCCCAGCCGTTCATATTCGGCATCATTATGTCAAGCAGAATTAAATCATAAGAGTTTTTCGAAAGCAGTTTTAGCGCCTGAACCCCGTCTAAAGCAGCCTCTACCTGATATCCGTAAAACGGCAGGGCATCTTTCAGGTATTTAGGATTGTCGTCAACTAACAATATTCTCGCTAATTCAGACATTCTGTTTTCCTTTTTGGTTAAACAATTTTGTACTTCAGAGCTTTTAATGCCGCCTGCAGACGGTCATCTACTTCCAGCTTTTGTAGGATATTTGCAACGTGGGCTTTTGTGGTATTAATGCTTATTACAAGAATCTGCGCGATTTCCATATTACTGTAACCTTCGGTCATAAGTTTCAGTATCTGAGTTTCTCTTGCTGTCAAATCATAGGATTTACTGTTATTTTCGGAATCTATAACAGGAGAATTCGCAGTGGCTTTCAGTACAATATGGGCGATACTCGGATCAAACCAGGCGGCGCCGTCTGCTACCGATTGCACCACCTGTATTAGTCTTTGAGGGGTGATTTCTTTGGAGCAGTAGGCATTTGCACCGGCTTTTAAGCTGTTCAGCACTTCTTTTTCGTCATTATGGGAGGTGAGGATGATTATTTTGACGTCTTTATTGGATGACCGTATTCTTTTGGTTGCGTCTATTCCGTTCATCAAAGGCAGCCCCAAATCCATTATAACGATATCAATTCTGTTGGCATTAAATATTTCAAGTGCTTTTTCGGCGGAATCGGCTTCAAAAAGATTTTCTACATAATCCACCCCTTCAAAAGTCGTTTTTAAACCGAAGCGTGTTAATTCATGATCCTCAACTATTAAAATATTCTGCTTCATATACTCAATTCCTCTTTTGCCGGTTGAAAATCAGGATTAAGCGCGAGGCTTTTTTTGAAATTATAAACGGCATCCTGTACAAGCCCCTGGGCTTTGCAGACCAATCCTTGATAATAATAATATCTAAAATTATTTTCGTCAATATATTTAGCTATTGCAAGGTATTTTTTTGCCGCCGTATAATTTTGTAAATCTATCATCATTTTGCCTAATTCAAGCCAGCCTTCCGTGAAATTGGAATCCAGTGCAACAGTTTTTTTCAGGTATTCAAGTTTTCTTGTCGCATCAGACATCGCGACGTTAAAGTAGGCTTGCGGAACGTCTGAGCGGGTTTTCAGAATTTTTGAATAAATCTCTTTTGTCACATCAAGTTTATCTAATTTTCTTGCGGTTTCTGCGAGGCGTATTGCCGGTGCTATTGCTTTTTTATCTTTAGAATAGGCTTTATCATAATATTTGTATGCTTTTTCAAAATTTTTGTCTTTAGAACACAAATCGCCGCTTACAAGGAGTGCCATTACATTATTGCTTTTTAGGCTGAGTGTTTTTTCAGCAAAACTTTCGGCTTTTTCATATTCTTTCATATCAAAATACACTCTTGCCATAAGGGCATAAACATCTGCATTATGTTTCTTTTTGCCTGTTGCTGCTGTCTGGAGGGTTCGCATTGCTTTATTGAGTTCGCCCTCATAATAATAGTAGTACCCGAGGTGGTATTTCTTTTCGTAATCCTGTTTAGCCGCCTTATAAAGAACATATTGTTCAAGTGAATAAATTTTATTGACATAAATTTCGTTCATTACAGGCGCCTGTTTCATTTCTTCCACAGTTTTTACTGCGGCTTTATTTTTGTTATCTTGAAGCGCGATTTCCGCTTTTAATTTTTTATAGTTTAAGTTTTGCGGATTTTTATCTATTGCAATATCAATATATTTTTGAGCATTATCAATATTGTTGGCTTTTAAAAGACCCAGCGCTACTAGATAATTGGCATAATCCGAATTTTTAAGCAGCACTGTATTTTTCATAAGTTCGCTTGCTGCTTCAAGGCTTTGCGCATTGTACATTATATTTGAATACATCTCAGCAAGATAAATTTCGTCTTTAGGATTTAATTTGAATGAAGGGTAGTAAAATCTTTTGATATCGTCATTCAACACGTATGAGATATCTTCATCATCCACCTTTGAAAGAGCGATATCGGAAAGAGAGAAAAATCCCAAATCAGCCATTTTATTTGCTATGAGCATATATGCATAATCATTCGGTACAATTGATTCTATTAGAATTCTGAAATCCGCATAGGATGAGCGGACGTTACACTGGATAAATCTTTCGAGAGCTATTGCGTAGTGGTTATGAACGTCATTTTTTGTAAGTGACGCTTTTTGCGGACGGTTAATCTGAATGATTTCTTCTGTTTTTTGAACGGGAGTTTCAAGCGGATTTGCCGGTTTAAGATCGTCAAAATTAACGGCAAATGCCGAATTCGCGGATAATATGAGTAATGTTATTAAAAATAATCTTTTAGTCATTTTAAATCAGCACTCTCCGTTGTTAGTTTTCCCTGCATAGTAATAATTAAATAATTCTACAATATTTTTTTGTTCTTGTGAAGCATTTTCATCATTTGAAAAGTTAAAAATATCCATAAGGTTATAATTACTTAATGTTTGGGCATCTTCCGGTTTTAGTTCGTGATGGTTTTCGGTTAAGAACACCCGTACAATTTTGTCTGCCGGAATTTGTAAAAATACATCGACTATGCTTTTATCAAAGTGGGTGCCGGAATCTTTAAGAAGGATATTTATAACATTTACGATAGGCATTTTATCACGATAGTGGCGGCGTGAGGTTATCGCATCGAATACATCCGATACGGCAAGTATTCTTCCGCCGTAAGGGATATCTTCTCCTTTAAGGTGTCTGTAATACCCGCTTCCGTCGTATTTTTCGTGGTGGGAGCAAGCAATTTCAGATATTTGTTTAAAGTCCTCTGTCATACAGATTTTGTCTAATATATTGTGGGTAATTTGAACGTGTTCCTGAATATGTTGATATTCTTCAGGGGTGAGTTTCCCTTCTTTTTGGAGTACGGAATCTCTTATGCCGATTTTTCCGATGTCGTGAAGAGTTGCGGCTTTTTCAATAATTTCTTTGTTTTTTTCGTCGAGTCCGAGGGCATCTACGATAAGCATTGAATAGAGTTTTACGCGGTTTGAATGACCTGCCGTAATCTTATCGCGGGCATCTATTGAGGCGGCGAGAGTATTGATAAAGCTTTCAAACAGTAATTTTTGTTCTTTGTAGAGTTCTTTCTGCTGTTCAAAAAGCTGTGCGTTTTCCAAGGCTATACTTGCGCTGCCGCCGATTGCAACCAGTAAATCTTCGTCGTTTCTCGTGAATACGCCGTGAAGTTTATTCAAAACCTGAAATGCGCCGATAATTTCCTGATTATTGTTTTTGATAGGCATACAAAGAATTGTTTTTGTTTTGTAGCCTGTTGCTTTATCAACCTCTGGGTTAAAGCGTTCGTCATTATATGCATCTTCGATGTTTAGGGATTCTCCTGTTCTCACAACGTAGCCCGCAAGACCTTTATCAACAGGGAAGCGGATTTCCTGGCTGTCCATCCCTAGTGCCACTTTTGACCACAGTTCGTTTTTCTCTTTATCAAGCAAAAATACCGTACAGCGGTCTGCCTGCATCGCAACTTTTGTTTCTTCCGCAATAACTTTTAAAAGTTCCGTAATATCTGTGAGGGCATTGATTGAGCGTCCTATTTTAACAAGTGATACAAGAGGATCGCTCTGTATCGGGAGTGTAAATTCCAAGCCACTTCTTATCTGTTTAATTCTGGTTAGGATGAAACCGAGGAGCGAAAATTCATCCTCTTTTATCCCGTAATTTTTTGCGTTTTGAAAATGTAAAAGTGCCACATCAGTGTTATTTTCACAGTAATTTATGTTTCCCATGGAAATCTCATAGAAAAGTTTTGCAGTTGCGCTTCCGTCGATTTCCGCCATATAGCTGCTGTCTTGTAAAAGCGACAGCGCTGAATGAAGGCGGGTTTTATCTTCAAGGTAATCAATCATACCGATAATACTCAGGCAGACAGACATATATTTATTAGATTTTTCATTTTTAAAAATTTCCTGTGCTTCAAGAATTTGCTGTTTTGCTGCGGCATAATCTTTATTTTCTAGCGAATATAAGCTCTGCTTAATGAGTTCACGACCAGTATCAATCACCTTTTCCATTTTACTATCCTTTTACAATCTTCTGTTTTTATTATACAATATTTTATTATAGATTACAAATCAATAGAGAGAATGTATGAAAAAAGTTACGATTTTAATCCCGGTATACAATGAAGCTGCAACACTTTTGCAGATTTTGGAAAAAGTTAAGGCTGCGGATTTTTGCGGGTTAGAAAAAGAAATTATTCTTGTAGATGATTACTCAACTGACGGAACTCGAGAATTGTATAACGACTTGCCATACAAAGTTTTCTATCATGATTACAACCAGGGGAAAGGTGCAGCGCTTCGTACGGGATTTGAAAATGCAACCGGAGATATTATTGTAATTCAGGACGCGGATTTAGAATACGAGCCTGCGGATTACAGCCCTTTGATTAAACTTATATTAGACGGGCACGCTGATGTCTGCTACGGCTCCAGACTTTCCGGCGGAAAACCCTCAAGGTCTTTTATGTTTACACATTTGCTCGGGAATAAATTTCTTTCGCTCGTTACAAATATTCTCTACGGTTCGACCTTAACTGATATGGAAACGTGCTATAAAGCTTTTAAGTCTGATTTTATAAAAGGAATAAAAATAAAATCAGACAGGTTTGATTTTGAACCGGAGATTACAGCGAAAGTTTTAAAGCGCGGTGCACGGTTGTATGAACTTCCGGTGTCCTATTACGGCAGAGAATTTTCCGAAGGAAAGAAAATTACCTGGAAGGACGGAATTTATGCTCTTATTGCGTTAATAAAATACCGATTTGTTGACTGAGTTTATGTGATTAATCTACGCCTGAGTCAGACGGGTTGTTTTTATTGACACATCTGTTAAGATATGTTAAGATAGTTGTATTAACAACCGGAGGATTAATTATGGCTGATTCACACGATACACTGATATGTCCTGCCTGCGGAAATGATATGCAGAAAGTTTTTATTCCGTCAAAGGGTATAAATATTGATATCTGTACTCAAGGGTGCGGTGGTATATTTTTTGACAATCGTGAATTTAAAATTTTTAGTGATAATGTGGCGGATTTTGATGAGATTGTACAGGCAACGGAAGATAATGAGTACGAAGCCGTGGATGAAACTCAAGACAGGTATTGTCCTGCCTGCGGTGCTAAGATGGTTAAAAATTATGCTAATAGAGAACAGAATATTCAGATTGATGAATGCTATACTTGCGGCGGAAAATTTTTAGATCACGGTGAGTTTTCGAGAATTAAAGGACAATAATTATTTATGGCGGATACATACCAGACAATTAAATGCCCTGCCTGCGGGGCGGTTATGAAAAAGATATTTATCCCGTCTGCCGGAATAAATATTGACATTTGTGCTGACGGCTGCGGCGGAATGTTTTTTGATAATCAGGAATTGCAAATGTTTAATAAAGCTTCTGATGATATTTCGGAGATTAAAAAAGTTTTAGAGGGCAGAAGTTTTTGCCCTGTTGATGTGAATGAAACGAGAATTTGTCCTGCGTGCGGCAAATCCATGGTTAAAACAAGAATAAAAGGTTTGAAAGTCCAAATAGATACCTGCTATACCTGCGGCGGTATATTCCTTGACCACGGCGAACTTGATTTAATACGTCAGGGTGTCAGAAAAACAACTGTTAACGATTTAAAAATTCAAAACGGTATGGTGGATGAAAATACCATCAGAACTTTTTATAAAGAGTTTCAACAGGAGGAATTTATAAACAACCGCAGAAATGAAATGATAGGAAATGTCTTGTTCGGATGTTCTCCGGGGCGCGGTTTCGGGCGCAGACGTTACGGGCTGCTTGATTTTATATTTTCGATTTTATTTTAAGAAAGGATAAGTATGAATTTTGACACAGTTAAAGATATTGCATATTTAGGTCCGAATGCCTCTTTTTCAGAGATGGCAAAGGATTTATTCTGTGCAAAATATAATATCATAGCTTATCCGACGCCATTACAGACAATCCGGCAGGTTATAGAATACGTGGAGGAACACCCTGATACTCTCGGAGTGCTTCCTGTTGAAAATTCAATTGAAGGCACGGTCAGGGAAACTCTCGATAACCTTATGCATTCAAAAAATCAGAATATAAAAATTCTTTCCCAGATAATAATGCCGATACATCACTGTTTATTAGCAAGAACTACTGAGTTTTATAGTATAACAGGCGGCATAATCTCTCATCCGCAGGCGCTTGCCCAGTGCCAGAATTTTATCCATGGCGAATTGCCGAGGAATATCAATATTATAGAAGCCACATCGACAGCAGAAGCTGCAAGAAGTCTTTCAAATTACAATTTGACTTACGCGGCAATCGGCAGCGAAAAAACTGCAGAAGTTTATAACCTGAATGTTCTAAAATATAACATTAATGATGACAAATCAAACCAGACCCGTTTTATTCTAATTGGAGATTTTGAAACCGAAAAAACCGGCAGAGATAGAACTTCTATTGCATTTGCCACAGATAACAGACCTGGCGCATTAATGGAAATTTTGAATATCTTCTACGAAAATAATATAAATCTTTCGTATATTTCGTCGCGACCTTCTAAGCAGGAATTCGGTGATTATATATTTATAATCAACTTTGACGGACATATACAGTCTAAAAAAGTCTTGAACGCATTGAGTCTTGTAAAAGAAAAAACTACATTTATGAAATTTCTGGGTTCTTATGAAAAAAATGTTTCTTGACGGATTTCTAAATCATACGTTATAATATAAATATACGCCTTATTTATTTCTGTTCCTGAATATGGGAAGGAAATATATGTCAAATAATTCTCTAATACCCTATTCTTTTACCCCGGGTGCTAAAGCAAAAGCACAGGAGGTAAATGCGAATTTTATTGCGCTTGCGGAAAAGATTGAAGAAAACCGCGAATATACGACCTCAAAAATTGCAGAAACAGTTGAACAAATAGAAGAATCTGCTTCTGAATCAGAAAACAAAAAGGCAGATAAAAATCTTTCAAATACAAATCTCCTGACGAATTGTGTGCTTGAATGCCCGAATGGAGTTGTCACTGTTTCAGAAAATATTATTACAGTAAAATCGGGGTTGAAGCTGATGCTTCCTGACGGATTTAACAGTGACGGAACCGTCAAAAATATTATATACGAAGTTGAAGAAGATACACCCGTTACAACAGTATCAAATTCAGAGTTAAACTGTATATACGTGACGACTGGCGGCTGTTTTTACGCGACGGCATATTACGTTTGTGAAGCGGAACCGAAAACAAAGCAGGGTGTGTGGTATAAAATGTCTGAAAATAAAGTTTACCTTTATAAAACAGATACCCAGACCTGGGATGTTATGCAGGCTGTTGTTGTTGCGACTTACAAAAATACCTCAGATACGGTTACTCTTGTCGAAACTGCAAAGCCTGTACGATTATTGACATCAAATGACAGAATGTCAATTCTTAACTGGAGGGCGCCTAATTATGCATCTCCGGTAACTCAAAGTTCTTCAGGAACTTATACTGCTAAACAATCAGGGTATTTACTGGTATCATCAATTTCAAAGGCAAATCAGCATCAATGTGTAATTATAAATGATTACTGGTATTATGTCGGGTGGTCGAATACTAATACAGCAGTCAGACAGGCTACAATGTTCCCGTTGAAACGCGGTGATACTTATTATTTTTACGGATCATACAATAACAATTATATTGAATTTATACCTATGGAAGGAGATTTGTAATGTTTTACGTGATAAAAAATGAGCAAATGTATGAATATGCGGATACGATTTCAAGAGCTATGAATTACCCTGAAGAGGCGAAAGAACTTCCTGGAGTTACAAGGTTTGAATACCGTATGAATCAGGATAAATACAAGATTGAAAATGGAGTTTTGGTTGATATTTCAAATACTGAGGAATATCATGCCCGAAAAGCTGCGGAAGAAAAAGCTGCGAAGCAGCAGGAACTTCAAGAACAGCTTGATGCACTTGATTTGAAGTGTATCCGTGCACTGAGAGAAGGCGGGAATGATACGGACGGGGTTCCGTTCCTGGATAAATTCCAGGCGCAGATTAATGAACTAAGGGCGCAGTATAACTCATTATAAAAATAAAAAAGGGCTTTTTAAAAAAGCCCTTTTTTATTTTATGCAAAATATTCAACCATCATATTATTAAGTTGTTTGTTAATTTGATTTGCGCCTTTTTTGATTTTTTCAGGCTGATGAACCCGTTCCAGACAATCAGGAATTTCTTTTCCTATAGTTTCAGACAGTTTCTGGTCGAGGAGCAGTGCTTTGTCTGCATAATGTTTTAAATATCCTAAATCGTTTATAAAATTTTCTTCAGGCATGGTTGCAATTTTTTTAGTCAATTTACCGATAAAAGAGAATATGGGTAAATGCTCATCAGTTTCAGGAATAGCTTCTCCGTTCAGGTAGAGCATAGGCAGTTCGTTTCTATTCATTGAGTAGTGGTCAATATTCACAAAATCGTCGCGGAACGGGTTAAGAAATTTATTTCCGGTATCTCTTATAGCTTTTTTAAATTCGCTTAAATCTTTACCGAATTCGTCATCCGTCAATTGAACATTCAGGATTCTGTCCTTTACGGGAAAAGAATGGCGCTGTCCCTTTAGAACAATATAACTTGCATTTCTTATCCCTGTAAAATGTATATCCATAAACACTCCTTTGTATTTCCTGGTATTAAACCATAAATAAAAATGTTTTTGCTACTTTGTAAAGAAATTTTGTTTTTGATACAATTGAATATACTAAAAGGAGAGAAAAAATGGTTGAAATAAGACAGGAATTTTTAGAACAGGCAAAGCATTTGACACGAAATGCGGAAGTATTACCGGGCGGAATTGAAGAGCTTGCTATAAAATTGCAGCATTCACACGATACAAATACTCCGTTGAGAGTGAAACTCGGAATGGATCCGACAAGACCGGATTTGCACCTCGGGCATACCGTTGTAATGAGAAAACTCAGAGAATTTCAAAATCTGGGGCATAAAATAGTTTTAATCGTAGGCGGAGCGACTGCAATGGTCGGTGACCCTTCCGGTAAATCCGAAACAAGACCGGCTTTAACAAAAGAGCAGGTGGCAGAAAATGCAAAGTCTTATTTTGAACAAATGTCTAAGGTTCTTGATGTTTCAAAAGCGGAAGTTACAAATAATGCTGATTGGCTGCATAAAATGAGTTTTATTGATTTGCTAAAACTCGCATCGCAGGTTACTGTTGCGCAGATGATGACACGTGACGATTTCGCAAAAAGATATGCGGAAGGCAAGCCTATTGCAATCCATGAATTTTTCTATCCTTTAATGCAGGCGTATGATTCTGTTGAAATTGACTCCGATATAGAACTCGGCGGAACGGATCAGAGATTTAATACGCTTTTGGGGAGAGATATTCAGGCAGCGTACGGTAAAAAATATCCGCAGCTTGTAATGCTTCTTCCACTTTTGGAAGGTACAGACGGTGTAGTTAAGATGTCAAAAACTTATCCTGAACATTGTATCTCTTTGACCGATTCCGAATTTGATATGTTCGGCAAGTTGATGAGTATTCCTGATAATATGATTTCAAGATACTTTAGCCTCCTGACAGATGCTACAAAAGAAGAACTTGAAACGATTGATAAACAGTTGGCAGAAGGTTCTGTAAACCCTCGTGACATAAAGATGAAATTAGCCTACACTATCACTGCTGAATACCATGGCGAAGAAGGCGCAAAAAGAGGTCAGGATGCGTTTATAAATATCGTATCTAATAAAGGTATTCCTGATGATATAGAAGAAGTTTCCGGCATGAACGGCAAAGGTATTCTTGATGTGCTTGTTGAACTTAAATTTGTTCAGAGTAAAGGCGAAGCCAAACGTCTTATTCAAGGCGGCGGAGTAAAACTCAACGGTGAAAAGATTGCCGATATGGGTTATACCCTTAACCTCACCGAGGATGTAGTATTACAGGCAGGGAAAAGAAAATTTGTTAAGTTGAAGTTTTAAGACTTATCCTCCCTCGCCCTGCGGGAGAGGGGTAGGGGTGAGGGGGCGGCAAGACGTCAGTAAAATGTCAGAATGATAAGCTCAATAAAATGGTTCACTCTTACCCTACGTGAGAGGACAGCGGTGAGGGGGGCGGCAAGTAATAAATATATATCCCCTCGCCTTGCGGGAGAATGTAACGGTGAGGTGACGGCAAGAAATTCATAAAATGTCAGAAGGAAAAGTCCAATAAAATTGTTCACCCTTGACCTACGTGAGAGGACAGCAGTGAGGAGGCGGCAAGACATAAATTATATCCCCTCGCCCTGCGGGAGAGGGGTAGGGGTGAGGGGGCGAAAAAGAAAGGCTTACAAATGTTCAAAATTCTCAAACGCGGAATAACAAAAGTAAAAGAAGATATTCAGGTAATCTACGACAAAGACCCTGCAGCGGAAAATCTGCTGGAGGTAATTCTCTGTTATCCCGGACTTCATGCCCTGATTGCCTATAGATTTGCCCACAGGCTGTATAAATGGCATATTCCTTTAATTCCGCGTGTAATTTCTTATATAACAAGGATTATAACCGGTATAGAAATCCATCCCGCGGCAAAGATAGGCAGAAGATTTTTCATAGACCATGGTGAAGGTGTTGTAATTGGAGCAACCACAGTAATCGGCGACGATGTGCTTATTTACCAGCAGGTAACTCTCGGCGGAACAGGTAAAGAGCACGGCAAACGCCACCCGACCCTCGGGCATGGTGTAATCGTCGGTGCGGGAGCAAAAGTTCTCGGAAATATTACACTCGGTGATTACGTGAGAGTCGGGGCAGGTTCCGTTGTTGTGGAAGATGTTCCCGAGTATTCTACGGTTGTCGGAATTCCGGGGAGGGTTGTAAGAAGAAAAATTAAAGACCAAAACGGTGTTCTTATGCATAACAGAATTCCTGATCCGGTTAAATGCGAACTAAATCGCCTCAAATACGAGGTTCAGGATTTGAAAGAAGAATTGGATAAAATAAAGCAAGGTTGATAATCAATAGTTAATAGTGTAGGATAAATGTAGATACGTTGGAATTTAAAAGGAGAGTTGATATGTTAAAAGCTAATAATAGAGCCGATTTCGGGGAGGGCAAACTCTTTTAAGCTCTCCGCTTGAGATTTTAGGTGGTTTAGAGAATAAAGATAAAGAGATTCTGAACAGTGACGGTTTACGTGAACCGCAGCAATTAATGTGTCAAAATGGCAAAAGAGGGCTTAGGCTATGCCTCCCTATTAAGGGAGGTGGCGCGAAAGCGCCGGAGGGTTTACTCAATAAGAAAAAGTCAGCATTTACTCTGGCGGAAGTCCTCATAACGCTTGGCATAATCGGAATAGTTGCAGCAATGACACTTCCTGCTTTGATTCAGAATTATCAGAAAAAACATACTGTTTCACAGCTAAAGAAAGCATATTCTGTAATTAGTCAGGCACTTGTATCCTCTCAATACGATAACGGTGATATGACAGAGTGGAATTTGATGAATTTAGGTACCACAGATGACTATGTAGCCATAGTTACTTCAGTGGCGCATAAATATTTTACCCCATATTTGAATGTACAATATGATTGCGGGATTACTTGCAAACGCCAGAAGAATGTGAAACGTTACAAGTTAAACGGTGATGAGTGGATATGGTATAATATGTTCACTTATTTAATATATCTTACTGATGGTACTATTGTAGGATTTATGATTGATAATTCCGGCGGCAAGATGCAAATTCTTTATGTATATGTTGACTTGAACGGTGATAAGAAACCTAATAGACTGGGAAGAGATATTTTTGTCTTTAAATTTATATCCAACACTAATAAAATTAACTTTGCCGGAGTCGGATTATCCCGTGATAGGTTATTAAACGGAAGTGACCGTGAAATATGCAGTAAGTCAGGAGGCGATTATGCCGGATTTTATTGCGGGGCTGTGATTCAGTATGATAACTGGGAGATAAAGGACGACTATCCGTGGTAGTTTTTTCATGATAGAATTATCTCATTGAGTATGCGATGTTTGCGGATTATCCCGCAACATCGGTTTGAAAGAGAGGGATATATTATGAAAGCTGTTGTATTTGATGAAAAACTTAAACTCGTAACTGATTATGAAAAACCTGTGCCGAAAAAGGGTGAAGCTCTTGTGAAAGTTACTCTTGCAGGTATTTGTAATACGGATTACGAAATAACAAAAGGTTATATGGGTTATAAAGGAATTTTAGGGCATGAGGCTGTCGGTGTTGTTGAAGAAATTAACGACCCTGATCAATCTCTGCTCGGGAAACGTGTTGTATCTGAAATAAGCTACGGATGTAAAGACTCTGAGTGTCCGTGGTGTGCGGAAAAACTTTACCGCCACTGTCCTAACCGTCACACTCTTGGCATCTGGCATAAAGACGGAGTTTTTGCGGAATATTTCACAATGCCGCTTGAGGTTTTGTTTGAAGTTCCGGAAAACGTTACAGATGAACAGGTTGTTTTTGTAGAACCGCTTGCAGCAGCCTGCGAGATTACCGAACAGCTTCATATAAAACCGTTTGAAAAGGTTGTTGTCCTCGGCGACGGTAAATTAGGGCTTATTACAGCTTTAACTCTTAATGCGCAGAATTTCGACGTCACTCTGGTCGGTAAACATCAGAATAAACTTGATATCGCAAAAGCTCAAGGGGTTAAAACTTCTTTATTACAGGATTTTCCGATAGAAAAGAAATATGATGTTGTTGTGGAAGCTACCGGTTCCGTATCAGGTTTTGAAACTTCTCTCGCGCTCACAAGACCGCGCGGGGTTCTTGTTCTGAAAAGCACCGTTGCAACCGGTAAAGAACTTAACCTTGCACCGATTGTAATTGATGAAATTACGGTATTAGGCTCCCGTTGCGGACAGTTCGGGGCGGCGTTGAGGCTTTTGGAAAATAACAGAATTGATTTTTCTCCGCTGATTTCAAAAGTTTATTCAATTGATGACGCCATTGAAGCTTTTGAGAAGAATAAAGAAAAAGATGTGTTGAAGGTGTTGTTGAAGTTTTAGAAAAAGACGTTAAGACGTTAGGACGATAAGTGCAATAATGTCGGTTGGGCATACCTGCCCAACAAAAATTTACAAAGGCTGGATTGCTTCGGCTGACGCCTCGCAATGACAAAAATCCACCCGCCACCTTTTTGTAAAGGGGGAGGGGAAATCACATCCCCTCTCCCAAAGGGAGATGGAAAAAAGAAGCCTTTTAACCATTCCCCCGTTCAACTTTTCAACTAAACTGACCCCTCGCTCTTCACTTTTCATCCATCACTTTTCAAAAGGCTGGATTGCTTCGGCTGACGCCTCGCAATGACGTCACAGTCCCTCACTCCTCCCCTCTCCCAAAGGGAGATGGAAAAAAGAAGCCTTTTAACCATTCCCCCGTTCAACTTTTCAACTAAACTGACCCCTCGCTCTTCACTTTTCATCCATCACTTTTCAAAAGGCT
>CALUVR010000008.1 GCA_944324285.1 Candidatus Gastranaerophilales bacterium | reverse complement strand
GTTCGTTTCTTTTCTTTTTTCTGGCTAAAAAAGAAAAGAAATGAACATACCTAAAGAATATAAAATTACCCCTCACCCGAATTTCTATGCTCACTAAAGCTCGCTAAGAAATTCCTCCCTCTCCCTCAAGGGGCGAGGGGATATGACTTGCCCCCCCCTTGTAAAGGGGGGATGGGGGGATTGTTTCTTCCGATAACATATTTTATGTAAAAAGATTGCTTAATTGAGGAATTATCATTATAATTCTTAATATGACTCAAATTGATACATCAAATATATCCGCCCTGCGTGATAAAGTTAAAGATAAACTTAACCAAACACAGCTTTTTAAGTTCAAAGGTACTGTGTCAAAGCTTCTGGGGCTGACTGTTGAAGTTAAGCTTCCCGGGCTTAAAGTCGGCGACCTTTGCTTTATCGAAACCTACGACGGGAAACAAAAACCTGCCGAAGTTCAGGCATTTAAAGGGGAAGCCGCTCAGTTACTACTTCTTTACGATGGAGAAGGCATAGGACAGGGCAGCCTTGTAACCTCAACTGGCAAACCAATTATCATACCTGTCGGTGACTTCCTTCTCGGAAGGTTGATTAATCCTATGGGCGACCCGATTGATGGAAAACCTCTTGATACAACGGGTGCACAGTGGCGCCCGATTGAAGGTCCGCCTCCGGGACCGTTTGAAAGACCTATTATTACGGAAATGTTCTCGACAGGTGTCCGTGCAATAGACAGTTGTATGACAATGGGCTGCGGTCAGCGTTTAGGGCTGTTTGCAGGTTCTGGAGTCGGTAAAAGTACACTCCTCGGTATGATTGCCAGAAACTCAGATGCCGATGTTAACGTTGTTGCGCTAATAGGAGAACGTGGGCGTGAGGTTAAAGAATTCGTAGAAGATGCTCTTGGCGAAAAAGGTATGGCAAAATCCGTTCTTGTATGTTCTACAGGTGATCAGCCGCCTTTGATACGTCAAAAAGCGCTTCTTACCGCTACTGCGGTTTGTGAATACTTTAGAGATCAGGGAAAAAAAGTTTTCTTAATGACGGATACAGTTACACGTTGTGCCATGGCTGGGCGTGAAGTCGGACTATCACTCGGCGAACCGCCTACTATGAAAGGATATCCGCCTTCCATATTTTCATGGCTTCAAAAAGTTCTCGAACGTGCCGGAAACAGCCCGAAAGGCTCTATCACTGCTCTTTATACAGTATTGATGGAAGGGGATGACATTTCCGATCCTATCGTAGATATTGTCCGAGGTATTGTTGACGGACACATTTTCTTATCAAGAAAAGTTGCGGAGATGAACCATTATCCTGCTATTGATGTTCTTGGAAGTATTTCAAGGCTGATGTCAGCTATCGCGACTCCCGAACATAAAGCTGCCGCAGGGAAAATGCGTGCAATAATGGCTCTTTATAGAGAAAACAAAGACTTAATCGACGTTGGTATGTATCAGCCCGGAACTAACCCCCGTCTTGATACTGCAATTGAAATGATGCCTAAGATTAATGCCTTCCTCCAGCAGAGAACAACTGATATTGTAAGTATGGAAACAACAATCAGCACCCTTGTCGATATGATGAAAGACATTGAAGTTTAAAAATTCTCTGGCAATCTTCCTTAAGAATTTTGTCGGGCTGGGATAATTTAGTGAATAGTGAGTGGTGAGGAGTGAGTTGTTCAATAATAAGCGGTCTCATCACGCATTACACTTCACTTTTCACATTTTTATTGTACTTAACGTCTTATCGTCCTAACGTCTTTTCCCTTAGTCCCCCCCCCACCAGTGCCCTGGTATCTTAGTAACTCGTCTTTATTCACAGTTTATATCTTATGACGGAATTTGAACCCTGTGCCGAGATAAATAGCAATCCGCCGTCTATGTGCAGGCAGTATGGTTTCGGGATATCGCTGATTAATACTGAAACAAGCCCTGTTGAAGATATTTTCAACACATTATTGGCATTGTAATTAGCTACATATATGTTTCCGGAAGAATCAAGCTCTAATCCTA
This sequence comes from Candidatus Gastranaerophilales bacterium, assembly GCA_944324285.1. Lineage (GTDB taxonomy): Bacteria > Cyanobacteriota > Vampirovibrionia > Gastranaerophilales > Gastranaerophilaceae > Scatousia. The sequence goes on along the minus strand of CALUVR010000008.1, from coordinate 78,042 downwards.
TCGGTCCGTTCAGTTTTGCATCTTTTACAAATAATCTTCTGTCCCCGTTCGGCGAGATTTTTACTATAGCGTTATCAGAAAAACCTGCAACATAAAGGTTTCCGTTTTTGTCAGTCACCATGCCTGTCGGACTTCCGAGATTTTCATATACCCCGTTGCTCTGAGAAATTTTTTCAGACTCTGCTGCAATTTCTTTTTGCTCGTGTTTTATTGTCTGCATATCCGTTTTCATAGAAGATGCAAGCTGCTGGGCTTTCGAATGTACTATACTGTTTGCAGGAATTAGTGAAAGATATGATTTTGCCTGTTCGGGTTGTCCGAGTTTTACACTTAACGCTGCTGCTTTGTATACTGCTTCATAATCCGTAGGTTTTCTGAGGATTATCTGTTTAAATACTGCTAGTGCGGCGTCTTCCTGTTTTATATATTCAAGGATTGAACCTAAATTATAATAAGCGTCAATATAGTCAGGGTCAATATCCACCGCCTGCTGGAATGCAGTAATCGCCTCGTCATATCTGCCAAGACGATACATATCAACCCCTTTGTTGTACTGGAGTTTTGCTTCCGTTGAAATTTCAGCCGCAAATGCTATATTTACGGCTGAAACTGCTATAATTATTCCTGTCAGAATTTTTTTACTTAACTTCATCGAGTTCCTTTATTAATTTTGCATTTTTCTCAGCGAATTCGCTTCCTCTTGCAATTATAGCAAGTTTTAGAATATTTGCAAGATTAATAGGCTCCATTGATTTGAAATTATCAGGAAGTCTCAGGCTCCAGTTTGCATCACCGGAGGTTCCCGGTTTATTATAAACGTCATAGATTTTAAAGTAATCAGTGAAGAAAATCTGGATATTTTCTGCTTTTGATGCAAAGATTTCAACAAGTTTTGTCTGGGCTAAAAAGTCAGCATTCTTTGTCAATTCAACAATCAAGGCATCTTTATTGTCCCAATCCGGGAAATCCAAATCTTCTACGAGATTTTTTACATGCAGGTAGCCTTCGTGAGTATTAATCATAGAATCTGCCCACATTTTGATTGGTTCGTTGTCGTGTGTTCCGACCATTGCCCAGCATTTTTCCGTAATATTTTTACATCTGTAAGGGTGTTCAGGTTTTTCCGGAACTACAAACTGTGTGAGTTTCATTCCTAAAAGCCCGTATTCCTTCATGACTGCAGCTACCGGGTTTGTCAAAGTTCCCAAGTCTTCACAGACGATGGCGTCTTTATTCAGACCTTCTTCTTTTGCTGCGGCAATAACGATTTTTTCAATAAGTCTGCCGTATTTCTTAATCTGGGCTTTTGATAAGGTTTTAACTCTCTTTTCCTTATCGGCTTCAAGCGTTAAATCCAAATCATCCATAGTCGGAATTGCATATTTTTTCAATTCAGGATGTTCAGGTGAAGAATATAATCTTCCGGCGCCCTGTTCGATTTTCGGTTTTTTACCTGCTTTGTAAACCCACGGGTCAATTAAGCCTACAATGTGGTCAATCCTTACACCGCCCGGATTTTCCTTGAACATCTTTTTGAAAAGATTTTTCATCAAAATGCCGCCTTCATCCAGAGAACCGTCATCGTGGAAAAGTTTTTCAGGGTTCATTACAGGGAAACCCCATGCCTGACCGTCTTTTGAAAAATAATCCGGAGGACAGCCGAGCATCCAGCCTTCTAAAAATAATGATTGATATGCCCAGGTATCTCTATCAGAGAAAGCTACCTGACGGTCTGCTATCATTTTTATACCTTTATCTTTTGCGTATTCAAGCGTTTCTTCCGTTTGCTTAGCAAGAACGAATTGTACAAACTTGTAGAAATCAATTTCATCCGCGTATTTTTTTGAAATCTCTTCAATACGTTTTGCAAATTCCATTTTTTCTTCTATGGATTTAGGGTTAAAGAGGTTTTTATCTGTTTCGGAATTCCATAAAGGCCAGTAATCGTTTCCGTGTTCAATTGAAAGAGCCTCGTACAAACTGTCTTTATCAAGCCATTCGTTATTTTCACGTTTATAAACTTCAAAGTCTTTCAATGCTTTTTTTGTTGCGGTGGCTTTGAAATTATTCCATGCTTCTAAAAGCGCTTCGCCCTGTTTTTTATAAATATAAGAGTAAGCTGTTTTGTTAATATCTTTATTAGGATTGCCGTTTACAATTTCGTTATAAGTTTCTTCCGAAAGAATTTTCCCCCATTTTTTTGTAGTAAGTTCTTTCAAATCAATAAACAACGGATTACCCGAAAAAATAGTACCCGTATAAGGAGAAGAGTCACAGCCTTTAGTTTTACCGGCAGGACCAAGTTGTATTGCGTTAAAAATACCGGAAGCATAATCAATAACTTCTTTTCCGCCGTTTGAATTAACGCTGCCGAATCCTGTATTTTCACCTTCTGCTGCAGGAAAACTTCCGCTGTGCATGATTAATGCAAAATTCTTTTTACCCAAAACTTTGAGTGCTTTTTGTATTGTTTTAGTTGCATTTTTTTCTAACGTGCAAACCATTGTATACCCCTTTCCCCTTATTTACTGTAAATACTATAACGCTTTGATAGTAGCATAAGCATAATTTTTTGACAATAGGACGTTAAGGACAATAAAAATGTGAGATGTGATGTGTGAATTGTGATGAGACTTATTATTATTGAACTCTTCACTCCTCACCACTCACTATTCACTTAAAAAAGCTGGATTGCTTCGCTACCGCTCGCAATGACGCATTATCGTCGTTTGTAGCGACTGTACGATTGCAGGTCGTAGCCCGCAACAACTTAATCCTAAATTTGCTTTACTTCTAATTTATTATAAATATCTTCCACAACTACTTAACTGCAAAAGCAGCTTTTATTAATTTATATATTATTTCCTTATTTGCACTGCTTTGAACTTTTACAATATTAGCAATTTCTTCGTCCAAATTTTTGGGTAAATCGACCGAAAAGAAATTAAAAAATTCCACTAACGGAACATCTAATACATTTGACATTTTATCCAATACATGGAGCGAAGGGAAAAATCTGCCCGACTCAATGCCGCTGAGGGATGAAGTTTCTATCCCGACCATTTCTGAAAATTTTTCCTGTGTATATCCGAAACTTTTTCTTATTTCTTTTATCCGTTTGCCAAGTAATTTTTTGTTATCCATTTTTATATAATATACACACATTAACGGCAAAAATAAGTAATCTGTTCACGTATTTTTATAAAAAGTAAGTATTTTTCACTTAAAACTACTTGACAATCACTTAGTAATAGTTTAAAATAAGTGTACAACAAATACTTTATAAACTGCTCCTTTTAAAAATATTGCTGACAGTCAAAGGAGTTAAGAGTTATTTGTACATAGCTGCTTATAAAAAGATTCGTTTAAGAAAAAGAAAGGTGAAAATTATGACAAAACGTTTAGGTTTTACTTTGGCAGAAGGTGCTACGCACGTAGACATGTTTAAAGGTCCTCGAAAAAATGCGTTTACATTGGCAGAAGTTTTGATTACCCTCGGTATCATCGGTGTTGTAGCTGCGATGACAATGCCTACATTGATGAACTCAACAAACGGTGCACAGTACAAAACAGCTTACAAAAAAGCTTTATCAGTGTTGTCTCAGGCTGTAGTTTTGAACGTTGCGCTTGATGACTATGATTTGTCTCAGACTACAAGTACTGTTGCAGGCAAGGATGCGTCAAATAATGAGCCACCTTCTCTGTTTAATTTGTTTGCTCATCGTATGAATGTTGTCAAAACTGAAGGAAACGTCTATAAAGCGTTACTAAAAAGCACGACCTCTAATAAAACTATGAAAACTGAGACAGAAGATGTTTTTGGTGTTGATGGCAATTACACATTATATTTTAATGACGGTGTTACTTTTACATTTCCTAAAAACTTGATGGGATGTTCTGAAGGAAGTGCTAACGGAGTGGCTGCGGTAGAGTGCAGGGGCGTAATTGATGTTAATGGTGAAAAAAATCCTAACAGAGAAGTAACTTGTGACAGTAATAGTCCTGCGGGAGAATGTGTTGTATCAAATCCTACAGATATCTATCCTGTTGTTATGTACGATCAAACAATACTTCCGGTAACTGACGCTGGTGCTGCTGTTCTTTACGGCGGTAAGTAATTTTACTTGAAGCGCGAAAGGCTCGTTGGAGAATAAGCGCTTAACACAAATTATCTTTTTGTTATGATCTTGCGGGGTACACCCCCGCCTTTTTTTTACGTCATTGCGAGCGGTAGCGAAGCAATCCAGCTTTTTGAAACGTGAAGCGTGAAGAGTGAGTGGTGAAGAGTTCAATAATAATATGTCCTTCTTTATTCTTTCAACCATTCACCGCTCAACTTTTCAAATACATTTACCCCTCACCCCTACCCCTCTCCCTCAAGGGGAGAGGGAAGTTTGGGCTATTCTTACCTATGACGATTGGCAGATTATTTTTACGTCATTGCGGGCTTGACCCGCATTCGCACAGTTGTGGCATTCAAAGATAATGCTATTCCGTATAGATTGAAAACCTAGATTTAGACATTCGTTCCAATCAAGTTTTCTATGCTTCCGGCATGACGACTATTTTTCTACCCCTCACCCCTCACACTTCACTTTATTCCCCGCTTAACCCGCTTGCCAAAAACCTGATTTTAGGCTAATATTAGACCTGTAAATCAAATATGGAGAGATCTTTATGTTGGAATATTTTCTTGGGTCATATATTATTACTATCGCTGGTTTAGCAGGTGCATACTTCTGGGGCGAGCACGTCCACAACGGGTCAGGCTTAACCTGTATTTTTATAGCCCTGGTTCTCGGAGTATTAGAAGTCAGCCTGTCATTTGATAACGCGGTTGTTAATGCTATGAAGCTTGAGAAAATGTCCCATAAATGGCGCCACAGATTCTTAACCTGGGGTATTGCAATCGCTGTTTTCGGAATGAGATTTCTCTTCCCTATTCTCGTTGTATCTATTTTTGCCAAATTAAGTATGCTTGAAGTTGCAAAAATTGCGACTTCAAATTCAGCACTCTACGCGCATTACCTGCACGAAACTCACGCTCCAATCGTGACTTTCGGCGGGATGTTCCTCATTATGCTATTCCTGAATTACTTCTTTAACCACGAAAAGGATGTTCACTGGATTAAACAAATTGAAGCTCCGCTTTCGCATCTTGACCATATAAAGGGAATTGAGGTTATTATCTCTCTGGGGCTTCTACTTGTAACCCAGAATTTTGTCGGAGAAGAAGTTAAACTTCACGTTTTAATCGCGGGAATTTGCGGGGTTTTGACATATCTTTTGATAGACGGGATTACTCATTACCTTGAAAAACATGAAGAAATGCGTGCCGCAAAATGCGCCGTTCAAGGTGCCGGCTGTACCGGCTTAATAAGTTTTATCTATCTTGAATTAATAGACGCTTCTTTCTCTCTTGACGGTGTTCTGGGGGCATTCGCTCTTAGTAAAGATATTATTATTATTACTATTGGTCTCTCAATCGGCGCAATGTTCGTACGTTCTCTCACTATTATGCTCGTTGAAAAGAAAACACTCGCAAAATTTCGCTTTCTTGAACACGGAGCACACTGGGCTATCGGTGCTCTTGCTCTCATTATGCTTATATCTACCGTAAGAGAAGTCCCGGAAGTTATCACAGGGCTTATCGGGCTTGCATTTATTGTTGCTGCTTTAATTTCATCTATCAGTTACAATAAAAAACTTGAAAGATGTATTGCTGATGACAACGGCGAAAAGGGGGAAAATGCTTAAACTCCCGCTCGTCAGTTTTGTTGTAACATCTTTCAATTACGAAAAATTTATACAAAAAACGCTTGAAAGCATTATTTATCAGACTTATGAGAATTTTGAAATTATAATAGTGGATGACTGCTCTCAGGATAAATCTGTAGAAATCTGCGAAAAATTTATAGCCTGCAATCAGGATAAAAGAATTACGCTTATTAAACACGAAGAAAATAAGGGGCAGCTCGCAGCTATGCTGACAGGACTTAAAGCGGCAAACGGACAGTTCGTCAGCTTTATAGATTCAGACGATATCCTTCTGCCCGATTACGCAAAAGCTCATATAAAAGTCCACATGGTAACAAGCGTTGCCTTTACCTCCTCTTTGATTGCTGAAATCGACGAAGATGACTCTATCCACACTATCTATTCGGTTGCCTCTCCTCAAAAACAAAAACACTTTAATATAAAAAATCTTGACGAACTTTTTAAATTTGACGTTGACCATCCGGATTTTAAAATCCTTAAGGCGCATTTCGGCGGATGGTTCTGGTCGCCGAACAGTTCTGCTATGTTCAGAAAATCATCAATTGAACTGCTTTTAAATTATAAAAATACTGCTAAATGGAAAATATGTCCGGATAAATTTATGTTCAATTTTGCACACCTGATGGGCGGCTCAGCGATAATTTATGAACCTCTTACAGCTCACAGACGCCACAGAGATAATGCAGGAAATTCCTCATATATTTGCGGCAATATAAAATATAATAACGATTCCGTAACCTTTACGAATATTATAAATAACATCAACGTCCGCCCTGAAACTTTGAAATTTATTTTTGAAAACAGGAAAGACTTTGTAAAACTTTACGGTAAAAAAAACACCGTTAATTTATTCTTAACAGTGCTTTTTTCATATTTATATTTATTAAAACAATTTATTAGCCGCTCTGGAACATAGTGAATGTTTTTTCAACGTTCTTGGTCAACATCTGCTTAACCGTGTCATATTCAGTTGTGAGTGAAGAAATTTCAAGGTCAAGATTTTTCATATCAAGATCAATCTGTTCTTCTTTGTAATTAATTTTATTTTTTTTCTGGGTAAATGCAAGTTCTGCCTGAGTAATAGCATCTTCGTCCGTTGCTTCCATAATGTACGGACCTGCATTGTATTTATCCTGATAATAGTAGCCGTCCTGGTTAATTCCTGTTATGAATAACTGACCGGTTTTCAATGCATTATCAAGGTATTCTTTATCTTCAATGTAAATATTTTCATACCATCCGTTCTGGCATAAGTTGTTAAACAATGCACTGTAGAATTCAGATTCATATATTTGTTGAGTTGTAAAACCGTTGTCATCAGGGTTTATAATCTTATAATAATACCCGTAGTCATCAGTTACATAGGAAGATTTATTTCCGTCCTGTCTGATATAATATTGATCGGAGTATCCTTCTTTAGCCTGAGCATAGAATGTCAGGAAGGATTCCGCCAAACATGATAAACTTAATGCATTTGAACCGAAGTTTTTATTTTTAGAAGCTCCTCTATATGCCCATCCGTTTGTTTCATCTGAAGATTCAACAGCATCCTTGAATGCATCACCTGATTTTTTAGCGCTGCCTAAATCTCTTGTTTCTCCAAGTAATGCAAGGGTTTCCTGGATAGCATAGTTGAATGCCACAACATCGGTTTCTTCTTCTCCGACATCCAATATTGCCATGAAACCTTGTATAATCTTGTCTGCCATATCTATAACTAATTTATCCTGTTCTGTAGCTCCTTCCGGATAACTTGAACCTAATAAATCTTCAATACCTGTTTTGCCGGCACATACAGTAGAACTTATGCCTAACATATTTTTTACTGCCGAGGCAATTCGTTTAAAGAAACCTTTTTTAGTTTTCTCTGTTGTAAATACTAATGAAACATTTTCATTTAACAAATCTGCAAGGGTAAAAGTGATATCGCCATCTTCGTTAGAAACTCTTTCACCGTTGATTGATATATACGCCGATGATGCTTCAAGCCCAGATTTGAAGTGCATATTATCTTTTGACTCGCCTTTGTTTGAATCATATTGAGGTATAGTAAATGTCAGCTTTTCAGCGAGTTCTCTTTCCGAATCTGTACCTGTATCAATCTTACTTGCTGCGACATCAATAAAGTTAATCATATTAGTGATAGTCATTTCGTAAGATTCGGTTTTATCTAACATAATACCGCCGACGCCTATTTTATCCTGCCAGCCGATAGTACGGCAGGATTGAGCAGATGTTTCTGACATACCGCCGCAGGCAACCATTGCCGTTAAGAATGCCTCATACATTTCTTTCGTCGGGTTATTTGTACCGCCGTCCGGAATACCTGCCAATTTAGCGGCTCTTGCCATATCCGGATTCAATGCGACTTTCCCGTCACGACGAGATACCATCCACGGTACATAATCGTTTACTTCAGAAGGGTACATCAATAAATCATAATTTAAATCATAAATGTATGAGCCTGAACCATCAGCATCCCATACAAGGGTTGTTGTGTTTAACGCCTGCTGATATTCTGTTGTTGCATCTTCCAGTTCTCGCGACAAAGAAAGCTTCTGCTGAGCCAGCTGCATTGATTGAAATTCACAGCTGTTCTTTCTGGAAGTTATGGCTAAAAATCTAGCTTGTGATGCTGCCAATCCCATTTAGTTTCCGCTTTCCTTTCGTTTTTCTTAGTAACATGTACTCCTGGTATTCATGTTTACGGCTCTATATAAGGAAAACTTTAAAAATTATATAATATTGTGTTACAAATATTTACATATTGTTTTGAATTACGCAGTCATAAATTTTATCTATTTTATCCTTCATTTCTGCAAAATGTTCTTTTAAGTCGTGGAAACTATGGATTGAAACAAAGCGTTCTTCGACATCTTCTATAATTTCTCTATGTTTTTTTTCAAGCTGTTCGGGGGTAACGACTATTCGCTGCTGGATTAAAAATGCGACAACCACTATTAATATTGGTGAATACTGTAAAAATTGTTCCATAAAAAATCCTTTCTTTGTATATAAGGCGGCACAAGCCACAAATGAATATCTGTCATAACGTAATAGGCCAATAAAAATCCACAAGATACGACGCTGCATCTATCGGATGAGAGAGAAATTTCAGTTCTTTTGTCTGTTTTATCTGCTGGTAACTCGGTATATCTATTTTTGAGGTGCCTTCTTTGTATCGGAGATTATAAATATTATACAGAAGCTTTTCACACTTTTTATCAACATAAAGACAGATATCACCGTCTGCGTTTCGGATTTTGGCGTTAAACGCGGCAATTCTGTTTTTTATGGGCGGATTATAAGCTTTTATTCTTATATCAGCGTCATAGCCGTATTGCAAAAGTTTTTTCTTGATAATGACATAATTTGTATATTCACTTGTGCAGCTTCTGTTATCGCCTGAGGCATCCCCGTTTACGATAATTTTTCCTTTATGATTAGAGTATCTTCTGCAAAATTCATCACAGGCACCCGCAGTTGTCGTGTTTTCCATAGCGATTTCGTCAAAGTAAAAAACTTTATCCTCAGTCTTATGCGCGAAAACCCAGCACATTGGATCAACGTTAAAGTCGCAGGATATATGTAAATCCATTTCCGGCTGATATGCAATATCTTTTACATTGTCATCAGTAAACCCTTTGACAACCAGATTATTATTAACTTCTCCGTTTTGCGCAAGTACAAAAATCCTGTAATATTCTTCATCGTAGATTTTTTTTAGTTCGTCGCAAAAACCATCAGGCAGATAAATATTCTGAGTTGTCGGGGCTGAAATAAGACGGTAATTCGGAGCATTATTTTCTGTAAAAGTCTTATATATCCAGCCTCTTTGCATTTCGGGATTTGTATGCCCGAAAATTCTGTAGGTAAAATTTTTCCACGATTTTTTGACACGCTGGCGCATACGGGACAGAAGAACTTTAAAGGTTTCATACGGCACCTCGGACATTTCTTCAATTTCCACAAACCCAAGATTTAAGGATTTTAATTTATTTGGCTCATCAAAATGCCTAAAAAGTATTTCCGAGCCGTTTTGAAATGATAATTTCTGCAAAGAAGATGACCATTCGTAATCAATTCCTTCAATAAAACCAATATTTTCTAAATGCTCAAAATAAGATTGGAGAGTTGTATCTCGGACGAGAGTGTAAGTTTGTGCTCCGACTAAGCCTTTCACTCCAGGATATTTAAGAGCAAGCAATATACCAAGAAGCGAGCCTGCAAAAGTTTTCCCAGAACCGTATCCGCCTTGATATACTGCTACATCAAGAGTATAATTATGCGGAATTTCCAAAAATTCCCGCTGAGCCTTCAGTAACTTATATTCCACCATATTATTAATATTTTCCTAATCCTGAGTCACGGCATTACGTCCGTCGTGTTTCATAATGAAAAAGCCATTCCGGAGAATGACTTATAGATTGGATTTTCGCATTTGAAAATTATACAACAAACTGTTCCAAAAATTAAATAACCATACGGCTATAATTATTAAAGGGAAAGTGCCGCAGAATGAGGAGTAAAAAGGAAAATGCGGCACAGAAAAAATCTATTTTTGCTTTTATTGCAAATCCACAAAGCAGGTTTTGAACAGAGCCCAAAAAGTAGCATAAATACCAAGTTTTGCGGTAATGCTATAATTTAACGTTATCCAGGGGTTTGACCCTGGATTGAATAATAGTAGAATTTGACGGCAGTGCGATTCCGCATAGCTTGAAAAACTTGATTTCAGCATTTGCTTCAATCAGTTTTTCTAAGCTTCCGGAATGACGGTTGGCTTCCACCCCTCTCCCTTTTGGATACAAAGGGAGCAGATGAGGTAACGAGTCTTGCGACCCTGTATGCCTTGTGCTGATGGTGCCCGCAGGGCGGGTGAGGGTAAAAAATGAAGCCTGCGAGTTTTACGTCATTGCTGGCTACGACCCGCAATCGCATAGTAGTTGTATTTTACAATTCTACGCTTCCGAATGACAGATTTATTTATTTCTACATATCTTTCAGAAAATTGTTGGCATTTTCAATTCCATATTGTTCCAGTGCAAATTTGAAGCATTCCAGCCAGTCAACCTGCTCTGCAACAGTCGGAACTTCTGCAAAAGATTTCACCACTTCAAAAAGTTCTTTAAGCCTTGTTTTTCTCTCAAAGCTTGCCTTTCTATCGCCGTAGCGGTAGATATAGTTTGAATTTCTGACATCATCGTTTATTCTGTCAAAAACATATTTGCCGTGATCTTCAATTCTGATAAGTTCATCACCGAATTTAAAGTTTGCAATAATCTCGGCTGTTTTTTCCACCATAGGAATTATAATTTTACGGTTAATTGCATCAAGCATCATATTAAGCCGTGCTTCCTGACCGCTTACGGAGTAATTCAATTCTGTTGCGGTTCGTTGAACGTCCTGTAAATTTCCCGCCATATTTTTGAAAATTCCGGTTGCACTTTCTGTAGTGGATTTGAAATAGTTAAGGAAATCCCAGCCCTGCATAGCTTTATCAAAACTTATCGGGGTCGGTGCGGCAGGCATTAGTGCAGCATCGTATTCAATAATTTTACCGGGTCTGACATCCTGCTGACCTTTAAAGCAGCCTTTCGGTGCAAGATACGGAGGATTAATCATCAAGGCAAGAGCATCAATTTGTTTATTCAAAATTGTTGATGAAACATTATTCAGTACAAGAGCCACTTTCAATGGTGAAATTCCTCTGCCAGTTGCAGGACTTTCAATTATATTTGCATGAATAAACGGGTTTATAACAAAAGGATTTGCTTCAAACCTTATAATTTCCCGTCTGCCCGCAACAGTTACAATACGATTTCGTAAAATTTTGCCGTCAGAAAGTTCTATATCACCCCAGAATTCCAAAATCTCAAGTTTATTTTCATCTATCCCTTTTTCATCGTTCCTGTTCTTTTTCTTTGCCACCACTCCTTTCAGTTTTTCCAGTTTTTCTTTATTCAAAAGGTTGTTTGATTTATCACAGAATATTTCATCTATAGTTGCATAAGTTCTATAGATTTTGGCGCAGCTGTCCCATTTGTCACGGTTTGATTTATCAAAGACAAAATCTTCGGCTTTTATAAATTTAACCTTGGCGTTGTCATATACGACTTTATCTTCCAGCACAAAAGTTTTGCCGTCGGGGTTTTTCATATCTTCTTCAATCGTTTTGGCGCGGCGGGTTTGTTTTATAATTGTTTCCCAGCCGACAAAAAGAGTGCATTCGCCCGTTTCGACAATGCTGTCAATAACTTTTTCCAGTTCGTTTTCAATATTCATCTGCTCAAAAGTGTTGACAAGCATGGCCTTCTGTTTGTTGGCGTAAGATTGAGTCTGCGGAGTTGTTCCGGAAACATCAAACATTGCATCAGGATGGGAATACAAATTTTCGCTTATGTGGGATTTTAAGGTTTGCGCAAGTTCATAGATATCCGGTAATTCAATCTTACTTCCCCAGCCGTTAACATTCTGGCTTGCAGGATTATATATAGCATCTCTTACCAGCTTTATGTCAGTAAGCTGCTGCATACGGTAATCTTCAAACCTGTCATATTTTTCGGAAATTTCATTTACCAGAAGAATTTCATCCTCCGGCTTTATCCCGAGTGTTAAATCATCATTAGTAATTTCCATTTTTTCTAACCTTTCATATTTTTTACAAAGATAAATAGTATTAATAAAAAATCCAACGTCATTTCAGAAGCATAGAATTGTAGAATACAGCGATTATGCGATTGCGGGTCACAGTCGGCAATGACGTAAAACTAGGCTTCACATTTTACCCTCACCCGCCCTGCGGACACCCTCAGCACAAGGCATACAGGGTCACACGCTTCGCACAGCTCAGCGGTTCCCTTTGTATCCCTCAATGGGAGAGGGGAATAGTAGATACGTCATTGCGAGCGACAGCGAAGCAATCCAGCCTTTAGATTGTTTGTTGGGCAGGTATGCCCAACAGACACAACCCCTCACCCGGCACTACGTGCCACCCTCTCCCTCAAGGGGAGAGGGGAATTGTAGACATGTCATTGCGAGCGATAGCGAAGCAATCCAGCCTTTTTATAGTGAAGGGTGAAGAGTGATGGGTGAGTGGTTCAATATAATAAGTTTATTCACGCTTCACACCTCACGCTTCACGTTTCCAAAAGCTGGATTCTTTCGGGCTTCGCCCTCAGAATGACGAACATCTCACCTTAGTATTTTAGTTGGGCAAGTATGCCCAACCGACATAACCGGACTATCGTCCGTCCGTAAATCCGCCTCAAGGGGAGAGGGGAATAGTAGACACGTCATTGCGAGTGACAGCGAAGCAATCCAGCCTTTTAACACGTGAAGTGTGAAGTGACTAATTTTTTATTGAACCTTTCACTCCTCACCACTCACTATCCACTTTATTGCACTTATCGTCTTATCATCTTAACGTGTTTCCATTTAGTGCCTTACAATGGCGCGTCCAGCGAGTAAATAACAATATCCTGAGGTTTTCCGCCGCGCATTGTCTCAGACTTAAGTAATGCTTCCTTTATAAATCCGCATCTGTTTAAAAGCCCAACCACTCTGAAATTCTCCGGATAAATTAGCGCTTTAACTTTTTTAAGCCCGAGGTTTTCAAAACAGTAATTAAAAAATACAATCGCGGCATAATAAGTAAAACCGCCCCAAAACTTTTTATCAAAACAGGTCGTAACCTCAGCACAATGAAGTTTTTCAGAACTTCCCGTAAAATTTTCAAGATAGACAAATCCCGCCGCCTCATCGTCTGAAAATATTCCCCAGAAATAGGGTGAAACCTCTTCCACTAAATCAAGGAAATAATCGTAGAAATTCCGCCCGTCAAGTGCAAAATCATCCGCTAAAAATTTCTTATACCTGAGGTATAGAAACATCATCTGAGGAATATATTCAGTGTTTTTGTAATAATTATTTTTGCGGTCTACAATAAGCTGGCTAAACTTCAACATCTATCTTCTCAAACTTTACATAAGCATCATCTGTCGTGAATGAACCGAGTTCACCTCTCAACATTTTTTCTCTGATTGAATTTTGAATTCCGAGCATTGCCTCTGCCTGAACTCCGTTGACAAATGTTTCCGATTTATTTTTTCTGTTGAATACTCTGAATACCGAATATTTTGAAAAAATTAAATTCTGCGGAACTTTTGAAATATCTGTTATGGTTTTTTGTTTGTGTTTTTTATGGGCATTGTTAAGTTCTGATTTGAATTCTTTTTCTATTTTCATTTTTATAAGCTCGTCCAAAGACGCATTATTTAACAATATTTGTTCAATATCTTCTTCTTTTTCTTTCATAATTTTCCTTTCTGTTTAACTAGCTTTGCAATATAGACTGCATGGACCCCTTTGCTTATTTGTTTTCGAAACGATAGCGTGAGCAGGGCGGAAGCGTGTTGAGAAAATAAATAAGCAAAGGGACAACTGCACCATGCTCATTTGTTTATTAAGTTTAGATCTTACTGTCATCGAGATTTGAGATAGTAATAATTTTGGCAGGCTTGTAACCTTCTTCAAGCTTTGAATTAAACCCTAAATATTTGCATAAGCTTTCGAGTGCTTTCAGGGCGGCTGAGGTATCACGAAGTTTGCGCTTCCCCGTAAAATTTCCCTCTTTATCCGTAATATCTTCTTCCTCCAGCGAAAATTCCGCTATTTTAAGAAGTTTTTGGATAACATAGCCTTTTTCCACACGCAGAGATTTTATATGGACATTAAGACGAATTTTCATTTCTTTGATAATCAATTCATCTGCGAGGAGTCTATCTGCCATGTCTTTTAAATTTCTGGATTTATATCCGGCGTTACGGGCTGCGGCTTCGCCGTCTACGGTTTTTATATATTCGTCAATAAATGTTTTCTGTTGTTTGGTTAATCGTTTCATTGTTGATAATTATTAAGATTTCTTACTAAAATTTGTCTTTTTACGAATAATGTGTTATACTAAACATGCTATTTATATTTCGGCTAGTGTAAATCTTAACAGGGGGGAATGAAAAATAACTTCCTGTTTTTTTTGCGGTTTTTCACTCTGCCGAACAATCGTATAGAAAGAGTGAGAGCAGGGAAATTTGTATTTCTGTGAAAGTAAAATCATACCGTCGTGTTTATTTTTTAGTGTCATTACTGGTTGTGGGCAGAAATTATTCAACGGGAATGCGATTCCGCATAGCTTGAAAAACTCGATTTCAGCATTCGCTTCAATCGGTTTTTCTAAGCTTCCGCAATGACGTATGGATTTTCTCCCCTCTCCCAAAGGGAGAGGGTCAGGGTGAGGGGGTATTTATTGTAAAACCCTCCGGCACTTATGTGCCACCTCCCTTACAAAGGGAGGCAAAAGGCTGGATTGCTTCTTCCCTCTTACCAAACGTGACATTTAGTCACCTTTTATTCGGCAGAGTGCTCGCAATGACGTTATATTCCCTCTCCCCTTGAGGGATACAAAGGGAGCAGACGAGGTAACGAGTCTTGCGACTCTGTATGCCTTGCGCTGAGGGCTAGGGTGAGGGGTAACTCGTCATTGCGGGCTACGACCCGCAATCGCATAGTCGTTGTATTTTACAATTCTACGCTTCCGGAATGACGTGTTATCATCGAATAATTCATATTGCGGCAAGAGTGAGGAATTAGTTTCTGTGCATCCTTATCTCAGGGGTGTAATCCGCATTAACACCGGACTTTGACCGCAAATTCGCTAATGCATCCCGATACATTGACATCCAGTAACTAAACCTTATGTGCTGAGGATTTCCCTTTAATCTCATACATGCCCCATATACCAGAACAGGTTCTGCAAATGCATCAGGAATTACCGAACAGTCTGTTTCAGTTTCAAAAAGGGCTTTTTCCGTTCCATCCGAAGCCTTTACAAATTTAGAGGTATAATAATATATTTCAGCAGTCTGCGCTTTTTCAAATTTCGGAAATAAAAACTTATCATTGAATAATGAAAATGAATTTGACGGATTAGAATTTGTTAAAAACTTTTCGTAATCCTCAATAAATCTGTACTTTTTCCCGTCAATAAAGACGGAATTTATTTTACCCTCTACGGAATTAGTTATCTCTGTAACATCCGCCGGAATTGTCAATTCGGTTTTTCTAAGAAGAAAATTCCAGTTTTCGGAATTGCAAATTTCCGTATTTAAAATATTTATAATATTTTTAATCTTTAAATGCTCATTCTTTGTCAACTCGCTAAAAGCATGCACCTGCTTGTAATTGAGTTCGACAAGAGATTTATTTATTAAATCAAAATAATTCATATCATCTCCTTTTACCGTAACCACAGGCGGTCTTATTCTATAAGACCGCCAAAATTACGGATAATTTGCGCAATTATTTAATCAAGCCTTTACGGAGCTGTTCCATAATTGCTTTTTCATACTTTGCAAATTCTGCACCACTCATTTTGCCGATTTGCTCACGGGTGAAAGCCCTTGTTTTCAGATCGTCAAAATTGGAGTTTTGCGCATTTGCACGTAATCTCTGTTTTGCGATTTCGTTTTCGTCATTTAATGTCTTTTCGTGAGCGGTTTGTTTTAAATATCTCTCGATTGCACCGTTTTCAAGCTTTTCAATCATTTGAGATATTAAGGAAATTTCTTCCTTATCACCGTCAAAGCCTGAACGTTTAAGGTAATCCAAAACCTCTGCCCTGCCGTCTTTATTAAAAAATCCGGAATGTTCAGCCTCAAATTCTGCAAATGCATCAGGTTTCGGCTGAATTTGGGCATCACCTCTGTTTTGGTTGTTCACCATGTCATACGCCTTATTTATTACATAGTTCACTAAATATTGTCCTTGCGTATTGTCTATAACACCGCTATCTACAAGCTGTTGAATCTTGCGGATATCGTGTAAGACAATACTTTGTACATCATACGTCAGAGGTTGGTTTTGTAAATTCCCTGTCTGCTGCGGGATTTGACGATTATCGGCAGAAGATAATCCCCTGTTAAAATTACTTGTCATATTTTGATTATTCATAAGTTTCTCCATTTGTTTTTTGCTTCAATGAATTCATATAGTCAACGGCGAATTCAATTGAATCGTCAATAAATCCTGACAAAAGGATTGCAATAAAGCTGCGGAAAATTGCAGGTACCGGAAGTTTTGAGGTAACGTATTCAATTGCCATTTTCTTTTTCTCCTGACCTTTGGAACTTCCGAGCGCTTTTTCCGCTATTGCAACCGCACTTTGCGCTAACTGTTTAATTGCATCTTTTAAGTGTTTGAACATATTTATCCTTTCTTAAAAAAGTACCCTTAAACCGCTCGAATCTGCAAGATACAGAAAAAAAAGAGTTTTTATAAAGATTTAAAGGTACTTTTTAGGGGGTTCACAAAGGCTTGAGATTATGCACCTGTAGGTTCTGTTGCCTCAGTCGGTTCCGTAGGTTCTGTCGGAGAGGTCGGCACTGTTGTTTCATTTGATTTTACAATCATTTTTGCAAGTGCTTTCGGCTGAACTGTTTTTGCACCGTACAAATATAAGCCTCTGATTAAATCAGAAAAACTGTCTTTATCGCGTAAGCTTTCAATTTTTGCTAATTGTGATGCAAACGTAATAGCGTCGTTTGTACCTGCAAGAACATAGTATTTGCCTGATACATCCGTCAAGTTTGTGCTGACAAGAACATCCATGCCCGCAATTCTTCCGATTGCACCTTCTCTCAAAGTTTCATCGGCAACGTTATGTGCGCCGATGAATTCCGAACTTTGCAGCAGGTAAGATTCAATTGTCGGGTTAATCACAACCCAAGGACGTTTTGTCGCAGATACCGCGTTTGAATTTTTTAAACATAATGCAAGTTTTACAAACTGAGAATAAATTGTTGTTTTATCAAGAGTAATCGGAGAAGAATCAGACCCGACAACGTTTGCAGAATCAACATAAGCATGCTGGGATAAAAGGTAAGCGTCCTGAACTTCTTCAATGGCTTTTTTAGCGTTTTCAAGGTGTGCTTCCATAATATCGGTATTAGATTGAACCTGTGCCACGTCATTAATTTTGAATGCGAAGAATTTTTTCTGATCAATAATCAAATCGGTCGCAGTCGGTTCTAATTCATCATAAGTAATATTACCGCTTCCGACTGTTGCAACGCTTACGGCTGCCGGGGTAATAATTTTTACGGAATCGCCCTGATTTTTGATTTCGCCTTCCCAGTTTCTGTTTACGCACTGAAGCATAACGCATTCTTTCTGAAGCATTGAATTCAATTTCTGGCTCCAGATTTCAGGGATAAAAGCAGAGTAAGAATTTGATGTGTTTGTGCTCATGATTTTTTGTCCTTTCTGTTAGATTTATAATAAAAAGTTTTTGGAATAATCCATATAGCAACAGCTCACGGCACGCCTAACCAACGAGTTTTCTGCCGAGATAACGGAAGAACTTCGATAGCGCACACCTCCCTTAGTTAAGGGAGGTGTCACGCAGTGACGGAGGGTTTTAAAAATCCTCCGGCGTATACACGCCACCTCCTTTAAAAAAGGCGGTAACGAGCAAGGGATACTGCGCCTGCATTTATCTGAATTATTCCAAATAATTAAGAGTGGTGCCTTAGTCATCGTTATAGATTTCGCGGAACTGAAGCCCGATAATCGCACAGGATTCATCAGAAGCTTCGCCGCTTATGCATAATTGAACGGAGTAATTGGATTCGGAAATTTCGGCTTTTTCAAGTGTATCAGCATTTATCGGCCATATAGGTACATTTTCATCATCCTTTGCCCAGTGACACGGAAGTGAATCCGGCGTATTATCATCCGCCCACATTAAATGGTCGTAATGCATTGAATAAATTTTCTCGGCATCGTCAGGATACTCGCTGTCATAGTCTTTGTAGACAGTAAAATCAAAATTATTATCATAAGATTCATCCAGAATAAAATAAAATTCATCAATAAGTTTTCTGTGATGTATTGAACCGAGCGCCAAAAACGGAGATTTCCACATAAATTTTATAGGTTCTCCGGCGAATGTACTGCCGTAATCTTCCCGGTAGATTTTACCGTCAGAATCCGCGCTGATTATGTAATCGTTAAACATACACGCACATGTAATATTCTGCGGAACAACCCTTTTGTACCACGATTTATTTACATAATCGTTTATCCAGATTGTATGGAAATAATCATCATCAGAGTATGGAAGAAAATACCAGACCTGATTTCTGTTTTCGTAATGAAGGCTGATTGCCTCTGACATTCTGACTTTATTAAAACTTTTAAATTCTTCTGTTATATTTTTTGAGATTTCAGACCCCAATTGTATCTGGTTTAATTCTCCGACCTGCTCCAGCGCAAAAATACCCGTATTTAAAAAGTACTGTTTATTTTCAACATTAACAATACTTTTCGGGGAATACGCACCTTTATTGGCAAAAGGAACAATGGCAAAATCATCTTCGCTCATACCTGTCAGAAGATAAACTTCTGATTTTTTATAGATTGCGAGATAATCTTTATAAGTTTTTAGTGCTGTAATTTCATCGGTATTAGTATGGAAATTTCTGATATAACCGGCATCTCTGGTTGTTGTAAAATCATCATAAGTTCCAAGAGCTGAATAATAAATAACAGCCCCCGAAGCGATCCATACACGACCGTTATATACACAGATTACATCACTACAAACCGGCTCATCTCTCTCATCTGTAAGATTACAGTCGACAACCTCGTTACTGTCATTATTTTTGATATAAAACAATGCGTCCGATTTGCTTGAGACTAACACTCCGTCTAAAAATGCGGCAAAAACAGGATTAGAACCGGTTATAGTTTTATCAAGCTTAGTCAAAACCTGACTCTGGTAATTATAAATATAAATTTTACCGGAAATTGTAGTAATAACAAGTTTTAAGCGCGTACCGCTACGCATTTCGAACATTCCTGTTATCGCTTCATTGACTGGAAGTTCAAGAAAAACAGTGTTGCCGTTTTGTTTTATAATTCCGCGGTTTTGCAGAATTTCAACATTTTCCGAATCCGTCCAGTAAAGTTTTTTTGTATCACTTCCGAGTTCAGTTTTTGTCAAAGCCTGATTAATACCGCCTGACAGGTTATAGTAGGAAACTTCCATAGATTATTCTCCTTGTAATTTTTCCTTGTACCACTTAATTTTTGCTCTGATAAATTTACCGGCATCAAGTCTATCGACCCACGGGTATGGCGGGATAAAGATTATATCGATTTTTCCGGCGCTTGATGTGGATGGATGTTTCATACCGAATTCATAATGTGTCAAAATAGTGTTTGGATTAACCGGAATATCGTAATTAATTGACAATTTTGCACAGAGTTCCATGCACGCTTCAAACTGCTTTTTCGTGATAGGATAATCTCCGCAGTTTTTACTATTTTTAAACCCTGCCATAGCACACATGGCAACTCCGATGGAACTTGTATTTCCGCCGCCGGTATGCGCGGCATAATATCCGTTTATACACCTCAGATTATTTTCAGGCTTAAAAACACCTTTATGAATATTACCATCCTTGTCAACCAAAAAATGGTAACATTTTTTTTCGTGGTCCGACGGATAATACAATCCTGCCGTCCAGTGAATAATGATTCTTTTCATAGCACTCCGATTATTTAATCTCCCGAATGGAAACTAACCACTCAAGATTATATTTTGCGTATAACAATGCCGCATGGGTTCTGTTTCTAGCATGCATTTTCAAAACGATTTTATCAATGTAATCCCTTACGGTTGCATAAGAAATCCTGAGTTTCAGCCCTATCTCTTTATCCGAAAAACCCAATGCTACCAAAGTTATAACATTTATTTCCTTTGGTGTTAAAGACATTTTCTCTTCCTTACTGATTTTATTTCAGCTATTGTGGTTTATAAATTAAATAATACCCGAAGCAAAATAGCCGTATGGTTATTTTTTTAATAATAATTCCTTATTAAAAATTTTTTAATAAAAAGGGATGAAATAATTTCATCCCGCAGAGAGTCAAGATAATTTAAAAGGATGGTAGATTATTTAAATTTTTATTTTCATACAGACCGATTTTTAAGGTACTTAGATTTGAATAGCATCTTTTTTTAACGCCGAATTCGTTATAATATAGATAAAAAGTTCCCTGTCCGAACCTCGGAGTTTTTGGCGGGACTTCTTCATACAGAATAAATTTTTGTAAGGACTGAAAAAATTTTTTTGCTTTTGCATTAATCTTTCTTACTGTAGAAATCTTGTCATCAATGCTTACTCTGGTAAGCTGTACAACAAAATGTCCGCAAACAGGACATTTTTTCAGAACATCAAGTTCACACAGCCGAAAGTTTTCCTGCGGTACAAGACAATAAGACCTTGTCTTATGCAGCGCGCCGCAGCAATGTATATATCCCATAGACACAAAACCTCTTCCCTGAGTCTTGTTCGGCAAACAGCTTTGCCATCAAAGGGCGTGAGCCTTAACCGATTACATATTCAGTATAACGTATTTCAAAAATAAAAAAAGACGCCATTTTCATCGCCATGAAAATGTCCCCATGTTTTCATGGGTAAGCTTTCCCCGGGGCACTAAGGGTAAAAGATGTTAAGACGTTAGGATGATAAGACGATAAGTTCAATAAGGTGAATAGTGAGTGGTGAGGAGTGAAAGGTTCAATAAAAAATTAGTCACTTCACACTTCACGTGTTAAAAGGCTGGATTGCTTCGCTATCGCTCGCAATGACGTCAGGTGAATTCACTCTACGCGCAGGTAATGTCGGTAATGTCGGTTGGGCATACCTGCCCAACTAAAATACTAAGGTAAAATGTTACGTCATTCTGAGGGCGAAGCCCGAAAGAATCCAGCTTTTGGAATGTGAAGAGATATGTGTGAAGCGTGATGAAACTAATTCTTGTTGAACCCTTCACCATTCACTCCTCACCATTCACATTTCAAATAAGTTCTTCATAAAAAAACATTAAGACGAAGAGTTCAACAAGAATTTTTTCAAAAAATCCCCTACTTCTAAATCCAACGCGGCAGCCACCTTTAAAAAATTATATAAAGAAATACTTTTTTCGCCGCGCTCAACAAAACCGATATAAGAAAGACTGCAATCTGCAAGTTCCGCAAGCTTTTCTTGCGAAATTTTCTGCCGCATTCGCTTCATCTTGATTGCAAACCCAAGCTCTTTAAGAAAATCATCCTTCTGCATTTTTTAATTTTATATGATTGACAAATTTCTTACTATTTTCTATAGTAGCTTTATAACTACTATAGTAATATATTATTAACTATAATGAGGAAATAACTATGAAAATAAGGGCTTTTACGCTTGCGGAAGTGCTCATAACTCTGGGGATAATAGGGATTGTGGCAGCGATGACTTTGCCTGCTATTGTCAAAAAATACGAAAAACTAGTGACAATAACCAAGTTAAAGAAAATCTGGACATTACTTTCTAATGCACATATAGCTGCAGAAAATGATTTCGGACCTTCTGAATATTGGGATTATCCGCACAACTCTGATATCACTCCCATTGGATTTTTTAAAAAGTATTATGAACCTTATTTAAAAGTTAAATATATAACAAGAAAACTATACACAGTCCGTAATTTTAACGGTGAAGATACAAACTTTTCACAGTTAATGTCGCCATTTGGGACAGAAACTATAGGAAGTGTAGATGGAATTTGCCTCATTCCCTGGTCGAATAATATGTATTATACATTTAATATAGATTTAAACTGTTCAGCGCCCCCTAATGTTGTTGGAAAAGACGTCTGGAGTATTGCTGAATTCTGGTGGTTCGGGAAAAAGTTAGCAATACCTGAATTGCAGGGGATTTTGGATTCTAGTGACCCTGCAAAAACAAGACGAGAGTGGCTTGACTACTGCAAAAGTCATAAATTTAGCGGAGGGGGTCTGATACGTTGTTTTGCTGTTGTTGTATATGACGGCTGGAAATTTGAAAAAGATTACCCGTGGTAATTACTTAACACAGAGTTCACAGCACATCTGACAGGCGCCGAAAACTTTTGCGGCTTTCAGGTTTTTACGAAAACATCTGTAGTGCGGAAGATTAAAAATTTCCTTTATACTCATATCCTTAACATTTCCGATTTTTTGCGAAAGACACGGGTAAACGTCGCCCGATGGCGTAATCATCATATTTGAATACGGGTAAATACAAGGTTTATAAATCTCCGCTACAGGCTTATCTGCAGGATAATTAAAAAATTCTTCAATCTTTTTCAGCGGATCTTTAGAATATTCAAACTTCGGCGAAAACCTTATTTGAACTTTTGATTTCTTGCTTAAACTCTCCAGTTCTCTATAAACTTCCTTAAAATGTTCCATATCAAAATATTTTTGAATTGGATAATTTGCATTGAATTCCGGTACAAAACTGTCAAAAAGAACAGAATTCTGTTTCAGATTATTATTACGCAAAAAGGAAATTGAAAGGAAATTAAATTTCATGTCATCACACATTTTGTAAAGCTTTACAAGGTCGTCAAGATTATTTTCAAGAACGATAGTCTTAATATCAACCATCGGACGTTTTTCACGGGAATTCAGATTGTCAAAATTGTTCATAATCTTATCCCAAATGCCTGCTTTTGCGCGATTTTTGTCGTGATTTTCGCCATAACCGTCAAGAGATACCGATAACAGCATCATTTTACTTTTGATAAAGGCGTCGATTATATCATCGTTAATCAAAATCCCGTTAGAAACGACATTAAGTTTTCCGAGAGTTTTTTTAGCGGTTTTCATTAAAATATCAATAAAATCTTTCCGCACCAGAGGTTCTCCGCCGACGAGCGTAACAAAAGAATAAAAAGGAATCTGGTCAATAATCCTGAACCAATCATCAGTTGAAAGTTCTTCCTTATTTCTGTCATCCCCTACATAACAATAAGGGCATTGTAGGTTGCAGCGGTAGGTAAGTTCAAAAAAGTATCTTAAAGGTACCAAGGCTTTCCCTGAATTAGAAAGGAATGAAGGCATTGCATAAAGATTTCTTCCGATATCAAAAAGGTTGGATAAATTTGGCATTCTTCCTCCGGATAAGTAAATTCCAATAAGAATTATAGCGCAAAAACGTGATAAGTGAACGTGGAAATAACGGAAGCTTTTCTCTCTTATCCATACGGGAGAAGGATTGAGATGTCATTGCGAGGCTTTAGCCGAAGCAATCCAACATTAAAAAAAAAGTGAATGGTGAGTAGTGAATAGTTCAACAATAATTAATCTCATCACAATTCTCTCTTCACTCTTTATATTCCAAAAACTGTATTCTTTCGGGCTTCGCCCTCAGAATGACGTAACATTTCCTCCAAGCAGGTGCAATCCGGAAATTTTGCCTCCCTTGCAAGGGAGGTGGCGCGAAAGTGCCGGAGGGTTTTTCTTGTACACCTCACCAGTTCTACAGGTACTTAGTTGGGCAAGTATGTACAACCGACATTACCCGCGCGTAGAGTGAATCAACCTGACGTCATTGCGAGGCTTTAGCCGAAGCAATCCAGCCTTTTTTATGTGAATGGTAAGTAGTGAATGGTGAACAGTTCAACAATAATTAATCTCAGCACAATTCTCACTTCGATTAATAGAAAAACTCCAATCAAACCACACTTACGGCATAAGCAAAAGACTTGTCCAGATAAAAAGAATGCCCGAAACAATTCCAATCATTGATAAGTGCCAGTTACCGTACTCTTTTGCAAGCGGCAGAAGAGTATCAAAAGAAATATAAATCATAATTCCCGCAACCGCAGCCATAGAAGCACCGACCATCATCTGCGGAAGGAAAAGATTTAAAAGAAACATTCCTATAATTGCGCCAATAGGTTCCGATATACCGGACAAAGCCGCATACAGCATTGCATAACGGCGTTTTCCAGTAGCCTGATAAACAGGCAGCGCAACAGCAATACCCTCA
This sequence comes from Candidatus Gastranaerophilales bacterium, assembly GCA_944324285.1. GTDB lineage: Bacteria > Cyanobacteriota > Vampirovibrionia > Gastranaerophilales > Gastranaerophilaceae > Scatousia. Next base: position 53,347 of record CALUVR010000008.1, on the reverse strand, counting down.
GGAATATTATGAATAGCAATCGCAAGCCCGACTGAAAGCCCGAGTGTCAAATCCTGAGTAGATGTCATAAATGTAGCCATACCTTCAGGGAAATTGTGAACACAGATTGCGACAGCCGTCAAAAGCCCTGCGTGCTTAATCATACTATTGTGTTTAGCGGGTTTATCAGGATTCATAAGTTCGTCTTCATCAACGTGATCCGGCAAAAAATAGTCAATCAAAATTGCTACAATAAGCCCAATAATAAAACTTACATAAACAATCCAGTTATACTTATGCGGAAATACGGTTTTCAGCATATCCGCAGCAGAAGGAATAATATCCACAAATGACAAGAATATCATAACACCTGCAGAAAACCCCAATCCTATTGAAAGCGCCTTCATATTGTCACGTTTCACAACAAACGCAATTCCGGCGCCGATTGCAGTTGCGAGTCCCGCTAAAAGTGTAATTAATAGTGCTATTCCGTAATTTTGCGGCATAATGGTTTTCTCCGAAAATATATTATCACAAATAAATTTTGAATGTACATCCCATGTTTGAAAAAAAATTTGTTCCTGTTATAATCAGGATATGAAAGATATGCTAGATAAAATATTACAAATAGAAAAGAAATATAAAGAGCTTGGAGAAACTCTCTCAGATCCTGCTGTAATTCAGGATTACAAAAGATTCAGGGATTTATCCAAACAAAGAAAATCAATGGAGGAAACGGTTAACCTTTATTATGAATGGAAAAAGGCAACCGATGCAATAGCTGACGCAAAAGAAATGCTTCATTCGGAACACGATGAAGAAATGAAAGCATTGATAAAAGCCGAAATCGAAGAAAACGAAGCAAAAATTCCTCAATTTGAAGAACAGATGAAAATATTATTGTTACCGCGCGACCCTATGGATGATAAAGATATTATGCTGGAAATCCGAGGCGGAGCAGGCGGTGATGAAGCGAACATTTTTGCCGGAGATTTAGCGAGAATGTATATGAGATACGCGGATAAACAGGGCTGGCAGACTCAGGTTCTGAGTAAAACAGAATGCGAAGCGGGCGGCGTATCTGAAATAATTATTTCCATAAAAGGTGACGCTGTATATTCAAGACTGAAATACGAATCAGGCGTACACAGAGTCCAGAGGGTTCCTGCAACAGAATCTCAAGGAAGAGTTCATACATCAACCGCAACCGTTGCAGTTATGCCGGAGGTTGATGACGTTGAAATCGAACTCAATATGAACGATATTGAAATTACAACCGCACGTTCAGGAGGTGCCGGTGGACAAAACGTTAACAAAGTGGAAACCGCAGCACGAGTGTTCCACAAACCGACCGGAATCATGATTTTCTGTACGGAAGAACGCTCACAATTACAAAACAAAGAACGAGCCCTCCAAATCTTAAAAGCAAAACTTTATGATATGGAAGTGCAAAAACAAATGCAGGAAATTACCGACCTTCGCCGTTCACAGGTAGGAACAGGCGACAGAAGCGAACGTATCAGAACATACAACTTCCCGCAGGGAAGATTAACCGACCACAGAATTAATCACAACCTGAATGTCTGGACGGTAATCGACGGGGATTTGGACGAACTGATAAAATTATTGATGGAATATGACCAGAAATTAAAACTGGAAAAACTGGCAGAAGTAAGTTAGGATTTATTGAATGACAGACAGAAAATGCGCAGGGTGCGGAAAAATCCAAAACAGAAATTCAATGATAAAAATTACCAGAGAACATGCGCATAATACCATAGTCGTGAACGGAGATTCTAAAACATTTGGCAGATCCGTATATCTTTGTTATAATAAATCTTGTATAGAAGCCGCATTCAAAAAAAACAGATTGCAAAAAGCACTGAAAACTTCTCTACCGCAAGAGTTGAAAGGAAAATTAATAAATGAGTTTTGAAACAATAAGAATAAATGAATTAGCCAAAGAATTAAAATTAACAAGCAAAGAAATAATAGAAAAACTTGCACAAATTTCTATTACGGGAAAAACTCATTCAAGCACTCTGACAGTTGATCAGGTAAGAAGATTGAAAGATTTTATTAATGCGGGTTCAGTAAAAGAAGTCAAAAAACCGAAAGCGTTTATCGTAAAAAAAGCAAAAGTCGTAGAAGCAGAATCTTCAAAACAGGCAGAAGAAAAGGCATCAGAAGAACCTAAAAAAACTATTATTGAAAGACCGAAAGTTGAAGTGGTAAAACCACAAAGCCGTTTAGAAATCGTAAGACGCGCTCCTAAACAGACGGAAAGACCGGAAGGAGAAAAGCCTCGCCGTGAGGACGGTAAAAAATTCCCGCCAAAACAGCAGGGTGAACGTTCTAAAAAGCCGTTTCCGCCAAAAGATGGTCAGGCAAAAGGCGAAGAAGGTAAGCGTCCGGAAAGACCTTCAGTTATAAAAAAACCGATAGAACGCCATATAATTCCGCAAGATATTTACGAAAATAAAGGTTCCGGTAAAAAACGCTCAGACAGCAAAAAGAAAGATAAAGAATTCAATAAAAAAGAAGAACAGGAAAGAATTTCATTAGAAAAAGCCGCTGCACAAAAACATAAAAAGAAAGTTCATAAAGAAGAGGAAGTTCAGGAAGTAAAATCAATTGTCGTAAACCACGCAATGACAATCTCTGAATTGTCGGAAAAAATTCAAAAAACACCGGCAGAAATAGTAAAATTTCTTATGATGAACGGGATAATGGCAACCGTTAACCAGCTTATCGACGTTGACGTCATCAAAAAGATTTGTGCGGAATACAACCTTGAAGTTCTGGAAGAAGATTTAGACGCATATATAGAAGAAGAACTTGAAAAAGAACAGGAGAAAAAAGCGTTATCAGAAGTCGATAAAAAATTACTGAAAAAACGAGCACCTGTTGTAAGTATTATGGGTCACGTTGACCACGGTAAAACAACCTTACTCGACAGTATCCGTGCTTCAAAACACAAAATTGTCGCAACCGAAGTCGGCGGAATTACGCAATCTATCGGTGCTTATACGGTTTACCTTGACAACAATAAAGAAAAGAAAATCGTATTTGTAGATACTCCGGGACACGAAGCTTTCACGGAAATGAGAGCGCGCGGTGCTAAGGCAACAGATATTGCAATTCTTGTTGTTGCGGCAGACGACGGTATAATGCCTCAGACAATCGAAGCAATTAACCACGCAAAAGCTGCGGAAGTACCTATCATTGTTGCAGTTAACAAAATAGATAAACCTGGCGCAAACCCTGATAAAGTGTTACAGCAATTAACGGAACACGGGCTTGTACCGGAACAGTGGGGCGGAGATACAATTACGGTTAAAGTTTCAGCTCTTCAGGGAACAGGCATTGACGAATTATTGGAATACATTCTGCTTGTAGCGGAAGTTCAAGACCTCAAAGCCAACCCTAAAGCAGAAGCCTCAGGCGTTGTAATTGAAGCAAACTTAGATAAAGGGAAAGGACCGGTCGCAACACTTCTTGTTCAAAACGGAACACTTAGAATAGGCAACTGTGTGGTTGTCGGAACTGCATGCGGCAGAGTCCGTGCCCTTTTATCCGACAGCGGCGAAAAAATCCAAAAAGCGGAACCGTCAACTCCTGTTGAGATATTAGGTTTAACGGAAGTACCTCAGGCTGGCGACAGGTTTGAAGTAGTTAAAAACGAAAAAGAAATGAAAGCAATCGTTGAAAAACGCCGTGAAAAAGAACGTGACAAACGATTAGAGGCAATGCTTCCAGCCCACATCAGACGCGAAGCTGTTGCTGGAGATGAAGATATCCCTCAATTGAACTTAATAATTAAAGCAAATACACATGGTTCAGCAGAAGCTGTTTCTCAGGCGATTGCGCAGCTTGAATCAAAAGAAATTACGACAAAAATTATTCACGTCGGCGTAGGTGATATTTCAGAAGCAGACGTAATGCTTGCATCAGCCTCAGGGGCATTGATTTTAGGATTTACGGTAAAAACCGACAACAAAGCTGCGGCTGCAGCCGAAAAAGAAGGGGTTACAATAAAAACCTACGATATCATTTATCAGATACTTGAAGATATGGAAAAAACAATGCTTTCACTTCTCCAGCCTGAAATTAAAGAGGTTGAACTCGGGAAAGCAGAAGTCCGTCAGGTATTTACAATCGGTAAGACCACAAAAATTGCGGGCTGCTATGTAACGGAAGGTAAGATTGTGAGAAGTAAAGCTGCAAGACTTCTCCGTAACGGTGAAGAAATCTTTAAAGGCGCAATCGACCAGCTTAAACGTTTCAAAGACGATGTTAAAGAAGTTGCGCAAGGTTTTGAATGCGGTATATCGTTCAGCAAATGGAACGATATTGAAGTCGGCGACATTATAGAAGTTTCAACAACAGAAGAAGTCGAACGCGACAGCCTGTAAAGTTTACCACGGATGGTCATTTTTAATATCCCAGCCGTCATTCATAATCAAAGCAGTACAACAGAAATTATCCCAGACATTGCCGTCAGAATGTCTTGCACATTTTTCCAGAAGAGTGGTTCTATCAAGCCTGTAACCGTATGGCTGTACCTTCATTGTACTAATAGAATCTAAACTGAAAAAGAAGAAATCTCTGCCAATTGTATTTGGTCTTGATTTTCCATTTATATCCACAAAAATAAGCGGCAGAGTAGCTGAAGATTCACTCTGATTATACCCTATAAAAAGGGTAACTCCGTTCGCTAATTCAAATACGTAATATTGGGTGCTTAAATTCATATAAGCCCGTCCGTCTTTTGAATGGTAGACCTCATAACCTGCATCTTTTAAGGTTCTAATGTCAGGATGTCCTGTGTATTTCAAATATGGTTTCAAATAGGTTTCGGCAAAATCCTTTATCATAACATTTTCATTTTCAGTTGCAGCTGAACTATCAGCCCCTAAGTCACTCCCGTAATTATCATTAACCGCCCAATTACGCATATCTCCGAATTTTGCCTGAGACATGTTAATCGCATAGTAGATTTGACTGTAAGTCTGAGATAAGCGCTTTGCCGCAGTAAGCATCTGCTGTCTTTGAACTATTGCAGGCAGTGTCATTGCAGCAACTATACCAATAATCCCAAGTGTTATTAAAACCTCGGCTAACGTAAAAGCGTTTCTCATAATCAGCTCCTTTGTATAAAATCAATATGAATATTTTTAATAATTATGAATATTATTCATGAATATACAATATTTTTCATAGTCAGTCAATAGAATTGTATAATGATGATTATGAATATACGGGAAGAAGTAAGAATAATGTTATTTTCAAAACGTATGACAATGACCGAACTAGCCAGACGTATGACTGAACTTTCCGGCAAACATTACTCTCAAAGCCTGATATCCCACAAATTAAAAAGTGAATCTCTTCGATACACAGAAATGAAATTAATATGCAAAATTTTGGGCTACAGGATTTATATTGATATTGACGAAATTCGTTTAGGACAATAGGGTGTTTAAATACAATCTTTTTATGCTATAATCGGATTAACAAGGAGATGATTATGACACTAAGAAACGAACGCGTCAGAAAAGAATTAATGCGAGATATCTCGGAAATTTTGAGAAAAGAAATCCGCGGATTAGCGGGAGTTGTTTCAGTTGTTGATGTTGAGGTATCGCACGACAATTCTTTTGCGAAAGTTATATACAGCGTCCTGGGTTCAGATGAACAAATTGAAAAAACAAAAGAAATTATAGAACACAGCACCCCGAAAATAAGATTTGAAGTCGGCAAACGCATTAGATTACGCCTTACGCCTGAACTGAAATTCGTTTACACTGATTCTCTGGAAAAAGGTTCAAAGGTCAGCGAAATCATTGATAAAATTTCACGAGGAGAATTGTAATATTGACCCAAACTTGCTCTTCGTTGTTCGGTTTTGTCAATATTTATAAGCCAAGAGGTATGACATCTCACGATGTAGTGGCGGTTTTAAGACGACTTACAAAGATTAAACAAATCGGACACACCGGAACTCTTGACCCGTTCGCAGAAGGCGTTTTGCCCGTTTGTATCGGAAAAGCCACAAGGTTAATCGAATATCTTGATGATGATAAGGAATACCTTGCAACAGTTCAATTCGGGTCAGCAACAACGACTTACGACTTAGAAGGAGAAGTTACCTCGACCTCCGATAAAAAAATTACAAAAGAAGAACTTTTAAATGCTTTAGAAGATTTCAAAGGAGAAATTTCCCAGCTTCCGCCGATATATTCGGCAATAAAAGTTAAGGGTAAAAAGCTTTACGAGTATGCAAGAAAAGGTGAAGATATTGAAATTCAGCCGCGGCAAGTCACAATAGAAAAACTTGAACTAAAAAACTTTAACGACGAAAATCAGACCGCAGAACTTCTGATAGGCTGCTCCAAAGGAACCTATATCCGCTCGATTGCGCATGATTTAGGTCAAAACCTCAATTGCGGCGGGCATCTGATTAAACTTATCCGTACAAAAGCAGGCAAATTTACTGTTGAAAAAAGCGTACCACTTGACAATATTGACGTTACAGCCAGCCTTATCAATCCGCTGGATGTACTTGAGCTTCCGCAAATTGAAATAGACAGCACCGCACACGAAAAAGTTCTCCACGGGCAGCAAATCAATAATCCTTCACAATGTGCCGATTTTGTAATTTTGATTTATAATAATAACATAAGTGCTGTCGGCTTTGCCGATAAAAATAAAATTACGGTGAAAAAGGTATTTTCATAATGAAAAAATTTTTAATAACACTTGGAATTATGGCATTAACAGCAGCATCTGTATCTGCTAAGTGTGAAGATTTTATGTGTCCTTCAAATATGGAATTATCAAACGGATTTTCCCGCGGATTAAGCAACATAACAGGGACAACTTTTCTTGCAACAAAAACCGCACAGTCAATCCTTAAAAGCCAGATAAAAAAAGAAGCCGATGGAGATTTTGATGTAAAAATAAAAGCCTACAGCATGCCAGATTTAAAAGCAGGGAGATTTAAATCTCTTGAAATTACAGGAAAAAATATTGTCGCAGATGATGTATATTTATCAATGCTGAAACTGAAAACTCTCTGCGATTACAATTACATTGTGTATGACCAGAAAAATAAAACCGCCACCTTCAAAGAAGATTTCGGTATGGCATTTGCCACAACGATTACGGAAGATGACCTGAACAATACAATGAATGCTAACGGCTATAAAGAGCTGATAGATGAAATAAATTCAATGGGAAAAGCGTATAATCTTTTCAATATTACACAATCTAGAGCAAAATTACGCGAAAACAAATTTATGTATGTCTTTCAGGTAAAAATACCTCTGTTTAATACAAAACAGAATATTGTAGTGAGTTCGGATGTGAATATTTTCAACGGGAAATTATACCTTTCGCACACAAAGGTTTTAAATAATTTCTTTTCACTGGATTTGAGCAATCTTTCATACGTGATAAATTATCTGAATCCGTTAAGTTTTTCCCTCGGCATCCTGGAGAATAAAGATGCCACCTTGACAGTAAAAGATGCTGCAATAAAAGATAACAAGATTGACATAGATGGTACAATTATAGTATTAAAAGATGTAGTAACCGAATGTAAGGAATAATAATATGAGAGCAGATCAAAAAGTATTTTTAGGAATTTTAGGTGTAGCAATGGTCGCAGCATCAGTATTTTTAGGTTTAAAACTGCTTGCCCCTGGCGAATCAACCGGAGAAATTCCGGGAGCGGTACAGGAGCAGCCTGCACCTCCGGCACCTGTGGAACAACCGGAAGAAGTTGAGCAGCCAAAACCTAAAGAATATGTTGATATTGTATTCATAGGACAAAATGACAATAATGAAGAAGTGTATAAAATAGTAAAACGAGAATATGATCCTGCAATAGACGGTTCAAAAATAAAGTATGCTATAAGTTCTCTCATATTAGGTCCGAAACAAAACGAAAAAGCCAAAGGGGTTTATTCTGAAATTCCTGGTGGAACTGAGATTTTAGGAGTACAGGAACGTCCTGATAAGGTTATTATAAACCTTTCTTCGCAATTTGAATACGGCGGCGGAACGGATAGTGTTTATAAAAGACTGTTCCAGTTAATAAAAACAGCGAGAAAAAATACGGAAAAACCTGTATATTTGTACATAGAAGGTCAGCAGGCTGATGTAATCGGCGGGGACGGAATAATGTTGACACAGCCTCTAAGCGACAGTTCGTTAGGCGGTTAGAAAAGTGGAAAAAGACTTAGATTACTATATGAACCTTGATTGGACGCTTATTGAAGGCGAAGATTTAGATTTTGAAGGAAAACCCTATCATTATATAATGATAGAGGAAATTCCAAGCTTTTGTTTTTGTGCCAAAACGGCGGAAAAGGCTCGTGAGAATTACAAAAAACAGTTACGATTATCGCTAATGGTGATGTTGGAAAGTGGAGATCACATACGGGAGCCGGGCGAGGAGGACAACGAACCCGACTGGGAAAGTTTGTGCCCGTAGTTTCATTGGCTCAATTAACTTAAATGACCTTGTTTGTGACCAGGTAACACTTTGTGCTGCTTATTGGACGATGTTCTGTACCCTCGCCCCTTGCGGGAGAGGGTAGAATTTGTTAATGAGCGGATGCGAATTTACAAATTCCGGTGAGGGGTAAAAGAAAAGTAAGAGGTGTGTAGGTCAATAAATAATAATTAGTCACTTCTTTTCACTCATCACATTTTAAAGGCTGGATTGCTTCGGCTAACACCTCGCAATGACGAAGTTGCACTGGAGTTCACTCTGCGCGTAAACAAAAATACTTCTCGCAATGACACTAATTCTTATAAATCTCGGCATACTGCGGGTTAACAGCGAGCCATTTGAAGGTTTCTTCACCCGTTTCCGGAATATCTATAACGAAAGTACCTCCGTAACGCCCGCGGGAAAACGCAAGATACCCTTCTTTTGCCAGATTTTGGAATGCTTTCCTGATTGTATTAGGGCTTAAATCCATCTGCTTGGAAAGTTCTATAATTGACGGAAGCTTTGAACCGATTTCGTAATTTTCGCTAATCATTTTCTTAATATGATTTTGCGTCTTTTCGTAATAATAAAAGGCAGTATCCTGAGCAGATGCAAATATTGACATCTCTTTGCGTTCATTATTCTTATCCGAATAAGGCATTTTTATTACGGTAGTCCCATACCGTCCGCGGCGCGGAAGAAGAATACCCTCATCAATCAAAGATTTTAATGCATCGTGGGTTGTCTTTATACTTACCTTTAAAATAGATGATAATTCTGCATGTGCAGGGAGTTTATCTCCGATTTTTAAGTTATTGTTAATATAGTCTTTTAAATCTTTCTCCACTTTTGAAACAAGAGTTTTTGGCGCCATTAAAGGCGGAGTGCCAGATTTTTTAAATTCATTAGATTTCAAACTCCAACATGATTCTTTTGTGGTTTTAAATTTATGTTCAAGTATGCCGGCAGAACACAGATACTCAAGCGCAAGCCGTGTTGTATTTGCCGAACATCCGATTTGTTCGGCGATATGTCTTGAAGATGGTAGATTTTGACCAACTTTAAAATTTTTTTCAATAATAAAATTTTTAATAGCGTCAATGGCAGTTTCTCTTTTTGAGGTAAGCTTCCGAACTCCGCACTCAGTTTCTCCGACAATGATGGTTCCAATACACTGTTTTGAACATACAATTCCGGAATCTTCGACATATCTCACTGCATTTTGAATAGTACCTGCGCTGACGCCTAGAAAATAAGCAAGAGAAGCTTTTGACGGCAAAAGATTATTAATACTGATTTTGCCGCATGATAAATCGTGTTTTATCCAGTCTGACATCCATTTAGCTATAACGGATGCTTTTGCTTCCGTAGCACTTTTTAAATCAGGCAGTTCGTAATCAATATCGGAAGTCTTTATTTGAATTAATTCAGATTTCTGAGGCAATATAAAGTTATTTTCACTCATACACAATACCCGTTTAGTAATTTTACACTATTTATAAAAAAACATCAACATATTTTTTGATAGTTTATGAAGAAAAATAACAAAAAAGACCGCTGAATTTTTTTGCGGTCTTTTACCAAATCCCAAATCTCAGTAACCATGCCCTTATGCAAGAGAAATTTATTCCAATAACTCTTCAAGGATAGCTGCATTTTTGCCGGCAGTAGTTGATTCTCTGATTTTTTGTTTGTAAATGTAAGTTCTCAACGCTTCTCGGATTAATTCACTGCGCGAACGATTTTCGCCATCTGCAACCTGGTCAATTTTGTTCAGAAATTCTTCGGGCATAGAAATAAGTACTCGTGCCATATATTCTCCTTTTCTGCTATAGGTAATAAATTCTCGCTATACTATATAAAAAACATTTTGTTCAAAAAAAGTGCTATTTATTATATGCTTTTTATATACTATTTTATAAAACCCTTGTGCTGCAAGGGTTTACAGGCAAAAATTTTGTAATATTTCGTAATATTATTGTTAATTTGTATTTTTGTTTTATCCTTTACAATACGGTTGGTTTAATGTAATATTAATGGAAAAGAGGTCTTTTTATGGAGAATAATTTAAAATATAAGAGAATACTTATCAAAATCAGCGGAGAAGCATTATTAGGAGAACAGCAATTCGGTATTGATCAAAAACCGGTTGCAATGATTGCGAATGAAGTTAAAAAGGCACGTGAACTCGGGGCTGAGATTGCAATTGTTGTCGGAGGGGGAAATATCTTTCGCGGGATGAAAAACAGTGCTAAGCTCGGGATGGATCAGGCATCAGGAGATTATGTCGGAATGCTTGCAACAGTAATGAATGCAATCGCGCTGCAGAGTGCTTTCAATCAAATCGGAGTCCCTTGCAGAGTACAGAGTGCACTTGCGATTAATCAGGTTGCGGAACCTTACATCAGACACCGGGCAATAAGACACCTGCAGAAAGGACGTGTAGTTATATTTGCGGCAGGAACAGGGAACCCGTTTTTCACAACAGACACGGCAGCAGCACTAAGAGCTTCCGAAATCAATGCCGAAGCAATGCTTATGGCTAAAAACGGTGTTGACGGTGTTTATACTGATGATCCGAAAATAAATCCTAATGCAAAAAAACTTGAACAAATCACCTATGATGACATTATCAAAAACGGATTAAAGGTTATGGATACATCGGCCTGTGCTTTATGCAAACAAAACAATATACCTATTCTGGTGTTTGACTTTGATGCTCAGGACGGTATCAGCAAAATTTTACAGGGCGAACAAATCGGTACTTATATAAGTTAATTGAATAAAAGAAAGAGGTAAAAATGTCAGATATGGCAAATGATTCGTTGGAAGAATTATTCTTATTCGGCGAAGAAAAAATGGAAAAAGCAATCACCCAACTTAAGCGTGAATTTGGTCAAATTCGTTCAGGTAGAGCAAATCCTATGATTTTGGATAAAGTTGTAGTTGATTACTACGGTGCACCTACACCTTTAAGACAACTGTCACAGGTTAACGTACAGGAGGGAACAACTCTTGTTATCACACCTTACGACAAATCAATTCTCAAAGAAGTTGAAAAGGCAATAATCAAAGCTGAAATAGGGATTACTCCAAACAGTGACGGCATCTGCATAAGACTGGCATTCCCGCCTTTAACGGAAGAAAGAAGAAAAGAAATCGTTAAAGATGTCAAAAAAATCGGGGAAGAAGCAAAAGTTGCAGTTAGAAACATTCGCCGCGACATGACAGATTCTTTGAAAAAAATCGAAAAAGAAGAAAAATTGCCTGAAGATACGGTAAAAGACAATCAGGACAAAATCCAAAAATTAACTGATAAATATACAGGTATTATAGACAGCAACGTATCTGAAAAGGAAAAAGAGGTATTAACCGTATAATGGCTAATGAAGAAGTAACTAAGGGCTTGAACAAAAACGCAACAAGAATGCTTACCGGATTTATTATGGGGACAATAGCAATGCTCTGTATAATATACGGAAAGCTAGCACTTGTTGCACTTGTATTGTTTGTAATATTTTCGGCATCAAAAGAGTACGTAAAAATATTGGAAAACAAAGGATTTTTCCCGAGCCTGAAAGTTATGATAGCCTCAGAACTTTTGATTGCGGTCATTGCATATTTTCAAAGGCTTGATTTAGTAACTGTAGCACTCACATTCTGCGTAATCGGTACGTTTATGTGGGTGCTTTTCCGCGGCAGACAGCCTTATATTGCAAATGCCGCAACGACTGTTTTAGGTCTTATTTATTGCGGCTGGTTTCCGCTTCATTTAATCTTTTTAAGAAATCTTTCCTGCGAAAGATTTGCTGACGGACTCGGGTTTGTAGTTTTGATGTTCTGTGCGGTTCTTTTAACGGATATTGGCTGTTACTACGCTGGCAGACATCTGGGGAAACACAAACTTGCGCCTGTTGTAAGCCCTAATAAAACAATTGAAGGTTCAATTGGCGGTGCAATTTGTGCAATAATCGGCTCGGTCATAATAGGATACTTCTTCGGACTTGAATGGTATATGGCAGCAATTGCCGGAATTCTCTGTACAACTTTCGCACAAATCGGTGACCTGTGTGAATCTTTAATAAAAAGAGATGCAGGAGTTAAAGATTCAGGTCACAGCCTCCCGGGACACGGCGGATTCTTAGATAGATGCGACAGCTTTATTTTTACAATCCCTGTAATGTATTATTTTACAAAGCATTTTATATTCTCAAATGACATTATTATGGGTGCAATCCACTTTATAAAAGGACTTTTCTAAATGAATTCGGTTGCTGAAATATTCGGAATAGAAACGGAAAATGAAAACCTCTATAGAATTGCTCTGACGCATCCTTCATATACAAAAGATAACAGCCTTGACTATACTGAATGCTATGAGAGATTGGAATTTCTCGGGGATTCTGTTTTAAAACTTTTGATATCGGAACTTCTTTATAAAAAATATCCTGATTATACGGAAGGCGATATGTCAAAAATCCGCTCCATAGCAGTTTCTGATAACACACTTTCTAAAATTGCCATAAATATAGGTCTAAACAAACTTATAAAAGCAGGAATACATGACGCAAAACAAGGCGTGACTCAACTGGAATCCGTCACAGCCTGTGCGTTTGAGGCAACACTCGGAGCATATTATCTTGACGGAAAACTTCCTGAACTGAAAGAATTTGCAAAAAAAATCTTCACACCTTTCATAGAAGAAATAGACAAAAATTTTGCAAAATATAATGCAAAAGCTATCCTACAAGAATTCACACAAGGGCAGACAAAGGAAATCCCCGAATATAAACTCATCGGAACAAAAGGTCCTGAGCATAATAAAATTTTTGAAATAGAAGTATCTTATCATGGAGAAGTTATTGCCAAAGGCGAAGGCAGAACGAAAAAAGATGCGGAACAAAATGCAGCCTATGATGCCTGTATAAAACTGGGGGCAATATGTCAAAAGTAATAATATCACCATCTATTCTGTCGGCAGATTTTGCAAACCTTGAACATGACATAAAAAAAGTGGAGAAAGCCGGTGCGGATTGGCTTCATATAGATGTTATGGACGGACATTTTGTCCCGAATATTACAATCGGAGTTCCTGTCACGGCGTCTATAAAACAAGTATCCTCAATCCCGCTGGATGTGCATTTAATGATAGAAAATCCCGAAAAATATATAGAACCCTTTGCAAAAGCAGGCGCGGATATTATAACTTTTCACTATGAAGCAGCAAAAGAAAACACCTCAGATATAATAAAACTTATACATTCTTTTAAAATAAAAGCCGGTTTATCAATAAAACCGAAAACCTCCCCTGAGGAAATTCTTAAATACCTGCCGGAATTGGATATGGTATTAATAATGACAGTAGAGCCTGGTTTTGGCGGACAAAAATTCATGCCTGAATGCGCAGAAAAAATTCCCGTAATAAAAAAACATGCACCTGGAAGTATGATTATTCAGGTAGACGGCGGAATTAATGCAGAAACGGCGAGAGTCTGCACTCAATATGGTGCAAACTCTCTTGTTGCCGGAAATTATATATATAAATCAGAAAACATTGAAAAAGCTATCTTAAGCTTACGTTAACCCTTTTCGTTCTTTACGTTTTTGAATTTCGTTAGGGTCGGTTGTGATTGTTTCATCAGCAAGGGTAATATCTTTTTCTTTAGCAATGGTTTCGTCTGTTGTTTCCGTTTGTTGTGCTCTGTCACCGTTTGTATTAGTCGGAGTTTCATTTGCACCAACAAAGGTATCATTTTCAATAGACGCTTGAGCCGTTCTTACTCTGCCGACATTACTGTCAACCTGTGCTTCGGCAGAAGTTCTTGTTCCAACGCCTTCTGCGCCGGTTTGGGCGTCAGAGGTTCCCTGGCGGGACGCATTTACACCTAACCGATAGTCAGCGTCAAATAAGAATCTGCTAAGATTTAATTTCGAGTTATTTCTGATAACATTTAGTGCCCCGTCTTTAGCATCAGAAGCGGCGGCTGCCTTATCTGTTACGGAAGCCTGTTTATCCTGAGAAACTCCCATAAGTTCCATACCTATAGTGGTGGTTTCGTTACCGAAATCAAGTGCATTTTCAGGAATACCGTTAAAAGCTGAAACAGAGGTTCTTAAAGCTTCTGCCTCTCCGTCAAGTCCTGCAAGTGTTGCTTGTGCCCTTGTTCCGATTTGGGTAAGTTGTGCGCCTAATGCGGTTAATCGTGCTTGTTCAGCCTCAGTCAAAGGTTCTGATGTATTATCACGTGCCCGTGCAACAAGTGCGTCATACTCGCCTCTTAAAGCATTTGTTTCCGATGCGGTTTGCGCCGCAACTTCATCCGCAGAAGCCGCAAGTGTTGCGGAGGCTGCAATCGCCCCTTCTAAGACACCTGCCATACCGTCAGTTGCACCGGCTGCCGCTGCGCTTTTATTCATAAATATTCGACCCTGATCTGAAAGTGTTGTGCCGCCTGCCTGCAATAAGGATCGTTCTGCCTGTGCTCTATTCATATTAGTATTGGAATCGGTTTCATCCTTATCATTTGCATTTGCACTGTCAGTAACTGCAAGAACCTGATTAATTTCTTCAATACTTGTACTCCCGTTTACCATCTCGTAAGTCACATCATCAGGAGCATTCGCTATTTTTGCGATTTCATTAGCCCACGCTAATATCGCCGCAGGGACATCTTCTCCCTGACCTTCGTACTCCTTAATTTCATCCGCAGTACATTGTTGCCAATTTATGGAGGCGTCCTTGCTCTTTACAATTGGCTTGTTACTTACTGATCCGATTGCATCTACCATATTTAGTTCTCCTTATTATATATAATATTCATTTTTGTATTACGGAAATTAAATTTTAAAACTTTAGCTATATTAAGAATTGTAACAAATTTTATATAAAGTGAATATAAAAAGTCAATATTTTTTTAAGTGAATTTTTTATATATATACGAGAGATAAATAAAGAAGAGAGGATAAGAAAATGGCTAAGTTACTGACTTTAACCAATACAGTTTCTGATACCTATAAAAATACGGCGCAGGCATTGAGCGAGGTTAATTTATCTAACAGGTATGTTGTTAGAAAAACTCTGGTAGAATTGATGAAACAGTCATTCTTCCATGGTTCGAACAAGTTTGGAAACAACTTCATTGCATAAATGTCGTTGGAGAATATAAAAGGAAGAAAAGGAATAAAGGATTTAAAATAATATATGGCTGACAGAAAGTCAGCCTTTTTATTTTTCTTAACATTTGAGGAAAAATTTGTAGAAATATTTAAGAATATCCGTATATAAAAAACAGGAGTAACTAAAAAACTTGGAGTTTACAGATGGGCATGAACGTTAATGCATTAGGTCAGGTTGCGACACTTGTGGCTATGGATAGCGAATACCAGCGAATTATCAGAGAGTTGAGAGCACTGGGACTGGAGCCGACTGGAGATAAGGCGACGGATAAAGCTCGGCTTGAGGCAGCAAAAGCAGAAAAATCTTCACAAAAGAACTGTGAAATGCAGGCGCAGGCTGTAGAGCATGTTAATGAACCAGAAAAAGCCGACGCAATTTCAAATGCTGATATTGTCAAAGAAGAAACTGCGGCTGCGGCACAGAATATGACAGGAGCAGAGCAGCTTGCACAGTTAAACAAACTTAAAATTTTAGGTCTTTATTAAGCAATTTTTTCCTTTCACGAAACTTACAACCCGTGGAAGGAAATTTTTTATGCAAAGTATATCTTTTACCTCGGCAATAAGACCTGTTTCTTTAGGTGCATTTTCAAGAGAAACATCCGATATAATAAATAACGTAAGCGAATGGAACATAAAGGGTGCTAAAAAAGGTTTGTCAGCCAAGACTGACCGCATAATGGACTGTACGGCACTCGGTTTAACCGACGGTGAAAAAGTTTTATTAATGCATGTTATTCCTGAGTTGAGTTCAAACAAAACCTATTTCGGAAAAATTATTGAGAAAATAAAACAGAGTATTGATATAACATCCGAATATATTCAGGGGCTGCTTGTCGGCTCTAAAAGCTACAGCCGTGAAAGTGTAATCGGGTATAACAATTTTGCAAGATTTTTAAAGGAGAATAAAATTCCGTTTTCAGAACTCAAAGGGGGAGATACTGTACATGAAATCGGTTATCACACAACAAAAGACGAGTGGTTAGTGTCAAACTTTGATATAGACAGTCTTATAAAAAGCGGGGAAAAAAATCCGGAGAAGCTTTTAGAAATAGGGTTTGACAAAGTAAAAATAAACAAGCTTGACGATGTTATATAAAGCTATTGTTCATAAAAATTGAAGAGTTTAACTGCCTGAATATTGAGTGCATTTGATATTTTATTAACCGTTTTCAGTGTTAAATTACATTTCCCGTTTTCAATCTGGCTAATCCTGTGTTCTGAAATATCAATCATTTCGCCAAGCTGAGCCTGGGTAAAATTTTGTTTCAGCCTGTATATCTTTAGACGCAGTCCAAATTCTTTTAGAAATTTATCATCTTGCATACTGCTATGTTAGCAATATTATATTGATAAATAAATTATAATATGATAATATTAATATTATAATATATTATAATATTACAGGAGAAAAAATGAAAAAAGCCTTTACATTAGCCGAAGTTTTGATAACTCTCGGAATAATCGGGGTAGTTGCATCAATGACATTACCTACAATAATTCAGAACTATAGAGAGAAGGCAACAGTGACAAAGGTAAAGAAGGCGTATTCACAGCTTGCGCAGTCATATAATTTTGTAAAACTTGAAAACGGCACTCCTGACGAATGGTCTATGAGCACCAGCGATGACGAGGAAGCTGCACCCGGCGGCGGTTCATATAATGCAGGAAATCATGCAATGCTTGCTAATATGTTTGCAAAACACATGAAAGTAATAAAAAACTGTATCGGAATGAGTTCATCAGATGTTGCAAAGTATTGTACAAAGGAATATTCCGGTCCGGCAAGTTATTCGAGTTTCAGGATAGCTGACGGCACAACAATAATTTTTAGGACTTGGTCGCCTGAATGTAACGGGTCTTACGGAGAAACGAAATCTTTAAGAGAAATTTGCGGAGCTATTTTAATTGATACAAACGGCTCAGGTAAACCTGACACACTTGGGCAAGATATATTTGCATTTTATATAGGTAAAAACGGAATTTTTCCATTTGGTTCTGAAATGGACAGGATTTCTTTTGATGAGTATTGTGATATAAATAAGGACTGGGGTGTGAATTATAATGGTCATGGTAACGGAGAAGGATGCACCGCGTGGGTTATGTATAATGAAAATATGGATTATTTACACTGTGATGGTTTAGCCTGGAGCGGCAAGAAAACGTGTAAATAACAAAAAACAGGACTTTCCTTTGTGGAAAGTCCTGTTTTCGATTTCTGTGTTATTTCAAATATTCTCTAAAGAAAATTTCAATCTTGTCAAAAGGAATTTTTGCCAAATTGTCGTATAAGTCAACGTGGTTTGCGCCTTCAACAATGTATAACTCTTTGTTGTCCCCTTTCAGCTTTTTGAAAGCATCTTCCGAGAAGTATCTGCTGTGGGCTTTTTCCCCGTGAATCATCAATACTGCATTTCTGATTTCGTTGCTGTAAGCAAGGATTGGCATATTGATTAAAGAAAGAGAGGATGTTGTGTTCCAGCCGCCGTTTGAACCGATTGAACGTTCGTGGAAACCTCTTTCTGTTTTATAGTAGCCTACGTAATCTTTAACAAACTGAGGTTCATCGCCTGTTAATTTATCCGGCAGCCCCTGAGTTTTTGCGTATGTACCGTTTTTGAAATCTTCAGTTCTCTGTTTATTAAGTTCCTCTTTCATTTTATAGCGTGCATCTTCGTCAATTGTGTCGTTGTAGCCTTTTGCTGTAACACGGGTCATATCGTACATTGTAACGGTTACGGTACCTTTAATTCTTGTATCAATTGCCGCCGCATTCAGACCGAATCCGCCAAACCCGCAGATGCCGATAATCCCTATTCTATCAGGGTTAACATCTTTTTGATTACTCAAAAAGTCAACTGCAGCGCTGAAATCTTCCGTATTAATATCAGGGGATGCAACGTCACGCGGTTCTCCGCCGCTTTCGCCTGTGAATGACGGATCAAATGCTAATGCGACAAATCCGCGTTCTGCCATGGTTTGAGCATAACGTCCAGATACCTGTTCTTTTACCGCCCCAAAAGGACCACTCACTGCAATTGCTGCCATTTTTTCAGAGGTTTTTTCTTTAGGGGTGTATAAATCTCCTGTTAATTCTATACCAAATCTGTTTTTAAAGTGAACTTTTTCAATATTCACTTTATCGCTTTTCGGGAAAGTTTTATCCCGGTTATTTGTTTTTGCTTCGCTCATAAGAGATCCTCCTGTAATAAGTAGTATAAACAAAATTAGAAAACTTAAAATTGCTCTTAGCTTCATAATCCTCCTTTCAATTAAACCGTAACATAACTACGGTGATATTGAACACAGTCAAGAATAGAGTTTGCGTATTCCTCATGTTTTCCATAGAAAATATGTGAAGCATCAGGAATAACTATAACCTGATTTTGTTCAGGATGTTTGCAGTATGAATTTATCTTTTCCATAAAGCCTTTAGGATTATTATCCGTCAAACTGTCTTTTGCTCCTATAACAAAAGAACCGTTGATTTTTATATTAGAAAGAGAAGCAGTTTCACCCTCACCGCTAATTACAGGACAGTTTTTAAGATTATAGGCGTTATAAAATCCTAAGACAGTTTCCGCCGACATCGGTGAAAATCCTCCGAAAAGATAAGGGAGAATATCATGCCCTCTGCCTTCTGAAACATATTTTTGTGCAAGTTCAATACATTCCATAACGTTTGGCATAACCTTAAACCAGTACGAAAGATCAACCGGTGCAGAAACTATAAAATAATCCACAAAGTTATCGGAAGTGTTCCCTAGGTAATGAATAATCTTATTCGACCCGAGTGAATGTCCTGCAAGAACGATATGCTTAAAGCCTGATTCTTTTGCATATTTTACGTAACTTTCAACATCTTCATACACAAGTGAAAAATCATCAAACACAACCCCTGTGTATCTTTGTTTATGTATTGAAAAATCCGAATATGCGATGCAGGAAAAAGCATCCATAGCGTGTCCTGCAATAAATGCTATATTATTCCGGCTTAGTAAATCTCCGGCTGCCGTCAGGAGGTCATTTTGAAAAACGTTTGAGCAAATTCCGCTCATCATAATGACAACGGTATCCATTGAGGCATCGCCCCAAATTGCCCCTTTTAATTCCAAACCTCTCGGCGTATTTACTCTTATTATTTCCATATAAATATCTCCTTATGCATAATTAGATGCCTTTTAAATTTTGAAGAATTTTATCTGTTTACAGGTTCTTATATATATTATTTACGATTTTTTAAAAATAGCAAATACTTATGTTAAATAGTAAGAAATACTTGACAGGCATAATTTGACTATATAAGATGAATTTATGGAGATAAGAGTATTAAAATATTTTTTAGCAGTAGCCAGAGAAGGTAGTATAACCGGAGCCGCGAATTCTCTGCATCTGACGCAGCCGACCCTTACTCGTCAGTTACAAGACCTTGAACGAGAACTAAAACAGCAGCTTCTAATACGCGGTAAGTATAAAGTCACCCTGACGCCTGAAGGTATGTTTTTAAGGAAAAGAGCGCAGGAAATTGTCGATATGGTAGAAAAAACCGAAGCAGAATTTCAATCAATCTCTGATACCATTAGCGGAGATATTTATATAGGCGGCGGAGAAACCGAGTCTATGAAATATATTGCGGAAATTATTAAAGATATTCAATCGGATTTTCCTGATGTAAAATTCCATATATATTCCGGTAATGCAGAAGATGTAATGGAAAAGCTTGATAAAGGACTTCTGGATTTCGGACTGCTAATCCAGCCGATAGATTTATCTAAATACGATTATATAACACTTCCTGAAAAAGATGTGTGGGGAGTTATTTTAAGGAAAGACCATCCTCTTGCAGAAAAAGAAAATATAATACTTGAAGATTTAATAGATATTCCACTGATAGTTTCTCGGCAGATGTCGCCCAAATATTCAAAAGACAGCGGGTTTCTTGACTGGTTCGGGGATAAATATGATGACCTTAATATTACAGCAACGTATAATCTTGTCTATAATGCGGCAATTTTAGTCAGAGCTGGTGTCGGATGTGCAATTACACTGGATAAACTGACGGATACATCTCAAAAAAGTGAACTTTGCTTCCGCCCCCTAAATCCGAAACTGGAATCAGGTCTGGATATCGTCTGGAAAAAGTTTCAGGTATTTTCACCTGCCGCAAAATTATTTTTAGAAAAATTACAGGAAAGATTTATTGTAACGAAAATGTAAAATTATGTAACGTATACGCAGGCATTTCTTAAAGTTCGATTAAAAAAATCCGATACACAATAATGAAGTGTATTACTAAGACGCAAGCGAAAGGTAAAAATGTCAGCTGATTACAACAATTTTTCTTTAAATAAGGGCAAATTTGGGAAAATAGATTTGACTAATTTAAAAGGCGGTTTGAAACGTGAACAGATTAAGGATAAAAACCTGCTTGCAATATTTGATGCACTGGATGACGGGAACCGTGTTTTAGATTCAAAAGAAATAAATAATCTTCAGGAAACGCTGAAGAAATTTGCTAAAAATACTAACCTTTCAAAAAAAGAAGCTGAAAAATATTTAAAAACTCTTTTCGGGAATAAAAAAGATTTATCTGTAACAAATGAAGATTTATTCAAGTTTTTAAACGGTTTAAATACAAATAGCAGTAATATAAAAAATTCAGGAGTCCAAAATGAGAACGGACAGAAAGTCATACAAACGGAATACAAAGACGGAACCATAGAAAAATACAGTCCGGCAGACGGCAAACGGGTAATAATAAAAGATAATAAGACGTCTACCTACAATAAAGACGGAAATCTTGTAACAGAGGAATATTTTGACCGGAGCGGAAATACTGTAAAAACTTTCTATGAAAACGGCAAACCGGCGAAAACAGTAACCGGTTACAAAGATGGCAGCGGAGGGGAAACAGTCCTTTATGATGAGGAGGGGAACCCTGAATCAAAAACAGTCAAAAAAGGAGCCGTAACAGAAAATTACGAATACACTGAAAACGGTGCTCGTTTGACCGGAAAAACTGAAATCGGCGCGACACCTGAACAGACAAAAGTAACTAATTTTAATTACAATGAGGACGGTACTGTTACAGAAACAGTTACTCAAGGCAACGTTACAACAGAAACAACGACGCGTAACGGAGAGGTTTTATCATCAAAATCAAGAGAACAGAATGGTGAAACAACAGTAGAAACGACAGTTGACGAGAACGGAAATGCTACAGAAACCACCTTGAATAAAGATGGCGGCAAAGTAAAGCAGGTAAAAACGGTTAACGGTGAAACTTATACTGTAGAATATGACGGAAACGGGAACACCTATGTAACAGTTCAAAACGGTGAAAGTATTGAAATGCTTGCAAAACATTTCGGGGTTGATCCGGAAGATATCAAAGAAATAAACAAAGATAAAATAAAGGGCAGCGGTAATAATAAATATTTTCTGGTAGGAGAAAAAGTCCGAGTACCTAAAGAACTGGAAGCTGATGATCCTGCATTGAAAAACCGAAACTCTGCCGAAGAAGAAACCGCAGAATACGCAGAACAGGTAGAAGCCCGTAGAAGAGCACAGCAGGAAGAAGAGCAGCGCTTACAGGATGAAGTAAAATCAAGAAAAGCAATTACATTTACAAGTGGTCAAAAAACATTTGAAGAACTTGCAAAACAACTCTATAAACAAGAAGGTGTAGAAAATCCGTCAGAAAGGCAGCTTGAATTAAGAATAGAAGAATTAAAGAAGCAGAATTCAGATATAAAAGACGGAGAACTTCAAGGAAAACGTGTAACCGCAGGTGTAGCTCAGAACATCTATGACAGGGTCGTAAGGCGAGAAGGCGAAGTTGCTGAAATGAACCGTAAAATCAAAGCAAATGAAGATGCAGGAAAAATTGCCGAACAACTTTATGATGTTTGCGATGACAATGCTGCAGCAATAAACAGAGATGCATTCTGGGATGTGTTAAATCAAGTGGACGAAAACAATGTAATACAGGTTCTTGACAATTACGACAAAGTTATCCAGGAACATCCGGGGGATTCTTCGCTAATTGATACGATATGCAGCGAATTTGGAGCTTCCGCAAAGAATCGTAAGAAAGCATTGACTCATATTTTGGATAAGACAATAGAAGCTGCGAGAGCCGCCGGAGTGAGCGAAGCTGACTTAGAAAAGGCAAGAACCGATTTTATGGATAGTATGCAAGACGAATTTGCCGCAGTGAGAGCAATAAATCCGACGAATATGGAAAAAGCCATAGATTTCTTACGCGGAGCTGCAGTTGGGGCAAAACTTGCGGATGACGCACCTGAGGTTTCGACGCAGGAAGCAATAGATACATTTATTAACGGCTCCGAGGTTAAGGATGAAAACGGAGAAGTAAAACAAGAGGGCGGGCTTGTAGATTTTGATGCAGAAGCACAGCAGACTTACACTGACGCAAGAGAAGCAGAAGGCTGGGTTGCAAAAACAGGTGATTGGGTTTGCGGCTTGTTCGGCTGCACAACCATAGATGATATGGATGAAAAACTTGCTCAGAATGCTAATGATGTAAAAAAACTTGCAGCAGCTGCAGAAAGTGGAAACGAAGCAGAGTTTAAAGCACTTTACAAACAAATTTTCGGTATTGAATTTAACCCTAAGATAGTTGCTGCGAGAGAAACCGCAAAAGAAAATTATGAAATGGCAGCGACGTTTGACAGTTCATACAAGGCGTTTGATACACTGGAAGAAAAAATTCAAAATATGGATTATGCTGGAATTCGCAGCGAAATCAAATCTTCATTTAATTTTAAAGATGAAGAAATAGATGATTTAATCAGTGCATTTGCAGAACAAAAAGGGCTTGACACTGAATCCGACGCTGATAAAAAGTATGTACTTAATGAATTTATAAAAGATTCTAAAAAAAGATATTTTGAAGAATATCAAAAGCTTTCAAACGGCAAGACACTTGAACAGATGGGAAAAGATCTTGACCTGTTGACAAAAGCAGCCTACGGCACAAACGATATAGTAAAAGATGTAATTCAATTTAACGAAAATCAGCAGATGACAGAAATGGTGACTTCAGCTGCGTTGGAAATTGGCGGAACAATGGCACTTCAATTTGTACCCGGACTCGGACAGATGGCAGCGGCGAAATTAGCGGTAAGTGCTGCAAAATGGGGGTCAAAAGGTATAAAACTGGCTAATATGGCGAAAAAAGCTCAAACAGCAGCCGGAGCATTGATGAAAGCCCAGGAAACAAGCAATAAGGTAAAAATTGTAACACAGACTGTTAACGCCGGAGTTGCGACAGCCGCAGTTAATTTATCTAATAAAAAAAGCGTCGAAGAAACGTTAAAGAAAACCTTGATGAATATGGCATTTGCCGGAGCCGGTACAAGTTCAAATGTTCTTGCTCCAAAGTTAATGAAAACGTTTGGTATCGCAAATAAAGCTATAGCAAATGAATTAGCGGAAGAAATTATGAACCTGGCAAGTTCATACGGGATTACAAAAATTTCCGGAAGTGACTATACGACACAGGATGGATTTTTCGATTTGGCAAGCGGTCTGGTTATGGCGCGATTGTCACATGTTAAATTTAAATCTAATAAGCCTGCAGCCGAAGCGGTATCAGCACAGCCTCCGAAAGCTACTGAAAATAATTCTGCAGCTGCACCGGCGCCGCAGCCGGAAAATAATCATTCTGCTACCAAACCGGGAGAAGAAGCGCCTGTAGCTGCACCGGAACACGTTAATACGGAAGATATTCCGGACGGTACCTCTGCCGCAGATGTAGAAACTGACGAACTTCCAACAGTAAAAGATATTGGTGTCGACGCTCCTGAAGTAGAGGAATCAATAACTGTTGAGCATGTTCAGGATGGCGATATTATAGTAACTGATGATGTTGATGAAAATATTCCGGGCGGTACCTCTGCCGCAGATGTAGAAACTGACGAACTCCCGATAGTAAAAGATATTGGTGCCGACGCTCCTGAAGTAGAGGAGTCAATAACTGTTGAGCATGTTCAGAAGGGCGATATTATAGTATCTGATGATGTTGATGAAGATATTCCGTATGTTAAAGATATTTCTAAAGCGGATGAGTCTGATGATGTATATGTAATCCATCCGGATGAACCTACCTCCACTTCAAAGAATAAGCCTGTTACTGATGAAAAATCTGTAGTGTTTGTAGATATTGATGAAGATATCCCGCCTGCTAATGATGCCCCTTTACATAGCAATACTGAATCAAATAAGTTGAAAACTAATCCGGCTGTAGATAATAATACAAAGACCCAATCGCCGAAAAATACCCAGGATAATAATAACAATATTGAAACAAATAAACCTGAAACTTCTTCAAAAACAGGGGAGAATACTTCTCCTTCCACTCAAAAGCCGCAGATAATAAAAGTATTGGGGCAGGATATGCCTATTGCACAAGTTGTAACAAATAAAAATAATTCGAAAACCTTAACAACAATGGACGGTTCTAAAATTCTTTTAGATGCAAAAGACAGACCTGTTTCAATAAAATCACACAAAAGCGGAGATACCACAACTTTTGAGTATGCAAACCCTAATGATACTGAGCCTTCTAAGATAACCGTTAGAGATAAGATGAACAAACTTAAAGAAACCATTGAGAAAAAAGGCGACAGTAAGGTTGTTAAAGATTACGCAGAAGGAAAAGAATACCTCCTTAACAAAAACGGTAATACAATTTCTGAAAAGTTTATGGAGCTTGCAGAATATCCTGTAACAGCAAAAATTCCTTCTCCTGAAACCTATTCTGCTAATATGAAACAGCAAATTCAAGACTGTACTACTCTTGATAAGTTAAATAACCTGAAAATTGAATATAGTATGTATAATTCACAATATGGCAAGACAGAAGATTTATTTGTTATGTTCAGCGCTAAAGATGCACAATTAAATTCGCAGCTTAAGACAGCTCCAAAAACACAAAAGCCGCACAAGCCATATTCAAAACTTATCACAAGCACAAACTTTGATAACGCTTTACAAAATTTGAATTTGAAGAAATTCGGATTGAAAGGTATTCCACTTAAATATTCTCACGAATCATTTATGAAGGATTTAAACAATGCTCTTGAAAAACTGCCTGCTGACCAAAGAGATGCTGTAATGAAAAACTTTAATATAAAATTGATAACCACCTCTGGCAAGGTAGAACTTTCGGATATTCCTGATTTGTCAGCGCCCGTACATTCACAGGCAGAAAAGGAAATTCAAGAGCTTTTGACAAAATATACCAAACACAATGAAATGATGATAGCTGATCCTGCGCTTAAAGCAGAACTTGAAAACTTTATAAAAGATGTACCGGAATTTACATTTACAATAGGCAAGCCGCAAAACGGATTACATTCATATAGTTTAGATTCGCACACTCTGCAGAATTTGCAGAAAGCATTAAAATACGCAGATGAAGCTAATCTTTCAGACGACTCAAAACAAATACTGAAAATGAGTATTCTGCTTCACGATATGGGCAAACAGTTTAAAGGCAAAGCAGTATCAGATACGGGTCATGCAATTTTAAGCAAACAATATGCATCAAAAATTCTTGAAAGATTTGACTATCCGCAGGAAACAAAAAACAGAATTCTAAACCTGATAGAAAATCATCACTGGTTTAAAGATTTTAATAAAGGTAATATCAGTGCTGATGATGTAATGCAAATGTTCGGAGATGACCTGCCTCTGGCAAAAGTAATGGCAAAAGCTGATTTGGAAAGCGTCAGCGATGATTTCCATCTCTCTATACTGGAGCCTGGCAAGAAGCTTACTCCTGCCGAATATGAAGCAAAAATCAATGAGAAAATGGACAGCATTCTCCCTGTTGTAGAAGCTAAATTTATCGGCAGAGAGCTTCCTATCGGTCAACTTTCATCATATAAGCCATATATTCTGGATTATTCAAAAGCAGATGTTTTAATGTTAGGAAATAACGTAGAATTAAACTTAAATGACCCGACATTTAAGCAACTTTGCGCCGATTTAAAAGAGGGTGAAAGTTTTGCAGTCGGCTGTATTAATCCTAAAACAAATTACAATGATGTAAAATATAAAATCGGGACTTATGAAGAAGGCGTCGGCAGCCACCACTTAATCGTAACTAAAAAGTACGGCGAAATTGTAATTGAAGCACATAAAGATGTTTCCGTGGTCAAATCAATTCCGACAGCCAAAAACTCAAACCCTGTTATTGCGAAGAAAATTGATGAGTTAAGAAGTAAAGCGACCTCCATAACAACAAAAACATTCAATGTAAACGGCAAACAGGTAGCCTTTGAAGTTTTAAACGGAACACAGGGCGGTTCAAATAAAGGTTACTACGTAATCAATAAAGCAACCGGGGACCTGTTCTACGCAAAATTTGGCGGTTCACAGGGTAAAACTGAACTGCTTGCAAATAAATTGTATGAAATGGCAGGAGTTAAAGTCCCTGAAATGACGTCGTTTACAACTCAGGAAGGCGTCGGAACATTGAGTAAGTACGTTCCGGATTTGACAAATGTAACTAATGCAACCTCAAAGGCAAATGACGGCTTCGGTATGGATGTATTGCTTGCAAACTGGGATGTGGTCGGCGCAAACTATGACAATATGCTGAAAACTTCTGACGGTACAATTATAAGACTTGATGCCGGCGGTACTTTTGATTACCGTGCACAGGGTAAAAATAAACCTTACACCTCAATCCCGACAGAAATCATAACACTGCTTGATCCTTCAATAAACCCGAAATCAGCAGAAATTTTCAGCCACATGGATCGCTCAGATATTATGAGTTCACTACAAAAAGTCGTAAATCTGAAAGATTCCGAAATGACACAACTGCTTGAAAATATGGGGTTGACCCAGTATAAAGAACCTCTCTTAAAGAGGAAAAAATTCTTAAAAACAATGCTTGAGGAAATGAAAAATATTCCTCGCGGCAACCTTCCGATGCTTGAATACATGCAGCGTATAAATAACAACACAATGGCTAAATTTATTGACACTGCAAAAACTAAAGGTGATTTGGAAGATATTTCTCTTGCGCTGCAGTATGTAAAAAATCCGCAGGTAAAAGCTGATTTACAAAGCAGAATTAACGTAAAACTTAACGAAATTCAGAAATATGCTCCGGCACCAAAATTGTTATCAGAAATTCAGGTTGTAAATCTGTTGCAAAAGAATGGGTTTGCCAAGAACTATAAGGGTGAACTTTTACTGCCGCTCGGCAACGATGATAAAAATCAGCTGGTCAAAAGGTATGGAAGCAGCCAGGCAACATATATTATCAAAAAGTTAGAAACACCGTTATCCGCTTCTGATATAAAAAATATTCAAATGGTAATAAACCAGTCAGCAAGTTTCGTAAATGTCAACCAGCTTGATCCGCAAAGATTAGTATTGTTATATCAGGCTCTTAAACAGGGCGCCAGCGGTGTATTTGACCATAATGCTAAATATATGACCCCTGCAAAATGGGCGGCAATTGTGAATATCGCAAAAGAAAAGCCTATTACGGCAGCACAATTAGATGCATTTTATGAATATAAAGGTTCTTCAAGTGAAATAAACGGTGCATTAAGCAACCTTGCGGCGCATAAACCTGTATCACCTGCGACAAAAGCCCAAATTGACGCTATACAAAGTTACATAAACACTCAAAAGTTGCCTGAAACTGTTACAATGTACAGAACTGAAGGGTATTTCGGACACGGCAATCCTTATGGCTGCTTGGGTTCAGTTAAGTTAACCAACGGACAAACTCTTGATCAGGCACTCGAAGCAGCAGTTAAAAACGGTCCTGCGGCTATAAAAGCCTTTGAAAAAGCAATAAACATTGACGGAGTTCGCTATACTGCTACTAATGAAAGATTTACATCTGCATCTTTAGCCCCTGCTACTCCAACGAAAGGCGGCGGAAGGATTGTATGGGAATTATCAGTTCAAAAAGGTTCAAAAGCAGCCTTCCTTGAGGGTAACAACTTTACAGGCACCTTAAGCGGAGAATGTGAAATGCTGTTGCAAAAAGACAGTAAATTTGTTATAACTGGTATAAAATGGGATGATAATCTTAAAAAATGGAAAGTTAAAGCTAAGGTCGTCAACTAATATGAAAGGATTATAAAGATGGCAGATGATAATGATTTAAATTTAGATGAAGCTAACCTGAATAATGAGATGGGCAATATGCAGTTTAAAACCGAAAGAATTCAGTTTTACCCTGAAGATTTGGAAAAAATGAAAACAATGACGGATGATGAACAGATTGATTTTGCTATAAAGCTCAGAGAAGAAGAAAGATATACAATCGTGTACGAATAAATAATAAAAAGAGGATATGATGAAAAGAATTGACTTCCAAAATGTCCGAAACATTTCCAAAAAATTGACATTAAAAGATGTAAAAAATAACAGAGTAAAACTACCGGAGCAAAAACCGGATAAGTTTGAGCATTCTCAAGCTGATTTGAATCTTGAAAATGATATGGGAAATATGAAATTTAAAGCTGAGAAAATTCAGTTTTACCCTGAAGATTTGGAAAAAATGAAAACAATGACGGACGATGAACAGATTGATTTTGCCATCAAACTCAGAGAAGAAGAAAGATATACCGTAATAAAGGATAAGCCGCCTGAAAAGTAAGAAGAAGGTATAAAATACACCTTCTTTTATAAATAGTTAATTAATACGGGTATCTTACCACAGCGGCTTCAATATCCTGTGGTTTAACGTATAAATCTTTAGCAAGCTGTCCGAGTTCCTCGCTTAATTCTACATTTTTAACCCATTTTGCAGGAAGTTTTTCAATCCCTAATTCTGCTCCGAGGATATTTCCGAGAATTGCACCTGTGCTGTCGCTGTCCCCGCTGTGGTTTACAGCCATTTTAACTGCTTTTGTGAAATCTTTGGGTTCCTTAAGTGCGCAATATGTTGAAATCGCGATTGCTTCATCTCCGACCCAGCCCTCACCGAGTTCTTTTATTGCCTCAGAAGGAGTCACATCGGATTTTGCAAGTTTTTGAGCCTTTTCCATTAATGCGGTAACAGGTTCATGACCTTTATATGTCTTAAGGGTCTTCAGTGTTTCATTAACTGCATCTTCGACATTTTTGCCGTTCACAATATGTGCAATCATTTCGCTTAAAACACCGGCAGGAAGATATCCGCGCGGATGCCCGTGGGTTAAGGCGGCACATTCAGCCCCAACCTTGAATGCAAGTTCAGGATTATCTTTGTACATCAAACCGGCAGGTGCTACTCTCATTACCCCACCGCAGCCGGCACTGTTATTTATCGGCTTTGAAATACTACCTGGTACTCCGTTTGCAATTGCTGACATACAGGTATTGCCAGGTGCTCTTTGTATATGCATTTCTTTTATATCATTTATCCAGCCTTCGTTTTTCTGTTGTATTTTTCCGAATTGAGCATCCAGCCAGAGTTTATATGATTTAAATACCCGTTTCATATCCGGCATTTCATTGAGATTTAGCTTTTTAAGGGCAGATTTTATTAAACCGTCAGCCGTAAACATTGTCATTTGGGTATCATCCGTAATTTCGGCTTTCCCGGTACTTTTTATAATTAAATCCTGGATTCCGTCTTTACCATACTTTTTCTGTATCTCCGAAATACGTCTGAATTCTATCGGCCATCCTAGCGCATCACCTATCGCACCGCCTTTTAGACACCCTGCGTAGTTACTGAGATTATATCTACCTTGAAAATTTACGTTAGCATTTTGTGCGTTAAACCCCAAATTCATATATTCTCCTTTTAGTAGTTTATTGTAAATTGATAAAGAGTCCTCAAAGAAAAAATTGCCTTTTGTGTAAACTTTTATTAAACATAATTTAATATTAGACCAAATTTGTCACTTTAACAATCTTATGAAATAAAGCTTTATATATTATAGAAACATGATGCTGGACAAAGAGATATTTTTATGATTTGCTATACTTGAAGGATTAGTGTTTATAAACAAAGGAGTAACAAAATGAATGTAAAAAAACTTTCGCCTGTGGCAGAATTCCTCAGGGCAAACCGTGCTATAGCAAAAAATCATAAATCTTACCGTGCATATCCTAGCGGAACTCTGGTAAAATCCTGTGACTTTTATGATCCTAGCGGAAACTATTTGGGCAAAATGTCCACAACCGGATCCGTCGGCAATAAACCGTCTTTTGCACTATTAAAATCATATATTGAAACAGTGGAACCGGGATATAAAGCAGGATTTAGACAGGTTAAAGAAAACGTAGTCCACTTTGCAAAAGTTATAGGTTTAAAAGGAGAAAAAGAAAGTTTTATTCCTGAAAAAATGGTAAAAACTCATACCGTTATAAATAATCAAGGCTTCAAAACTGAAGATATATATGAAAGAACAGTAAAAAGCAATTTAAATTTAATAAAAGAAGCTGATAAAAATGCGTATGGTTACGTCCCGCAAAATACATATCGGGCGGAAGAGCCAATAAAATATGGAGAAAAACATATTTCACATAAAACTGAAAAATCCGATAAATTCTAAATAAAAAATTTGTTCAGATAATGTAAATAGTCAGGGAATCCTTAAGTTCTCTGACTATTTATGATAAATATTGTAAATCATATAAATTTATCATAAATGCATTATTTTTATATCATAAGCACAAACTAATATATTAAGAATAATTTGGCAGATGATTTGAGGATAAGTGTCGCAAATAATGACTATTAAAATTAAAATACATCTATAAATTACTCACAGACTACACACAAGAATTCTTGCACTAAAAAAGAGGGTTACCCTCTTAAAGTGGCGGGAACGACGAGGCTTGTCTTGGATTTGCTCCACGCTCACAGAGTTTCGCCTTAGAGCCTAACAGCTCAGCCGGCTCAATCTGTTCGCTATCCGGACTCGCTATGCTCCGTCCGTCTGCAAATCCGCCGAACTCGCAATTAACGGTTCTCACCACTAACATACAGCCATTAAAAAAGCCGCACAAGGCGGCTTCTTTAATGGCGGGAACGACGAGGCTCGAACTCGCGACCTCATGCGTGACAGGCATGCGCTCTAACCAAACTGAGCTACGCTCCCATCTATTTGGTCTTTCGACAAGTTTTATTATAATATGCTGATTTTTTTTTTGCAATAGCTTAGCAAAAAATTTTTTTATGAGTTTTTACGCTAGTATGATAACTAATATTCAATCACAAAATTCATTCACTGGTAAATCCGTGTTCAATAAAAATATTAAACAGGTAAAAAGAATCTTCTTTTCAGAGTTTAAAGATGTTAAAAGTCCCGCAAGATACGAACTTTTGCCTGTAGAAAAACAAAAAGAACTGACTCCTGAAATAAAAGAATTAAGTGACAGATTAAAGTTTGTCCGGCACTTCAACAAAACCCTATATCAGGATGGAGGGCTGCCAGAAGTGTTCAGAGGCCTAATCGGTTGTGTTAAGGCTTTTAAAGTCGGTAACTGCGCAGAATTCGCAGAGATTGGTAAAACCATTCTTAAAATGAACGGGATTAACAACTGTGACATATATACTCTGCATGCAAAATCTCCGGACGGAACATTGCGCAATCTGGACCAAACTCTTATAGCATTTAAAGTTCCGCACACAAAAAACAATCCTGCTACTAAAAGAAACGGTACGTATTTTAAACCGATGGAAAATACACGAATTTTAGACCTATGGCTCGATGGTTTTTCAGGCAACGTACGACAAGCTAAGAAAAAATACAAAATTCTCGGAATGAAACAGAATGATGAACTTATTCTAAAACCGGAAAATACTTATGAACCTGATTTGGAAACAATAGATAAATTAAAAAAAGTATTTCCTAAACTAATATTCAATGATAAGAAATAAAAAAGGTTCGATTTTTGTCGAACCTTTTTTATCTACTTTAGACTTTCATTCCCTTAGTTATAAAGCGGAGCAAGCTTTTTAGACTGCTGCGGGATTACGCCTTCTTCGATTGATTGATATACTCTGTAATCTATTACAGGGAAGCAGTTATCAATACTTTCTATTTCGCGTAAAACAGATTCATCAATATTACCGCCTTCAATCATATCGCAGATTTTTTCAAATCTGTCAACATGTTCTCTGAATCTGTCTGTAGCATAGTCTTTTGCCTGCCATGTCGTAATCAGGAACGGCCAGTCAGAACTTTGTAATAATAAGTTTTCTCTTGCCATCTGATTAAGCGCTCTGTGTAAAAGCTTATCTTCAGGAATTTCCGGATATCTGTCCGCAATTCTGTTAATACGTTTTTCACAAGCGTGGATAATAGGCCACATCCATTCTGTCAGGTGGTTATTCCATACGTAGAAGTGACCGCCCTGTCCCCATGAGCTTTCAGGAATTTGAATAGCTTCTGTCGGCGGATGAGCATGCAGGTATTCACCAGCTGTCATTCTTTCTACTTCAGGAAGGTATGTATTGAATTTTCTGATAACCTGTTTGATGAATTCAACACCTTCAAACCACCAGTGACCGAAGAGTTCTGTATCAAATGATACCATTACAAGACCTTCTTTACCGTTGTGAGATTTTTTGTAATCATTCAACAGGTGGTAAATTAAAGTTGTATAGTGGTCAGAGTTTTCGTTGATTTTATTCAAAGCCAAAACAGGATCATACAACATCTTGTCGCCTAAATCCGTAGTCGGAGAAGTAATTCTCCAGTAGTGCATTCCGGATTTATCGTCTTTTTTGTGGAATTCACGGAAGCAACCATCACCAGGATATCCGTCAGCTGCAGACCAAACCTGATAGCCGGCTCTGTCATTTCTGCCCATTACAGCAACCTGAGCATCCGGTAACCAGTAAGCTGAATAAGTGTCATAACCTGTTGCAGGACGATCTGGGAGCGGAATATATTCAATATTACCGTAAACACCGATAACACGTCTGTTACCGATTGAATTTCCGCCTTCAATTACGTGAGATTCTGTAAAGAAGTATTCAATATTGTTATTTTGAAGAGTAACTTCAATAGCCGGTCTCCAGTGTTTTTTACCGTCTTTTCCAACGTATTCATAACCTTGTCTGTAAGCACATTCAGGGAGCCAGCAGCCTTTAGCTTTTCTGCCGAAAAGGCGTTTAGTTGTATCTGAACCGACTTTAAACTGTGCATTCAGGTTGCTGTCTGTAGCGAGAAGCGGAGAAAATCCGTGAGTTGCGCCGGAGGTTGTAATTTCAATACAACCTAAGTCCTGATATTTTCTAAACTCACCGATTAAGTCCATTCCGTATTTGTTTACAAAAGAATCTTTAATATGATTAAACCAGTCGAAATAGTATTTCGCAAGATATTTTAAGTGTTGCGAATGCGCGACTTTTGGATCAGGATATCTTTCCAAATCCTTTGCGACTTGAGCAATTCTTGAATCCAAATATTTAACGAACCCGTGTTTTAGATGTTCATCATTAAGCTGTTCTGCCAAAATCGGAGTAATTCCGACAGTCAGTTTTGCCTTAATGCCTTCGTCGTAAAGTTCAGAAATAGCGTTAAGCAACGGAATGTATGTTTCTGCCATACATTCATAAAGGTTTTCTTCCCCGAAAGGCCACATACCGGCTTTTCTGTAATAAGGAAGGTGGCTGTGTAACATAAATACGAATTGTCCTACTGACATTTGTGCCTCCATATCTCTCTTTTCTTGAATTATTATTTACTATAATCCAATCCTTTTATATTAATATATAGCACAAACGAATAAAAAAATTAATCCTAAAGAACTAGTTCTTGTGAATAATGTTACAAAAGTTAAAATATAAAATGTATATTCTTATTACATAAGGAAATGGACTATGCACAAAAGGCACTAGGCTATTTTTATATATGGGGCTTGTGCAGCCCCAAACCCCGCACCGGATATTCTTTCTTTTTGTTGCGATGCAAAAAGAAAGAATATCGGCTAAGAAAGAAAAACACGCTACATTACAGCGCTGCTTTGCAGCGCAAGACCGAATGGATGTCGTTAAATGCTGACGCATTTAACCTCTTAAGCCTCACTATCACACTTCGTGCACGTTCGTCAACCTGCCTGCCGGCAGGCAGGTCATTATAAAATCCCCCTGCCCCCTTTAAAAAGGGGGTAGTATCAAAGACCTCCCTTGTAAGGCGGATTGCGAGCAGAGGGCACTCTGCCGAGCAAAACAACCCAGTGAATTGTTTTGCGAGAGGGAAGGGCGAAGGCGGCGGCGTTGCAGACCCGTTTAATGCGAGCAACCAAGCAGGAGGTGGCGCGTAAGCGCCGGAGGGTTTTTATGCGAGCGTGCGGCTCTGCCGCGACAGCGAGCCAAAAAGGTTGAAGGCAAAGCCTTCAACTACTTTCATTCGATTTTGCGGCGCGAAGCGACGCTGTAATTTTTGCGTGTTTTTCTTTTTCGGTTCACTTTTTCTTTTTGCTTCGCAATCAAAAAGAAAAAGTGAACGTATCAGGATATATAAGGATATTAATTAAAAAAAATGACAGTACAGGGCTTGGGGCTGCATAAGCCACAATAAAAAATAAACTTGCACCTTTTATGCACTAGTCTATTCCTTATGTAATAATTTTAACAAACCTATTGAAAATAAAGTTTTTTTTATTTAATATACAAATACTCACATCCTCAGAGAAGGTGCCGTCATTAAGCACCGCAAGACTTAGAAAAGGAAAATTAAAATGGCAAATATTAAATCTGCTAAAAAAAGAGTTCTTATAGCTGAAAAAAACAGACTTAGAAACGTAGCATTCAAATCTTCTATCAAAACTGCTTTGAAAAAAGTTCTTGAACTTGCAAAAGGTGAAGACAAAGAAGCTTT
Source organism: Candidatus Gastranaerophilales bacterium (assembly GCA_944324285.1). GTDB lineage: Bacteria > Cyanobacteriota > Vampirovibrionia > Gastranaerophilales > Gastranaerophilaceae > Scatousia. Next base: position 17,860 of record CALUVR010000008.1, on the reverse strand, counting down.
AAATGCAGCACTTTCTAAAGCATATCAGTTATGCGACAAAGCTGTTTCAAAAGGTATTCTTCACAAAAATACCGCAGCAAGAAAGAAATCAAGATTAACTATAGCTGTAAACAAATTACAGGCAAAATAGTTATCATAAAAATTATAAAAAGCCCCTCGTGCAAAAGAGGGGCTTTTTTATGTGAATTTATATTAATTACATTAAATAATGTATAGAAAAATATGCAAATATGAGTTATAATATTTATACGATGATTGTGTTTTCTGTAATATTATTTTTAATTATTCTTTTAGTGTCCTTGTGTATATATTTGTTTTGCAAAAGAGTTATATACAAGCTTAACAGGCGTGTGCTTGCAAGAAACATGGCCCTTGTAAAAAACGGTCAGTATATGCAAAGGTTTGAGGAATTAACAGAACCTGAAATACGTGAAAAAATAATTTTCCCGTTTTTTATGGTTCTCGGATACAACACTTATGATATGAGGGAATTCAAAAGTTACATTAACCGTGCGGCTTTTTATCCGGATTATGTCGTAAAAAAATGGGATAACAGCAAGCTTGCCAAAAGAGCGCTTTCAATAAAATATATTCCTTTCAAAGAAGATGTTGTAGATTTTGAGAAACATTTATTTAATGATAAGGCGGCGGGCTGTAACCTTGATGAACTGTTTGATAAATTGTATTTTAAATCAGAACATTACATCATAACAAACGGATATTTGTACCTGTTTTTCAGGAGGAAACATAAGTCAGGCAGCAAGCATTTTGATTTTTGTTTTGACCTGAGAAAATACTCAAAAGAAGATGCTGCAAAACTTGCATATTATTCAAAGCAGTACCTGTTTTTAGAAATATCCGATGTCTACAGAGTGTAGGCAAAAACTTATTTGTTTTGTTAAAGAAGGGTAATGGGCGAAAGTTTCATTAATTTTCGTGTTTTACACTCTTTATAATGTGTACAGGGGAATTCTTATACAATTCACGATTTATTGTGTTGCCCCCTCACCCTACCTCTCTCCTGCAGGGAGAACATTTCCTCTTTCCCCGTTTATTCTTCGTTTAATTACAGTTATCCTCTTAACGTCTTATCGTCCTGACGTCATTCCTACTTAGTATCTCTGAGCCTTAGTCTCTTTTTCTTACCTCACACCCCATCCGCTCCATGCAAGAGAGTGGCTGTAGAGCCATTGCGAGGCTTTAGCCGAAGCAATCCAGCCTTTTTATATGTGAAGTGTGAAGAGTGAAGTGTGAAGGGACTAACTTTTTATTGAACCCTTCACTCCTCACTTCTCACCCTTCACTTTATTCCCGTGGTTAAAATTATGTAAAGATTGTAGCAATAATTTATTTTGTGAGTATAATATTGGTATTAAATGGGAATATTAACGGGAATTAGAGAAGATGATACAAACTCCTGAAAGAAAACAGATTAAAAATATAGATTTTAATATAGATTTGGCACAAAGTTTCGGTATCTACAGAAACAACGCGGAATATTCGCTGCTTGATTATGCAAGTTCTGTAAATATTTCCTGCGGTTTCCATGCAGGTGACCCGATGACTATTAAAAATGCATTATTGAAAGCAAAAGAAAAAAATGTCGTAGTCGGTGCGCATATAGGATTTGATGATATTCAAGGTTTTGGTTACCGTCCAGTGGCACTTTCGGAGGATGAACTGGAGGCTCTTGTTATCTATCAGGTAGGAGCATTGATGTCTTTTGCCAAAACTTACAAAATGGAAATAGAACATGTTCGTCCGCACGGAGCCATGTATAAACAGGCTGCTGAAGATTTTCAATTTGCAAAAACAATAGCAAAAGCAATACAAAAATGCTCACAATGGCTTGTATATTACGGTGCATCCGGAGATGTTACGGCATCTGTCGGAGAAGAAATTAATATCCCTGTTGCACACGAAGTTCATCTTGAAAAAAACTACAACTCGGATGGAACTATTGACTTTAATCAAAAAGATATTGATAATATCTTCTACTCAATAAACAGATTAAAAACTCTGCTTGCAACATCACAAATAGACAATCTTGCAGGCGGGAAAACCTGCGTAATTGCAGATACAATACATTTTTCAAACAAAGTAGCCAATGCTCAGGCACTAATTAAACAATCAAAAGAAATAATAACCCCTGTCCCTGTAAATTATAAAAATGCATGTTTATCAGGATGGGTTGAATAGGTGATGAATATGAAAAACTTTAGAAACGGTATGAGAATTCCAAAAGATGCAGGCTGGCTAATGCCGGGATTGCAGGTGAAAAGATGGTTTGCATTGATTTTTATAGGTGCTGTTATGATGGCTATAGGATTTTTAATTCTTTGTGACATCAAACCTGTATTTTATACTATGGAATTTATCAGAAAAGTCGCAACAAAAGTTTCTACCGAATGGCTTGCATTTACAATAATAATGTTTGGTGCTGCAGTATTTTTTAAAGGCTGGCAAAAAACAAACCTTTCAATCCTTGATCTTCAAAATGACAGAGAAAAAGAAACTCTTCTTGAAGCACTCTACAGAAGAAGAAAACTGAACCGCGGACCGAAAATTGTTGCAATAGGCGGCGGTACAGGGTTATCAATGCTTTTAAAAGGGATTAAACATATAACAAATAATATTACAGCGGTCGTAACCGTCGGTGATGACGGCGGCAGCTCCGGTAGATTAAGAGAAGATCTGGGAGTCCTGCCTCCGGGTGACATAAGAAACTGTATCGCTGCTCTTGCTGATGATGAGGATTTAATCACAAAATTGTTCCAGTATCGCTTCAAATCAGGCGAAGGACTTGAAGGACACAGCTTTGGCAATCTTTTCTTAACTGCACTTTGTGCAATTACCGGTGATATGGTTCGCGCGGTAAAAGAATCTTCTAATGTTCTATCTATAAGAGGCAGAGTTTTGCCATCCACTCTTGATGATATGAAACTCGTTGCGGAAATGGAGGATGGAAGAATTATCCATGGGGAATCCAATATTCCGGAAGCACATGGAAAAATAAAAAGACTTTTTACTGATCCTGCTCATTGTAAACCGCTGGAGGATGTAATTACCGCAATTAAAGAAGCAGATATTATAATTCTTGGACCAGGAAGTTTGTACACAAGCGTTATCCCGAACCTCTTAGTTGAAGAAGTGGCTAAAGAAGTTGCAAGTTCCAACGCCAGAAAAATATATGTATGCAACATTATGACCCAGCCTGGGGAAACCGATAACTATTCGGTATCAGACCATTTGAATGCTTTAATGCAGCATGCAAACAGTACTGATATTATAGATACGGTTCTGGTAAATGATTGCATTCCAGGAAATCTCGCAAACAAATACGAAATGGCAGGTTCATATCCTGTAATTATCGACTATGAAAATATTAAAAAGTCAGGCATTAAAATATTTTCAAGAAAACTTATTGAGGACAGCAAAGAAGGGCTTGTCCGTCACAGTTCAAACAGAGTAGCCCGCGCTATCTATTATTGGTACAAAAAAGAACATAAAGGTACAAAACCATCAATATTCCCGCACAAAGAACTTGCGGCAAAAGGTTAGTAATGGCAAAGAAAATTACAGTAAACACTATTCAGAAATATAAAAATAACAAAGAAAAATTTTCTGTTTTAACAGCATACGATTATTCAACCGCAAAATATATTGATGAAGCTGGAATTGACATAATATTAATCGGTGACAGTCTTGCAATGGTAGCATTAGGATACGAAACCACAAATTCAATAGGGGTTTGTGAGATGGAAATTTTTACCAGAGCGGTTGCCAGAGGCACTCAACACGCTATGGTTATTACGGATATGCCGTTTATGAGCTATCATAAAACAGATGCCGAAGCCGTTGAAAATTGCGGCAGAATGATTAGAGCAGGCGCAAATGGTGTTAAAATAGAAGGTGCAACTCCTTACATTTTAAATGTAATAAAACATGTTACTGAAATCGGTATCCCTGTCATGGGACATGTAGGATTTACCCCGCAATTTTTGAACGCTATCGGGGGGTATAATATTCAAGGAAAATCTTACGAAGCAACCCTTGACATATTAGAACAGGCAAAAAGACTTGAACAAGCAGGAGTGTTCGCCATTGTTCTGGAAATGGTTCCGGAAGAAAGCGCACAGTATATTACAGAACACCTGAAAGTTCCGACAATCTCATGCGGTGCCGGTAGATACTGTGATGCGCAAGTATTGGTAAGTGATGACCTTTTTGGAAAGTTTTCAGATTTCAAACCTAAATTCGCAAGAAAATACGGCGATATGAAATCTTTAATTTTAAGCAGTGCAAAACAATATAACGATGACGTAAAAAGCGGAAAATTCCCATCAGATGCAGAAGTCTTTAAACTTGATGAAGAAGCTCTTAAACAATTAAAAGTGCATTAGGAAGTGTTAAGTTAGGCGTATTATTATCAAGAAGATTCCCTAAAAAATATTTGTATGTCTTAATTTTTGTTAATACCCTATCGACAAACAGGCATGTTTATTATAATATGGTGCTACATGTAGAAATATAAATAGAAAAGGAGAATTTTAACATGCAGGTTATATTAAAAAAAGACGTCCAAAACCTCGGCGAAGCAGGTGATTTGGTAAACGTAAAAGACGGTTATGCAAGAAACTTCCTTCTTCCGCAAAACGTAGCAGAAATTGCAACAGAAGGTGCTCTTCAAAATCGTGAACAAAATTTGGCAAGAATTAAAGCTAAACAGGAAAAACTTCATAAAGAAGCTCTTGAAATTGCTGAAAAAATTGAAAAATTCGCAGAACTTAAACTCAGTGCTAAAGCAGGTGAATCAGGCAAATTATTTGGTACAATTACTACAAAAAAATTGGCTGAAGAACTTCACGCTCAAGCAGGTATTGAAGTTGACAGAAAGAACGTTTCCCTTAACGCTCCTATCAACAAAATCGGTGAATATACTATGCTTATCAAATTGACTTCTAAAGTTAAAACTGAATTGAAAGTTACAGTTACAGCTTCAGAAGTAGTTAAAGAAGCTATCGAAGAAGAAACAACCGAAGAAGCGTAGGTGTTATTAAGCGGATGGGAGATTTGAGCAAATTAAAACTAAATTGTCTTGCTATCGGTTCCCTGCCGCACGATAACCTGAATAAAGCAATGAGTCTGGTCGAAGAATGTTTCAGAAATATTCCTTTCTGGCCACAGCTCGCTAAAGTTAACAAAAATGAAGACATGATTATCCAGTTTCTGGAGAACATGCCTTCATTTTTTATAGGAAAAGATTATTTGGATACGGAATACGATGAATTCTTTGAAGATTTGGAAAAATTCTTTATGGACTATGAAGAAATTCTTTCAGATGTAAATTCTCCTGTACTTGACAGGTATGAAATTTCTCAGGAATTTTCCTCATCGTTTCCTGAATTCATAAAACTGATAAAAAAATATAAACCGGATTTTGCCAAAGGACAGATTGTCGGACCTTTCACTCTTGCAACAACACTTGTGGATAAAGACGGGAAATGCGCATTTTATGATGAAACATTAAGAGAAATTATTGTTAAAACTCTGACATTAAAGGCTTTATGGCAGATAAAAGAGATTAAGTGCGCAAACCATGATACAACTCCGATTATTTTTATTGACGAACCTTCTATTTCGCAGCTTGGAACTTCTGCTTTTGTGACTATTTCTCAAGATGAAGTTCTTGCTATGTTCAAAGAGGTTTCCGACGTAATCCAAAGTGCAGGCGCCCTTAGTGCAATCCACTGTTGCGGAAAATGCGACTGGTCTGTCCCTATTCAAAGCGGAGTTAATATTATAAATCTTGATGCCTATTCATTTGCGCAAAATTTGAGTCTTTTTAAAGATGATGTAAAACACTTCCTTCAAAAAGGAAGAAAAATTGCGTGGGGTATTGTTCCTACACTTGATAAAGAAGCGCTTGAAGCTGCAAATTCGGATGTCCTACAACAAAAATTCACGGATGCAATAAAATTTTTATCAGACAAAGGCATTGATGAAAAACTTATTATTGAGAATTCTATGATTTCACCTTCCTGCGGAGCAGGTTCACTCACTGTAGAGCTGGCGGAAAAAGCAATGAATTTGACAAATGATATATCTGAAATTTTGAAAAAGAGGTACTGATTTGACTTTTAAATTAGCATTAACAGGAAAAAGCGGCAGCGGAAAAACTACAATAACAAAAGCATTTTTGAGAATTTTTCAGGAACTTTTCCCTGATAAATCAATTCTTCTCTTTGATAATGATTTATCCGGCGAACTCGGACACAGTTTCGGGCTTGACATAAGAAATACAATATATGGTATCCGTAGCGGCAAACACGAGTATAAAACCGGAATTCCGGAAAACATGTCTAAACAGGAATTTATAGAGTGGGCAATGGAAGATATTGTTGTTGAAATCGCAGATAATGTAGATTTAATTGTATCGTGGTTTGTAGGTTCAAAAGACTGCCGTTGCCCGATTACCGGACAGATTAACGATGCTGTTTTAAAACTGATTAACCGTTATGATATAGTTATTTTCGATTGTGAATTTGACCTAAAATATCTAAACCAACTTGTTGATACAAATATTGATACCACACTCATTGTTGCAAATCCTTCTGAAGAATCCGCGTATCTTGCGAAAAGGATTGAGGAATTCAGTGCAAAATATGCAGCAGGAAACCAGCTTGGAGTTGTGATTAATAAGGTAGAAAACAACAATATCAACGCAGTGTACGATATGCTGAAAAAATATGATTTGGATGTTCTTGGTGTGATTCCATACGACAAGGAACTTGAAAAAAATCCGATAGAAAAAGATTCAAAAATAGTGGAAGATGCGATAAAGCAGTTCTATTTCAGACTGAATCTTCCGCAGATAAAAAATCAGGAGATGTGATGCCGGTAATTTTAGACGGGAAAAATTTGAGAGATGAATTGTTAGAGGAGCTTAAAAATAAACTATCCTCATATTCAGTAATGCCAAAACTGGTAGTAATTCTTGCAGGCGATAATCCTGCAAGTCAAATTTATGTCAATAACAAGAAAAAGACAGCAGAAAAGTTAGGTATAGTTTCTGATGTAATAAACTACCCTGCGACTGTATCGGAAAATGAATTATTAGAAAAAATTAACGAACTTAACAACGATAGAGCCGTAAATGCAATCCTTGTCCAGCTTCCGTTACCTGAACATATTGATAAGACAAAAATAATTAACGCAATATCTCCGATAAAAGATGTAGACGGATTTACTCCTGAAAATTTTGGAAAACTCTTAACTGGGGAGAAACCTTACGTTTATCCTTGCACCCCTAAGGGAATTTTGCTCTTACTGGATAAATATGGGATTGGACTAGACGGAAAGCATGTTGTAATTGTAGGTCGCTCAAATATTGTAGGAAAACCGCTTGCTGTTATGATGGTTAACCGGAACGCTACGGTTACCCTGTGCCACAGTCATACCAAAAATCTCTCAGAAATAACAAAAACGGCAGATATTCTGGTTTCTGCCGTTGGTGAAAAACTAATAGAAGATAATATGGTTAAATTTAATGGTGTTGTTGTTGATGTAGGTATATTTAAAGATGAAACGGGTAAAACCCGCGGAGATGTAGATTTTGCAAATGTCAGCAAAAAAACTTCTTTTATTTCGCCTGTTCCGGGCGGGGTCGGTCCTATGACGATTGCTTCTCTTATGCTTAATACTGTTGAACTTTTTGACCTCCAAAACCAAAAGAAGTCGTAGTCAACTTCACCACAACTTCTTTTTAGTTTTGAGAATTTTTCCTTACAATTCAGGTTGATTAACCGCCGATTAAGTTCAAACCGCAGCTGCTCTTGATGTTGTTTGTTACCTGCTGTTTTGCAGCTGAGATCATATCGTTAAGAGTGTTTACCTGTGTTTCAATTGAACTGGTCCTTAATGTCAGGTATTCTTCCTGTTGCTGTAACTGTATGTAGTATGGATCTTCATCTACGGATGCATCTGTATCTGAGCCGCTGTATTGCTGTTCAACATAAGCCATTTCTTTTTGTAACCAGGTTACCTGATTTTGTACAAGCAATCCTTCAAATTCTAGTTGGCTTTTCTGTAATGTGAATAAATTTCTCTGTGAATCAACTGCTAAAAATGCCATATCTGCTCTCCTTGTACTTCTTATTTTATACTCTCTTATACATATAAAGTATTTCAGGAAAGTCCGATTTCACGAGTTGTAATTTTTGTAACATTTGTTTACAAACAACTATTTTATAGCGGGAAAAATATATTTTATACCTTCATCGCTTCTCCAGCGAATATATCCTGTTTTTGGGGACATATCTCTATCCATTACGCTGACAAGCATCCAGTTGCCTTTGATTAAAATAAGATTAATTTTTTGCGGTTGGTTTATTTTTGATATAACTTTAGATGTATCATCAGGGGAGCCGTGCATTTCAAGAACGCTGTCAGGTGCTCCGTTTAGGATGTAAAGCCCGTATTTTTTTGAATACATATTATAAAAGTTTACCCAGGTAAGGAATTTATAGGGGTCGTCTTTTTTAAGCCAGCCTTTTTCACCTGTCTTATTGTTGTAAATAAGTTCCACCCAATCTTCATTTTCATCAGATACTGCCATATATGCAAGTTTTTTTGCGCCCTGATAGACAACGAAAACATTTTCAAATGAAAGATTAGCTGGTTCAAGTGTGTTATTGATTATTTTTATAACTTTTACAATTGGTGCTTTGTCATCAGGAGTTTTTCTGAGGATAATATTACTTCCGACCTGATAAACCCCGTAGGTATTTGTGTTTGAAAGGCTAACGACATTTGGCATGACGTCTTCTGCGAGTGCAGAAAGAGAAATCGCACAAAATAACAATAATGAAATTATTATTTTTTTCATAATTACTCCCTGAAAGTTATATCAGCATAAGTTTTTTGAAGTTTTTCGCGGATGTTTTGCATTTGTTTTTCAATAACTTCGTCCGTAAGGGTTGCATTTTCATCCTGCAGTTGAATTCTAAAAGCCATACTTTTGTAGCCTTTATCAATATGTTCGCCTTGATAAACATCAAATACTTCGCTTCCTTTAAAGATATTCTGCTGAACTCCGCCTTTTATCACTCTTTGAATGTCGTCATACGAAACATTTTCATTGATTACAAAGGCAAGGTCGCGTTTTACTTCAGGAAACTGCGGAAGATGTTTAAATCTTGGTGTTGATTCTTTTATAATTGCAATAAGTTCATCAACATCAACTTTAAAGATAAACGCCTCTTGATTCATTTTTAATTTATCTTTCAAAATCGGATGGAGTTGACCGAAGTAGCCGATAGTTGTCATATTTTTGCCGAGAAGATTTATTGCGGCGCTTTTATACGGGTGAAGGATTGCATGGGTTTTCGCAAGCGGTGATTTATCAAGTTCAACGAGTTTAATACGTTTTTCAACACCGAGTTCTTTGAACAGGTTTTCCAGAATTCCTTTAACCGTATAGAAATCAGGATAGCCGGAAGGCTGCCATTTAGAGTTTTCAATTTCGCCGGTGATTATTCCGCCGAGAACTTTAGTTTCTTTGACGCCGGAGTGTTTTTCGTCTGCTTCGCCTTCTATGTTGTATGTTTTTCCGATTTCATAAGCCCAGAAGTTTTTCTGCCCGTTGTCGTAGTTGTATTTCATGCAGTTAAGAACGCTCACTGCAATAGTTTCGCGGAGCATTGTGCATTCTTCACTCACAGGGTTTAAAACTTTTAAGGCTTTTGAATCGTCATAAGGTATCATGAATTTATCGAGCAGAGGTTTGCCGATGAGTGAACTTGTGACGATTTCATTTAGACCTGCTGATTGCATAATGTGGTGAATTTTTTTTACCACTCTTTCTTCCTGAGTAATGACAGGTGTTTGCATTTTATTTGGAAGAGTCGGGGAAACTTTGTCGTAGCCGTTAATTCTTGCAATTTCTTCGATTAAGTCGATTTCGCGGGTAACGTCATAGGCACGGCAGGACGGAACCAGAAATTTTGCAGCGAGAGCGTTTCCGCCGAGTTTTTCAAATCCGAGGTTTTCTAAAATGGAATCACATTTTTCAGGTGCAATTTCAATCCCGAGAATTCTTTTAATTTGCGGATATCTCAGGGTAATTTCAATCGGATCTAGTTTGTTGTTGCCGGTTTCAACAACCCCTTCAATTTTTGCGTCAGCAAGTTCTGCCATTAATTGCATAGCGCGCATTAGGGCAGGTCTTACAGCCTCTATATCAACTCCGCGTTCAAAACGTGCTGAAGCTTCACTTCTGTAGCCGGCACTTCTTGCGGATTTTCTGTTTGTTGCAGGAGTAAAGTAAGCGGCTTCCAGTGCAATTGATTTTGTGTTGTCGTCGATTTCTGAATTTGCACCGCCAAAAACTCCGCCTAAACAAACTCCTTCTTTTTCTGTTGCAATAAGAACAGAATCTGTAGTGAGAGTTCGTTCAACTTCATCGAGGGTTATAAGCTTTTCACCTTCTTTTGCGCGTCTTACGCAGAGGTATCCGTTTAATTTGTCATAATCAAATGCGTGAAGCGGGGTTCCGTATTCCATAAGCACATAGTTTGTAATATCAACAACGTTATTAATAGCGCGGATTCCGGAGGCAATTAATCTTTTCTGCATCCAATCAGGTGACGGTTTAATTTTAATATCTTTTAAAATCCCGATTGAGTAGTATTTGCAGACATCTTTGTCAATAATTTCCACTTTAAACTTATCGGTTGATAAATCTTTAGTGCATTCAATCGCAGAGAATTTGAGCGGTCTGTCGAATAGTGCGCTTAATTCTCTTGCAACACCGATAACAGACATCTGATCACCTCTGTTTGCGGTCGGTGCTATGTGGAGTATTGTATCTTTTTCAAACCCTAAGACATCTTCAACATTTTCGCCGATTTTCACATCAGGGAAAATTCTGTTTAAAATAAGAATGCCGTCTTCTTCTTGATAGCCGCGTTCTGCAACGCCTAATTCATCGTCGGAGCAGAGCATTCCCTGAGATTCGACTCCGCGGATTACGGCAGGGGTGAGAGTGAACATTTCGCCGGTTTTTCTGTCGAGAACCTGACTCCCGACAGAGGCGTACGGAACAATCTGTCCTTCTTTAATATTTTGTGCACCACAGACTACGGTTTTTATCCCGGAGCCTGTATTCACTGTCACAAGGTGAAGATGGTCGGAATTCGGGTGATTGTCTATTTTTTCAATCTTAACTGTTTTGATATTCGTAAATTTAGGTTTAACTTCCTCAAGCGCCTCAACCTCAAGTCCGCTCATTGTAAGCTCATGTGCAATCTGTTTTTCATCTTTATCTGATAAGTCTACGAATTCATTTAACCAGTTAATTGATACCTGCATTTATACTTCCCTCTTTAATTATATATTACTCGTGTTTTTATAATATAACAAAAGAGTTTGATTGTAAAATTTTATACGGGAAAAGACGTTAGGATGTTAAGTTGGTAAGTGCAATTAAGTGAAGAGTGAAGGGTGAGGGGTAAGTTTATATAATTATGTTCATTTCTTTTCTTTTTTAGCCAGAAAAAAGAAAAGAAATGAACCAAAGAAAAGAAAAATCGGCAGAATATTCCAGCGTCGCTGCGCGCCGCAAAATCAAATGGAAGCAGTGAAAAATTTTTAAGATCCTGAACTTGTTCAGGATGACAAAAATTTTTCACCACATTTGCTCGCTATCGCGGCAAAGCCGCATGCTCGCATGAAAACCCACCGGCGCATACGCGCCACCTCCCTTACAAGGGAGGCAAATCGTACCCCTCTCTCCTTGCGGGAGTGGATGAAAGATTTAATTATATTTTATGGTACAATATTATTATGGAAGCGCGGGAGTTGATTAAATATTTCAAAAGTCTGGGGATTGAGGTACATACCTCTACTAAAGCACGCGGTCACCTCGGCTTTTTTCTTAAAAACAGAATTGATATTTCAAAAAATATTCCGGAAAACCGCCTTGTCCCGACTTTAATCCACGAATTTGCACACTATATCCACTACGGGCTTGAACCTGATATGCACAAAAACGGCGGAACGCTTAATGCTGTTTTTAAGGAAGATAATCCTGTTTTCAAAAAAGAACTTATAAGGGTCACTAATTTTGTGGATGAAAATTCACTTTGCGTGAAATTATATGAGCATAAAGACAGAATTAAATCTCTTATAAAAGAATATGAAGCTGAAATAAAAAAAGAGTATCCTAACTTTAAGCGTTCTAAAAAATTCAGGGAGTTTGATAAATATATTAAAAAATCCAAGGCGCGTTACCTTTTGAAATACGATAGAGTAAAATTAATTGAAGGCGGATTTTTCAAAAAACAAACGTATATATATTCGGTTGCGAATGTGGAAAAAGATTTTCCTGAAATGCCAAAGGCTTTTGCATATTACATAAAACTGCATTCCGCGCAAAAAAAACAGTCACGAACTTCCTCAAGAATAAACAGGTTAAATAAATATTATACAAAGCCGTGTGAACTCTTTGCCAGATTTGTTGAAGGTATTTATCTTGATAGAGAATGGGTTTGTGCGCTAGCGCCTTATACATCGGAAAAGTTTTTTAATTTGCTTAGTAATGGATATTATGGTAAATTGAAAGAGCTTGTTGATAATTTTTAATATAAAGGACGGTTATGGAAGAAAAAAGTATTGCTCAAATGAAAAAGGAGCTTAACGAGTTTTATTTTAAAGAGGTTAAAGATAATATTGATGAAATAAACAGAATTCGTAAGCTTGAAAAATGTAATACTTTTTGTGCAGTAGGTATGTTGATTGGTCTGTCAGGATTGGTGATTTCTGCATTCTTCAATTTGAACTCCCTTGTTATATTTAATCTGTGTCTTATTGTTCTTAGTGTATTATTGATGATGCTGAATAACATGCATAATAAATCAAAAACCATTAGTATTGATGCGAGTGGGGAAGCTGTTATTAAGAAACGCTTGATGAATAATTTTCTGAAAATTTTCGGGGATTTTCAATGGTCAAAAGGCGGTGGTAGCAAAGTTGATATAGAATATATCAGAACATTACAAAAACTAAACATTATAAATTATACAATCATTGGGAATATTGATGATCATATAGAAGGGATTTACAAAGACGTAAATTTCAGAATATTTGAGTATGATTCATCTTTATCTTTGCAAAATCTTATCGGATATTTGGCTCTGGCACCATTTTTAGTCGGATGCGGGTGTTCTGTCGGATTATGTGTACTCGGTATTCTTGTTATGATTGCAGGTCTTTTGAATTTTTTCTGGTTGTTATTGATAATTCCAATAGCTTTATTAATCGCATTTATCAGGTTAATTGTTCTCTTATGTACGTATGTTCCGTTCCGGGGCGTTTTTGTAGAGTTTGATATGAATAAAAATTTTGAAGGGCATACCTTCCTCTTCGAAAATGCTTTAACAAACAGGGGGATTAAATATGAACATTCCGCATTTCAAGATGTAATTCTGGAAGATGTTGAATTTAACAAAAAATATAAAATATTTTCGGATAACCAGATTGAGGCAAGAGTTGTATTAACACCTGCTTTTATAGAAAGGTTTAAAAACATGAAAACAGCGTTTAAGGCGAAATACATAAGGGCAGCATTTAAGGATAAGAAGATTACGATTGCCGTCAATGCAGGAAAAGATCTTTTTGCCATGGCAAATCTTACAAAAGATACAAGTGCGGAAACTTTCGTAGAATTATTTAACGAAATACTTTCTGTGTTGCAGATGATAGATGCCCTGAAATTAAATCAAAGAACCGGACTCTAACTAAACTCTGCCGTACATATCTTCATAACGGATAATATCTTCTTCCAGAAGGATATCTCCTTTTTGAACTTCAATGACTTCTACATCTTCTTTGTAAGGGTTTTGAAGTGAATGAATTGCTTTTACCGGAATATCCACACTGTGCCCCGGTGAAAGTATCAGTTCTTTTCCTTCAAGAATAACCTTTGCCGTACCGTTCAGGATAACCCAGTGTTCGCTTCTGTGGTTATGAGATTGTAGCGAAAGTTTTTGCCCAGGATTTACGTGGATAATTTTTGTCTGGAATCCGTTACCTTGTGCAATTACCGTATAAAATCCCCACGGGCGGAATACGGTTTTATGTACTAAATGTGTGTTATCGTTTTGTTTTTTAAGGGTTTCAAAGATTTTTTTTACATCCTGTGCTCTATCCTTTTTGCAGGCAAGAACAGCATCGTCGGTTTCTACAATAATTGTATCTTCAAGTCCGATTGTGGTGACAAGTTTTGATGAGGCGTAAACAAACGAATTTTTAGAACCTTCATCAATAACATGACCGACAAAGACATTATTGTGTTCATCCTTGTTGCTTACGTCATAAATAGACTGCCACGACCCTAAATCATTCCAGTCGCTTTCAAGTTTAAGAAGCGCGATTTTGTCGGATTTTTCCATAACCGCGTAGTCAATCGAAATCGACGGCATTTTGTCAAATTCCAAAAACGGAATATCATTTGTTTTTGTGAAATCAACAACTTCTTCAATTTTGAAAATGTCAGGCGCGTATTTTTCAATTTCTTTCATCATGACGGAAGCTTTGAACATGAAAATTCCGCTGTTCCAGAAATACGTTCCTGCCGCGATATATTTTTCAGCGGTTTTTAAATCAGGTTTTTCAACGAATTCTTTAACTTTGTAACCTGTTTCAAGCGGTTCTGATGTATTAATATAGCCGTAGCCTGTTTCCGGATAATCCGGCTTAATCCCGAAGGTTACGATATAACCTTCCTCTGCAAGCTTTTCACCTTTTTTTACCGTTGACAGGAATTTTTCGTTATCCTTAATTAAATGATCTGACGGAACAACCAGAATAACCGGGTCTTTGCCTGTTGTTTGCATAATATATTTAACTGCAAGAGAGATTGCAGGTGCTGTATTTTTTGCAACCGGTTCTGATAGAATTGCAGGTTTTTCTGTCAACTCTGCTATCTGCATTTTTACGTTTGATGCATGTTTTGTGTTTGTGATACTTATGATGTTTTCTTTCGGCATACAAGTTGCCATTCTTTCATAAGTGCTTTGTAAAAGACTTTTATCCGAAATAATATTCAATAACTGTTTCGGGTAAAGTTCTCTTGATAAAGGCCACAAACGGCTTCCTGAACCTCCGGCGAGAATAATTCCGTACATATCAGCTCCTCTTTTAGTCTAGATAATATAATTATTATAATATAAAAATAATTTTTCGTGCTGATTGTAACTTTTTTTGAAAAACTTTTATTTTGTTTAGTATTCTGCTAAAATACTGAAGTTATGATATCATTAAATAAAAAGACAATCGCGGGAAGTATTGTCGCAGTGTTGGCAGTCGGAATTATAGCAGGCTCTGTGCTGCACCAGTCCCCTGCTAAAACCAGGCAAATATATAGAGAAGCTCTTTCCGATATGCAGAAAGAAGATTATTCTAATGCTTACTATTTATTTTCACGGGTAAGCATGTTTTCCGCTCTAAAACCTGCAGCCCTGTATCATCAGGGTGAGTGTGCGGATAATCTGGAGGATTACGATACTGCCGTAAAGAAATACCAAATTCTTTTTAAGTTGTACCCTTCAAATAAGCTGAGCATAAAAGCTAAATATCTAACAGCTCAAAATTTAATAAAAACAAAACCGGAATTAGCAAAAAAATATTTTAAAGAAATTATTGAAAAAGCGCCGCATACAGATTATGCGATAGCCTCGGAATATTTTTCCGGAGTGCTTTTAATGAAAAGTTTTACGGAAAGTGAAGAGAAAATTTTTCCACTTTCTAAAAAAACGGATGTTGAAAACTATTTTCGTCACTATCTAAAAAAAGCACCGACCGGGCGGCTTGCTATGAATGTAATCGAAGATTGGCTGAGTTTAGATAAGCCGATTTTATCGGATGATTACCTGATGATGGCAAAGTCGTGCTATCTTCTTGGGGACTACAAAAAAGCGAAGGAACTTTTGGATAAGGTTAATCTGAAAGAAAGCTGGGCAATAGATGTCCAAAATTCGTATGCTTTGAATAATATCCCGCGGGCAAAATACCTCACGGAATGGGGACTGATGCACCACGCGCAGTATATTGATATTGAGGATATTGAAGATGCTGTTGATACATATTTAAAATTTGCTCCGTCAAGATACGAAGGTGCTACAAGATTATTTTATATAGCTAATTCAAAAGGCAAAGATTATATTTGGGATATAAAATGCACATATACGGATTCCCAGTACAAATCTCAGTGCTTTAAGGATTTGTACCTTAAATATCCTCACAGTAGATATGTTGATGATGCTTTGTCACAAATATTTTTGGAAACTATAAGAAAAAGGGAGTATCACAACGCGAAGAAAATCGGTCAGGATTTTTTGAATAAATTCAAAAATTCGGAATTGACGCCAATGGTGATGTACTGGATGGGACGTCTAGCGGAAAAACAGCATGATTATAAAGATTACATGAGTTATTACAAAAGTGTAATAGCGAAATATCCTGATAATTACTATGCTTATCGCGCGTATCTCAGGATGAACCATACTCCGGGACCAATAATTACGGATTATATAAAAGAACAGGATGTAGTATATCCGTATAAGAGCGTGCCTCCAATAATAAAGGAATTAGTAGACTTGAGTGATTATGATGTTTTGGAGGAACTTGCAGGTGATGACGAATTCTTAAAAAGCTGGATTTATTATCAAAAGGGGGATTACCCGAAATCGGTTGTAACAGCGCGTAATGCTATGGATAAAATTTTAGTGAAACCGGATAAATACGATATCCGCTGGCGTCTTGTATATCCGCTTCATTTTTATGATTCGGTTAAAAAATTCGCGGAAATTTCAGGGAATAACCCGCCTTTAATGTTGTCTATAGTAAGAGAGGAGAGCTACTTCAACCCGTCAGCAAAAAGTGCTGTCGGCGCAATCGGCTTAATGCAGTTGATGCCTGCTACCGCATCTGAAATAGCGATGAAGCGTGGTGTTAAAAAGTTCACACTGTATAATCCTGAGCAAAATGTCATGCTCGGAAATTATTATTATTCATTTTTAAAAACCTATCTTTCAGGCTCTGATGTATCCTCAATAGCTGCGTATAATGGTGGTATAGGTTCAGTGAACGGCTGGAAAAAGAATATATATTATAATGATACGGATGAATTTGTTGAGCAGATTCCATATCCCGAAACCAAATATTATGTAAAAAAAGTATTCCGCAGTTACTGGAACTATATCAGAATTTATTCCGGAAACGAGTAAGCAAAAATTTTCATCAACACTAAATCAGATTGTATGGCGAAAAAGCCGGTCATGATTTAGCTGGAAAGAGCGTGGTTAGAGGCAAATCTCCAATTGCAAAGTTTTGTAAAAAGAATTATAAACATGTGCTTGATTTTAAAATTTTTTTTGATTAGAATAAGAAATGTGCGCAAGGCACAATGAACTTTTAAAATAAATAGTTAAGAAATATAAAATAGCTACTTGACAAAAGATTTTGAAGTAATAAGATAAAGGAACCGTGGAAACGGTTTGAAATTAGGACACTATGCCTAAAGCAAAGTAACCCCGGGTTAAGGCTCGTGATTTATGTAAGTTTAGCATGGATGCACAAAAAGATGTGATGGTTACTTGACTAAAATAAAGCGGCACATTGACAACAGAATAGCTAAGAACGACCTTGTTGATTCAAGAAAAGGAATGAAGAGGACGAAACGAAATGAGTCACGCTGATAGCGAAAGCTATCGGTGTAGAAGATAAAAACTTTCTGACAATGGAGAGTTTGATCCTGGCTCAGGACGAACGCTGGCGGCGTGCTTTATACATGCAAGTCGAA
>CALUVR010000007.1 GCA_944324285.1 Candidatus Gastranaerophilales bacterium | reverse complement strand
TTAATGATCTTATTGCTAAAAAAATAATGAAAAAAGTGGGTAAAGGTAGAGCTACACATTATCTTTTGCGTAAATAACTAAAACCCGACAGAATTCTGCAACTCTTTAGACTTTTTGACCTTAACTTCGGTTTCAAGCATTTTTGAAAGTTCGTCTAAATCAGTTATACATAAAAAATCTGCTTTCTTTTTCACTGTTGCAAAATCACCGGCAGTTAGGCCTTTTATATTCACATCTACATTTTTAATTCCAAAAAAGTGGTCAAATGCTGTGTTTACCTGCTCTTTTGTCATAAAATCAAATTTAATTTTAAATGTAAACCTCCTCAAACTCGCTTCATCAAGTGTGTCAAGCAAATTCGTCGTACACACAAACGGATACTCATGAGATTCCATCCACGTCAACATTTCATTTACCTGCGAGATTTCCCAGTTTCTTACGGCATTACTTCGGTTTTGCAAGAATGAATCAGCCTCGTCAAAAATTGATATCTGCATAACATGATTTTTTCAAAAGTTGAAATATAGTTGTATCCATCGATTTTATTATGCATTTTTTCCCAATCCTTTAGCCGATTATTTAAATCCTTTTCCATTTCACATATCATTTCTTACATACATTGTTAGCAAAAACTATGTTACTTCCGGACAGATTATTCAAGTCATTTGATACAAATGCTTAATAAAATTATGTATATAATATTTTATTAAAGTATAATGGTAATAAGAATATGGAACCAATATCAACAATCAGTAAAATTTCAATATTTCTTGGGAAGTTAGTGTTAAATAAAACCGCAACTAAATCTTTTGATGAAATTCTGAAAAGTTTTAAAAATCCAGAATATGCAAAATATAAAAATTGTTTTAAACCTCCTTTTATAAATGCCTTTCATAAAACACTAAACATTTTTTATGATAAAAATACTTCCCCTTATCCTATATCTAAAGACCTATATTCTAAGTTATCTGAACTTGATGATATTGCACTTGGCGTAATATTCCAAGATATAAATGTAGTTGATATACCATTTAATAATAATGATATTTACAACACTTTAATAGAAAAGTTAAAATCATATAATAAATTAAATGGACACGACTTAGATGAAAATTTTTATGAACTCTGGAAAAGTATCTTTGCAAAAGAATATGAACGCTGTTTTAAAACGTTTTTTGCAGCTGACAATTCATTTTGTAAAGATGCAATCGTTGATATATTTTCAATAACGCTTGAGTCGTTTAATAAGATAATTAATAACCAAGAACTCATCAATCAAAATCTAAAAAATTCAACAGATGAAATAATAAATAACGTGTCAAATGTTTCAGGTCAAATTCAAGCATTACAAAATACTTTGTTATCAAACTTTGGAACTAAAGAACGAGACGAAGATAGCGAATTGAAGAAAATTCAGCGTTTGATTGACGAATATAAATATGAGGATGGTATTACATATATTGAATTAAATAAAGATGATAACTGGCAAAATAAATCTAAAGAATTTAAAGCTAAAATATACAATAAACTCGGAATATGTTATGAAAATCTTAACGATAATATTAATGCAAAACTGGCATTTCAGTTTTCTTATAAATTAGATTCAAAATATGATAATCCGTTATTTAATTTGGCTCATATTGCATTAGAAGAGAATGATCAAAAATCCTATGATGAATATCTTACAAAATTTAATAATCCGAATTCCGAACTTTATAAAAAATTAGTATTTTTGAAATATTTATGTATAACTAAAGAATATGACAATGCAAAAAAATATTTGGAAACAAGTTTAAACGAAGTTGAAGATTATTTGTTTTTAAAGGCTCTTTTAGATTTAAAAAATCCTAAAAAAATAAGTTCCAAACAAGCTGAAAAAAATCTAAAAGAATATATTAATAACTCTAAACAGGATAATATAATTGCAAAATATAATCTTGTAAATTGCCAGTTTATAAATTTATTCAATAAATCAAAATTATATTTTGTTTTTGATATAAATACTGATGGCGCATTAAAAATTATACCTAATACACTTCAAATAAAAGTAAAGCAGACGTTTTTTAATCTTTTAAAAGATTTAGAAGATGTGTTAAACGGTTTAAATAAAATCTATAAAAATCATCAATACTTAATTACAACTATTAAAATAAAGATATACTTAATTAAATATTTAATAAACAAATTTGAACAAAATAAAGTTAATATTGAAGAAATTAATGATATTATAACTAAAAATAATAATGATGATAGTGTTCTTCTTGAAACCTTATATCTAAATATTCTTTGTAATCAATATTCTAAAGCTCATGAAATTTATAACTTATTAAAAGATGGAACTAAAAATTTAAGTAAAAATAATTATATAATTATTCTATTTGGGGAACAAAAATATAAAGAAGTACTCGAACAAATAAATGAATTTAGTGAATTAAATGAACAATTTAAAATTATATCGATTTACAAAGAATATGGATGGGAACAAACCGAACAATATATAAAAAACAACTATCACAATTACAGTGATCAATTATTACTTTTGTGTATATGGTTATTCCATGATAATAATTACTACGATGATGAACTTAAATTACTAAAACAAATTTCAGAAAATATTATAAAATATCCTAATAAATATGATTGCAACTTCGTATATAAAATTGCTCATGGTTTAGCTTTTTTCAATACAGAAGTTGATATAAATAAATTACGAGAAAAAGTAATTGAAAAGTATTGGACTAAAAATAAAAGTATCGAAAATTTTGATATAGGGATGCTAAATACTATTGATTTATTCAATAAAGGAATGTACTCCAAATGTTTAAGCAATTTAGAAATTTTAGAAAAATACAAGCCAGAAGATGTAACTATAAAAAATCTTTATGCACAAATAGATTCAATAAACTATAACCTTGATACACTTATAGAAAATTATGAAAAAGGAGCAAGAGAAGATTTTCTTTTACCTACAATAGCAAAAGCATATATAGTAAAAAAAGAATATTCAAAAGCTAAAAACTTAATAAATTCATTAAAATATAAAGAAAAACATAAACTACATTATTTCTATTTAAAAATAGAACTTGCGGTAGCAAGAGAAACAGAAGATACAAAGATTATTGAAATTTTTACTCAAGGTTTACAAGAATTTCCGGAAGATTTAAAACTAAATCAAATGTTATTTGGTTTTTTACTAAAAAGTCATACAGTAAATGAACAGACGAAAAATTTGTTTCAACAATGTTCAAAAGTATTAGAGAAAAATAAATTATTATGTTCATTTAAAATTGATATGGATAACCCAATTGAAGGTTTAAAACAGGCAATTGAAACATTTGAACCATATAAAAAACAAGTTGAAAGAGAAAGATTATTTGAAAATGGATTACAAAATTATAATGAGTTTAAATATCCCTTAGCACTGATTTCCGAATTATTTGGAACTAAACAAAGTGTTTTATTTTCCAATTTTATTGAAAATGATGGACAAATAATTGCATTAACGAGAAGGACAAATGAAGAATACAAAGAAGAAGTTGATTTAATAAACAAAACTAAAAATATTATAATGTCTCCTCAGTCTCTAATATTATTAAAGGCTTTAAATATAGATGATATTGTGTTTAATAATTTAAAAATTAAAATTACAGCACAAACCAAGAATGAAATAAACTTTATTCTTAATGATATAACCGGAGAAACTATTGAAAAATTAATTCGAGATAAAGATGGAAATCCACATATTATATTTGTAAAAAATGAGATTTATAAATATAAAGAATACTTAAAAAATTGTTTAAATATTTTGGAGCAAGCAAACTTTAAATCACAATCAAAAAAAGCTTTGCCATTAATTGAAGCTTCAGAAAAACTTAAATCAAAAGATTTCTTATATGATGCTATAGTTTCTGTTCAAAACAATTATGCAACTTGTTCTTCTGATGAAGTAACACATATTATAAGCAAAGAATTTAAATTTAGAGATCTTTCTATAATAAGTATAATTAAATACTTAAAAGAAAATAATATTATTAGTTCGAAAAAAGAAGCTGAACTTAAATATAAACTTGTTGAATTCAACTGTAAATATATTCCGTTAACAGCAAATGACATATATTGTATCACTGATTTAAAACTTGAAAAATTACAGAAAATTCTTGATTACTTAGATGAACAATTTGATAAAGAATCAGTCACTGATGTATTATCTGAGTATGTTTATATATTAAATCAGGATAATAACTTTTCTAACAGTAAAATTTTTGAAATAATTGATTTAATATTTTATAAGTGTAAAAAATTAAGCCAACGCGAAGAAGTAATACAGTTATTTATGCAATATTTAATTAGGTATCACCACTTATTAAGTAATTTAGTCCAAAAGTATATTGCTTATAAATTTTGGGAAACAGTATCAGATAAAGAATCTATTATAGATTATTATAAATATGTAATACGCATAGTCATAAAAGTAAAGTTTAAAGAAAAACAACAAATTATTCAAGAGATTAAACGTATAGTATTTAACGCCCCATCTGATATAAAACAAATACTTAATTCTTATGCTGAATTTATTATTAAATTAAAATTTTCTTTGTGCAAATAAAAAGAGTGTTTTTTTATTATATAATCAAACAACAGTTTTTCATGCTAAAATTCATTTATGGTAAAGATACTGGATTGTACAATTAGAGATGGCGGGCACCTTACGGGGTGGAATTTTTCGGATGAATGTGTGAGGGAAACCTTTGAGGCTGCCCAAAAATGCGGGATTGACTTTTTTGAAATCGGTTACAGAAATCACGGAACTGCAAAATTTGCACACTCTCCGGATGAGGATATCCGTGGGATTATAAAAGATAAGGGCACTGTAAAGCTTGTGGTAATGGTGAACGCAAGAGAGTTCGCGGCGGATAACTTTTCAACAGATGATTATGCTGATATTGTACGTGTAGCCTGTCATCCTGATGAGATTGCAGAAGGTGTTGAGTATTGTAAAATTTTGCATGATACTGGCTATGAAGCATTTTTGCATTTAATGGATGTAGCACATATTACGCATGAGCAGATGCAGGCTCTTAATGCTTATGACAGGGATAATGTAATTTATTTTGCGGACAGCTACGGCGCACTTTTGCCGGAAGATATCAAAAAATATTTCAGGACTTTTGCTCAAGCGGGGTTTGAAAAAATCGGGTTTCATGCACATAATAATAAACAGCTTGCGTTTATCAATACTCTGACAGCAATAGAATGTGGGGCGTATTCGGTGGACGTAAGCGCATACGGGATGGGGCGTGCTGCGGGAAACACTCCGGCTGAACTTTTGTTAAGCCAGCTTGGGCTTAATGCCGAACCTTATTTTAAACTTATTGAAAAATATTATACTAACTTATACAAGATAACTTCGTGGGGATATTCTTTGAAAAATCTTGAAGGCGGAATTAAGAATATTAAAGTATCTTAGTTGGGAGGTATGCCAAACCGACTTTTTAAAAAAGTGAAGGGTGAATAGTGAGTAGTGAATTGTTCAACAATAATAAATCCCTCATTATTCTTTCAACTTTTCAACTAAATTTACCACTCACCCTCAAGGGGAGAGGAGATATGATTTGCCTCCCTTTATAAGGGAGGTAGCGCGTAAGCGTGGGAGGGTTTTTCTACAAAAGCCCTTCACTCCTCACTTAATTTCCGCCCCCTCACCCCTGCCCCCTCTCCCGTAGGGAGAGGGAAAAGAAAACCCCGGTCCCTCAGCCCAAGGCATACAGGGTTGCAAGACTCGTTGCCACGTCTGCTCACTTTGTATCCCGCAGGGGGAGAGGGAATAAATTAAAGCCTCCCTTATAAGGGAGGTGGCATATAGTGTGCCGGATGGTTTTCTACAAAAACACTTCAATCCTCACTTAATTTCCGCCCCCTCACCCCTGCCCCCTCTCCCGCAGGGAGAGGGAAAAGAAACCCCCGGGCTCTCAGCCCAAGGCATACAGGGTTGCAAGACTCGTTGCCACATCTGCTCACTTTGTATCCCGCAGGGGGAGAGGAAATAAATTAAAGCCTCCCTTATAAGGGAGGTGGCACGTAAGCGTGGGATGGTTTTCTACAAAAGCCCTTCACTCCTTACTTAATTTCCGCCCCCTCACCCTATCCCTCTCCCGCAGGGAGAGGGAAAAGAAAACCCCATCCCCTTCTCCCGCAAGTGGCGAGGGGTCTTGTGTTTACCCCCCTTGTAAAGAGGGGAATATAAATTTAGAATGACCAAATTTTTTTATTAATAAATCGGGTGTTTAAATGATTGCGGATAAAGAGGTGTCGGGTAGAATTTATATAGGCGGCTTGGCGTTCTCAATAGAGTTATAAAAAACGCCGCCGGATTAGAGGTAAATTATGGAATTATCGGAACACGTCCAGTATATTATTCATTCTGCAAAAACTATAGTTTATGCAAGGGATTATGATGCAGTTGAACCTGACCATATAATGCTTGCGCTGTTTATGGACGAAAATGATTTACCGAAAATTATATTAGAAAAAATCGGGCTGAATAATCCGCGTCTAATCCGTGATTTCAGCGCAAATATTCCAAAACGCAGAGGGCATGCACCCCAGCGGAGTCAGGATCCGCCGCTGTCACAGCGAACGATTTCTCTTTTAGAAACTGCTGAAAAAGAAGCCCTTTCTTACGGAGATACTGTTGTAAGTATTGAGCATATTTTCCTTGCTCTTTTTAAGACGCAGTCGGCTGTAATGGAATATGTATTTAAACAGTACAGCGTAAAACAGCGGGAACTTTATGCGAAGATGAAAGCTGTTATTGACAACATGAGTACGGTAGATATTGTTGACGGACAAGCTGTTGAATCTTCAATAAAAAATTCCCCGCATAAGCCGTCGGGTGCAGATGATGTAAAAAAAGAGGATGATGAAAATCCGCTTGAAAAATATACGACAGATTTAACTGCAGTTGCTGCTGAGAGTAAGCTTGATCCAGTAATTGGCAGAGATGATGAGATTAGGCGGGTAATTCAAATCCTTAACCGCCGCTCAAAGAATAATCCTGTAATTGTAGGTGAACCCGGGGTCGGAAAAACTGCCGTAATAGAAGGTTTGGCACAGAGGATTGTTAAAGGCGATGTTCCCGAAAGTTTAAAAAATGACAAAATTCTTTCGCTGGATTTAGGGGCGCTACTTGCCGGCGCTTCTTATCGCGGCGAGTTTGAAGAACGTTTAAAGAGTGTTTTAAAAGCCATTGAAGAAAAAACAGATGACTTAATGTTGTTTATAGATGAAATTCATACGATAATGGGTATGGGCGGTTCAGAAGGTTCTGTGGATGCGGGGAACCTTTTAAAACCGATGCTTTCCCGCGGAGTTATACGTGTAATTGGAGCTACAACGCTTGATGAATATAAAAAATACATAGAAAAAGATAAAGCCCTTGAACGCCGCTTTCAGCCAGTAATCGTTGATGAACCTTCTATAGAGGTTGCGATAAGTATTCTCCGCGGCTTAAAAAATAAGTATGAAGTTTTTCACGGGATAAAAATTCTTGATGACGCGATTGTTCAGGCAGTCAAACTTTCGGATAGATATATCCCTGACAGATACTTGCCTGATAAAGCCATTGACTTGATTGATGAAGCCGCTTCATCATTGAGAATGAATATTGACACCCTTCCTGAAGATATTGACAGCTTCTCGCGCGAAAAATTTCAGCTTGAAATTGAGCGCAGCACCCTTCTGGAAGAAAAAACAAAAGAAGCGGAAAGTAAAATTAATAAGATTAATAAAAAAATAGAAAATTTGGACGCAAAAATAAATAAACTCCGCACCCAGTGGGAGCAGGAAAAGAAAGTTATAAATTCCGCAACGACTGTCAAAAAAAATCTGGAAATTTTAAAATCGCAAATGGATATAGCACAGAAAAAAGGACAGGTCACAACGGCGCTGGAGGCAAAATACAAACAAATGCTTGTAATGGAGCAGAAATTAAAGGATTTGCAATTCGATAAATCAAAAAAACATCTTATAAAAGAATACCTTGACGCTGATGATATTTCGCAGGTAGTCGCAAAGTGGACAGGAATTCCTACAACGCGGCTTGTGGAGGATGAATCCAAAAAGTTATTGCAAATGGAAGATTATATCCATGCGCGACTGATAGGTCAGGATGAAGCTGTCAAAAAAATTTCAAACGCAATCAGGCTTTCGCGCTCTGGCTTACGTGACAATAAGCGCCCTATAGGCTCCTTTCTTTTTCTGGGACCGACCGGTGTCGGTAAGACGGAACTCGGTAAAACCTTAGCGGAATTTCTTTTTAATGATGAAGATGCCCTTATCCGTATAGATATGAGTGAATTTATGGAAAAATCCGCAATCTCGCGTTTGACAGGCGCTACAGCGGGTTACGTAGGCTATGAAGAGGGCGGGCAACTGACCGAAGCCGTCAGGAGAAAACCTTATTCCGTCGTATTATTTGATGAAATTGAAAAAGCACATCCGGATATCTTTAACATAATGCTCCAAATGTTTGACGACGGACGCCTTACCGACGGACAGGGAAAACTTGTCGACTTTAAGAACACAGTAATTATTATGACAAGTAACCTTGGAAGCGATATTCTCCTGGATAACAATCTTTCCGCACAGGAAAAGCACGACAAAGTCCACGCACTTTTAAGGTCAAAATTTAAACCTGAATTTATAAACAGGATTGATGAAATAATAACCTTCACGCCGCTGACGCTTGCAGAACTTGCAAAAATCGTAGAAATCCAGACCGCTTCACTTAAAAAACGGGTAGAGGAGCAGGGAATGGAATTTGAAATTACTGAAAACGCGAAAGCATATCTTGCAAACGAGGGTTACGAACCTCTCTACGGCGCGCGTCCGCTCCGCCGCGTAATCCGTCAGGCAGTGGAAATCCCGCTTTCCGTGAAAATTCTTGCAAATGAATTCAAACACGGCGATAAGATTGTAATCGACTGTGTGAATGACGGGCTTGTATTTAATAAAGCGGGTATTGAAAAAAATGAAAAAATAAGTTAAAATAAAAAAAGAGGAGTTTGGAGCTCCTCAGAAGAACTCCGGAGGTCGGGTTTCCAAGGACGGAAATCCACGGTGGTCTCCGAAGGGATGCAAGGTTCGGTTAATATGACCGAGCCTTTCTGCTATAAAATTGAATACCAGTGGTCATTTTTCTTAACAAAATAAGGGTCTTCATTTAGAACTCTTAATATTGTATTTTTGGGTTTGTTTAATTTTTGAACAAGTTCATCAATAGTATAACCGATACCTGAGTGGATTGCTTTCTTGAGTTTTTCTTGTAGTTCTGCACGTTTTTTCAGGTTTGTTGCAAGCATTGCCTCTCTAATCCGTTTTCTGTGTTGAGCACTTAATTGCGAATTTTTAGGATTACTTCCTTCTACTTGAGCCTTACTTTGTTCCTTTACTGCATGCTGTAATGCATTATACACATTACGCAGTTGAGTTAGCTTGTTTTCTAAGATCTCAATTCTGTCTTGCAGCTGTTGCATGTATTCTTCAGGTTCAGTAAACATTTTCCTCCTTTTTGCTGGATTTATATAAACTGTAAATATTATAGCATACTAGCTGCATTTTGTCAACTTAGTTGAAATGTAGTAAGATAATAAAAAGACCGAGCTACTAGCTCGGCTTACGCATATAAACTTCTTGCCGCATAGCGGCTTGTCACTAAAAGTTTGGAGTCTATTCTCCTTAGAGTACGGCACTACTTATGCCGACTTATCTCTTTCATACCCTAATCAAACAGCTAAGCATCTATTGCTTCTTCTGTTTGTTCAATCTTTTTAATCAAATCGTCCACCTGTTCTCTAACGTATTCAAGAAACAGTCCGATTTCTTCTTTAAAACTATAGGCACCGGGCCAAGCTGTATATCCGTACATGGTTAATCACTCCTTATACTGTCTAACCTTACATGCAAGTTTACGGAGTGATAGAAGAAAATCTTTAAAAATAAGGTGGAATTATTAAGCATTTGTTACATGAATTTTAAATTATTGCGGGCTAGATCCGGGATTGCATTGTCGTCGCATCCTACAGCAATGCGATTCCGCATAGCGAGAAAAACGAGATTTCGCCTTTTGCTCAATCAGTTTTTCTACGCTTCCGGAGTGACGTGCGAGTCTTTCGTAATTGCGGGCAGCGGTCCGCAATCGCATAGTCGTTACATTTTACAATCCCGCATAGTTTAGAAAAATTTGATTTCAGCTGACACTTCAATTAGTTTTTTCTAAGGTTCCCAAATTACAACTATGTTTACTAAAAAAGCTCCGCTGGTGACGGAGCTTTTTATTAAAAATTATTATCTGCAAGGCTAAATTTAACCGATAACAGGAGCAACAAATGTTCTTGCAGCAAGGTCTTTATCAAGCATTAACAAAGCTTTCTTATCATCGCCGATAAGTTTTAATGTAGCAAGAACACCGCCTACGGTTGCTTCTTCTTCTACCTGTTCTTTTAAGTACCAATCTAAGAATGATAATGCAGCTCTATCCTTAACTTCATCAGCAACATCCATCAAGGCATTAATTTTAGAAGTAACCAGTTCTTCGTGTTTAAGAACGTGTTCAAAAACTTCGAGCGGAGAATTCCAGTGAGTTTCAGGTTTTGCAATCGCTTCAAGTTCAACTTTCCCGCCGCGTTCGTGAACATAGTTGAACATACCCATTGCATGTGCGTGTTCTTCCTGAACCTGAACTGTCATCCAGTTTACAAAACCTTTAAGGTTCAACGATTCAAAGTAAGACTGCATTGAAAGGTATAGATATTCTGAATAAAATTCCGCATTAATCTGTTCGTTAAAAGCCTTTTCCATTTTTTCGCTAATCATATTAAAACCTCTCTTTCTACTGTTTCATTCTAATCCGGCAAGATAATTTTCATCAGTCCGTCGGACAATTTTAGTTTAGCACGCGAAAATTTTTAATCAATCGTTTCTACCTTGCCTGTTGAGTGATTAAAGTGGCATTTTGCGATGGAAAGTTCATTATTGTCAACGGCTTCTTTGATAATTTTTGAATTTTCCAGAAGGAATTTTTCTACCCAGAGGGTGTGTTTTTTGGCAAATTCTGTTGAACAAACAGAAGGTCCGTAATTTTCAATAACAGGGTATACACATTTTGCAAAAGCTTTAAAATCCTCGGTTATATTCGGATAATTTTCGCCGGCAAACTTCATCACCCCGCAATCATCGTGCCCGAGAAGCATTAAAAGAGGCACATGAAGTTTTTTAACAGCATATTCAAGACTTTCTATAACGTTTGGTCCTGTAGTCATACCGGCAACTCTTATTACAAAAAGTTCCCCTATACCGCAATCAAAAATAATCTCAGGAACAACCCTCGAATCCGAACAGGTTAAAACAGCCGCAAACGGCGCCTGATATTTTTCAAATTTCTGTAAAGTTTCAAGACTTTTCGTGACAGTCTTTGGCTCGCCGTTTACAAAATTTTCATTGCCTTTTAAGAGTTTTTCAAGTTCTTCTTTTGCCTTTTCAATCATTTCCGCCCTCCTTTTTAAAGAATTATAGCATGAAATAAACGAAATCATTTTTTTAAATAATCCTCAAAGGTTTTGACATTCACCTTATAGCTGCAGCCTTCGTGAAGTTCTGCCCTGTAAGCTACCCTTTTTGCAGGATAATTCCTGCACATCCGCGGGCGGTGTTTGTAATCGGAACATAAACCTTCAGGCGTCACAAGTTTACAGGCAAAAATAAGGTTGCCCTCTTCGTCTTTTCCTTTTATGTAAAACCTTCTGTATGTCGGAAATAAAAACTGCATTATTTTAAATTCTTTTTCGGTATAAGTATCAACGCTGTACATATAATTACAACATTTACCGCACTTTTTGCATTCTCCTGTAACCTCATAAACAACCCGCTCCGGCACAAAATAAGACCTTATTTCGTTTATTACAGAACATATAAAATCCAACATATATATATAATATCATAAAGAATTTGCTAATATAAAGAATTTATACTAAAATGTTCTGGTAATATCCTTTGCTCTGTATAAGAGTAATGAAAAACAGGAGTAGTAAATGGTTAGGATAAAAAGAACAGACAAAAAAATGTCTGCCAAAAATCTGGCAAAGAAAAATATTTCTAAAAAAGATATCGGAATAATGGCTGACATAAGAAACCTTTTTATATTCGGTGCAGCATGTGTTCTTGCGGCAGGTGTTGCATTTAACCTGTACCTTTCTTCACTTTCTCCGATAAAAAATCTTGAGGGATTTAAACCTAATATTGTTACACAATTTTATTCCGCTGATGGCGAAATTATAAAAACTTTTACGGCTTACACATTTAAAAATATTAATATAAAAGATGTTCCGCAGGATTTTATTAATGCACTTATCGCAACAGAGGACAAGAATTTTTACAAACATAACGGCTACGATATAACAGGTCTTGCGCGCTCTACGGTTCAGAACATTCTTGCAGGACACGTTGTTCAGGGTGCAAGTACAATTACCCAGCAGCTTGCAAGAATTTTATTCTTATCCAATGAAAGAACTTTTGACAGAAAAATCAGAGAACTCGTTGTTGCGGCGAGAATTGAAAAAACCATTTCAAAAGACAAAATTCTTGAAATGTATATGAATAATGTCTACCTCGGTTCAGGAGCCTACGGGGTGGAAGCCGCCGCGCAGATTTATTTTAACAAACATCTTAAAGAATGCACCCTGCCGGAACTTGCGCTTATCGCAGGGCTTCCTCAGGCACCGAGCGTGTATTCTCCGTTTAACAATATGAAATTGGCAGTACAACGCCGTAACCAGGTTTTAGGGCGTATGTATAAGATGAAATACATTACAAAAGAACAGTATGAAGAAGCAAAAGAAGCAAAAGTAAAACTTACGTCTGTACCAAGATTTTATACAACCAACAAAGCGCCATATTTCTGCGATTATGTGTTAAAGGAACTGGAAAAACTCGGGTTTGACGAAACTGATATTTCGCAGGGCGGCTATAAAGTTGTCACAACGATTGATTATAAAACACAGGTTGCCGTGAATGAAGCAATCCTGAAAAATATGAAAGCATACGGGCTGACAAGACCTAATCATCAGGCAGCAGTATTTAGTTTCTCGCCTATTGACGGCAGAATTCTTGCCTACGCCGGCGGAAAAGATTATACCCAGACACAATACGACCGTGTTCAGGCAATAAGACCGTCGGGATCCGCATTCAAACCGTTCGTCTATGCAGCAGCTATGGAAAAAGGGATATCCCCTAATGATATGATTGAAGATGCACCGATAAAAATCGGGGACTGGGCGCCGAGAAATTATGCCTCCAAATATAGAGGAGAAATTCCTGTATATTCAGCCTTGATGGTATCATCTAACGTTTGCGCCGTCAGATTAATTCAGGAAGTCGGAATTCGTGCGGTAATTCAGGTTGCAAGAGTTCTCGGAATTACTACTCCGCTTGAATACGATTACACAATCGCACTCGGCTCCAACGGTGTTAAATTATTTGAACTTGCAAGGGCATACGGCGCATTCGCAAACGGAGGCTACGTTGTCCAGCCTTATGCAATCGAAAGAATTGAAACCTCACGAGGCAAAGTAGTCTATAGAGCGCCGAAAACAAAAGTTTCAAGACAATTAAGCCTTAAAACAGCTGCAGAAATGACCGCTATGTTGAAAACCGTAATTGCACACGGAACAGGGGCTGCCGCAAATATAGGCAAACCAGCAGCAGGTAAAACAGGTACAACCGATGATTATAAAGATGCAAGCTTTGTCGGTTACACACCGAATGTAGTAACGGGTGTGTGGGTCGGTAACGATGACAACTCTGTTATGCGCTCCATTCAAGGTGGTACAGTTCCGGCACTCATCTGGCGTGACGTTATGAAAGTAGCAACAAAACCTTATGGAAATGTCGATTTCAACTATCCTGAAATCTCTCTTATGCCGTTCAAATTAAAACCGGGAAGTATAAGAGTTTATCAGGAAGAGGCACCTGAAGGAACAGAAGCGGAAACAGAATCAAAAGAGGATGCTCCTTCAAACCCGACGGAAATTTCTAATGAAATAAACAAATATGCGCCTATACCTTTAATGAATGAAGCAAAAACTCCAAAAGAAGTCCTTCAGAATTTTAAACAGCAAAATCAGGTTCAACCGGTGGCACAGCCTGCAATACGAGAACCTGAACCCCCTGCACCAAAAGCACCAACCCCTATACCAATGGCAATACCGGAGAGTTTAAATTAATGGAAAGTTTTGTACCTCACATAGGAGTCGATGAATCAGGTAAGGGCGATTTTTTCGGACCGCTTGTAATAGCAGGAGTTCTCTTGGATGAAAAATCCGCTGCGCTTTTTTCGGAACTCGGAATTAAGGACAGTAAAAAAATTACGGATAAAAAAATCCTCACGCTTGAACCCATTATCAAGGAACACGCTCCTCATTCTGTTATTGCAATTTCGAATGGGAAATACAATGAGCTTTACGGCAATATGAAAAACCTGAATAAACTACTTGCCTGGGGGCATGCCAGAACAATAGAAAACATTTTGGAAAAGCACGAATGTACTTATGCAATTTCCGATAAATTCGGTAACGACCATTTTATACAGAATGCTTTGATGAAAAAAGGACGCGAGATAAAACTTGATCAAATGGTACGCGGAGAAAGCGATATCGCGGTTGCCGCCGCGTCTATTCTTGCACGGGCTGCGTTTGTTCATAAAATTTCAGATATGCAGAATAAGTACGGGATTGATTTTCCAAAAGGCTGCGCCGCACAGGTGAAAGACTGCGCCGCCGTATTTATCTCAAAATACGGAAAAGACAGATTGAAAGAAGTATGTAAAACCCATTTTAAAACATATAATGAGGTGTAATTGTATTAATAGCTTATTGCATACGTTTACAATACAAAAGCGGACATCCTTTCAATGTCCGCCTTAAAATTCGTTTTGTGTAAAGATAAATTTTTTAGACTTTAACCTATAAGATTTTCCAAAATTTTTGCGTTATCAAGAGCTTTTCTGGACTGACTAGCCGTTACTCTGCGCATATAAGTACGGAGAGCCTCGCGGATTAATTCGCTTCTTGTCCGCTGTTCGTCATTTGCAAGACCATCTACTTTATTCAGAAATTCGTCAGGCATAGTTACTAAAATTTTGGCCATTTTACTAACCCTCCTAATTATAATAACATTAACATTATAACATATCTTTTATATTTCCGCAATATTTATTTAATGTTTGTAAATTTCATATTAAAAA
Organism: Candidatus Gastranaerophilales bacterium; assembly: GCA_944324285.1. Classification (GTDB taxonomy): domain Bacteria; phylum Cyanobacteriota; class Vampirovibrionia; order Gastranaerophilales; family Gastranaerophilaceae; genus Scatousia. The sequence goes on along the minus strand of CALUVR010000007.1, from coordinate 67,478 downwards.
TATTTTATATTGTCTTAGAAAATTTCGGAATAAGGCAGTAAAGCAAAATATTTGAGAGATATTGTGAAAGCGGCGACAATAGATTAGAGGTTAGCCCAATCGGGTTATAGACAAATTTATAGCGCTTGAAATATCATAGTGTTTGTAAAATTTAGAAGAAAGGAGTTTTTCTATGGAGGAACAAAATCACGATTGTTTTTTATGCAGGCATCCGATTTTACGTCATACCTTGATTGGTATATTAGTATTTCTCGGAGCATTTGCAGCATTTTATGTAGTAACCGACTGGCATTTTAAAAGAATGCTTGATCCTGGGGTCCAGATGAGAAAAATGGAAAAAATGATGATGCGCGAGCAAAACCGTATAGATAAAATGTTTAAACGGGAAACAATGAGAGATTATCAGCTGCAAAAACAGGCGGAAAGCTTTATGCGGGTTGAAAAAAATCCTGATAATTACAAAATTGTAATAGACCTCAGACCTTTTGACAATAATGAACAAAATGTTGAAGTGAAAGCAAACGGGAATGTACTAACGGTTACCGCTGCGGGAGAAACAAAAAAACACGGGCATGAAATGATTACACGGGTATCTCAGAATTTGATGTTTGATGAGAATGTAGATTTGAGTAAAATTACAAAAATCAGAGAGGGTAATGATTACATTATATTTGTGCCGGTAGAGGAATAAATCAGAGAATGCGGTGTAAACCGGCAACTCTGGATTAGAGATAAAACAAAATGCCCGATTTGACACCGGGCATTTTCTGTTTGTGATAATATGCTGTTATGAAACGAATTTTAATTGTGGACGATTCCGAAAAATGGGTTCAATACCACGAAACCGCGCTTAGAATGTTGTATAAAGATACTTTTGAAATTGATACTGCAAATTCTGCGCGAGAAGGGGTTGATAAACTTATATTTTCGTTAAATGAACCGTATGATGTGATTTTAACGGATTTACAGATGGAACCTGATTTTCTGCCGCTTCTGGCAGGGGAATGGTTTATAAAACAAATTCAAATGTTCAAGGAATACAAAAATGTAAAGGTTGTGGTAATTTCTGCGTCATCGGATATCAAATCAATTGCAGAAAAATACGGAGTTGATTATATGCCGAAATACAACTGCAGAAACGAAGGTGCATATAACAAGATAGGAGAATTATGATTAAAAATTTAACAAAATTACTTGCAATAATGGTTATGATGACAGGTGTAACTTATGCGGCGGAAGAAGCTGTTCCTGAAGTGACTCAGGTATGTGCGAGTCATATTCTTGTAAAAACGGCAGCAGAAGCTGTACAGATAAAAAAAGATTTGGATAACGGCGGAGATTTTGCATATTATGCAAGTCTGTATTCACTTTGTCCGTCGGGCAGAAACGGTGGAAATTTAGGATGTTTCGGCAGAGGACAGATGGTTCCGTCATTTGAGAGAAAAGCGTTTTCCATGAATGTGGGAGAAGTATCAGACCCTGTAATGACACAATTCGGCTGGCACCTAATCAAGATTAACGACAAGAAATAACAATAATTTAAACGGTTAAAAATGTCCGAGGAAATTTTGAGTTTGGCAGTAAAGCTGCGGCATTAGATTAGAATAATTTTATAAGTGCCGTATGCTTTATTAACCGCAATCATTAGTTATTTTTCAGAGCTTTTGAGCGGAGATTTCTGTGATAGGTTATGGCAAATCTGTGCGCCTCATCACGAATTCTCTGGAACAAAAACAATGCGCCTGAATCCCGCGGAAGAATTACGGATTCCGATTGATGCGGAAGAAATACTTCTTCGTTGCGTTTTGCTAAACTGACCACATCAATATCTTTTACTCCCAGTCCTTCTATAATCTCCATAACGCTTGATAATTGTCCTTTGCCGCCGTCGATTATCATCAGGTCAGGTTTTTCCCATTTTTTCTCTCCCAAATGCGACATACGGCGCGTTAAGACTTCTTTCATTGATTGGAAATCGTCGGGTTTACCTTCGGTTGAGCGGACTTTGAACTTTCTGTATTCCGATTTTTTAGGCAGTCCGTTTATAAAAACAACCATAGATGCAACGGTATTTGTGCCCTGAATGTGTGAAATATCGTAGCATTCCATTCGGTGCGGGAAATTCTTAAGGTGAAGTTTTTCCGCAAGATAAGAACCGATTTCGTTGAAATCTTCATTGATTTTGACCATTTTTTTGATTTTGGCATTGTCTAATACAACACGGGCATTTTTATCCGCAAGCATCTGGAGTTCTTTGCCTTGAGCGGATTTACCGTAGCTGATTTTGACTTTTTTATGTGCGATAATCTCAAGCCATTCCTCATAAAGCGCTTTTTCTCCGACTTTTTCAAGTTCATTTGATACAATTTTGTCAGGGAATTCCAGTTGGAGCGTATTGTAGTATTCTTTGAAGAAGGTTGCAAAAAATTCTGTTTTGTCCTCTTCTTCCACATCGTATACAAAATCTTTTTTATCAATAAGCCTGCCTTCTCTAATCATCAGGATTACGATTGCGAAAATTCCGTCCTCATTGAGCATGGAAATAACATCCTCATTGAGTTTTGTATTTTCATAAACGACTTTTTGCTTTTCAAGCGTCTTTTTCAAATCGTTATAGCTGTCGCGGAGGCGTGCGGCTTTTTCAAACTGTTCGGAGGCAGCATACTTTTGCATCTGTTCCATCAACTGCGCCATAAGTTCGGACTGCTTGCCGGCAAGAAATAATTCCGCCTGTTTAACGAGATTTTTGTATTCTTCGCTGGTAACTTTATTCTGGCATGGCGCCATGCAGCGTCCTATTTGATAATACAAGCACGGACGGTCTTTGAATTTCGGAGTCTTACACTGTTTTAAAGGAAAAATCTTTTTTAAGAAATCAAGAGTTGAATACATGGCGCGAACATCCGTATAAGGACCGTAGTATCTGCCTTTTTCGGGATTAAGATTTTTTTTGCGAACAACCGTAATCCGCGGGAAATCTTCATCTGTAATTAAGAAATACGGGTATTTTTTGTCATCTTTCAGTAGAATATTGTATTTCGGTTTATGCTTTTTAATTAAGTGGCTTTCGAGAATGAGCGCTTCAACTTCGGTATTGGTGATAATGTATTCCATCCGCTCAATTTGTGATACAAGCACCTGAACTTTCACGCTGTCGTAATGTTTTTTATTAAAATAACTCATCACGCGTCGTTTAAGAATTTTTGCCTTACCGACGTAGATAATTTCATTATCCTTGTTGTAATAAATATAACAACCCGGAAGTGACGGCAGAAGTTTAAGTGTTTGTTTCAAATTGTCATTCATACTTCTGATTATAGCATAGTTTTCTTTATTGAACCTACCGGAGAAAAATATGTCTAAATAAAAAACAGGCACATTGCCTGTTTTTTTATTTAATATCTTTCGCAATTACGTCTGTGATATCATCACCGCCGAAGTAGACGATGTTTTTCGGAAGCACAAGGTCGTAATTTAAGCCTCTTGCTTTTTCCACAATTGTTGCGCGTATTTCACTGTCAATTTGTGTTAATTTTTTGTTGTATTCTGTATCAAGTGCGATTTTTTGTGCATTAACCTGATTTCTGTATTTTTCTTCTATGGCGGCAATTTTTGCCGGATCCTTTTCCTTTGCAAGTTCAGCCTTAGCCTTATCCAGTGTAGCCTGAATTTCTTTTACTTTCTTTTCCTGTTCTGCCTTAAGATTTTTTACCGCAGATGAGTTTGCCGCGATTTTGGCAGCGTCAATAACAGCAACTTTTGCTGTTGTGTCGGAGATTGCAATATTATTGACAGAATATCCGAGTGCGAATGCCAGTGCTGCGATTACCGCAATATAGAAGTGTTTTCTCATATAAATCCTTTCTCTTACAAATGCAGTTTACGCCGGTGAATAAAAATTTATATCCGACAGTCGGGGAAAGATTGTTTGAGTGAAGGGCGAAAAGTGAGTTGTGAATAGACCAACGCAAATTATTATTAGTAAAGCCTCCCTTGTAAAGGGCGGTGGCACGCCAGTGCCGGAAGGGGGCTGTCGGTTGGGCATACCTGCCCAACAATAATCCAAAGGCTGTATTGCTTCGCTACCGCTCGCAATGACGTCACATTTCCTCCCCCTTTGCATGGGATAAAGAAAAGACAACTCTTCAGCCATTCCCCCTTTCAACTAAATTGACCATTCACCCCTCACTTCTCACACCTCACTTTGTCCTATCCTCTTTTTTACAATTTGCATAAAATTCGTTTTTATTTTAAAATAGTAACACTTGAAATAAAGGAGAAAATTATGGCACAACAATTTAATCCGCAAAACTTGAACGCTCAAAACATCAAAAAAAGAACGTCAGTTCTTGTGTTTTTGAAAGGTTCAACAGCGCCGTTGGTTTTGTATGTTGATAACCCGCAGGAATTATACGCGGAAGTTACTCAACTGATGAAATCTCCGTCAGCAGTGCTTCTGGAAAAAGAAACCCAGGGACCTTTGAAAAAAGTTTGTTTCATCTCAAATCAGGTAGCCGCTGTTGCTATGCAGGAAGAACAGTATGTCTAATTACGTCGTTTCTTTAGAGCAAATAGAAAACGCGAAAGATAAAACTTTACAGTATCATTTTTCCGGTAAGATTAAAGATATAAATTCTGACGAACCTCTTGAAGCTGATTTAACCCTGCAGTCGCTCGGCGAGTTTATAGAAGTCCGCGGAAATTTGAAAGGTATTTTAAATCTTACCTGCGATGTCTGTCTTAATGAATTTAAGTACAACCTGAATGTAGATATAGATGAAATGTACGCAAAAAAGGCGCTCGCAGAGGATTACGCTCAGGAAACAGAACTCAAAGAAGGGCAATTTATAACAGACCTCAACGGTGCACAAGAAATTGATATTTATGACTTATTGTATCAATCTGTAATATTAGATTTACCAAATAAAAAAGTTTGTGGTATAAATTGTAATGGGAAAGAATTTCCAAAAGAGGAAGACTTGACCGACCCAAGGCTTGAAATTTTCAAAAATATCAGGCTGGAGGGGCAGGAAGGACTGGAGGAAAAGAAACAGTAACCTTCCAAAAGCCTTTTAAAAAGGGTAATAAAAGAAATATAAGTAGTAGAAAAATAAAAAAGGAAAAAGAAAAATGGCAGTACCAAAGAAAAGAACAGGACATTCCGCACAAGGACACAGAAGAAGCAATTGGAAGGCAACAAAACCTGAATTAACCAAATGCCCTAACTGCGGTGCAGCAGTGTTGACTCATACTGTATGTACAGCATGCGGAACATACAAAGGACAACCGGTAAGCTTAAAAGACAGAAAAGAAGAAGCAGTTGCAGAAGCTAAACCTGCTAAAAAATCTTCTAAAAAAGCTGAAGTAAAAGAAGAAGCTAAAGTTGAAGAAAAAGTTTCTGAAACAAGCGCTCCGGCTGAAGAAACAAAAGTTGAAGAAGTTAAATCTGAAGCAGTTGAAGTAAAAGAAGAAGCTGCGGCAGAAGAAACTTCAGAAACTGAAGAAAAATAGTAAAATTCTAATGAACGGCTGAGGGCAGTCTTTCAGCCGTTCACCTATTCAACCGTTAAACTAGATTTGAGAGGGAAAGATGACAAGAATAGCAATAGACGCAATGGGTGGTGACCATGCTCCGCACGAAATCGTAGCGGGTGCTGTTTGGGGTGCACAGGATTACGGTGTAGCAATCGAACTGGTCGGAAAACAAGACAGAATTGAACAGGAACTCGACAGAATTGCTCAGGAAGGTATTTATTCCGATTGCGGCACCGGCGGTAAAAAAAGACGTATTAAAATTGATTTAAGTAAACTCGATATTAAGGTTACCCATGCCTCGGAAGTTATTGAAATGGGTGAGGCTCCCGGTCAGGCTATTCGTAAAAAGAAAAAGTCATCAATAGTTCTTGCTGTTGATGCGGTTGCAAACGGAAGTTCGGACGCAGTTGTTGCGGCAGGTTCTACCGGTGCTGCTATGGCATCAAGCCTTTTCGGACTCGGGCGTTTGCCGGGAATTGAAAGACCTGCTATCGCGGTTACACTTCCTACAATGAAAAAACCTATTGTTTTAATCGACGGCGGTGCTAATAGCAATTGTACCCCTGAAATGCTTCACCAGTTTGCGATAATGGGTGTTACTTTCTCCAGAAACGTTCTCGGTATCGAAAATCCGCGTGTCGGCGTTTTGAATATTGGAGAAGAAGCCGGCAAAGGTAACGAACTTGCCCAGAATACTTATAAACTTCTTGAAGAACATCAGGATAAAATTAACTTTGTAGGTAACATTGAGGGTAAAGAAATTTTCCTAAGTGTATGTGATGTTGTTGTGTGTGACGGTTTTGTCGGAAACGTTGCCCTGAAAATTACCGAAGGTACATCTTCAATGCTCTTCCGTATGATAAAAGCTGAATTTAAAGCTGATTTGTTAGGTAAAATCGTCGGACTTCTTGCAAAACCTTTCATGAAACGTATCGGTAAGAAAATTAACTATGAAGAATTCGGCGGTGCTTTATTGCTCGGTGTGAAAGGTATTACGGTAATTTCTCACGGAAGAAGCAAAGCTTACGCAATCAAAAACGCCATCCGTGTTGCAAAAGATGCGGTTGAAACAGGTGTAAACGAAAAGATTTCCAGATTTAATGAGGACTAAAATAAATGGCAGATAAGATTATTCCGTTAAGAATTGCAGGTGTTGGATACAGTTTACCCGAAACGGTTATCACAAATGATGACCTCACAAAATTATATGAAACATCTGATGAATGGATTTATACAAGAACCGGAATTAAGGAAAGACGTGTAGTTTCAGGAGAACAGAATGCTATTGATTTAGGTTTTGAGGCTGCACAAAAAGCTCTAGAACGTGCAAAGATGGAGCCTGATGAGATTGAATTGATAATTGCCGCATCATCAGCACCTCCGGATTTATATCCTGCTATAGCATGCCATATTCACCAGAGACTCGGAATAAAAGAGCAAATTCCTGCTTTTGATATAACTGCTGCATGCTCGGGACTTATCTACGGCTTAAGCATTGCAAAAGCCTACATCGGGTCAGGAATGTACAAAAAAATTCTGATAGTTGCAACAGATAACAATTCACGACTTGTTGACTGGACTGACAGAAGCACATCTATTCTTTTTGGTGACGGCGCAGGTGCAATGGTAGTTACTGCTTCCGAGGACGGAATAGATGACGTCATTGCAATTGATATTAAAGCCGACGGCAATTACGGAAACCTGATTGAACTTTCATTTGACGGTAAAAACTGTCCGCTGGTTGAGCAGTATGAAGAAAAACCTAAAGGTATCAGAATGAACGGCCGCGGAGTTTATACGTTTGTTGCGAAAATTCTTCCTCACTATGTGGAAAACCTTATTACAAATGCCGGCTTGAAAGCTGAGGACATAGATTATTTAATTCCGCATCAGGCAAATATAAGAATTATACAGGCGGTTCAAGAAAGACTCGGCTACAGTGACGAAAAAGTTGTAACGAATATCAAATACTACGGCAACACATCAGCAGCATCAATTCCGATTGCGCTTGCAGAAAGCGTTGAAAAAGGCAAAGTTAAACTCGGAACAACAGCAGTTTTATGCGGATTTGGAGCAGGTATGACCTGGGGCGGCGCTATCGTCAGACTCCGTGAAGGTATTTGCTAAAAGTTGCAATTGTTATTGATATTTGCTAATATTTGAATATGGAAAAAATAGATTTTACAGCATTGGAAAATGCTTACAAGAGATTAATTGAGGTTATAAGTATTTATAACTCTGATAAGAACAATCTGATTGTAAGAGATTCATTGATACAAAGATTTGAATACACGTATTCATTATCTTTAAAGATGATAAAAAGATATTTTTCCGCAAGCGCTTTCAGTGCTGAAAATATTGACGGCATGTCATTTAACGAAATGATTAGAGTTGCAAACCGTATGGGGCTTTTAGAGTCCAATCTTGAAATATGGGATGTATTTAGACAAAAACGCAATGCTACATCACATACTTATAATGAAGAAACTGCACTTGAAGTCGTCGAGGTTATTGAAAATTTTGCCAAAGAAGTTGAATTTTTGCTTGCAAGATTGAAAGAGAGTCAGTCGTAATGTCTGAATTCGGATTAGAAGAACGCCATTTAAAATTTATTATTGATGTTTTAAAAAAAAACATTCCGGAAGCGGGGGCAGCCTTTTACATTTTTGGTTCAAGAGCTAAAGGAACTTATAAAAAATATTCAGACGTTGATATTGCTGTAGATTTGGGAGAAAAACCGCTGGATATTTCAGTGCTTGCAAAAATTAAATCAGTTTTTGAAGATTCTACTTTTCCTTATGAGGTGGACATTGTTGACCTGCAGAGCTTGAATGAAAATTTTCTGCATATAATAGAAAAAGATTTGAAGAAAATTAATTAAAGAATATGCTTATAATTTAAACATTTACATTTGCCGTTTTTATAGTATAATTTACCCATAGGAAATTAAGAGAGGGATATGAATATGACAAAAAAAGTTGCGTTTTTATTTCCGGGACAGGGGTCTCAGTCTGTCGGAATGGGAAAAGATTTGTATGAAAGTTCTGAAAGTGCAAAAAAAGTTTTCGATACTGCTGATAGCGTTTTAGGTAAAAGTATTACAACACTTTGTTTTGACGGACCGGAAGATTCTTTGAAGCAGACAGTGAATACCCAGCCTTGTATTGTTACAATGTCAATTGCAGCAATGGAAGCTTTAAAATCTGAATGCGATATCACACCATCCTACGTTGCAGGTCACTCACTCGGTGAATACTGCGCAATGTACGCAGCAGGCGTAATGTCTTTAGATACGACTTTAAAAGCTATTCAAAAAAGAGCGGACTTAATGGGTGCAACTAAAGGCGGCGCTATGGCTGCAGTTTTAAACTCAACAGAAGAAGCCTTGAAAGAATCATTACAAGAAGCCTCAAGCGTCGGTTACGTTGATGTTGCAAACTACAATTCTCCTGCACAGGTTGTTATAACAGGCGATGAAGCTGCTGTTGCAAAAGCCGGTGAATTATTGCTTGCAAAAGGCGCAAGAAGAGTTGTTCCGCTTGCAGTATCAGGGGCGTTCCATTCTAAATTTATGGAACCTGCCGGCAAGGAATTTGAATCATTTGTATCAGGTCTGGAACTAAATGACGCATCAATTCCTGTAATTACAAATGTTGACGCAGAAGCTACAACTTCTTCGGCTGATTTCAGAGTAAAAATGCCGAAACAGATTTATTCATCTGTTCACTGGACTCAAACAATTCAAAAGATGGTATCAGACGGCGTTGAAATCTTTATAGAAATCGGTCCCGGAAAAGTTTTAGCAGGGTTGAATAAAAAGATTGCGCCTGAGGCAAAAGTATTTAATATATTTGATAAAGCATCACTTGACGCGACTGTTGAAAGTTTAAAAACTGAACTTATGTGCGGAGTGTAGATGACAATCTTCGGCTTATTCGGAAGAAAATCTGCAAATAATTATTATAACAGCAAGGATTTTTACAAAAGACGTCCTGATCTTGCCCCGAAGAATGTATATTTGCGCGAGGGCAGAGTTATAACCAAAAACGAAGTTGACAAATATTTTGCAAAAATTACCCGAAAAACATTTTCCGAAAGAGCCGGAGAGTTTATCAATAAAATTAAAAGTTGGTTTAAGTCTGACAAATAATTAAGGAGAAAATAAATGTCTGAAAAATTAGCATTAGTAACGGGTGCGTCCCGCGGAATAGGAAAAGCTTGCGCAATTGAACTTGCAAAAGCAGGATACGATATTGCGGTAAACTTTGCAGGAAATGAAGAAGCCGCAAATAAAACAGTTGAAGAATTGAAAGCATTAGGCGTTGACGCTGCTGCATTTAAGTTTGATGTATCAAACAAGGAAGAAGCTGCAAAAGGTGTTGAAGAAATTATTGCAAAATTCGGAAGGATTGATATTCTTGTAAATAATGCCGGTATTACAAGAGACGGATTATTTATGAGAATGAGTGCCGAAAACTGGGACGCTGTTATCAATACAAACCTTTCAAGCGCATTCTATGTTTCTCAGCCTGTAGTGAAAGTTATGATGAAACAGAGAAGCGGTGCAATAGTTAATATGTCAAGTGTTGTAGGAGTTTCCGGAAACGCAGGTCAGGCAAACTATTCAGCCGCAAAAGCAGGTCTTATAGGTTTAACCAAAACTCTTGCAAAAGAACTCGGTTCACGCGGTATCAGAGTAAACGCAATCGCTCCGGGATTTATCAATACCGATATGACAAAAGATTTGGATACGTCTAAATTTACAGACTTTATTCCGCTTAGACGTCTCGGCGAACCGGAAGATATTGCAAAAGCTGTTAAATTCTTAGCAGTTGACGCTGAATATGTAACCGGTCAGGTGCTGGAAGTTGACGGCGGTTTAATAATATAAAGATTTTTAACAAAAATATGGCGCAAGTGTAAATTCCTTGCAAAAAATTTTTGTGGAAGATATAATATTAAAGAAAATATATTCGTAATACAATTAATTAAATGAGGTAAAGAAGAATGAGTAGTACATTAGAAAAAGTTAAAAAAGTTGTAGTTGATCAATTAAGCGTTGATGAATCTTTAGTAACTCCACAAGCAAGCTTCACAGCTGATCTTGGTGCAGATTCATTAGATACAGTAGAATTAGTAATGGCATTCGAAGAAGAATTCGGTTGCGAAATTCCTGATGAAGAAGCTGAAAAAATTCAAACAGTTCAAGACGCTGTAGATTATATTGATTCACACTCAAACTAATTGAGACTCCACAGTCCGCTGAGGCGGTCCGGAGAATACGACACTAGATTACCGGTGTGTAAATCATTTTTTGATTGATATATGCGGGGGTGAAAAATTTAATACAAGTTTTCTCCCTCGCAATTTATCCAAACCGGTAATTACCCGCAGTTTAGCGGATAGCGGGATGTTAGCGGCAGTGAGCCAAATTAGATTTTAAAAAGGTAAAGAGATGACTAAAAGAAGAGTAGTAATCACAGGATTGGGCGCAGTTACACCATTTGGTATCGGTGTTGACAAATTCTGGCACAGTCTTGTAGAAGGAAAGAGTGGCATAAGTGTTCCGGACATTATTGACGTTTCAAAACACGTTGTAAAAATAGCCGGAGAAGTTAGAGATTTTAATCCTGAAGAATATCTGGATCCGAAAGAAGCTAAAAAAATGGATAGATTCATCCAGTTTGCGATGATTGCGGCAGATGAAGCAATCAAAGATGCTAACTTGGAAGAAGTAACAGACGTAGACCCATACAAAATAGGCGTCATGGTCAGTTCTGCAGCCGGCGGTTTCAGAACATTTGAAGAAAACCACGTTCGAATTCTGGAAAAAGGTCCGAACAAATGTTCACCTTTTACAATCCCTATGATGATTGTAAATATGGCATCAGGCAGAATTTCAATGAAATACGGATTTAAAGGGATAAATAAAGTAGTAGTATCAGCATGTGCAACAGGCACCCATTCAATAGGGGACGCATTCCGTTCAATCCAGTATGGTGACGCTGATATAATGGTTGCTGGCGGGTGTGAGGCAACCATTTGTGATGTTGGTATCGGTGCATTTTCATCAGCAAGAACCCTTTCAAAACGAAATGATGAACCTGAAAAAGCTTCCCGTCCGTGGGATGTTGATAGAGATGGCTTTGTAATGTCGGAAGGCGCAGGGGTTCTGGTGCTTGAAGAATATGAGCATGCTAAAAAACGCGGCGCACATATTTATGCCGAAGTTGCAGGCTACGGTCAGACAGCCGATGCTTATGATGTTGTAGCACCTTGTCCGGAAGGTAAAGGCGCAAGCCATTCTATGATGTTTGCTTTGGAAGATGCAGGTATGAAACCTGAGGATATTGATTACATCAATGCCCACGGTACAAGTACAGGTCTTGGCGATGTTGCTGAATCCCACGCAATCGCAGGAGTATTCGGCGATAAGAAAAAGAACTCCCACTTACTTGTAAGTTCAACTAAGAGCATGCACGGACACCTTCTTGGTGCAACAGGTGCTGTTGAAGCGATTGCATGTGTTAAAGCAATCAATGAAAACCTTGTTCCGCCGACTATCAACCTCGATAATCAGGACGAAAAAGTTGCGGATTTGGACTATGTTCCGCATAAAGCAAGAAAAGCAGAAATTCATTCTGCACTTTCAAATTCGTTCGGATTTGGCGGACAAAACGCAACGATTATATTGAAAGAAGTGTAGTGTATCGCTTATAAGATAAAGCGAATTCCTCGTGTTATAAAAAACCGTTTCTAAATGAAACGGTTTTTTGTTATTTGTGCTAAAATAAAACTATGTTTACAGGGATTGTAGAAGAAATCGGAATAGTCAAAGGATTTACTAAAAAAACTCACGGGGCGGATATCATTGTAGAATGCCAAAAGGTTCTGAAAGATACTGTTACCGGCGACAGTATTTCAATAAACGGATGCTGCCAAACCGTTGCGGCACTTGGCGATTGTACATTTACAGCAAATGTGAGTGATGAAACCTTAAAAATTTCAACGCTTGGAAATTTCAAATCAGGCGACAAGGTTAACCTTGAGCGTGCGCTTACCCCGACAAGCAGAATGGGCGGGCATATCGTTCAGGGACATGTGGATTGCAGGGGGAAATTTCTCCGGTTTGAAAAACTTTCGGATTTTTATAATCTGACCTTTGAAATTCCGCACGCAGAAAGCAAGTACGTAGTTTACAAAGGGTCAATTGCCATAAATGGAGTGAGTCTGACGGTTGCAGATATCAGAGATAATATTTTTACCATATCCGTAATCCCGCATACCTATCAAAATACAACCCTCAACATTCTTAAAGCCGGTGACTTTGTGAATATTGAAACAGATATATTAGGCAGATACATTGAAAAATTTCTGTCCGTGAATAATAATGGAAGCAGACTTAACGAAGATTTTTTAAAGGAGAACGGATTTATATAATGGAAGATTTCAAATTTGACTCAATAGAAGAAGCATTAAAAGATTTTGCTGCGGGGAAACCGCTAATCGTAGCAGATGATGAGGACAGGGAAAACGAAGGTGACTTAATCTGCTCCGGTCAAATGGTGACGCCTGAAATAATAAAATTTATGGCGGAAGAAGCAAAAGGGCTTATATGTCTTGCAATATCAAAAGAGATTGCGCAAAAGCTTGATTTGCCGCAAATGGTTGAGCAGAATTCGGAAGGGATGAAAACAGCCTTCACGGTAAGCATTGATGCTGCTGAAAAATACGGGGTTACAACAGGGATTTCGGCATTTGATCGTGCAAAAACCATAGAAGTTGCAATAGCACCTGACGCATTACCATCAGACTTACGCCGTCCGGGGCACATGTTCCCGTGCGTTGCAAGAGAAGGCGGCGTTCTCACAAGAACGGGTCATACAGAAGCAGTTGTTGATTTAGCCAAACTCTGCGGACACATTCCGGCAGGTGTAATGTGTGAAATTATGGATTCTGACGGACACATGATGCGCCGGGATAATTTGAGAAAATTCGCGGATAAACACGGGATTAAATTCATTTCGGTTGCGGAACTTATTGCCTACCGCCTGAAATCCGAAAAGTTTGTAACCCGTGAAGCGGAAGCTGATTTGCCGACAAAATACGGTCATTTTAAGATTTACGGCTACAGAAATAATCTCACCGGACAAGAACACGTGGCGCTTGTAAAAGATGACGGCAGTGAAAAAATTCCGCTTATAAGAGTTCACAGTGAATGTCTGACCGGCGACATTTTCCACAGCCTCAAGTGCGACTGTAATTCACAGCTCCATGGAGCCTTGAGAAAAATTGAAGAATACGGCAAAGGTGCGCTTATTTATATAAGAGGTCACGAAGGGCGCGGTATAGGGCTTATTAATAAAATAAAAGCATACCACCTGCAGGAATGCGGTCAGGATACGGTTGAAGCAAATATATCACTCGGCTTCAAACCTGATTTGCGTGACTATGGCGTTGGCGCCCAGATTATTCTTGATTTAGGATTTAATAACTTTAATCTGATAACCAATAACCCTAAAAAAATCGTCGGCTTAAAAGGTTACGGCTTAACAATTCATGATATTGTTAAGCTCGAATCCGAAATAACATGCTATAATAAACGATATATGGAAACAAAAAAAGAAAAAATGCAGCACATGCTATAATATAATATTATATGGCATTAAATTGAGGAATTAAGAAATATGGCTACAAATTTTCAGGCGAAATTGCTGACGGAAGATGAATACAAATCATTTGAAAGCGTCTACAAAGACTTTTATGACAGGGCTAAACTGGAATACAAATTTGAACTTGAACCTCTTGATTACAAAGGTTTTATAGACGCGATAAGAAAAGACTTAATCCGTTGTATTGTACTTTTGGAAAACAGCATTCCGACCGCATTTTTGATTTATACAACCTCAATATCGGAAGCAGTTGAACTTAATATTATCCACTGTTACAACATGGAGAATATTGAAGAACGCAGCAGTTATTTGATAAAAGAATTTCTTAAAGAAACCGAATACGAGCGGGATGACAAAGTTGTCTGCTATCCTATGCTTGGAGCGCAAAAAAATTTAATCCATGAAGTTGCAAAATACGGATTTAAATTTATCGGTATAGTAGTATTACGTTTTATGATGTTCGGCACAAATTCAAAGGAAATATTCAGAATGTATGAACCTGAACCGCTTCCGGAAGGTTACAGTTTGACGGAATGGGACAGAAGGTATTTCAATTATGCGGTAACAGTAGTAAACGAAGCGTTTGAAAATAGTGCTGACGCCTTGTTTGACCCTAGATTTAAAACAGCGGAAGGCACGGAAGACATTATTCACAAAATTGTTGAAAACGTATACGCTGAATTTTTACCGGAAGCCACGACCGTCCTGCTTTATAAAGGAGAACCCGTAGGATTTTGTTTTATGAATTTGACGGGCGGACAAATTGCTAACATTCCGATTTTCGGATTGCGGAAAGAACATCAGGGCAAGGGTTTTTCGAAAATTATGCTGGCGCATTCCCTGAAAAAACTTATAAATATGGAAGAAGTAGAAAAGCGTCCTATTACTGAATTAAATACAACAACCGAAACAAACAATTTTCAGGCGTTAAAATTATACAGACACCTGGGATTTAAAGAGGATTACAACTATCCTCAAGCATATCTGGCATAAAACCCCATGCGATATCGGAGAGGTTAAATTGGCGTATTAAACTGGACTTTATCGTGAAAATCATTTAATATAAGCATGTGGATAATTTCAATCTGAGTAATATGATTTCGCGATTTATGCATTATCAATCGCCTCAGGTAAGGGGCGGTACGATGAATAATGCGAATATAAATCAGTCAGCGCAGTCGTATACTCCTCAGCAGGCAGCACCTCAATCTGCAGCTTCAAATACTCCGACAGTTCCGCAGGCAAGTCCGCAAATGGGGCAAATGGGAGGTTCAGACGCTGCGGCATACATCAGAGATTTAATGAAATTACCCAAAAATCTGAACGAATTTGTATATATGCTGCAAAAAAACCTTACCCAGATGCAGTTCAATAGAATGTACGAGATGGCAAACCGCCGTGCGCTTTCACAAACTCAGGCGCAAATCCTCGCACAATTACAAGGGTTATCGACAACGGAACTTCAAACAGCTTTGAAAACACAGCTTTCATCTCAATTATCCTCAACCCTAAAAACACTCCAGATAAATGCAAGCGGCATGATTAACCTTGCGGATATAGCAGCTCTAATACAGGCAAACGGCAAAGATGCAGTGACAAAACTTATCCAGAGTATGGCTGGTATGGCAAAACAGGGGGTTGCGGATTTATCAGGGATGAAAGAAACAGCTAAACTTATCAATGCAAGTATTGCGCTTGCATCTCCTGAAAATCCTCAGCAGACCTTAAAAACTCTTTTACTTTTGTATCTCCCGTGGCTTCCGCTTGCAGAAGGAACAGGGTTTGACTTAGAAATACAGGCAGGCGAAAGCGGGGACGACAAAGATTCCATTCTTATTGTCACAATTTCAACGATTAATTTCGGGAATGTCGTTGCAACACTGATTCTTGAAACTTCAAATTCCGTCCATGTAAATATTGAATGCTCTGAAAAATTTCCGAAAGATGAGCTTATGGCAAGAATTGAAAGCGACGAAAAGCACTATTCTATGCAATCCGTTGTATCATTTGAAACAAAATCAACTCCGCTCGAACGTCCTGAAGGCGAGCAGACGAAAGCAAAAATAAATATGTCTGCGACGAACGAAATTAACCCGTATCTTTTATTAATGGCGCATACAATAATTCGTCATACGATAGTAATTGACAACAACGCCTCCGGTGGTGTAGTATCACATATAGACGAACAGTAGGATGCTATTTACATAAAAACTATTTGTGTGAGCATTTACCTGTATTAAATACCGGAATATAGTTCCAAGAGGGGGAATAATGAAATTTTTACATACAATGATTAGAGTAAAAGATATTGAGGCGTCTTTAAAGTTTTACACAGAACTTTTGAATATGAAATTAGACAAGAAAAAAAGACTTGACGACTGCGAACTCTATTTTCTTGATGATGAAGAAGGCTGTGCACAGATTGAATTGACTTATAATGATGAAACGCCTGAAGAAGGTTACGAAAACGGTTCGGCATTCGGACATTTTGCATTTTCCGTAAAATCACTTGATGAATTCACAGAAAAATTGCACTCTCTGGGATACGAATATCTGTACGAACCATTTGACTTGAACGGCAAAGGAACAAAAATTGCATTTATAAAAGACCCTGACGGTAACGAAATTGAACTAATCGAAAAAGTTATATGGTAACGCATTAGTGCTAATATATCTTACAAGCAGAGAAATGTCACCGGATTGGATGGTAATTTTTCCACTTTCAATTCTTCAACTAAATTAGCTGTTTAACTATATTGAAAAAGTTTTACAAAAATTGTTACGTTGTTGCCTTGATTTTATTAATGGTATAAAATACTATTAATATACTTGATTGGGGAGGGGGCATATTCCGATGCCGGAATTAGCAAGAAATTATAATAAACGCGAACGTTATTACTATGGTAATATTTACACAAATACGACAGTTGCAAGACCGTTAAGAAGCACGGATAATCCTTTTGCGGCACCGTATCCGCCTGCGAAACCCTATCGTGTAGTTAAACCTGTACCTAAAATTAATCAGAAAAAAGTTGACAGATATAATTTTATTCATAGATGCATTTCCATAGCGGTAATGCTTGCAATAGGCTGTACTGTATTGCCTTACGGGTTTAACAAAGTGACAAAATCAATGTTTTTTAAATCTCCTTACCCTGAGATAAAATCAGATTTTAAAAATGAAGGTTACCCGACAATCGGGTATTTGAATAACCATTTATTCAATAATAGCCCACAATTCAGAGGGGTAGAGATGAGAAAGCCTTTGATGATTCCGTTGACGGAAACTGCACATATTGTCGGGATAGAAAACGGTATTAAAAATTTAATGGCGCAGTATCCGACAATTCATCCGTCTGTTTTTGTTTGGGATTATGATACGGGACATTTTGCGGATATAAATGCGTCGGAGCAGTTTTCTGCCGCCAGTATAATAAAACTTCCTGTACTGTTGCAGCTTTTCCGTTCAATTGAAGCTAAACAGGTTTCTATATATGATGAAATGACGCTTACAGATTATTATCGTGCGGAGGGATCAGGCGGATTGCAGTTTAAGGCGGAAAATTCCAAATACACTCTGGATGAACTTGCACGTGTAATGATTACAGATTCCGACAATTCGGCAACCAATATGATTATGTCAAAACTCGGCTCAATGACGGACGTTAATCAAGGGATAAGAGATTGGGGGATTAAACATACCCATGTCAAAACCTGGCTTCCGGATTTAGGCGGAACAAACCATACGACTGCAAGAGATTTAGCGACAATGCTTTATAATATTGAGAACCCTGAATTCTTAAGTATGTCGTCAAGAGAAAAGATTTTTGATTATATGGGTCATGTTAAAAATAACAGACTTATACAAGCAGGGCTTGGACCTGGGGCATCATTTCTCCATAAAACAGGCGACATCGGAAAAATGCTCGGGGATGCCGGAATTGTTTACGCTCCGAACGGGAAGAAGTATATTGTTGTAATTCTTGCGAACCGCCCGTATAATTCTGTAGCAGGAAAAGATTTTATAGTCCGCGCGTCTGAAATTATATATAATTATATGGTGAAATAATGCTTTCAGACATTTTAGACGGGAAATGTTTTAAACTTGTATGCGGAGCCGGAAACGAGGATGCTGTGGAGGTTGAAAGACTTGTTAAAGTGTATTATGAAGCAGGCTGCCGATTTTTTGACCTTTCAGCCAAACCGGAAATAGTAGACGCTGCAAAATACGCATTAAACGGGAGAGAAGCATACATTTGTGTGAGTGTCGGGATTAAGGGTGATCCGCATGTTAATAAAGCGCAGATTGATTACGAAAAATGCGTTGGCTGCGGAAAGTGTGATGAGATTTGTCCGCAGGGAGCAATTAAGTATCATAAGGTTAAGGAGGTTCGCTGCATAGGCTGCGGAAAGTGCGCGAAAGTATGTTCGAATGGTGCGATTTCTTATGTTTCGCAGGAGGTTGATTTGAGGAAAGTTCTGCCGCCTTTGATTGAGAAGGGAATTGATTGTATAGAACTTCATGCAATGAACGATAATGCAGCAGAAACTATGGAAAAATGGGCTTATATAAATGAAATTTTTGACGGAATGTTGAGTATATGTACTGCGCGCGGCAAGTTAAGCGATGAAAAAATGGTTTCACAAATAAAAGACATGATATTTGACAGAAACCCAATGACAACAATAGTTCAGGCGGACGGGTTCCCAATGAGCGGCGGGGAGGATGATTATAAAACTACGTTGCAGGCGGTTGCAACAGCAGAACTTGTGCAGAATGAAAAACTCCCTGTCTACATAATGCTCTCAGGCGGTACAAATTCCAAAACGGCTAAACTTGCGCATCTTTGCGGAATAAATTATCACGGGATAGCTGTCGGAACTTTTGCAAGAAAAATTGTAAAAAAGTACATTGAACGTGACGATTTTTTAACCAATGAACGGGTTTTTAGAGAAGCCGTTGAAGCGGCAAAAAGTCTGGTAACATGTGTTTAAAATATAACTTTAGTATCTCTTAGTTATTTAAACTGTGAATAGGAGCAGGAATTCTTCCGCCGCGGTTTACAAAACCTGCTGAAGATAATGTATTCACCGGCATAATAGGAGCTTCTCCGAGAAGTCCTCCGTAACTCACTTTGTCGCCTACACCCTTGTCGTAAGCAGGGATTACCCTCACTGCTGTTGTTTTTTTGTTAATCATGCCGATTGCCATTTCATCCGCTATCATTCCTGCAATCGTACTTGACGGGGTATCACCCGGGATTGCTATCATATCAAGCCCTACAGAACATACGCACGTCATGGCTTCAAGTTTGTCAAATGTAAGATAGCCCTTTGTTGCTGCTTCTATCATTCCGGCGTCCTCGGATACAGGTATAAATGCCCCTGAAAGTCCGCCTACGTGTGAACTTGCCATTATGCCGCCTTTTTTAACAGCGTCATTCAGCATTGCAAGTGCAGCGGTTGTTCCGTGTGCGCCGGCATGTTCAAGCCCCATTGCCTGAAATATTCCTGCGACACTGTCGCCTTCAGCTGGTGTCGGCGCCAGCGACAGGTCTATAATACCAAACGGAATATCCAGTTTTTTTGCTAATTTACGTCCTACAAGTTCGCCTGTGGAGGTGATTTTATAGGCTATTTGTTTAATCTTATTGGCAAGTTCCGATAAATCCGCGTCTTTTGGCATTGATGCTATTGCCGCTCTCACAACCCCCGGTCCTGAAACTCCGACATTCAGCGCGCATTCAGGTTCCCCAATTCCGCAAAAAGCACCTGCCATAAACGGGTTATCACTTGCAGAGTTGCAGAAACACACAAGTTTTGCAGCACCTATCCCATCGCGGTCTTTGGTGAGTTCTGCGGATTTCTTGATTATTTCAGCCATCTTTAAAACAGCATCCATATTAATTCCGGCTTTTGACGAGGCAAGATTTATGGAAGCACAGAGTCTTTCTGTCTGCGCTAAAGCTTCCGGAATACTTTCTATTAAAAGTTTGTCGCCTTTTGTGCAACCCTTTTCCACAAGCGCCGAAAATCCTCCGATAAAGTTTACACCAACTTCTTCGGCGGCTTTATCCAGAGTTTTTGCGATTTTTACGTAATCAGGGTTTTTGCAGGCTTCCCCGACAAGTGAAATAGGGGTTACTGCTATCCTTTTATTTATAATAGGAATTGAATAATCGTTTTCCAGTTCGTTTGCGTATTCCACAAGGTTTTTCGCGTAATGTTTAATCTTATTATAAATATTATCGCAGACTACATTTACATCACTGTCCATACAATCTCTCAAACTCAGCGCAAGCGTAACTGTCCTGATATCGAGATTGTACAGCTTAATCATATTAATTGTTTCAAGTATGAAATTTTCGTTAATAACCGCCAAAGTTTAACCCGAACATTCTTGATATGTTCTTTGCCTTTACTCTTAATTTTAGTTCTACACGACGGCTTTTTGCTAAATCTTCTTTTCCGTCAGCCGTCAGGACAGGTTCAGAAAAACTCTTCCCCTCTACTGTAATCATTTTTCTTAATGTTTCATCGTATTTTCTGTCGTATCCTGTTTTAAACATATATTGTTCAACAGCATTTGCACGTAAAAGACTCAGTTCCATATTTTTTACAAACTGATCGTTTGGAGATTTCAGACCTTTAAACATCTGAGAATCAGTATGTCCCTGTACAACTACGTTTACAACATTTTCATACAATGCAGGGTTTGAGAAAATAGTATTTATATAAATAGGAACAAATTTATCAAGATAACGTTTTCCTTTTTCGGTCAGAGTGTAGCTGCCGACTTCAAAAAGCTGGAGGTCTGATATTTTTACGTTTCCTGTGAGTTTATCAACCTCGGCATCAATATCGGCTTCTTTGAGCCGTTCTGCCATCTGTTCGGAGGCTTTAATCTGATTTTGCTGGAGTTCAACTGTTTCCTGGGTAAAACCTGTCATGGCAAGTACGAACAGTGTCATGAAGATGATTGCCAGACCTAACATAAGGTCGGACATCGTCGTCCAGAATACGTTATTATCGCCTTCTTCTGCGTGTTTACTTTTTCCTGCCAGAATTCCCAAGTCTTTCCTCCGTTAAAATAAATCGTCAACAGCGTCAGACTTGGTAGCCTTTGCCATTTCTTTCATCTGTTTGTTCATTAAGTTCATACCGAAAATAAGGTTTTCAAGATATGGAACAAGGTTTCCGGCAATACCGGAGTTTAACGCTACCTTAAAGTGGTTCGGAAGCTCTGTTATTAAATGCTGGAGTGCGTTGTTTTGAATTTTTGTTTCTTTCAAAAGTTCAAGTAAGAACTTTTCTGAAGAAATATTATCAAAAAGTTTGCCGATAACATCAATAACTTTTGCAAAAGGTTTGTGACATAAGATAGCGTAAGCGAATTTTTCATAGACAATGAATATCAGGGAAGCGCACAATGCGAATACTGATACCAACGCTGCAATCTGCATGGAACTCATCAGGTTTGCAACGGATGCGATAGTTGCTTCCTGGCTTGAAAAGTCGATTTTACCGAACGCGATTGCAATGTTCAAGAATGTAAATAACGGTCCTAAACCTGTCAGAATTGTCGGCCAGGATACCATCAGTTTGTTATTAAATTTACCTGTTACAAGAGATTCTTCATTGAAAAAGTATGCCGGATCAACTGTTGTTTGAATGTTTTGAACGGTGGAAGATACTTCTTTATATGTTAAGGTATTGTTTTGACCTTTTAATGCAACCGATTCCGAGAATACGAGAGTATTTTTAAACTCAAGCCATATTGCGGAAACATACGGGTTTAAAGACATCCATTCATCAATTTCTTTAAACCGGTAATTCAGGTCGCTTTTTTTAAAGTTACTTGTAAACTGATAAAGTATGTTAAGATTCTTTTTTACTTTATTGTACATCACAGTACAGTATGTCATCGCTGATATAAACGCAAATATTACAACCTGAATAGGCGGGTCGCTTAATATATGTCCTATATTCATACTATTTTCTCCATTCTATATAAAATACTAGCATAGATTATATTGAAGTGCAAAATATTTACATAGAAAAAAGAATTTCTCATACGTTTGGAGGATATTTGAAAGTTTGTGTTAAAGAAAAATTCTTGCCGGTCGTATACAAAAACATATTAAATACAAGAGCATTTGTTCTTGTATTACCTCCCCAAGTCTGGTAGCCGTTCTTATCTAAGACGGCTTTTTTTTGCGTAAAATGCCTGAGAAAAATTCGAGTTTGGCTGTACAACGAAATTTTGAACGGCTTTATAAAAGCGGCTTGCGGTCGGAAGTCGAAAAAACTTTCCGGAGAGCTGGGCTAGCGGATTAAAATGGTTTCTCAATTACAGAAAATAAAACTTTACATTGTGACGTTTATTGTTTATTATTTTAAAAAAAAGGAAAAGAGATGAACTTTTGGTTTGAAGTATTTAAAATAGCAGTTCCCGCATTTGTAATTGTCTTGCTTGTACTTCTTGGCAGGTATTTTGGGAAATATATTCAAAAACCGGCTTGTGCAAATTGTAATGAAATCGGACAAACTAATCATGAAATAAATGTCTGTATTTCTACTGACGAAAACTACAGCCGGTATGCTGCGGTTGTAATTGCCTCTATTTTAGCAAATGCAAAACCGGAGGATAACCTGAATTTTTATATTCTTGATGGCGGAATAAATCATGAGTCGCAGCAAAAAATTCTACAGCTAAAAGCTATAAAAGATTGCAATATTAATTTCGTTAAAATTGACAACGAATTATTTTTAGACTTCTCGCACATAAAAACGCACGGCTATATTTCTCTTCCTACATATTACAGATTAAAAGCAGCCTCGCTTCTTCCTGATGTGGATAAAATAATTTACCTTGATTGTGATATGGTTATTAATTCCAGCCTTTCTGAACTTTATAGCTATGATATGGAAGGAATGCCGCTTGCCGGAGTGTCGGATATTAAACGTAGTAATGTTCGAAAGAGTTTGACCTATGTTAATGCCGGAATGCTCGTTATGGATTTGGATTGTATTAGAAAAGAAAATATTGAAAAGGAATTTACCGATTGGACTAATGAACATTTTACAGAGATAAAAACCGGTGATCAACAGATTATAAATGAAGTTTTGAAAGGTAGAATAAAGCTTTTGCCGTCGACGTGGAATGTGCAGACAAGCAATTTTACAACCCGTTCGAGCTATGAAGTTCAGCCGAAAATTATCCATTATTACGGTCCTCAGAAGCCATGGAAACCGGAGAGCTGGAATTACTTCAAATGGTACTATAGGAAGTATGAAGCTCTGACGCCGTGGGCTCAACACAAAACTGCGGAAGAAATAAGACGTGAGGATATTGAAAGTATGAAGGCGTATTTAAAATACAGACCGTTATTTTTTTTACGTCCGAAATTTTTTAAGGCAGTTTATTATACATATATTAGACCGTTCAAGTAGAAAAACTATTCAAGGGAATTTCGCATTAGGCAGTAAGGGAAATTTTGAGCGGCATTGAGAATGCTGTGACAGTAGATTAGTCAAATGGTCTTGGGTGTTTTTCTAGTGTTTCGGTAATTAGCAAAAAAATTTCTTTGCGTGTTTTACTCCATACGTACCAAATTTTTAATATTACTTAAAATTAATATTGAAATTTGAATATAGCGGGATTATAATAATCCATGCAGTGAGTAACTGAAAGGGTAATTGTAAAAATGGTTTTAGAAATGGCTTTTCCTCAGCTGGAACGTGCAATTAATCCGACCCATGATATAAGACTTTTTGCCGGTCGTTCAAATACTAAACTTGCACAGGAAATCGCTGATTATTTAGGAACTACTATCGGTCCTATGGTTGTGAAAAATTTTGCTGACGGCGAAATTTATGTACAGGTTAAAGAAAGCGTCCGCGGCGATGATGTTTTTATTATCCAGCCGTTATGCAATCCTGTTAATGAAAATCTAATGGAATTGTTGATTATTATCGACGCATTCAAACGAGCAAGCGCAAAAACGATTACTGCAGTAATTCCGTATTACGGTTATGCAAGACAGGATAGAAAAACTTCCGGACGTGAGGCGATTACCGCAAAACTCGTTGCAGATTTATTGACAACCGCCGGTGCAGACAGAGTTCTTGCTATGGATTTACATACAGGACAAATTCAAGGTTTCTTTAATATTCTTGTTGACCATATTTTTGCAACACCAATCCTTGTAAATTACATCAAAAGTTTAAATATCAATCCTGATGATATGGTCGCAGTAAGCCCTGATACAGGCGGGGTTCAAAGAACAAGACACTTTGCAAAAGCTGTGGGCTGTTCGCTTGCGATTATTGACAAACGCCGTGACAAACACAATGAAGCTATTGCTTCTCACGTTATAGGTGATGTAAAAGATAAAGTTTGTGTTATGTTTGACGACATGATTGATACTGCAGGTACAATCTGTGAGGCTGCAAAACTCTTAAAAAGAGAAGGTGCAAAAGATGTTTACGTATGCGCAGTTCACCCTGTATTTTCAGGTCCTGCAGTAGAGAGAATTTCAAACGCTCCAATCAAAGAGTGTATAGTTACAAACACAATTCCGCTTGATATGGAGAAAATGCCTTCGAATATTAAACAGCTTTCAGTTGCACCGCTTCTCGGGCAGGCAATTTCAAGAATCCACGATGACGAATCAGTAAGTTCATTGTTCGGATTTGAAAAAGAAATGCAAGTGTAGCGGATTTGCACTCTGCCGAACAAAACAATTCGGTGAATTGTTTTGTGAGAGGGGATGAAGTGAGCGAAGCGAACAAATCCGGATAGCGAGCGGATGGCGCCGGCAGATTACTGTCGGTTGAGCATACCTGCCCAACTAATAAGGTACTAAGGGAATTTTTTACGTCATTCTGAGGGCGAAGCCCGAAAGAATCCAGCTTTTGGCTTAAGAGTAATGAGTGAAGCGTGAAGGAACTAATTCTTGTTGAACCCTTCACTACTCACAACTCACCACTCACTTTTTTTAAAAGGCTGGATTGCTTCGGCTAAAGCCTCGCAATGACAGAAAAGTACTGTCGGTTGAGCATACCTGCCCAACTAATAAGGTACTAAGGGAATTTTTTACGTCATTCTGAGGGCGAAGCCCGAAAGAATCCAGCTTTTGGCTTAAGAGTAATGAGTGAAGCGTGAAGGAACTAATTCTTGTTGAACCCTTCACTACTCACAACTCACCACTCACTTTTTTTAAAAGGCTGGATTGCTT
This sequence comes from Candidatus Gastranaerophilales bacterium, assembly GCA_944324285.1. Taxonomy (GTDB): domain Bacteria; phylum Cyanobacteriota; class Vampirovibrionia; order Gastranaerophilales; family Gastranaerophilaceae; genus Scatousia. Next base: position 42,031 of record CALUVR010000007.1, on the reverse strand, counting down.
CGCTGTCGCTCGCAATGACGTAGTCGTTCTCACTCCTTTATTGTTATCCCTTACCCGGTCTTGCCATCCTCTCAAGGGGAGAGGGACAGGAAAACACAATCCCTCCGGCGCTTCGCGCCACCTCCCTTTACAAGGGAGGTACTGTAAGTTGGGCATACCTGCCCAACTAAGATACTTCCCTTTTTCTGCTGTCTTGAAAAGAAAATTTGTTTTATGTAATATGAAATTGCGGTAATTTTAAGAAGGAGACGCAATTATGAAAAAATCAATTAAAGATTTAGGCGACGTTAAAGGTAAAAGAGCGTTAGTCAGAGTTGATGTAAACGTACCTTTGGACGCTGACAAAAACGTTACTGATGATACAAGAATTCAGGCTATTATCCCGACTGTTAAAGCTTTAAAAGAAAAAGGCGCTAAAATCATTTTGATGGCACACCTTGGCAGACCGAAAGGCGAATGGAACCTTGAATTTTCACTTGAACCGGTTGCAAAATATTTGTCTAAAGTTCTCGGCGAAGATGTTTTATTCGTAAAAGAACCTGTTGGAGAAGGCGCTGATAAAACTTTGGAAGCCTTGAAAGACGGTCAGGTTGCTTTATTGGAAAACATCCGTTTCTATAAAGCTGAAGAAGCAAAAGACGATGACATGACTTTTGCAAATGAACTTGCAAAACTCGGTGATTTCTATGTAAACGACGCATTTGGCGCAGCTCACAGAAACCACACTTCAACCGCTAAATTGGCAAAAGTTTTGAAACCTGCAGTATCAGGCTTGCTGATGGAAAAAGAAATCAGATGTCTTTCTCAGGCACTTGATAACCCGACAAGACCTTTCACAGCTGTAGTCGGCGGTGCTAAAGTTTCTTCAAAAATCGGTGTTTTGGAAAACTTACTCGATAAAGTTGATAACATGATTATCGGCGGCGGTATGGCTTATACATTCGTAAAAGCTAACGGCGGTAAAATCGGTAATTCAATTTGCGAAGATGACCAACTTGACGTTGCAAAAGCAATCGAAAAGAAAGCTGCTGATAAAGGCGTTAAATTAGTAATGGCAACAGATGTTCTTGCAACAGATGATTTCTCCGGCAACGGTACAAACAAATTCGTTAAAATTGACGAAATTCCTGACGGATTTGAAGGCGTAGATGCAGGTCCTGACTCAAGAAAAGCATTTGCAGACGTAATCAAATCTTCAAAAACAATTTTGATGAACGGGCCTGTAGGTGCGTTTGAAAATCCTGCATTTGCAGAAGGTACAAAAGCTGTACTGGAAGCAATCGTTGACGCAACCAAAAACGGTGCAGTATCTGTAATTGGCGGCGGTGATTCTGTTTCTGCAGCTAAGAAATTCTGTAAAGCAGAAGATTTCACCCACGTATCAACAGGCGGCGGAGCTTCTCTGGAATTTATCGAAGGAAAAGTTCTCCCTGGCGTTGCTGCGTTAGATGATAAGTAATTTATAACTTATACTACAAAAAGACTCCGGATTTATTTTCGGAGTCTTTTTTGTTGTATACTAATAATATTGATGGAATAGAGAAAGGGAGAATATGCAAAATATAGTTATAGAGCTGGTTTTCGGGAGGTGGGCTTACTTAAAGCGCAGTGCAGCAAGCATTTTGGCTGTTTTCTTTAGAGTTATAAAAAATCTTATGCCAACTGCAGCATTAAAACATATATGCCATGTAAAGAAAAATCATTTTAAATATGTTTCTCAAAATTTAAAATTTTATAATATACCGGAATATAGTAAAAAGAAAAATCTTGCTGAAATCAGTTATTCAACCGAAGCTGGTAATATATACATTGTTAAAGAGTTTTTCATTCAATTTTTCCCGGAGTGTCCATATATTCATGATTGGAACGGAAATGTATTAAATGAAAGTTTTCCATATAACAATACCTGGTCTGATCTTTTTAAGGAGAAGTATATTACTTATGATGAAAAATGTATAAAATATCTTGATAAAGCAATGTACTGTGCACTGAGATCCAGTCAAAATTACTGGCATTTTGTTTTTACGGTGCTGGACCAGATATATGCTATGGAAAAGAACGGTTACGATGGGAAATATATTTTATGGAATAAATCTTACATAAAAGAATTGGTTATGTTATTAGGAATAAATCAGGAGAGATTGGTTTTAGTAAATGAGAATGAGGTATACAAAATCAAGGAGCTTCATATTATTGATAATTACTGCTGGGCATACCCTAAAAATCCAAAATTGTTATTGGAAATGCGAGCCAAAATATTATCAAATATAGATATGTCGGATATAGATAAATATCCTAAGCATTTGTATATAAGACGTATAAAACCTTATGCAAGAGCAGTAAAAAATGAGGCGGAAGTTATTGAATTTTTAAAAAAATATAAATTTTCCGCAATATTCCCCGACGATTATTCTGTATCTGAACAAATAAAATATTTCCATGCCGCTGATATTGTGGTTTGTCCGCACGTAGGGTGTTCGACAAATGCATTGTTTATGAAGCCGAATTCACATTTTATTGAATGTTTTGGATTTAATTACATTAATCCTTGTATGCTTGATATTATAAAACTTTGCGGAATTTTTTATAATATGGTTGTTGAAAACGGTGGTGTTTTATCAGTTTCAGACCAAAGTTCCGATTATAATATAAATAAGTTGTTACTGGATGATACTTTATACAAATACTTGCCGGATTATTCAAAAGCTTAAATATTTTTGTGATAAACTAATGAATATATATTAGAATGGAAGAAAGAGGTTCAATGTGCAAAATACAATGATAGAAAAAATTTTGTGGGGAGGTGCTTTTTTAAGGCGCTGTACGGCAAGTGTTTTGGCAGCTTCACTCAGAGTTATAAAAAATATTGCTCCTAAACAGGAATGGAAACACAAGCTCCATCTTATGCAAAACCATTATATGGCGGATTCATATAATTTTTTCTTTGCTCCGGAATACTGTAAAAAATTCCATATCGACGAAGTTTCATACAATATAAAAAACTATAAAGTTTTTGTTCTAAACGATTTTTATATAAATTATTTTAAACTTGCTGCACTAATGCATGACGGTAAAGGAAATACTTTATCAGATGCTTTTCCTCGCTATGGAAACGGCATTAACAGGGATTGTGTAGATGAAGAATATATGCCTATTAGAACAAAAACCCCTAAAGTTATAATTGATGAAGCAGTAAATTTGGCATTAAAGTGGGAATATAATTACTGGCATTTTACTTTTTCTGTTTTAGGTAAGCTTATTGTATTTGAAGAAAACGGTTTTGGCGGAAAATATATTCTTTTTGATAAACCATTTATCCACGATTTGGTGAAGTTGATTGGTATAAATGAAGATAAAATAGTGTTTGTAAAAGAGAATGATTGTGTGTTTGTAAAAAAATTACATGTTGTTGAGAAGTATCATGCAGAAGATTATGACCTTTTACCGGAAATCCGGAAGCGCATATTGAATAAAATTAACATGTCGGATATTAATAATTATCCGAAACGTTTATACATAAGAAGGATTGGAGATTACAACAGGCAGGTTGAAAACGAAGAGGAAATCCTAACCCTGCTGAATAAATACGGATTTGAAGCAATATTCCCTGATGATTATTCTGTAACTGAACAGATAAAATATTTTTATGCAGCAGACATAATCGTTTGTCCGCACGGCGGCTGCTCGACAAATGCATTATATATGCGTCCTGATACTCATTTTGTGGAATGTTTCAGTTATACATATATAAATCCATGTATGCTGGAAACTATCCAGCCAAACGGAATCTATTATCACATGATATCGGAAGCCGTCTTATCAAGAGCAGATAAAAGCGGAAACTTTCGTATAAATCCGTTAATGCTGGAAGATACGATATACAAATATATTAAACAACCGGTAAATGTTTAAGGATTTCTTCTTTGTGCTAAACTAAAGAAAAAACAAGGAGTATTATGAAAAATATTATAGTAACAGGCGGTGCAGGTTTTATTGGGTCACATCTTTGCGAAAAGCTTTTGAATGAAGGTAATCACGTAATTTGTCTTGATAATTTCTTTACGGGTTCCAGAAAAAATATAGAGCATCTTCTGGATAATAAAGAATTTGAACTCATAAGACATGATATTGTTGAACCTATTTTAATCGAAGCCGAGGAGATTTATAACCTAGCATGTCCCGCAAGCCCTGTTCACTACCAGTATAATGCTATTAAAACCATAAAGACAAATGTTCTCGGTGTTACAAATATGCTCGGACTTGCCAAACGCGCGAGAGCAAAAATATTGCAGGCATCAACATCAGAAGTTTATGGCGACCCGATTGTTCACCCGCAAAGAGAGGATTACTGGGGAAATGTAAATTGTATCGGTATAAGAAGCTGCTACGATGAAGGTAAACGTGTTGCGGAAACTCTTATGATGGATTACCACAGGCAGCACAATGTCGATATAAAGATTATCAGAATTTTTAATACCTACGGTCCTCGTATGGCTGAAAATGACGGGCGCGTTGTGTCGAATTTTATAGTTCAGGCTCTGAAAGGTCAGGACATCACGATTTATGGTGATGGAACCCAAACGCGTTCGTTCTGTTATGTTGATGATTTAGTCCGGGGAATGGTTGCACTAATGAATAAAGACGGCTTCACAGGTCCAGTAAATGTCGGAAATGACGGCGAATATACGATTAAAGAATTAGCGGAAATGATAATTGAACTAACAAATTCAAATTCAAAAATCGTCTATAGACCGCTTCCATCTGATGATCCTTGCAAACGCAGACCAGATTTAACACTGGCGCGTAAAGAGCTTGGTTATGAGCCGACAGTTCATGTCCGCGACGGCTTGAAAAAGACGATTGAATACTTTTCACAAATTATATAAAAATTTTTCTTGCAAAACTCTCAAAAAAATACTATAATACCCATGTGCCGTAAGGGTTTTAATGCCTTTCACGGATTAGGTGAACCTTGCATTGCCAGCTACGGCTGGGTGTGGCAGGCGACACTAGATTAGAATAGAAAGGAGAGTTTTTCTATGTGGGAAAAGGATATTAACATTAACGAGATTAAAGAAATCCGCACCAGATCTACTGTTTATTTTGGTGTAGGGGCAATCAAAAAAATCAACGACATTGCAAAAGTTTTGAAGGATAAAGGTATTGATAAGGTTATCGTAATGTCTGGTCGCAACGCTTATAAAGCAACAGGCGCCTGGGATTACGTTGAAAAAGCTTTGAAAGACCACGGTATCGGTTATGTAAATTACGATCAGGTTACGCCGAACCCTACAACCGATCATGTAAACGCTGCGGCTAAAATCGCAAGAGATTTCGGGGCAAAAGCAGTTATCGCAATAGGCGGCGGGTCACCTACCGACGCAGGTAAATCAGTTGCAATTCTTCTGGAATACCCTGATAAAACCGCTGAAAATATTTACGACTTTGAATTTGCGCCGGATAAAGCCGCTCCGATTGTGTCAATCAATTTGACTCACGGAACAGGTACTGAAACTAACAGATTTGCGGTTGTAACAAACCTTGCGAAAAACTTTAAGCCTGCAATTGCTTACGACTGCATTTATCCTATGTTTGCAATTGATGACCCGCAGTTGATGACAAAATTGTCGCCAAAACAGACAAGATACGTTTCAATTGACGCGGTTAACCACGTTGTAGAGGCTGCAACTTCTGCGGTTGCATCCCCTTATTCAATTTCGCTTGCAAAAGAAGTTATTGAACTTGTTGCAAAATATTTACCAAAAGCGATTGAAAATCCGGATGATTTGGAAGCAAGATATTTTCTTGCCTATGCGGCAATGATGGGCGGCGTAAGCTTTGATAACGGCTTATTGCACTATACACACGCGCTTGAACATCCTCTAAGCGCAGTAAAACCGGAACTCGCTCACGGACTCGGGCTTGCAATCCTGCTGCCTGCGGTTATTAAGACAATATATAAAGACAGACCTCACGTTCTTGCGGAAATTCTTGCTCCTATTGCACAAGGTTTAAAGGGTGAACCTGCTGAAGCTGACAAGGCTGCAAAAGAAGTTCAAAACTGGCTTGCGTCGGTTGGAGTTTCTGAAAAGTTAACTGACGAAGGCTTTACGGAAGCCGATGTTGATAAACTTGTAGACCTTGTTTATACAACACCGTCCCTTGGCGGGTTGATTGATATTGGACCATCAGGTAACGGACGTGATGTGGTTGAAGAAATTTACAGAAATTCTCTAAAACCGCTGTAAATGGAACAGGTTGAAATTAAAGAAAAGCACTCCGCTAAGAGGGGTGCTTTTTTGTTAAAGAGTTTACCCTCACCCTCCTGCTGGCACCCTCTACCAAGTGTCGAGTGGAGTAGTCATTGCGAGCGATAGCGAAGCAATCAAGCCTTTTTCTATGTGAAGGGTGAAGAGTGAGGCGTGAAGAGTTCAATATTAATTAGTCACCTCACTCTTCTCTCATTCTTATTACCCCTCACCCGTTACTTTGTGACATCCTCAGCACAAGGCATACAGGACCGCAAGACTCGACACCTCGTCTGCTTCCTTTGTGAGAGGGTGCCCGCCCCGCCAATGGCGGGGACTGGCGGGCGGGTGAGGGTAAAGAAAAAAACAACCGCCATTTCTGACGGTTGTTACAATGTATCAATTAGTTATTTAATATTTATGCTTTGCAAGCAACTTTCATTGTGTTAGCAATGATTTCGTTGAAGCTTTCAGCCTTTAATGAAGCTCCGCCGACCAGCGCTCCGTCAATGTCTGATTTAGACATTTGTTCAGCAATCGTTGAAGGTTTTACTGAGCCGCCGTAGAGAATTCTGATAGAATCAGCAGCTTCAGCGCCTGCAACTTCTTTAACAACGCTTCTAATCATAGCGATAACTCTGTTAGCTTCATCTGAATCGCAGGTTTTGCCTGTGCCGATAGCCCAGATTGGTTCATAAGCGATAACGGATTTTGCAACATCTTCTGATGAAATTCCGTCTAATGCTGCTTTTATCTGACCTGCAATCCAGGAATCAGTAACACCTGCTTCTCTTTGTTCAAGAGTTTCTCCGCAGCAGATAATCGGGATTAAACCGCCTGCTAAGATTGCTTTAGCTTTTTTGTTAATCATTTCATCAGTTTCAGAGAAGTATTGTCTTCTTTCTGAGTGACCGATGATAACGTAATCACAGCCGGCATCTTTCAACATTTCAACAGAAATTTCGCCTGTGTATGCGCCTGATTTTTCCCAGTGGCAGTTTTGACCTGCAATAGAAATTTTATTTCCGCCGCAGCCGCAGTCACATTTAACAGCTTCAACAGCAGAGATTGATGTGAAAACAGGTGCGATAACAACTGTCGGCAATTCAACTGCCGTGTAATCTTTTACAAAATCTTTAATCCCTTCAAAAACAGATTTAGCTTCAGATCTGAGAAGGTTCATTTTCCAGTTTCCTGCAATAATTGGTTTTCTTGACATAATTTCTCTCCTTTTTTTAGTCAACCTTTGAGAACATTATATTAAGAACAAAAAATTTATGCAATTTTTGGTTTGCTATATCTTATAAATAAATTTTCGCATTTCTTCATAACCTTTTACAGTTATGTTTTTTGCGTTCAATGATTGAAGTCCGGTAAAAATGCTTCCAAATAGTTCCTGAGAAAAGTTTACGGCATTTTCCAGCATTTCATTGAGGGTTCTGTTTGCAATATATGATGAAAAATTGTGTTTTACATATCCTCTGAATTCTCTTATCTTCAATACTGCAAGCTCTGAGGCATTCAGGGTGTCTAAAAGCCTTTTATTTAATGTAGTGGTTCTCGTTTTATTAAACAAACTTTTCACTTTTTCAATTTGGTGAATGGATTTGGAATCGCTCAATGCGGAATCCAATACTCTTATCGGTTCTTCATACATGCTTTGTAATTTATATGTCATTAAATAAGGCGAATCTAAACCTGCTTCGTATAAAGGTTTATAGTTTTCTCCCATGCTTTCAAGCAAATCTAAATTGGGGGTGAATATTCTGGGATTTCTTTCATTTATGTAAAATTTGTGAGTATCTTCCCCGCGATTTTTGGTTTTTCTGGTCATTCTGATTATATAGTCGTAAGTGTCTTTGGTATATGAGATTAGGTTGTTATACCAGTAATCACCGTAGTTTAACATTGATTTCAGATAGTCGGATTTTGATTTTGTATAACTTGAACTTAACTGCCGCATAACTTCTTTTCTGTAATCCTGTATTGAACTTATTGAGCAAAGGTAAGAGGATGGCGATGCAATAATATTTCTCGACGGAAGATTCGGGTCTACATGGGAATAGGCGTCGCGGTAGTCCGATAAAAATTGGAATTTTTTCATTTCTAATTTTAAAATATTTTTGTCAGGATTTTTATATACAGCAGCCTTTGCTTTTTCTGAATCAAGGGCTTGTTTTATTCGTTCTTTTTCACTTGTGTAGAACCAATTTTTTGTAATTTTTTTGATATATTCATACCGTTTTTCATGGTAATTTGATTTAGCTTGTAAGTATATTTTTAAGAAAGTTTCTTTTTCTGCAAGGGTATCAAAACTATCTATATAATGCGGAATTGACGCCATTTCAAACATCTGGGCATTTTCAGGAAATTCTGCAATAGGAAGTAAGATTTTTTGACTTTTTTTACTGTCAAAAAAATTTATTTTATCTACCTTTTCCGTCCACTGATAATCTATAAAATTAACGGCTCCGTTATCATCTATCAGGATATTTTTTCCGTTTAAATCCCCGTGGTAAATCCCGACTTTATCAAGTTCAAACATTTTATTAAAAAGAGTTTTTAAATGTTCTTCCGTATATCGGTTAGTTTTTGAAACGCTTTTCCCGCTAACCAGTGTTGATACGAGATAATGCATTCCTGATGAATTTACTCTTGCGACAGCTTCCTGTCCGCCGATAATATCTGTCGGAATTTGTGTCAGATTTTTGTATTCTTTCAGATAGTCGTCTGAAAATCCGGTTTTATTTTTTTTTATAACTATATTTCCAAGCCGGGGATGATTGAACCGGTAAGTTTCACCGCCTATACCTTCTCCTAGTTTTGTTGCATTAGCGCCGGTTTCAATAAATTCATCTATTTCTTTCCGTAAAAGAGTTTTAATAGGATTGTATTTGTTATTAAAATCTTCAAAGTATGAGGATTGAAAATTTACCTGATGTGTTTGAGAAGATTTATGATTTTGAATTTGATGATTTATTACCGGTATTATTTTCATTATCTTTTTCCTCTGATTTTTTATTGAGATATTTAAATCCCATGCATCCAATTAATCCCGCGAGCAGTATTCCCGCTCCTATCTTATAATAGTTAACAGTTTTGGCGGATTTTTTTTTTGCTCCGAAGATTAAAGTTTTAAATTTTTCTGACATTTCTGTTTTGAATATTTTATTCTTTTCTGCGTGCAGTTTGACAATTTTTTTTATCCCTTCATCAAGAGAACCGTTTTCCGTTACGATAACTTTATTAATGCGTGAAAACGTAGCGATTAGCGGCTGCATTTTGGAATTTTGTTTCCTGATTACGATACTGTAAATCGGCAAATCTTCCAGTTGTTTGAGATAACCGTTTTGTGTTAATTCTTTGCGCAGTCCGTTTATGTATTCGCTGTTTTCTCCGTTATAAATTCTTTTTAAATCTTCAAGTCTTTGAGTGATATCTTTTGAGTAAAATTCTTTATGAGAGGAGTTTTTTTCGCATTCTTTTATAAAATCTTCCTCCAGATAGCCAAGAGGGTTGAGCATATCAAAATCATTTGAGCCGTCGCCTGCAGCGATTACTATATCGCTGTTTTTCACAGCTTCTTTCAAGGCTTTTTTTGTGTCGTATAATTTTGTTAGAGCACCGTTTTCAAACAGAGGCGTAATAGAACAGGAAATTCTGTGATGGTTGGAATCGGATGCAGGTTCCCACTCCATGTGGTAGCGGATTTTTTTTGAATCTAAATACCCTTTTAAATCGGTAACTATGTTGTCATAAATCCAGTTTCGTTCCGGACAAAAACCGTAATCCGGCGGGAAAATAAGATTGAATTTTAATTTACCGTCGTTTCTCGAACCCAGTACATAATCCGCAACCGGGGGTGTGTGTTCTGTAATTTGACCGTTTTGGGATGGAAGTTTTTTCCAGTCGTCAGGATCTAGTTTCCCGCTGCTGAATAAAGACCGTTCACCGTAATCAGAAACTGCGTTTTCGGAATCTGCTTCCACTAATCTTATTTTATATTTGTTTGCCAGACGCTTTAATTTCGCGTGAATTTTATCGCCGTCCCAGTTGGTTAAATTTTTAATCTCGGTTTCTTTTTCTTTTTGCGGTGAATTGTAGTTGAAAGGGAATTTTCCCTGTTCATAAAAATCGGTATCGGTTCCGGTTTTGACAAACCTATCGCTTCCGTCTTTTGTAATTATGGTTTCAGGAAACGGCAGCCTGAAATTGCGCATTTTTAATAACCAGGAAATAGATTCATACTCACCGAGGGTTCTGCCTGTTGTGATATTAAAATGAACATCCCCGTTTGTTGTCTGCCAGAATTTATTTATCCTGTTGCAATATTCATTCATAAACCCGTTTGCATTCGGGTCGTGGAGGGTGGAATGTTTTGCTGGACAATATGTACCGTCAAAATCCGTGTATAAATTGACCTTGCCTGCAGTAAACGATGTTTGATTTCTAATGCCGGAAATTCGCACGCTAAAAACCCCTTAAAGACCATCTATACAATTATTTAAGGATAAAAATAATCTTCTGTCAAGAATTGGTATACCTTTCATTCAGTGAGTCAAATAAGTTTATTATTTTTATGCTTTCCTGAACTGTATTTTGCAGCCCGGAGTTTATTGTACTTACGGAATTCAGATTGCTGCTATATTCACATTCCTCCTCTTTCATTTCCAATTCTTCAACCGCTTCTTCAATTTTAATCGTATCATAAGGCAGGTTGTATTTATCTATCAGCTGCTGGAATTTTTCAATCTCAAAATACAATCCGTCAGCATCAGCTTCTTCTTTATGAATTTCAATTGTAGCATCAACAAGATCCTCGTAACATAAGTTGACATCATCATAAATTTTATTAATATGTTCCTCTTCCCACAGCTCTTTAAAACTCTCAATAAAATCCCAAATAACCAAATATTCTTCGGCATCATCATTAAGGTTTACATAGTCAATGATTTTTTCTTTAACGGTTGAAGCAAAATCTTTAATAATTTTACTTTCGGAAAATATATCATGGGAAATATTTTTCAGTATATTTTCAAGTATTATGGGTCTGTAATTCCTTTTTATAAGTTCATTAAGTTCGGGTTTAATTTGCGGAATTTTTGTCGTGTCATTACTGCTGATAATTAATTGAAGAAGTAAATCTATATATCTGGTACTAAACTGATTATTATTCAGCTCTTTCAATTTTGCAAACATAATATTGATATTCTGTGCTGAGGCGCTTTTGTTCTGAAAATATGTTCTGTATAACCAGTTTATATGTTCATATTGTTCTGAAAGTTCTATAAAATCCGGTATCAGATCATTATTTAAAATATAATTCTCCAGAAAATCAATTACTGAAGGGTTGGAGAAGGAAAGTTTATTTTTTCCCTTAATATCAATAAAATCTCCGTTTAATATTTTAAGATTTTTTTTGAAATCTAAATCGGTGATATTTTCCGAGTATAATTTCCGGCAGATTTTTTTTGCAGTTTCTTTTATTCTGTCTGTATTACCGAAGTAGGAAGATATATACTGTGTGGTTGTTAATGCAAATAAAATACTTCTTGATTTATTGTTAAGGTGATTTTCAAATGCGTGGGACCATATATTTTCCGGATTATTCAGATTATTCATAAATTCATTGAAATAATTTTCCGCTTTGACATATTCAAGAATTTTGGGTTTTGTCATGTATTCAATAATACGCGGATTGTAATTGTCGTGATTTATTATTGAAACGTAGTTTCCGTTAGAAATAATTGATTGGATATATTCTTCCGGCAGTTTTGAAAAATAAAGATGATTGTATAAAATTTCCGCTTTAATCAAATTTGAATACGACTTCAAATCTATTATACATTTTTTAAATTCAAAATAATCAATTTTCTCGGAACTTAACTTTGTCTGCTGGAGAATATATTCTCTTGTTGCGAGTACGAGTTTTTTATTTTTATCTTTGTTTATCTGTTTGATAAACAGTATAAGGTCTGAATCTTCGTTTTTAGCAAGATTGGTTTCTCCCAAAAAGTCGTCATAATAAAATATTTGTTTACAGTTTTCGTCGCGTTTGTAGACGTTGACAGCTTCATTGATGTTGTCCGTGACGTTGATAAATTCATAGCCCTGTGAAACATATTGCCAGATTATCATATCCGCAAGAGTCGTTTTCCCGACGCCCGGGGCGCCCGATATAACCACAAAATTATTTTCTTCAAGTATCTTATTTGCTTTATCTAAACTCGGGTTAGGGACAAATATTTTGATTTTTTCTTTAATATTTTCCAGTTTGAATTCGGATTTATTATATGTCCCCGAATGAAATAATCTCTCAAGGACATTTGTACTTGTCATCCAGAGTTTAAATGTATTTTTTTCTACTTCCGGAAACTTTTGGAGCAGGTTATTTATATCGTTTTGAGAATATATATCGGAATTTCTTGTAATATATGGCTCGCAGATTTCAATGATTTTCTCTTTGTTCTTTGGTGTTAGCGGTAAAGAGGTTACAAGGATATACCTTTCAGGGGATAATTCTTTAATCTTTTCAACTTCCCTTTTCATTGTCTTGATTAAATCGTTGAAGGTTGAACCTTGATAATGTTTGCACTGGATAATAATATCATTTTCTTTGTTTTGAGAGTATCTTAAATCAATGCCGTTATCCCTGCCGGATTTGAAGGATTCAAGGGTTAGCGACAATTCTTTTTGCAGCAGGTCGCGCGTTAATATTTCAAAATCGTTTGGCGATAATGTTTCAAAAGTGTACATTATTTACTCCTTGTATTTATTATACATACAATAAAGCGGAATAAATTTAAACGGTTATTTTTATTGCAGTTCTCTTTTAAAATTTTTGCATTATCCTGAGTATAAAGCTTAAAATTTCGAATTTGCTGTAGAAATTAATTTTATTATGGGTTATTATATAGATAGAAATATTTTAAAATTGGTGTAATTATGAAATCAGTTAAAGAAGTATCAATTGAATCGAAAATATTAAAAAGGTTAGAGAAAAACGCCAACTGTTTAAAGCTTGTTAATTATTTATTTGCGGATGAAGAGCTGCAGGAGATGCAGGAATATGCAAATAATGTTTCCATAAAAAGGTTGGGGTATAATGACCATGGACCTGTTCACATGAGGCAGGTTGTCGGAAACGCCATAAAAATGCTGAACCTTTTACAGGAGTCAGGGATAAAAACTTCTCTTGAGGCTGAAGAAATCGGAACTTTTGAAGACAGTATGTGCGCGGTTATTCTTGCAGGTTTAATGCATGATTTGGGTATGATGATAGGTAGACAAGGTCATGAAGATATGTCGGCAATTCTTGCTCAGCCGCTTATTGAAAGAGCATTAATGCATGTTTTTCCTGATAATCTTCACAAAAGAGTTATTATAAAATCTCTTGCGACAGAAGCTATAGTTGGTCACATGACGTCAAGAAAAATCCATTCAATAGAAGCCGGAATTTTATTGATTGCAGACGGCTGTGATATGACGAAAGGTCGCGCAAGAATTCCGCTTTCAATTAATAAAACCCCAAAAGTCGGAGATATTCATAAATATTCTGCCAATGCAATCAATCGTATCGGTATTCATCACGGGGAGAAAAAGCCTATTAAGATTGAAATTGAAATGTCGAGTGATGTAGGATTTTTCCAGATAGAAGAGGTTCTTTTGACAAAGATTAACGCAAGTCCTGCAAAAGAATACGTTGAATTGTACGCAGGTGTTGCCGGTCAGGAGCCTAAGTGCTATCTGTGATTTTGACCGGATGGAGAGGGGACAAAGAGAAGATACTAAGGCACTGAGTAGGTTGGGCATACCTGCCCAACAAAAATCTACAAAGGCTGGGTGAGAGGTAAAAGAGAAGATACTAAGATACTAAGGCACTTGGGCGCTAAGTAGGTTGGGCATACTTGCCCAACAAAAATCTAGGGCAATAAGTGGGGTGCATTAAGACATACCACCTTACAAAGAGAAGCAAAAAGGCTGGATTGCTTCGGCTAACGCCTCGCAATGACGCAAAATCTCCCCTTAATCCCCCCTTTACAAGGGGGGAAATCCTACCTCCCCTCTCCCCTTGAGGGAGAGGGGCTGGGGTGAGGAGGTAAATGAAATGTATTAGAAAAGTTGGACGGTGAATGGTTGAACGAATAAAGAAGGACATATTATTGTAGAACCCTTCACCCCTCACTCTTCCCGCTTCACTTCTCAAAAGGCTGGATTGCTTCGCTACCGCTCGCAATGACAAAAAAATTCCCCTTGAAAGCACTAAGTAGGTTGGGCATACTTGCCCAACAAAAATCTACAAAGGCTGGGGTGAGGGGGTAAAAGAGAAAACCCTCCGGCGCTAGCGCGCCACCTCCCTTATAAAGGGAGGCAAATCCTATCCCTCTGCCCCTTGCTGGACAGGGGACAAAGAGAAGATACTAAGGTACTGAGGCACTAAGTAGGTTGGGCATACATGCGCAACTGAGGCACTAAGGAAAATTTACGTCATTCTGAGGGCTAAGCCCGAAAGAATCCAGCTTTTGGAATATGAAGCGTAATGAGTGAAGAGTGAAGGATCTAATTTTTGTTGAACTCCTCACCATTCACCATTCACCATTCACTTTTTTAAAAGGCTGGAAATCCGGTCTTTCACACTCCTAATTTTTACTTCATCAATACGTAGGTATTTCTTTTGACTTCCTGCGATAGTTTTTTGATGACTTCGTTATCCATCCTCACGCAGCCTAAAGAGGCGTGGGTTCCAAGACTCTTCTCATTGTTATTTCCGTGGATAAACTGTCCGTTGCGTCCTACAATTTTGCCGGTTTCGGGGTCTATATTTTCAATTATTATAACATTTGGTCCGTAGTCGTTTGGGTTGCGTTTTCTTTTTGTCCCGTAGGCTGTTGAATACGGATAATCTTCAACCCGCGTAATCATTTTTATGCCCTTTTTTGTCGGTGTATATTTTTTACCTGTTGCAACTGAATAAACAGCTTCGGCTTTGCCTTCTTCATCGTATGTGTAGAGAAGATTATTTTCAGTATCCACAACGATTGCAGCATTTTTTTCTTCGCCTGCTATTGTAATTTTAGGACTTGGGGCATTTTTTAAATGATCAGGGTTTGTACTGCCTTTTGGTGAAATTTTTTCTTTTTCTACAACAAGCCCTTTTGTATCAGCGGATGCCGTCGGAAGCGTGTCTTTTGCCGCAAAAACAGTGTTCATATCGGCAGTACCCTTATAAGAGCCTGTTTTTACTGTAGGATTGTTATTATTAAAATTCGGATTTATTCTAATCATAGTTATTTCAGTTTCTTTAATGATGACAGGAAGTTGTTGTTTACGACATCGCCGTCGACTTTAGTTAAGAATACCTGGCTGTCCTCTTCACCGACTTCGAGCGGCGGCAGTTGTTCAAGTTCTGCCGCATAGTATTGAGCGTCGTTGCGGCTGCTCAGAGGTATTCTGTTTGCGAGGCTGTTGAGGGAGAAGCTTCTCAGTGCTCCTGCAAATCCTTTTTTGGTGTTGCTGAATTTTGTATAAATTCTCAATGAAGCGTCGCTCTTTTCCATATCGTAGCGCCCTGCAATATAGCTGCTCAATTCAGGGGAGGAAGATTTTATTTTCATCCATTCTATAACGTTGTTTCTAATATAGAGTTCGCCGTTGATTTTATCAAATGTTCCGTCAGGAATTGTAACCATATCGGAAATAGTGGACGGGCTAATCATAACGAGCGGGTTCCTGAATAATGCCGCAAACTTCATCACATATTCCACAAGCCCGATTTTCTGGATTTGTCCGTTATTTACCACGAACTTGATTGCGCCGTTGAGTTTAAGACTGTCGTCTGTGTATAAATCAATTATTCCGCTTGCTTTACCGGAAATCTCACGCGGAAGATTTAACAGAGTTGTGGTCATTGTATCGGAATTTATATCTTTTGCTCCGAGTTTGATATTGTATTTGTGTTTTTTCAGGTCGCAGAATACTTTAACAGATGAAATTCCGTCTGCAATATCAAATCTGTTTGAATGAAGCTGGAGAATATTATTTTTATCCAGCGTCAGGTTTGCTGCAAGGTTACCGAAATTGATGTCTTTGTAGTTGCCTTCTTTGAGTCTGAAAATACATCTTTTTATAATAAGATTATTCACGTCAAACACAACTGCATTATCTGCGGCAACGCTATTTTCATCCTCAAGTTCAGCTTCCGATACTTTTGGCTGTTCTTCGATTGCTGCGGTATTTTGCATGTTGAATGATTGCAGAATTCTATCTATATCAAGTTTATCAAGCCCAAGGTTTACATTTTCAATTACAATCGGGAATTTAATTCCGTTTGCGATATCGCCGGTGAAGTCAAAATTCATCCTTTTATATCTGCCGTCTGCAACAAGATGAATTGTATCTTTATCCGTAAAAAGTTCACCGCTTTTAATCCCTATTCTCTGGGACGGAATTCTTATTCCGTTAAGCTTCATATTCCCTTTAATTTTCGGGTAGGTGCCATTATTAACCATATAAATTTCGCCGGAGAATTTGCCGCCTTTGAATAATCTCTGTCCGACAAGGACGTTCAAAAATTCGCTCGGGAGCGGGTTCGGAATATTAAATCCAAGTTTTGGCACAAATGGTACAGGTTTTGAAAGGTCTACAATTCCGTTTAACGTAAGAACAGGTTTAACCTTGCTTCCTCTTACGATTTCCTGTGCGATATAGTAATTGATGTCTTTTATATCGAGAATATTATTTTCAAAATGCATATCGGCTTTAACCGCTCTATCCCATCCGGTCGGAGTAAGGGAAGCCCCGTCTACAAGAATATCTTCGCCTTTTGCAAGTTTTGACGCCCAGATAATATCAATTTTATTATCAAGATATTTTACGTTAATAACTGTTCCTGCGTTGCCGATAATTGTGAGCGGAATTCCGACAAGTTTTGATAAATAATTTTCTGCAAAATCGTTTGTTGCGACGGTTTTTATTGTTACATTGGTGTCGCAGGTTTTTGCGTAATCTTTTATAGTCCCGTTAACGGTTGCTTTGTTTGCTGCATGTGTCCCGTAGTAGCCTTCAATATCTTTCAAAATGATATCTTTTGAAGTTAAAAGAACCGTTCCCTTATTCACTGTAATCGGCAGATCGCTTACAGGAATAATTTTCAGGGAACCATTGTTTAGATTAATTTTCCCGTTCAAATCTTTTTTTGTTAAATTGATATCAAAATCAAAATCGCCTTTCATATCTTTGAAAAACGCCAGCATTTCGCTTCCGTTATTGATTAAGATATTGGAGTTTACAATATCAATTACGTCCTGAACTTTGAATTTTTTCGACGTAAGATTAACATTAAGCCCGTTTTTTCTTGAGGCGTCCGCGTTAATATGAACCTGCGATTTATTTATATCAAGTACGCAGTCGTTAACCCACAGTGTTTTATCTTTTATAACGACTTTATTTTTATCGGCAATTGCAAAATGGAGAACTTTATCTTTCTTCTTTATTTTTGTATCAATATCAAATTTTAAGTATTTTGCAATCTTTTGCGTGTTATCGATTTTGAGGTTATCCGCGTTGAGTTTTACGTAGATATCAGGTTCAAGTTTGTATAAGATTAAACTCTTTTTCAAAGACAAAACCGAATCAAAGAAGTCGATTTCCCACTCGCTTTCTTGTTTAGGTTTCTGTTCTTTTTGCTGAGGGACTAGCGACATCAGTTCGTTTACGTCCGCAAAAACGTAATCAAGTCCGAATTTGTTTAAAATAATTCTTTTTTTGAAAATATCTTTAAACGAAATTTCCGTATCAAGATTTTCTACGGCAAAAATTTCAAGGTCATTTTTTAAAAGTTTAATCTTGTCTGTTTTGAATCCAAGCTGCGGCGATAATTCTGTTTTCAAAACAGGATTTTTAATTTCAATATCTAGATTTGTAAACTTTGCAACTTCTTTTTCAACGAAATTTATAACTTTTTGGTTAGAAACAACAGCAGGAAGAACCTTCAAATACGTAACAGTACCTAAAGCTGCAATCACCGCTGCAGCACAAATAACACCACCTAAAACTTTATATCTTTTTTTCATATTATCCTCAATCAAAATTATACCATAAATTAATTTTATGTTATTATATATTTATGAAGAAGTTTTTACTGGTTATAGGTTTAATTCTGGTTTGTCAAAATCTTGTTTTAGCGGAAACTCAGACGGCTTCGGTTTCGGAAAATGCGTGCGTCAAAGTTTATAAAGATGCTGAAGAAGGACTTTTCGGGTTAAAAAGCTGCGACGATACGGTTATTGTTGAACCTGAATACAAAAAGATGATACTTCTCGGGGATTCATCATTTATTGTGCAGAAGAAAAGCAAATTCGGTATGATGGATAATCAGGGGAATATTCTTGTCCCTATAAAATACAGCCACGCGGAAAGAGTTCTCGGCAAATATTTAAAAATCGGAAGCGGCAGTAAATATGCACTTTACGATGATAAAGGAAAGGAGATTTTGCCGCGGGAATATTCTTCAATAGATTTACTTTTCGGCGGAATGCTTTTGACCTGTAAGGATTTTAAATACGGCATTGTTGATATGGAAGGCAACACTATTCTTGAAAATAAATTCGACGATATTTATATGCCTCAGGCAAATATGATGAGGATAAACTATAACGGTCAATGGTACGAAATTGAACAGACCCGCGGAGAAACACTTACTCTGCCAAAAGATGTTCAAAATATTAAGGGTAATGAAAATTTTAGGATTTCGGAAATTATTGCAAAACCGGGAACTGCAACAGGTTATTACAGCGTAACGTTTACTGATTACCTGCTGAAAATTTTCTCGTCAATTTCCCCGGCGCATGAAAAAACAATTGACGAACTTATGTTGTCACAGGGAGCGGATACGGTTACAATTTTCTTTAAACTCGGCTGGATTCCGAAATATCCGTTTGTCTATGCAAGGAATTATTTTAACACAGTGAGAACCCCGAACAACGGTCCGTTGTCGGATGTTAAGTATGAATTAAAACGCAGGCTGCAGTAAAGGCAATAGGGCGGTAAATAAGTAAAGGGTGATGAGATTTATAGTTATTGAATCCTTCACTACTCACCTTTCACCCTTCATTAAAAAAAACTGGATTGCTTCGGCTAAAGCCTCGCAATGACACTCCTACCCTCGCCATCTGGAAGTGGTGTCCGCGCAGGACGGGTGAGGGTGTGAAACCCTCCGGCGCTTCGCGCCACCTCCCTTATAAGGGAGGCTTTAATTAATACCCTCTCCCCTTGCGGGAGAGGGATGAATTTGTTTATGAGCGGGAGCGAATTTACAAATTCGGGTGAGGGGTAATGTCGGTTGGGCATACCTGCCCAACAACAATCCAAAAGCTGGATTGCTTCGGCTAAAGCCTCGCAATGACACTCTCTCCCTCGCTCCTTGAGGGATACAAAGGGAATCGCTGAACTGTGCAAAGCTAGGGACCCTGTATGACTTGTACAGAGAGTGCCCGCAGGGCGGGTGAAGAGTAAAAAGCAGACTCTGTCGGTTGGGCATACCTGCCCAACTAAGATTCTTCATTATGCAAATAATTCCGTTACCTCAAACTTATTCACATCAATAAGCCCTTTATCCGTAATCTTTATTTCAGGGATTACCGATAAGGACAGAAATGCCATACTCATAAAAGGATCTGCGATTTTGCAGCCGATTTTGTCGGCTGCATTTTCAAGTTCGGAAATTTTTGCCATAACTTCTTCTGCAGGTTTATCCGACATTAACCCCGCTATCGGAAGCGGTAAGTGTGCAAGTGTTTTTCCGTTTTCTACAATAATTTTTCCGCCCTGTGATTTTTCAAGTTCTATTGCCGCATAGAACATATCTTCATCGTTTGTTCCGATTACTATCATATTATGGCTGTCGTGGGCTACTGTTGATGCAATTGCGCCTGATTTCAGACCGAATCCTTTCACAAAACCAAGCCCGATATTTCCCGTTGCTTTGTGTCGTTCAAGGACGGCAATTTTTAAAATGTCATTTTCTATGTCTGAAACTGCCAAGCCGCCGCTGTTTTTTGCTGGCTCAATCGAAAGCTTTGTTATTAACTGCTGCGGGATAACGTTTATAACCTTTATTTTATTTTTGCCCGCAGGAATTTTTATTTGAAAATCTTCATTGTACAAATATTTTATGTTAACGGAACCCCTCAGGGCAGGCGGTTTAAGTTCTGTCATATCAACTGTAACTTTTCCGTCTTTAGCTGTGAGTTTTCCGTTTTTGAAAACCATTTTCGGTTCAAAGTTTTCAAGGTCATCAAAAACTGCAATATCTGCATTATACCCGGGAGCGATTGCACCTCTGTCATAAAGTTTGAAGTATTCTGCGGTATTGAGGCTTGCCATTTGGATTGCTTTAATAGGATTAACTCCGAGGCGGACGGCTTTCTTTACCATTCTTGAAATGTGTTTGCCGAGATGTTTCGGGTGGCGGTCGTCTGTTACGAACATACATTTGCGCGTATTGTATGTTTTTAATACAGGAATGAGCGGCTCCAAATCTCTTGCGCCTGTTGCTTCACGTATCATTAAATACATCCCGAGGCGGAGTTTCTCTATTGCTTCTTCAGGGGTCGTGCATTCATGGTCTGAGGCAACTCCTGAGGCGATATAAGCATCCAGATCTTTTCCGCCTAAATTCGGTGCGTGTCCGTCAATACGTTTGTTTTTCTCAAGTCCAAGTTGAATTTTACTTAAAACACTGTTGTCACAGTTTACTACACCAGGAAAATTCATCATCTCCGCAATCCCGAGAACCCAAGGCGCATCAATCAAAAGCGCTAAATCGTAGCTGTTTAAATCAACTCCTGATGTTTCCAAATCTGTTGCGGGAACGCACGACGGCAGCATCATAAAAACATCAAGCGGCAGATTTTTTGTGGCTTCTCTCATAAAGCTTATGCCCTGAAGCCCCATAACATTAGCGATTTCATGCGGATCAGCAATTACGGTTGTGGTGCCGGACGGCAGAACAAGTTTTGCAAACTCCGACGGCATAAGCATAGAGCTTTCCAGATGAACGTGACCGTCAATAAAAGAAGGGGTGACATAAGCCCCATTGAGGTCTATTTCTTCTCTGCCTCTGTAACCTTTTGAAATCCCCGCAATTTTATCCCCGATAATTGCAATATCGGTTTCGTAAATTTCTTCTGATAAAACATTTACAAGCTGCGCATTTTTTAGTACCAAATCCGCAAGTTCTTCGCCTTTGCTTACTTTTATAATTTTTTCGATGTTATTCATATTCCTGCTTTCCGGCGCGCCGCCTTCAGGCGGCGCGCCTTTTTATCTATGATAACACGAAATTGTTATTTAGGCAGGTTTTTGAAGTAATCTTTTTCCGTAAGTGCTTTATATGTGCATCCAATACCGCTAATATTTGATTTTTCTCTGTTGGAACAATATTTATCATCACGATATACAGTGTCTTGTGCCCCCATCGGAGCAAGCTTGCCATTATCAAGTATTTGAAATGTAAATAAATCGTGTCCCCAGCGGTTAGGTTTTTTATGTATACCGTTGACGTCAACAGAAATAAAAAGCCAGTTTTTGTCAGATTGAGGGTTGTTTTCAATCATAAAAAACATTCCGTCAATTGTCACTGTCTGACCGTCATCCAAAAGACCTGTTCCTATCGGTATATTAGTATAAGACTTATAGTTTATGGAACCTAATTGTTCGTTTTCTAAAATTTCCTGTGATTCACAGGATGATTTGCCGCAGTCTTTTGATAGTTTAAAATATTTTTTGAAAACTTCCATAAAATTTCCTGTATCGCCGTAATTAGCCGCATTAACAACCTGCCCTTCGTCGTAACTCATTTGATTGACGGCATTTTGTATAACGGAATATGCTTTTTTCAGTCCTGTTTCAAGTTCCTTCCCTCGTGTCTGATTTACAAGTGCCGGTAGTGTCATCGCAGAGACCACGCCTATTATTCCAAGTGTTATCAATACTTCTGCCAGTGTAAAAGCTTTTTTGTCCATTTCTCCTCCTCTATAAGTAAAATAACCTTTTGTATTTAAAAAGTAAATACAGTTTGTAATGTATTTTTGAATATATCTTATTAATCTGAATTTGAATACAATAATTTACGGGAATGTTATGAATGAATTTAAACCAATAAAACAGGAAAAAACGGTTATAAGCATACGACTGGATATTGATATGCTTAGAAAAATTGACGAACTATCTGTGCAGACTGATATTAGCCGTAATGAATTTATCGTGCAGTGTATTGATTACGCGCTGAAAAATTTGAAACAGTAAGAAATATAATAAATTTCCAATTCACCATTCACATAGAAAAAGGCTGGATTGGTTCGGCTGAAGCCTCGCAATAGAGTTTATTCCTCACTTATAAAGGAGAGGTTTTAGAGAAAACCCTTCGGCGCATTCGCGCCACCTCCCTTATTAAGGGAGGCTTCCGGCTTAATCTTTTATTGCAGTGTTTTCGGCTTCTTAATAAATACAAGAAGCGGAATCAGCAGGAATGTCGCGAACGCAAACCAGCGGAAAGTATCAATATACGCCCAAAGATGCGCTTGCTGTACAAGTTGGGAATAAATTTGGCTCTGCGCCATTGAATGTGCCGTAAATGTGTCTGTAAGCGATGAAAAAGTTCCGCTGAGTGCATTTACACGGTCTACAAATACATTATTCAGGTCGTGCAGATGGTTAATCAGCATGTTCTGGTGTACCTGCGCAAACCTTGATACCATTGTTGTCCCGATTGAAGTGCCTATTGCCCCGCCTATATTTTTTACAAGGTTCTGGAGTCCTGTCGCGTTTGTCATCTGATCGTTTTTCATTGTTGAAAATGAAAGCGGAATTAACGGAGTGAATGCCAGGAAAAGTCCTGAGCCGTATAAAATGTTCGGTATTGCAATTGTTATAAGATTAATCTGTAAATTTATGTTTCCGAAGAATACGCTTCCAAATCCGAGAAGGATTAAGCCAATCATTGCAATACGTCTGTCACCGAGTTTTTTTGATAATGTAAGATACAATGCAACCCCGATAAAGCTCCCGACCCCGCGGGAACCCATTGATAATCCGCTTAGGTATGCGGTATACCCGAGTAAATTCTGAAGCATAGAAGGTAACAATGCTGCCGATGACAGAAATACTCCCATCAATATTACCTGTACAAGGGTTCCGAAAAAGTATGTCCGGTCTTTCAATACTCTTAAATCAATGAGCGGTTCTTTACCCTTTGCCTGTGATATAAAAAATAGCACGGAAAAAATAACTGCAAATGTTGTAAGCCACCTTACCCATACTGCTCCGAACCAATCAGCGTCATTACCTTTATCAAGTACAATCTGCAGACAAATCAGCCAGCCCGATAAAAACAGCATTCCTTTATAATCAAAATGAACGTCCTTTTGTTTTTTTGCGTAAGGCGGTTCCTGCAGCAAATTTTTCGCGAGAAAAACACAAATAAACCCAAGCGGTACATTGATTAAATAAATCCACGGCCACGACCAGTTTTCCGTAATCCAGCCGCCAAGAACAGGTCCGATTAACGGTGCAAAAATTACCGCAATTCCGAAGATTGCCATTGATTTCGGACGGTCTTTTTTCGAGAAGCTTTCAAGCATTATTGACTGCCCAAGCGGCAAAAGCCCGCCGCCTCCGAGTCCCTGCAAAAACCTCGCAAGTACAATCTCTATCATTGAATGCGATATTGCACATAAAAATGACGATATCGTAAAAATTATCGTACATATCATAAAGTAATTTTTTCGCCCGAAAAGTTTTGATGCGGCTGATACAAGAGGGATTGCAATTCCGCTTGCAATCAGGTAGCTTGTCAGAACCCAGGTGGATTCGTTTAAACTCACGGACATTGAACCTGCTATGTATGTTAATGCTACGTTAGATATTGTTTCATCCAGTACGAACATAAATATCGCAAGCATTACAGGTGTAACCATAAGCCACGGGTTTATCGTGGGGTGCCATTCTTCCTGTGTATTTATATTTTCGGTCATTTAATCTCTTCCTCGTTTTAATATGTTATTTTACATTTCTGCAACTAACTGCAGTGTTTTTTTATGCGCTATTTAATAATTACTTCACACATTTTTGTGTAAATTTTCAATTTTAAAGGCTGGATTGCTTCGCTGGCGCTCGCAATGACGTCGAGAGGATTTACTCCTTACAGGTTTCATTTGAAGCCTGACCTGCTTTAGCTACAACTGAGTCATTCTGAGGGCGAAGCCCGAAAGAATCCAGCTTTTGTGAAATTATTAAATTGAGAATGTGTTGATTATTTTCAAAGGTTGGCTTGCTTCGTCGTTTCACGCCTCGCAAAGCCTTCCGGCAATTCAGTTTTTTCTAAGCAGTTTTCTGTCTATACCTTCCGCAAAGCCGAAGTGAAGGAATGATGTTATCCCGGCAAGGTATGCTGATATTTTGTGAATGTTTCTCTTCTGCGGAATTCTCACCTTTTTTATCCCTGTCGCCCCGCATATTGTTCCAAACCCAAGTGCTGCATATCCTGACCAGCTGACTAATTTTTTCCGCCGCTGCCAGTTTTCTTTAGTATTTTGTTTTGATGTCTGTATAGGGGTTACTGCTGCCATTTCCTTTATCTCAATAACATTTTGCCTAATGAAACTGCTGAATTCATCAGGATGATTGATTTGTCCGGTCCAAAAGATACGTTAATCCATAATATTGCAAATGTTTTATCATATTCTTCCGGAAGAGGCTCAAACGGTGATGATTTTTCTATAACTTGCAGCAACGCTTTGTTTAATTTCTGGTTGCCGGAAGACTTCTGTACATAAACTTTTTTTACCTCTCCCTGTTTGTTTATTTTTACTAATACCGTTGAATAACTGTTTCTGTATGAGAATCTATATTTTAAATTCTGTTTAATTTTTGCGATAACACTCTCTGCATAAGGTTCAAGATTTGTGAGCAGGTAATTTAAATCATTGTCAGGCGAAATTTCAGGAATTTCTTTATCCTTGATGTAATCCATTACTCTGCGGTTTACGATGTCAATATTTGCCATAAAATAATGGTCTTTAAAAGCAATAGGATCTCCGAGTACAAAAGGATGATTTCCTTCCGACATTATGAGAACTTTACTGTAATCCTTTATATTATTTTCGTAATATTTTACCGTATAAAATATTGCATTATCTTTTTTTTGTATGCTGTCGGTATCAAAATAGATTACATTACCTACTATGCTGTTGCCGGATATCCAATTCGCAGCATTAGCCGTCAATGCAGAAAAAATTATTGCGGACAGTAGCAGGATAAGATTTATAAAATTCTTTTTCATAACTCTCCTCTTTATTTTTTAAAACATCATATTGCCCATCGGCATCATCATGTTTTGCATCATCATAGAATCGCCGTTACCGTAGTTTTGCGGGAATTTGTCATAGGTCATCGGTGTGCTTTTTGAATCTTCTGTATTTATTTTTGCCTGTCCGTCAGAATTTTTTTTGGTTTTTATAACCTTCTTTTCGGTTACCACAGGTTTATCATCTTCTATTTTGTATCCGTCGTTGTCATATTCGGAATATTCGTCATTTGACGGCGCTGTAAATTTTGTATTTTTTTCAAGGTTTTTAAATGAACTTGACTGAGGCAACGACTTATTAAATCCAGAAAAACTTTGGGATTGGTTCATATATTCAATATTTGCATCATTGTCTGCAAAAGCAGGAACTGTCAGCATTACTATACAAATTGTTAATAAAAATTTTTTCATAACTCAACTCCTGTATTTCTGTTTATAATTTAACATAAACTTAAAGACCGTTCAACAAATTGTTACATTTTAATGATTTCGCGGCTGAAGTTGTTATTGTAGTTGTAATACTGCGCTATGACGGTTTGTTGTGGCGTTTTCTTTCCTATATGAGAAGAACATATCATTATCGCAGACCGTACAATACGGACATACATCAATTTCTTTAACCCCGCATTCCTCAAGCTGGCGGGCATTTATCCCTTTTAAATCAACGAATGTTTGACCGCTGCGGAATTCATACAAACCCTCGAAATTTTCAACGGTTAATTTTAATTGTTTAAAAACTTCATCCCCGACATTATAGCAGCACAGTGAAATTGCAGGACCTATGGCAGCTGTCAGGTTTTGCGGGATTGAACCGAAATCTGCGGTCAATTTTTCAACAGTTTTTGCTGCAATTCTACCTGCGGTTCCGCGCCAGCCTGCATGAGAGATTGCGCCGATGTTCAGTTTTTTGTCGTAGATAATAACAGGGGTGCAGTCTGCAAAATTCAAATAGATTGTGTTCTCCTTATCCGTTAGGATAAGCCCGTCTGTGTCGGGATAATCGAGTTTTCCATCGACCACGATTTCTATGTTTGAGGTGTGTGTCTGGTGCGGTGTGATGAGGTTTTTCTCCCCTAAATATTCTTTAATTTCACGAAGATTTGCCGCGGCAATTTTTTCATATTCCGGTTCTTTTGTTTTTATGAAACTTTCCCGTGTTGTAAAGAAATGTTCTGTTTTTATTATATCCGAGCGGAGGACTTTTTTGCCTTTGATTTCATCAAAATAAAACATACGTTTATTTTACTATAAAAATTTTGGAAGGTTGTCGGATGGAAATTTTTTAATTGAATCTTAGTATTTTTATAGAAAAGAATTATTTATAAGGAGAAAATAATGAGAGAAAATTTGAGAAAGTATCTTGTGGAATTCATAGGTACATTTTTTCTTGTATTTACGGTGGGGAGTACAACTTTATTCGGGGCGAGCGGAGTTATTCCTCCGATTGCAATAGGGTTTGCATTGATGATAATGGTGTATGCGGGAGGACATATTTCAGGCGGGCATTACAATCCTGCGGTATCGCTTGCTGCAGTTATAAGGGGGGCACTTCCGCTTTCACAGTGGGTTCCGTATTCTGTGGCGCAGATTGTCGGCGGGGTAGCAGCTGCTTTCACGGTTAATTATATTCTTTCTCCACAGAACTATCAGCAAGGTGCTGAATTTAGTATTCCGGCGCTTATTATAGGGGAATTCCTATTTACGTTTGCATTATGCTATGTTGTTTTATTGACTGCAACTTCGCGTCCTGTAAGCGGAAATTCTTACTACGGATTTGCAATAGGTGCTGCGGTTACAGTTGGGGCTTTTGCTGTCGGCGGAACTCTTTGTACCGGCGCTTTTAACCCTGCCGTTGCAATTTCCCTGGGGATTATGCATGCCGCGTTTTGGAAAATTGCAGGAATTACGGTTCTTGTTAACCTTATTGCAGCTATTGCGGCAGGGTTGACTTTTAAGGCTGTTACATATAATGAATAGTGAGTGGTGAGAAGTGAAGTGCCTAATTTTTATTGCCCCCCTCTCTATTCATTTATCCCCTACTGGATTCTTTCGGGCTTTGTCCTCAGAATGACATAAACTTCCAGTTAGTGATTTAGCTGCTTAGTAACTTTTGCCCAATATTACACTATTAATCGCTGAATTCTTTCTTTAGTTTATTGCTGCCGCCGCAAAGATAAAAAATTTTATTCGCGATATCTTTCGCGTAATTGTCGCATTCTTTAATTTTTCCGTTTCTTGCGTATTCGTTAATTTTTCTGAGATAATTTGCCATATAATCTTCTATCTCTGGGTTTTTTCTTATCCACGACGACGGGGATTTTTGACCTTTCAGCTGATTGCATTCTCTATGAAGTCCTATTTTGTTATTTAACTCGTCAGAACCGCCGTTATTTCGAGCAATAAGATGATCCTTTGTGAAAACTGATTTTTTAAAAATTCTTTCTGTGAAAACTTTACTCCAGCTGTAGTTTTCTTGTCCTATCAGGTTTGTTGAATGGCAAACCGGTCCTTGCAGAATTTCTATTTTGGCAAGAAGTTCATCCCCTTTTTCTTTAAGTCTGAATTTGTCCTCATCTTTTTGTGCTTCAGCATTAAAGAGGATTGTTTTCAGGTGTGCTGAATTATAAAACATTTTTGTATGTTTGTCATAATCGTTTAGATTTTTTGCAAGTTTTTCTAATTTGTTTTTTTCAGCAGCCGTATAAGACGGGTCTGTTAGTTTTTTTGAGGCTGCTTTGATAAAGTCGGTAATTTCGCGGTGACATAATTTTCTGACAAAAGCTGTCATATTTCTTTTCATAAGCGTATCAGTTATGTATGGGTCGCGGATGAAATTATCTCGGAATTTTTCGGAAATGATTTTCGTTGTAGGGGGAAAATATTTGTCGTATTCCTTTATGATATCGCTTAATTCTTTTATGGAGGAGGTTTCATTAATCCTTTTGAAAATTCTTTCTCTCTGTACGTGGGTCAGCATAATTGCGTTGCATTTAGGGCAGGGAAGTCCTTCTATATTTTCAAAAGGCAAATCCGTAAAATTCTTTTTATATTCAATGAAACTCCAGTCGTTGCCATTGAGCGTTATTTTCCGGTTGGAGGTTTTGCTGATATTTTTGGTCAGTTCATTGATATAGCTGCTATTTACGTGGAGTTCATTATTAGTTATCGCATTATTAATATCCTGAACGTATTGAGTCAGGTGATTTTTAAGCATTTCTGACTCGTCTGAATATTTGTAGTATCGGGTTGAATTTTGGGTTTTGACATCACAATCTCTGCAGATAAGAATTTTGTTTGCCGGATTTTCAATATTTTCATATTTGGTAATTGGTCGAATTTCCGAAACGGAGCGTTTAAAAAGGGCTTTACCAAGACTTCTTAAGCCTGACTGCGCAGATTGGGCTGAAATGTGTCTTGAAGTTATATTTTTATAATAGTTATAAGCTCTGCCCTGGTGAAGCATTACTTTTTTGTATAATTTTTCCTTACGCGGGTAATCGGTTTCTCTCAGGGTTTCATTCATTATTTGTGCAAATTTATTAAAGTCATAAGGCTGGAAATCTTTATGTATTTCAAGTCTTTCAACAGCTTTTAAATATTCCTGTTTGTTATGCTCCGACATAAATAGTTTTTCTGTCACGAGCTTTATGAGTTCTATGTTATTACGGCAGGTCTCAGCGTAAATTTTCGGGGCGTGCTTGTCTATTTTATATAATACCGTTTTTATATCTGCATCAGGATATTTTGTATTAATTTCTTTTAAATCTTTCAATATAATTGAATTGCTGTCATTAAGGTACTGCTTATTTTCAGTAAGGAGTTTTTCTAATTCGGTACCGGTTTTAACCTGTGCTATATTTTTAAGGAGGTTATCATACTTTTCTTCTGAAAGCATTCTTTGATTGCATCTGGCGCATCTTATGCCATTCAGATTTTTTAATTCGTTATCAAAGTCCGAAACAGGCGCTTCACCTGTGAATGACGGTATAAATACATCTTTTTGTAAATTTTTTGCAAAATAGTGAGCTTTAGGCTGTTGAAAAACAGGGTAAATATTTTTGTGCAGATTAAATATTTGAACAGGGGTTATCATAAGACTATTAAACCGCGAAAATATTTTTTTTGCTATTTGTGATAATATTTTGTTATGAAAAAGATTTTGTTTTTAATTACGGCATTGTTGTTTTTGCAGAATATTTCTTTTGCACAGGAGAATATTAGTTTTATATACATAAACGGTTCCAATAACAACAACGAAAAGATGAAAAACTGGTTTGAAAAAGGGGTTACCAAACTTCATCCGGTTATGAAAAAGAGTTTTGAGGATAATGAGGAAGCAGCATCATTATTTTTAAAAAACGGTGAATATGCCATAAACTCTGATGCAAGAATGTTTTTCTGGGGGGACAAGAGTAAGGCCGATTTGGAATTTGTTGAACAGCAGCTTGATTTATCAAAAGCATTCAGTCCGACAATTGCCTATGGTGTTCGCTCCCTCCTTGCAAGCTGTTTGCATGATGCAATCTGGGTTCAAAAATCTCATCACATGCTGCCTATACTTGAAGATTTGCATAAAACTGTGATGGAGGAGTATGCGCAGGGAAATAAGGTTGTGCTTTTCGGGTATTCTGCCGGAAGCTTTATTACTTACGAATATCTTTTTAACAAGCTTCCTTATCTTAATGCGCCTGATTTAATGAAATCTGAAAAAGTTGACGACGATATCAGGAATTTCATACTTCAAAATCCGCGGAAAAATTCCTGTATTTCCGCAATTTCAAAGGCCGGAATAGGGGCTGTAACCTCTGACGGACGTTTGAGATTTATCCCTGATATAGAAAAGTTTAAAAAAGCCTACCTTAAACTTGATGAATATACCGATGCCGCATGTATCCCTGAAAATGCTGTCCGCGGGATTGTCAATTTTGCAAGTCCTCTGGTGCTTTTTTATTCGGATATCGCGGATCCTGATTATGAACTCACATATTATAACAGGTTTATGCTCAAATACATGTTGGAAAATGATTTTTTTATGCTGACGGTTAATTTCAAGGAAGATCCTATGGGGTTCCCGACAACAAGAAATCTCAAACCGTCTGAGCTTGCACAAAAGGCTAAGATTGATATAATTAATCCGAAAGGTTTTGTATATGATAATTCGACGGTATGGAGTATGAGAACTTTTTTTCTCGCCCACACTTCATACTGGTCGGCAAGAAAAATTTTCTCTAAAGCAGTTGCAAAATCCTTTGTTGACGGATATAAATTTATGCAGCAATCTTTAAATAACGATATTGAAAAAGAAGATTTATAAAAAGGAGATAAGAAAAATGAATTTTGAAGAAGGAGTACAGTTTGATCCGGGATTCGTTGCCCACATTTCTGCTTTCATACCGAATATTGAATATCTTTATGACTCGATTGACCGTTATAAAAATTTCGGACAGAAGAAAAATCATTTTAAGATGTTTTATCCGAAATTGATAAAATTATTTGATGACTATATTGCATTTTACTTAGGCTGTATGCTCTGGGCGGCTGCTGTTAAGACTATCAAAGGCAAACCTATTTTGAATAATTTCTGCTGCGGCTCTGAATATAATGAGGAAGAAACCGTATCCGAGGTTAATTTTGTATCTTCATACTATGAATACTTGCCGCGGGATGTGAAGTATTATACAGGCAAAGACTTTATTCCCGATGAAAAAAAGATGGATATTTTAAGGAATTATAAGGTTTTTCTTATTGAAAATAAAGGCTTTACCGAACTCAAAATGACGGATGACATAAAGCTTCCGGCGAATTTTAAGGAGTTAAAAAATCCTGAAGCAATAATTAAGGAGATAGAAGAAGTTGTTGCGAGCGGAAATCTTCCGGCATTATACGATTTTTACAGTGAGATTTTGTAAATGGAGATAAGAGAAAAACTTTATCAAATGTTTTTTCTGGGGCTTGAAGGCGGCGGGTATAAAAAGGCGCTGGAAGAAGGGCTAGGCGGTATAATTTTTTTTACAAAAGATATAAAATCCGCTGAACAATTCAGCGAGATGACATTCGGCATAAAATCTCTTGCAAAGGTTCCGCCGTTTCTTTCTATTGATCAGGAGGGCGGCAGGGTTGAGCGGACAGAAACTATTCATCATGGTAAAAAGTATTTGTCAGCAAAATTTGCCTTTGAAAAAGGCGAAGATTTTTTGCGTAAGCAGACGGATGAGATTGCACGGGAATTGAAAAGTTACGGGATAAATCTTAACTTTGCCCCCTGTATTGATGTAAATACAAATCCTGCAAATCCGATTATCGGTGAGCGAGCTTTTTCAAATAATACTGAGGATGTGATAAGGGGCAGCAGAATTGTCTGTGAAACTTATCGCAAAAATTCGATTATTCCATGTGTAAAACATTTCCCCGGACACGGCGATGCGAACGCTGATAGTCATTTAACCCTTCCGCGGATTGATTTAAGTCTTGAAGAGATGGAAAAATCTCATATCGCTCCGTTTGCTGCGACAATAAAAGACGGAATAGAAATGATTATGGCAGCGCATCTTCACTGTACCTGTTTTGATAAAGAGGTTATACCTGCAAGTTTAAGCCGGAATGCAATCTCTTATTTACGTGAGGTTTTAGGTTTCAAAGGTGTTATAATTTCTGATGATATGATGATGAAGGGCGTTTCTCAATTCGGGCTTTCGGCGGCGATTGAAAAAGGTATCAGAGCCGGCTTAAATATGTTTATTCACAGAAATTCCACACCTGATGTGATTGAGGCAATTGAAGAAGTTGTAAAAAAAGCTAAAGACGATGTTGAGCTTTTTGAAAAAATTGAAGAGTCTTACGAAAAGATTATGCAACTAAAATATACTAAGAAGTTAGGGTACTAAGTGGAAAGTATTAGGTCGTTAAGTGCAATTAAGTGAATGGTGAGTAGTGAATAGTTCAACAATGATTAGTTAGCACCTCCTTTTGTAAGGGAGGTGATGCATTAGTGATGGATGGTTTTCGTTCCCTCCCCACTTCTCATTTTGGGAGAAGGCAGGTGATTGTAAACCCCAAAATCCACCCTCTATCCCACATTTACAAAGGGGGGAAGTTTAGGTCATTCTGATGGCGAAGCCCGAAAGAATCCAGCTTTTGAAAAAGTGAAGAGTGATGAGTGAAAATACTTATTATTAATTGAACCACTCACTACTCACCATTCACTTAATCGCAGTATCTTTCCTTAAACCATGTGCATATTATCGAAAATTTCTTTTCGCTGAACCCAGATTTCCATACCTAATTCTTTGCCGGTTTCGGTTAGAGCTTCTTTTATTTCTTTGAAAGAATATTTTGATTTTTCTATATTCCCGAGAAGAAACATTACAAAGTGTCCCTGCATCAGGGTTTGTTTAATATCTTCAATATTGACTTCGTATTTTGCAAGCACTGCCGTAACTTTTGCGACAATCCCAACTTTATCTACGCCTGAAACTGTAACGATTATTTGCTGGTCGGACATGGTGTTTCCCCGCTTTCTTCTTCAACTGTAACAGCTACCGGCACCGGTTTTGCTTCCGCAAGCCAATCTCTGTTTACTAATTTACCTAAACTATATTTCTGGCAGTATGCTTTCAAATCTTTTTTAACTTCAGGTGCCAGAATGTACATTGCAATAATGTTCGGAACAGACATTGCAATCATCATCGCATCCGTAATATTAATAACTGATGTAACGTTTAGAACAGAGCCGATTACTATAAATGCACAATAAATCAATTGGAATGCAAGGCTTCTTTTCTTCCCTTCTCCGAATAAGAAGTTCCAAGATTTCTGACCGTAATAAGCCCAGCTTATAATCGTTGATAATGCATACAATAAAACAATACCTGCAAGTAATGTCGGGAAAAACGGCATTACAGATGAAATAGCATCAGATGTCATTTCAATACCTGATGTGTGCCCGGCATGGGTTTTGTAAACCCCTGTAATTACGATTGCAAAAGCTGTCATTGTACACATAAAACCTGTCAAAAACGGATCAAGAAGTGCAACAAACCCTTGTGAAAGCGGCTCATCCGTTTTTACGGTTGCATAAACAATAGGTGCAGACCCTGTTCCTGCTTCATTTGATTGAACAGAACGACGCAGACCCATAATCATTGCAACAAACATTCCGCCGTAGATTGATTCAGGTTTGAATGCTTCTTTCACAATAACCCATGCTGCATGCGGAACTAATTTAATATTGCAGATTATGACTGCAGCGGCTGCAAACAAATAGATAAATATTTTTAACGGAACGATTTTTTCCGTAACTTTAACGATATTTTTAATACCGCCAATAACGATTAACCCGACAACGATTGCCATTCCGAGCCCGATTACCCAGTGGAAGTTATGTAAAAATCCGTTTTCGCCGCCGCAGACATTAACAAACTGGTTTGCTGCCTGATTAATCTGAATCATGTTTCCGCCCGTAATACCTCCGCAGATACAGAGTATTGCAAACATAACAGAAAGCGGCTGACCGAGCCATCTGAGTTTTTTTCTGGTTAAACCGTGTGCCATATAATGCATAGGCCCGCCTGATATTGAACCGTCAAGGTTAAATCTTCTGTATTTAACAGCAAGTGAAGCTTCCACAAATTTTAAAGACATACCGAGGATTGCGCCGACTATAATCCAGAAAGCTGCCCCCGGGCCGCCCATTGAGATTGCTATTGCAACACCGGCAATACTTCCGAGTCCGATAGTTCCCGATAAAGCAGTCATAAGCGCTTGAAACGCCGAAACTTCACCGGTATCGGAAGATGCGTTTTTTTTCGGTTTAAAAACGTTTTCAAAAGCGTGGACAAAACCCCATATAGCAATTCCTCTAAGGTAGAATGTGAAAAACAATCCCGCAAATAATATCCAGAAAATAATTATCGGCACATCAGCCCCGAACACATGTATCGGGAAAAATATTATGTCCGCTATCTTGTCGGAAATCGGCGCAATATTTTTGTCCATAAACGCGTCAATACTGAATGCGTTTGCCTGTTGTACGGATAATAAAAGTGTAAAAAGTACGGTTAAAAGTTTTCTCATTAATTCTCTTCCTTTCGAGTAATGTTCGGCCGTTTATCCAAAGGGTAAATTAACCAACTAATTTATACTAGCAAAAACATGCACTACAAGTGTAAAATCTTTGTCAAATCTTTACATTATTTTAAAGATTTGTTGCAAATATTCTGCGCAAACCTTCTTTTTCGTGAACTGTTTAATGGTAGTGAAACTATTGTAAGACAATACTTTTAACCTGTCATCATCCATGTTTTTTATATTAAGAAGTATTTTTCTAATCTCCGTTGCAATCGGAAGAGTAAGAAAACCGTTTTCACCGTCGCGTATAATTCCGTCAATCCCGTCGTCTTTTGTTCCGATTGTAATACAGCCGGATGCCATTGCCTCTAAATAAACAATACCAAAGGTTTCGCCGACGCTCGGCAGGATAAAAATATCCGATTTTTTCATTTCTTCTATCACTTTTTCGTGCGGCTGATAACCTTTGAAATTTGCATCAGGATTGATTTTACGCAATTTTTTGCAATCAGTTCCTTTTCCTATTACGGTTAATTCAAATCCTTCAAGTCCCTTTGCTGCTACAAGAACTTTTTCAATATTTTTTCGTTTTTTGTAATTCGCGCAGGTTAAAATTTTGAGGGGTGAAGGGTGAGGTGGGGAAGTTTTGACCTGTTCGTTATTGCAGGCTTGAGCCGCAATCGCTGGTGAAGCATTAAGGGGTTGAATTAGTTTTTCGTCCACGCCTGAGTGTGCAACGAAAGTTTTGTTTTCAAATTCCGGATAAAGCGCAAGTAGTTTTTTTTGAATTACAAAAGAGCGGCAGGCAATGGCTTTTGCATTCTTAAGTGCCGTTTCCAGACGCTTTTTAAAATGGAATTTATATAGAGGACTTGTGAGTATTTCTAAATCCGAATTGTGTACTCCCGCAACAAAAGGAAGTCCGAGTTTATCCGCATACAAAATTCCTGATGGCATGTGCGCAATTACGATATCGTATTTCTTTGCAGGCGGTTTTATTTTACCCCAAAACGGAGTCCAAAAATTTAAATTCAGCACCCCATCATAGTTTCCCTGTTTATAAAAAGGTTTTCTCCGTAAAAAAGAATTTAAGATAAAATTCGGTTTTATAACATCAACTTCATTGCCTGCCGCCTTCCACTCCCGAACAAAATCAAAAAGCGTCCTCGGGGTTGTCTTTTCGTTTTCTTTTACCGGATATAAGTCTGTTATAAAAAGAATTTTCATATTTTTATTATATATGAAAATCTTAGGAGGGCTAAATTTACATTTAAGAGTATTTTGGTTTCCTTTTTTAGTGAGAAAAAAGAAATGAAACGAACAAAGAAAAGAAAAATCGGCAAAAGATTACAGTGTCGCTACGCGCCGCGAAATCAAATGGAAGTAGTTGAAGGCAGAGCCTTCAAGCTCTATAGGTACCAATATTCTTTTATCCGCCCCCTCACCCTAGCCCTCTCCCGTAGGGAGAGGGGGATAGTATTCACCCTTATTTTAAAGAGGGGTAGGGAGGATTTTATTCAGACCTGTCGGAGGCAGGTTGCCGAACGTGCACGAAGTGCAATAGTGAGGCTGAAAGGTTGTAAAAAATTCTGTCATCCTGAATTTAGTTGACTACTTTTGCCGAAATCTTTGATTTCGTGCAAAATGTCTGGTTTTCCACAGGATCTCAACAAAGATTCTGCTCTAGGGGACAGGGTCACAAGGCTCGTACCTCGCCTGTTCCCTTTGTCAAACAAGTTCAGAATGACATGAAGGACAGAATTTTTTACAATCTTATCCATTCGGTCTTGCGGCGCGAAGCGACGCTCTAAACATTACGTTTTTCTCTTTCTTTGGTTCGTTTCTTTCTCTTTTAATTCATGATAAAAGAGAAAGAAATGAACATATAATTTATATTAGGTTATACAAACATTATAAGAAATAAACATATCTCTCATGTTTGTGCTATTATATTGCCGTAAACGTATTACTAAAGATAAGGAAGGGAACTTATGAAAACACTTTCACCTTTGCAAATCGAAAGATTAAAATATCAGCCGAAACTTCCGGCATGTCTTGCAAAAGGCATTAATTCGCTGGAATTGGTTGAAGGTTCCGCAACTCAATCAGTCAGAGATCAGGAACAGATTAAAGAATTATTCAAAAATACTTACGGAAAACCTGTCGTAAGCTTTAAAAATTCAATTTCATTAACAGCGTCTGATGTTAAGAATGTCGGCGTAATCCTCTCAGGCGGTCAGGCTCCTGGCGGGCATAACGTTATCGCAGGGCTTTATGACGCTTTGAAACAGGCAAATTCATCTAATAAATTATACGGCTTCCTCGGCGGTCCTTCCGGTATCATCGACGGAAAATATATTGAATTTACTGATGAATTTATTGACCGGTACAGAAACACTGGAGGTTTTGATATTATCGGTTCAGGCAGAACAAAACTTGAAACAGAAGATCAGTTCCAAAAATCACTTGCAGTTTGTAAGAAATTGGGAATTTCTGCTGTTGTAATTATCGGCGGTGATGATTCAAACACAAACGCAGCACTTCTTGCGGAATGGTTTGTTAAAAATAACACAGGTATTCAGGTTATCGGTTGCCCTAAGACAATCGACGGCGATTTGAAAAACGATCAGATTGAAATTTCTTTCGGTTTTGATACTGCAACAAAAACTTATGCAGAATTAATCGGAAACATTCAGCGTGACGCAAATTCCGCTAAAAAATACTGGCACTTTATCAAGATTATGGGCAGAAGCGCATCACACGTTGCACTTGAAGCAGCTTTGCAGACCCAGCCTAATATCACTTTGATTTCAGAAGAAGTTGAAGAAAAGAAAATGTCCCTCGAAAGCATTATCAATTATATGTGCGACATTATCGTGAAACGTGCCGACAAGGGTAAAAATTTCGGTATTGCTATTATTCCTGAAGGTTTGATTGAATTTATTCCTGAAATGAAATCAATGATTGCAAACCTTAACGATATTATGGCAACTCTTGAAAGCGATCCTGATTTTGTTAACGCAACAACAATCCGCGATAAATTTGATATCGTAGAAAACAGACTTGAACCTGCAAACGCAAAAGTTTACAATTCACTTCCTGTTTTAATCAAAGGTCAGCTTCTTGCAGACCGTGACCCTCACGGAAACGTTCAGGTTTCAAAAATTGAAACTGAAAAATTGTTAATCGAAATGATTGAAACAAGATTAGATGAATTAAAATCTCAAGGGGATTACATCGGTAAATTCTCGGCACAATCCCACTTCTTCGGCTATGAAGGCAGATGTGCATTCCCGTCAAACTTTGATGCTGATTACTGCTATTCATTAGGTTATAATGCATTTGCATTGATTAACTTTGGATTAACAGGGTATTTGTCATCTGTAAGAAATCTTACAGCTCCTGCATCAGAATGGATTGCAGGCGGCGTTCCTCTTACAATGATGATGAATATGGAAAGACGCCACGGCGAAATGAAACCTGTAATTCAAAAAGCCCTCGTTAAACTCGACGGACCTGTATTCAAACAATTGGAAGAACACAGAGAAGACTGGGCAATGAATGACAGATACCTCTTCCCTGGTGCAATCCAATACTTTGGACCGTCTTGCGTATGCGATGTGACAACTTGCACACTTCAACTGGAAAGAAGCAAAGAGTTAATCAACGCGTAATTCATTTTTAAAAATTTAAACCGCCGGTAATTATCCGGCGGTTCTTTTTTATGCTATAATCAGTATATGAAAAAGGTATTGATAATAAAATTGTCATCTTTGGGTGATGTTGTTTTTACGGTTCCGCTTGCAAATAATCTTAAAAGCAACGGCTACGAAGTTCACTGGCTTACGACGGAAAAGGGAATTGATGTTGTAAAGGGCAATTCTTGCGCGGATAAGGTGTTTTTTGCCCCGCTTTATACGTGGCGGAAAAATCTGTTTAATTTGAAATACTTTTTTCAAATGGTTAAATTAATATTTGATTTGCGTAAAGAAAAATACGATATCGCAATAGACTGTCAGCGCCGGATAAAGAGTCTGCCTTTTATGCGTTTTTGCGGGGCTAAAAGAAGATTGATTTCAAATTATTCATCAGAGGGTGCATCTTTAGGGGCAAATGAAATTTTGCCGCCTTGTGCCGGCGGGCTTCACATGGTTATGTGGAATTTGGATTACG
This sequence comes from Candidatus Gastranaerophilales bacterium, assembly GCA_944324285.1. Classification (GTDB taxonomy): domain Bacteria; phylum Cyanobacteriota; class Vampirovibrionia; order Gastranaerophilales; family Gastranaerophilaceae; genus Scatousia. Next base: position 3,181 of record CALUVR010000007.1, on the reverse strand, counting down.
CAAAGTATCTCGGGTATGATATTTCCGATATAAAAATGTCCTTGCCGGAGCAGCCGGAAGCAGTAAAATCAAAAGTCGACGCGCTTTTAAATGGTGTTGATACATCAAAGCCTATGGTTGTGATTGCCCCTGCAACAACGTGGGAGCCGAAACACTGGGCGGTTGAAAACTGGCAGAAAGTTGTTGATGCATTGAAAGATAAATGCACTCTGATATTTACAGGCATGGAGCAGGATAGAAATTTGATTTCTGCAATCGGCGGGGATAAGTTTTTAAATCTTGCAGGGAAAACCAATCTTAACGATTTAATGGAATTATTTACACGGGTTCAGCTTGTGATAGCACCGGATTCAGGTAGTGCGCACCTTGCCTGGGCGTCTGCAAAACCTGCGCTTATTGAAATTTATTGCTGTACGGATACAAAACTATTCGGCTGTTTTGGCAACGATGAAAAATATTTTGCATTGAGTGGAAATCTTTCCTGCCAGCCATGCAACAAACGCACCTGCCCTCGTGAAGCAGGTAAAAATGACTGTACAAAAAGTGTCAGCGCAGATGAAGTTATCCAGAAAGCCGAACAAATTCTTGGCTTGCGGGTTTTGCAATAAGTAAAAACTGTTGAGTTTATCTTAAAATCCTTTTATAAATAGTGTTTATATTTTCAAGAAATGCGTTTTTGTCAAAGATTTTGTCAATTTCATCAGGTGTCAGACGTCCTGTGACATCAGTGTCTTTTAAAAGATTTGCTTTAAAATCTCCGTCGTTTTCAAATGCGTCGAGGGCGTTTCTTTGAACAATTCTATAGGCTTCTTCTCTTGTCAAACCTTTTTCGACAAGTTCCAGCAATACTTTCTGCGAGAAAACTATACCGCCGAATTTTTCGGTATTTTTAAGCATATTTTTTTCATGGACAACAAGGTTTTGGACAACACTGTTAAATCTATGCAGCATAAAATCAACAAGAGTCAGACTGTCAGGGAAGATAATTCTTTCTGCAGAGCTGTGTGAAATATCTCTCTCGTGCCAGAGCGGAATATTCTCGAGTGCCACAAGAGAATTTGCGCGGACAACTCGTGCCAGACCGCAGAGGTTTTCGCTCAAAACAGGGTTTTTCTTATGCGGCATAGCAGAGGAACCTTTTTGTTTTGCGCCGAAACCTTCTTCAACTTCAAGAACTTCCGTTCTTTGGAGGTGTCGGATTTCTGTTGCAAACTGTTCAATTACGCTTGCAATAAGCGCTAACGACTGCATAAAATATGCATGATAATCACGTGCGATAATCTGGGTTGAAATCCGTGCAGGTTTAAGCCCGAGGTGTTTGCAGGTAATTTCTTCTATTTTTGGTGATATGTTGCTGTAAGTTCCTACAGGCCCCGAAATCTGTCCGACGCGGATTTCTTCCAGCGCGTGTTTAAAATTATCAAGCTGGCGTTCAAAAATATCTATCCACGAGCACATTTTGACGCCGAAGGTCATAATTTCCGCGTGAACTCCGTGCGAACGACCTATGCAGACAGTGTTTTTATGTTTATTGGCTAAATCCTTTAATGATTTAATGGTTTCTTCTAAATCTGTTACAATAATTTTCCCGCTATCTTGAATTTGAAGCGCAAACGCTGTGTCAATCACATCGGAACTTGTCATTCCAACGTGCATGTATTTTGCTAAATCTCCCAGACTCTCATTCACGCAGGTTAAAAATGCAATCACATCGTGACGGACTTCTGCCTCAATTTCATCAATTCTTTCAATTGTAAACGAAGCCTTTTTCTTTAATTCTTCAATATCTTTTTTCGGAAATTTCCCTGTTTGGGCGTAAGCTTCGCATACTGCAATTTCAACCTTGAGATAGTACTCAAATTTTGAGTGCAAATCCCATATTTTTTTCATTTCTTCGCGTGAATATCTGTCAATCATATTTCCATGCTAACACAAAAATTATGCTGACTGGTTTTTCGTCGCAATTTAATGTAACGTTTTGTTAATTTAATTGAAGAACCTTCAACAAAATACCGTTATCAGTATTAATGGAAAAGGACAAGGAGTACCTATGGGCTTAAGCGCATCACAGGCGAGATTATTAAGCATAACGGCGCGGTTGTCGGATAACGAGTTGAGATCCCAGACAATCACTACAGCTAAGATGTCTTTGGCGAATAAGACAAGCGAAGCAAGCGCCGCATACCTTGATGCGTTAAACGAGAGTGAATTAATGTTTGCGACCTACGATGCAGACGGCAACAAAACTCTCCAGAAATTAACAGGTACAAGCCTGACAGAATACGGGATATTAAAGAACCAGTACGGAATAATCAATACCGACGGACAGATAATGGTATCGGAAAAAGATGCAACGAATTATCTGGACAGTGCGACAATGGGCGAATTTTTGGAGAAATACGGAGTAGCAACAGTAGAAGATGAGGACAAAGAAAACCCTGCCTACATAGATCAGGCAACGTTGATTTACGGATCAGACTGGCGTACATGGGTCGGCGGAGATAAAGGTACGGTAGGCGGTTTAATCGCAAAAGAACCTCAGCAAAAAGATTTTAATAAAATAGAATACGTGTACGAAACCGATGATGAACTTTATCAGAAGTTTGTGACAGGACAAGGAGCGTGTGGTAATCGTGCACAAAATGGTAATTGGGGCTGTTATTCGCATGTACTGGCGCACCTTTTAGATCAAGAATGGAATACCTTGGAAAATCCGTATGATGGAAATAATTACCCTGGTAAAGCTGTGACTACAACAGGAATTCCTGTTGATATATTATGGTCAGATATTACAAATGCTACAATTTCAAAGACAGAACTTCTAATCCCTGTGTCTGCTGCTGTTGTTGATACAAGCGATCCTGCAAATACATACTATGCATCAGGTTTAATGGGTGCGGATTTGCAGCCTGGGGCATCTGAAAAAGACAGATTATTGAGTGACTATTATTATGATACAAACGGCGAAAAACAGAAAAAATTACTTAAAGATAAAATTGTAGATATGTATTATATCCTTGACAATTATACAGCACTTGGTATATCAGAGCAAGAAATGTTAGACCTGTACGCATCATTCCAGGAGGACATGAAATTAAAGAAAGAAGTGCCAAAGACGGTACCGGATGTTCCAGCCTGGGAGAAAGCGCATAAGGAGTGGGAAGAGAAGGTAGCGGAAGAG
>CALUVR010000006.1 GCA_944324285.1 Candidatus Gastranaerophilales bacterium | reverse complement strand
TTCTCGACGCGCCGCCGGTTATGTTCGCCGCGGAATACTTCCGCTTCTTTGTACATCCCATCCGCACTCTCGCCGCTTCCGGCTCCTGCGCGGTTCGCTTCCGCCGTCACGCCTATTCGACTCCTAGACGCTCCGGGTCCGCTTTGTTTGTGCCCGCACCCTCGCCGCTTCCGGCTCCTGCGCGGGTTCGCTTCCGCCATCACGCCTATTCGACTCCTAGACGCTCCGCTTCCGCTTTGTTTGTGCCCGCCGAATCCTCAAGGTTTCAAGGCTTCGGCGCACGCTTCACCCATTCCTTATCGGTCTTGGCTTGCGCTTTCATTAACTTTTTTCAAAAGGTTTTACCTTTCGTTACATCGGATATTATTTAGATATCCTCTGGATATATTTAATATAACTCGTTTCTTTTTCTTTTTAAAGCCCCCTCCCCTCTTTTCCTTCTTCTAAACCCCTGCTGCACACCCTGTTTCCAATACTTTTCAACTTTGTAAAAATTTGTAAAGGCGATGCCAATGGGTTAATAAATGTTAACAATTCACCTCGGGGGTCGTAAGGGGGGAATCCCCCCTACCCCCCTTTACAAGGGGGGTAAAACTTATACCATACCTTTTCAATGAAAATACTGACCCCTCCTCGAAATCAAAGATTTCGTTACCTCTCACAAAACGTGACATTTAGTCACCTTTTGTTCGGCAGAGTCGCAAGGGGAGGACAATAATAATAAAACTTGCACTTTAAAATCTTAACAATACCCTTTACAAAGGGGGTTAAACTAATCCCCTCTACCGTTGGGAGAGGGGGATTTCTATCCTCCGCGCCCGCTTTTATCCCACCTCCCCCCCCTTTTCAAGGGGGGGTAAACCTAATGTTAGGGGACTGGCTTATTATTTCCTCGCTGGCTACTACCGTTTCATCCATCCTCTTACGTCTTTATCGCCGGTCTTTTCGCTACTATATACCACCTTAATTCAGCCTCTCTTCTTACTTTTTTAGTAATTGTTGCCACGCACTATATTCACTTATTTTATGCTATAATAATTAATGTAAATATTAATGAGGGTTATGTGTTTATGAATAAAGAAATTTTGAAAAAAACAGGGATTATTGCAGGTTCCGTAATTTTAGGTATTTATATATTATTTCTGGTTGTGCCGTTCTTTTTAGGCGGGATTGCAACCTCCTGCGGGCACTACCTGACAAAGATTATAAAAGATTCGACAGGCTTTAATGTAAAATTTGAAAACGTCAAAGTTATTACAACGCCGAAACTTACGGCAGGAGTAAAAATCGGGCATTTGAGTGCTATAACACCTGATAACGAAGAATTTCTTACGGCTGATAACGCACAGGGCAAAATTTCGCTTCTCCCGCTGCTGCTTGGGAAAGTCGAACTCGATATGATTGGAACCGACACAATTTCAACGACTCTGAAAATCAAAAAAGACGGGAAATTCCTCCTTGAGGATTACATCCCTGAACCTGATGAAAATTCCGAAACGGATGAAGTTGCAGCGCCTATGACAGGACTTCCGCTCGGGTTGAAACTTTCTAATAAACTTCCTGATATTCATATTAAAAATTACAAAATTGCATTTGAAGATATTCCAACTAAAAAACAATATTATATAGAAGGCTCTCATTTAAATGTTAAAGATTTTATTATCAATAAAAAAATCAGTGTATCAACTGAGGGTAAAATAGTCCTTGATGACAGAACTCCTTTCACATACAACATAAAAGTTCTGAATAAAGTTATGCCGGACGTTAATTTAAACGATCTTGTTTTTGCACCTCAGACAGCAGAAAAAGATGAGGGCGACACTCCTGATATTGAAATAAATATAATTGATATATTTAAAACAATATATAAAAATCAATTGACTGCAAATCTTGTAACAGATGTGACTACAGAAGGTTCATTCGATGATATTCACCTTCACGGGCTTATAAACGCTGATAAAATAAGCCTTGCCGTAAACGGGCAACCGCTTCCGGAGGGACATGTCTTAATTAATATGAAAGGCAAAAATATTGATATAGATTCCGCGCTCTACACCGCAAAAGATGAAGAAACATCAGTTAAAGGCGACATTAAGACAGGCAAAAACAGTCACGTAAACCTTAATTTTAAATCTAATGCGCAGATTGATAATATCTTTAATGTACTGGACAGTATCGCGCAATCCGTAAACTACAACGATCTGCATACATTAAGTGCGAAAGGCGCCATTGATGCGGATTTTTCAGTTAAAGCTGATATGAAAAAAGTCGAATCCTCAGGGTATTTCAAAATACCTGAGGCAATGATAAAATACGCACTTTATAATGTTGTAATTGATAAAATCACGGCAGATGTTGATTTTTCAAACAATATGGTTAATATAAAAAAACTCGGCTTTACAATCCTGAACCAGCCGCTCAATGCATTTGGAACCCTGAAACAGGATACAACCGCAGACCTTCACCTGACAGCGGATAAATTACCGGTAAAGGGTTTAATCACGGCAGCAGGTCAGGTTGGATTGCTTAAGGATAATGACATTAAATCAGGTGTAATTTCACTTGACGCCTCCGTTAAAGGAAAACTAAAGGAAGCCGTTCCTGCCGTAAAATTAACCGCAGATAATATTAATATTAAAAATAAACCGTCTGATACAGCGGTTAAATTAGCAGATGCAGAAGTTAATATAACCTCTGACGGAAAAACATTTAAAGGGGAAGTTGACGTTAACAGTATAAAAATAAATAACCCTATGGCAAATGTTAATGTGCCGAAAGCAAAAGTTACACTTGACGCTAAGGACGTTAATATTGATAACACATATTTAACTTTTAACAATTCGAGAATTGATATTAACGGAAAAATTTCCGACTACACAACAAAAAAACTTGCAATTGATATAACAGCAAAAGGCGGTCTTGTCGCATCTGATATCCGCTCTATGATTCCGGCTGATTTAAGAAAAGATATTAAAGCAAGCGGCACAATGCCTCTTTACATAAAAATTACAGGGAACGATAAAACCCAGAATATAACAGCCCAACTGCTTGCAACACCGTCTAATTACCTGAATATAACAAAAGTAGATGAACTCAGCGGTAAAAGCACCCTTATTAATTCAAATATGAAAATCGCAAACGATACCCTGAAACTTTATGATACGGGAGTATTTGCAATAAGCGGTCTATCTTCGCTTCCGGCGGGCGCATTTTCCGGCAATATTTTATCAGTCACGGGCGCTGTTGATAAACTTTCCACTAAACAAACCCTGAATGGACTCACTATCAAAACTCCATCTGCCTTGAATTTTGCAATACCGGGATTTAATAATTCAAAAGTCACAGGCACTGCACATATTACGCTTAACGGTTCAGCACTGAGTCCAACATTCAGCGGAAATATTGATATCCCAACGATTTCAATCCCGTCAATAAAAACTACCGTTAAAAATACCACCGTTGATTTAGGCGCAAATGCAATTAGCGTAAACACGCCGTCAATCAATATTGATAATTCAGTAATAAACGCAAAAACCGTAATAAGCCCAAATTTTTCAAAAGGAGTTATCATAAACAATCTTGATTATCACGCGGTACTGCTGGATACAGATACCTTAATTACTGCAATGGCAGGGCTTCCGGCGCAGAACGCTTCATCGGGCGGAAGTTCTGGAGGTTCAGCGTCAAAATCTTCCTCACAGGATTTGGGTGTAATAATCCAGTCAGGCAAAGGTTCTATTAATAAATTTAAATCAGGCGGAATTGTCGCAACCGATTTGAATAGCGTAATAAGCCTTGCTAATAACACGCTTTATTTAAAAGACTTAAAAGGAAACGCCTTTGACGGCAAAGTTAACGGTAATATTGGCTTTAACCTAATTAACGGCAAAACCAATATTGATTTCCACGGAAATACAATGAATGCGACAAAAGCAATAGAAGGGGCAGCAGGACTCAAAAACGCACTTTCCGGAACTCTCGGATTTAATGCGAAATTAACGCTGAACGGTTATGCCCCATCTCAAAACGCAATGATGCAATCCATAAAAGGCGACATTGATTTTGATGTTAAAAACGGTACATTCGGCAACATCGGACGCCTTGAGAACCTTCTTTTGGCGGAAAACCTTATGTCTAACGGAGTTATTGCAACAGTGCTGACGCCTGTTACAAACATGCCTGTTGTCAAAAATACGGCTCTTTTTGATTCTATTACAGGAAAAATGGAATTGAATAACGGCTGGGCTGATATTGAATACATAAAAACAAGCGGACCTTCAATGGCATACTTTATTTACGGAAAATACAACCTTCTCAATGCAACCGCAAACCTTACAATCCTCGGACGTTTAGGCGCTGATGTTGTTGCGGCGCTGGGACCTGTCGGAGAGTTATCCGTTTCAAAATTAACCTCCTATATTCCGAAATTCGGAACCTTGACAGGCAATCTTATCAACGCATTAACAACCAACCCTAAAGGAGAACGGACATCCGAAATTCCTGCACTCTCAGGCGGAAATACGAATTATCAGGATTTCAAAGTTACCTTTAACGGCGGCATTGAAAGCAAGAGTTCCGCAAAATCATTTAAATGGCTTTCTGTATGTGATACTTCAGCAATTGAAGGCGGAAGTTTAAAAGAACAGCTCCAGCAGAGTACAGATGCCTTAAAACAACTTCAGACACAGAGAAAAGAAGAAGTTAAGCAAAATGTTGAAAACGCAAAAAATGCGGCAAAACAAACTGCTGAAGATATTAAAACTCAAATTCAAAATACAAAAGACAGTATCAATGAATTAAAAAATCTCTTCAAAAAACCTGCCGCACAAACACCTGCAGCTTCTACTCCGACAGCGGAAACCGCAGCACCTGCAGCTGTTGAAACAGTTCCGGCAGCTGCGAATTAAAGGATACACGCCAGAACCATTAATATAAGCATTCCGATTTGAACTCCTGTTGTCATATTTCTGGCAAAGGAGTTTGAATCGTATTTGCCGGAAGATTTCTGCGCGTTATAGGCGCTGGAAATCCTGTTCAGACGAGTTTTTTCATCATCGCTGTCAAAAACCGTTCCGAACATATACTGTTCAACCCTCGCAAGACGGTTTTCCATGGTGTCATCTTTGAAATTTTGATTCATCAATTTCTTTTCAACAGTCGATAACGAGGCTTTTTTAGGTTCTCTGTTAAAAATTGAACCCGAATTATTTTCATATTCCTCTGCCAGTGCATTTTGTCTTGCATTAAAAGCGCTGTAATCATAAGGGTCGTGCTGCATATATTTATTCATGTGATAATCTCCGCCGAGCGGCACGACATCATTTTGATCATAAAATGTATTTGAGGATTGTGCAATGCTGTTATCCATAAATGATTGCGGCTTCAATTCAGCCTTTAAGCGCTCTGTTCTGGTGTTCAAATCATCATTGTAGGTTTTATTAAAAGTTTTCTTTTCAAGATTAGATAAACGTTTTGTTATATCATCTTTTGGAAAAGTTTTATTAAAGACTAGTTTTTCAAGTTCATCAACAGCAGGATACGTTATATTAGAAGCTTCCTTAGGCGGATTATCAACCCAGTAGTCTGAATCCTCGGCAAAAGTATCTTCTCTAGGTGTAATTTCCTGCCCTATTAAATCAGCGGATAAGTCCTTTCTTAATTTTGCAATCCTTTGTGCCTGAGATAATTTTGAAGGAGCACCGTAAACAGAAGTTTCAATCCTTTCTAATCTTTTCAAATCTGTTTCATCATTATATTGAAACCCGAAAAGAGAATCTTCAAGTTTACCTAAAGTTGCTTGAGTTGTAGTAAGTGCGAAAACTTCAGTTCCGCAGGTATTAAAAAATAAAACCAATGCAATAAGTAAGATTAATTTCTTCATAATTGAACTCCTTAAACATAGGATAAGTCCCGTTAAGAAGAAAAACCATTGAACGCACTCTTGATTTCTTAAAAGAAGAAAATCAGTATAAAATCGCAGGACAAAAGCATTAGGTTTTAAACATCATACTACTTTCCGACTACAAAATAAGGGAATATTACAAACTATTTCACGCATTCAGAAATCATTTCAAAAAAGGATTTTGTTGCATCAATTGCATTAGATATCCCGTATTGTGCAATATAATCCCAGGAATGCTGATTTTTGTTGTTTGGAGGAGTAACAGCGGTTGACTTATGCACCTTTTCAATGAATAATTTTCCAAGCTCAGCGTATGAGTAATTCTTATATTCATTTCCGATTTGCATACAGTTTTTGAGTGATTGAGTTATAAGCCTGTCTTGATTATTCAGTACAAAATTTTCAAAACCGAGATGCACTTTTAAATCTTTCCATTTTTTAAATACGGTTCCGCGCTCTGTGTGCTGGGGCTGCGTTATATCCTGTAAAAAATGAAGTGCACGCCCTGCGTGTTCCATTGATTTTTCATTATTCTTATTTAAAAACTTTTTGAATTGATACATGTGTAATGCGTATCTGGCTCCTGCGTTATTTTTACCCAGCATATCCAGAAAACTCTCACGCGGTCTGAACATCTCCGGCTTGTAATAAAAATGGTTATTCCCCTTAAACCCTCTTTCATCAAAATCAGGCTTGATTACAGAAGTTATCAAGGTCTTTTTATATTTCGCCAGTTTCGGAAAATCTTCAACAATCAGTGACGTAATCTGTTCATGCGTTTTAAATTTCCATCCGAAAGAGGTGTTTTTATCAACTGAATTAATTTTCATATCACATATCCTTTATATAGCTATAAAATAGCACAAAAATAATGAATATTGAATTCCGTTACAAAAGATGGTATAATTTAAACATATTTAGAAGGAGGATAGAATGAAAACAGTTACTATGATTGAATTTCACACAGGGGGGGGGCGTCCGAGGCTAAACATAATCACAAACGTCTTTTTAAGAAATATTTTGTATGGTTATTTAGCAAGCGTTCGGCTTTTTCACTGTCGTTTTTAAGTAAAAACGCTTTTCAAATTAGGAATAGAGCGAACGGGTTTACATTAGCAGAAGTTTTTTCACCCCTGTCTGGCGGTAAACATACACCTGCCTTTACTTTGGCTGAAGTTCTTATAACTCTCGGCATCATCGGCATTGTCGCAGCAATGACACTGCCGGCTCTTGTGAATGACAAACAAAACAAAGAATTACAAACTCAATTTAAAAAGACTTACTCGGAACTTAATCAGGTTGCGAGATTGTTTTATAACGATAATGGTATTTCTGTTTCCGAATACACAGCTGACGGAAACTTTAACAAATTTTTATCTCAACTGCCCCAATATATGAAAGGTATTAAATCGACTAATGGCTGGACTTTCAATGATATTGATGAAGAAACCGGGTCAGAGGCAGACACTATGCCATACTATATTTATCCTATTAAAGGGAACTCAAACGTTAAAAGTCATTGCGATGTAGCGGGATTTCGCTCAGATATTTCAGGCAGAGTCTATTCTTTTAATGATGCTCCGCGGGCAGGATATAACGGTCCGACTATTTGTGTTGATATAAACGGGCAAAAAAGACCTAACCGCTACGGTATGGATATATTTTTGTTTGTTTTTACAACAGATGGATTTGTTATCCCGATGGGGCAGGAAAATAAAAACAATTATACCCAAACTAGTAATGGAGGTAATCAGGCTTTTGTCCCGGCAGAAGATTACTGCAAATATAATGAATCACAAAAAAGTCAGTATGCATGTGCTTCATTTGCACTGGCAGATAAAAACCCTGAAGGAGAAGGCGATTACTGGAACGATTTTCTTAAAAACATTAAATAACAAAAAGCCCTCAGTTATGAGGGCTTTTCAACGATTAAAAAATATTATGATGCTTTCTTGAATACAATTTCGTCTTTGTCGACATCTATTATAAGTTTGTCGCCTCTCAAGAATTTCTGCGAAAGAATTTCTTTAGAAAGAGGGTTCTCTACCATTTGACGAATTACACGTTTCAATGGTCTTGCACCGTATACAGGATTGAACCCGCGCGTTGCAAGGAGTTCTTTTGCATCCTGCGTAATTTCAAGTTCGATTTCCTGCTCTTTAAGAAGTCTGCGCAGGTATTCCATCTGAATATCGACGATATTCGACAACTGTTCAAGGGTTAAGGCTCTAAAGAAGATTGTTTCATCAATTCTGTTTAAGAATTCAGGTTTAAACCTGCTTCTCAAGACCTCGAGAACTTTTTCTTTAGTAGCTTCAAAATCCTGAGCCCCGCCTATTCCTTTCAGAGAATCTTCAAGGATAATGTCTGAACCTATGTTTGAAGTCATAATTATCAGAGTATTTTTGAAATCTACGGTTCTGCCTTTGGAATCTGTCAAACGTCCGTCATCAAAGATTTGAAGCATTATGTTAAAGACATCAGGGTGAGCCTTTTCGATTTCATCAAACAAGACAACCGAATAAGGTTTACGTCTGACGGCTTCTGTCAACTGACCGCCTTCATCATAGCCGACATATCCCGGAGGAGCACCGACAAGTCTTGATACGTTATGTTTTTCCATATATTCAGACATATCAATCCTGATAAGCGCATCTTCATCGTTGAACATAAATTCAGCAAGAGATTTTGCAAGCTCAGTTTTACCGACGCCGGTCGGACCAAGGAATAAAAATGTACCAATCGGACGTTTAGGGTCTTTTAAACCCGAACGAGCACGGCGGATTGCGTCTGATACAGTCGTTACTGCTTCATCCTGTCCGACAAGCCGTTTATGAAGAATATCTTCCATCTTCAATAACTTCTGGGTTTCGCTTTCAACAAGTTTGCTTACAGGAACGCCTGTCCACTTGCTGACAACTTCTGCAATATCATCTTCGTCAATTTCTTCTTTCAATAATCTGTTAGAAGATTTTTCCTGCGTCTGGCAGACCTTTAGCTGTTTTTCAAGTTCAAGGAGTTTTCCGTATTTAAGTTCTGCCGCAGTCTGCAAATCCGTGTTGCGTTCTGCTTCTTCAATTTTTGCCTTAACTTTTTCTATTTCTTCTTTTATGCCAGCTTCGCCGACGATTGAAGCCTTTTCTGCCTCCCACTGAACTTTCAGTTTTGAGATTTTTTCTTCAAATTCATTGATTTGTTTTGTTAAATCGTCGATTTTTGCTTTAGCTTCGTCGCTATCCTCTTTTTTCAAAGCTTCTCGTTCGATCTCAAGCTGAATTTTCTGACGCATTAAAGTATCAATTTCTTCCGGCATTGAATCTATTTCAATTCTTAAAGATGATGCTGCTTCATCAATCAAGTCAATAGCTTTATCAGGCAGAAATCTGTCTGTAATGTATCTGTCGGAAAGTTTTGCCGCAGCAATAAGGGCGCTGTCAAGGATACGTATTCCGTGGTGAACCTCATATTTTTCTTTTAAACCTCTAAGTATTGAAATCGTATCTTCAACACTCGGTTCCCCAACCATTACAGGCTGGAAACGTCTTTCCAATGCGGGATCTTTTTCAATATATTTTCTGTATTCGTTAATCGTCGTTGCGCCGATTGTTCTTAAGACGCCTCTTGCAAGCATTGGCTTCAAGAGGTTACCGGCATCCATAGAACCTTCCGTTGCGCCTGCGCCGACGACTGTATGAAGTTCATCTATGAACATAACAATGGAGCCGTCAGAATCTTCAACCTCTTTTAATACAGCTTTCAAACGTTCTTCAAATTCACCTCTGTATTTTGCGCCGGCAACAAGAGCACCCATATCAAGTGCGACAAGTTTGACGTCTTTCAGGCTTTCCGGAACATCGCCTCTTACAATTCTCTGGGCAAGCCCTTCAACTATTGCGGTTTTACCGACACCCGGCTCACCTATTAATACAGGGTTGTTTTTGGTACGTCTATTCAATACCTGTATAATACGTCTGACTTCTTCATCACGACCTATTACAGGGTCTAATTTACCTTTTCTCGCTCTTTCTGTTAAATCTGTTGAATACTTTTCAAGAGCTTTCATATTTTCTTCTGCGTTTTTGTTATCCACTTTTTTATTACCTCTTATTTTCTTCATTGCATTCAGAACAGATGATGAATTTACACCTGCCTCACGCAACATGGTTTGAATATTACTGTTTTCTAATAATGTCATCGCAAGCAGCAAGGACTCAATTCCGATATATTCATCCTTGAACTTTTCAGCCTCCTGCTTTGCAATATCCAGAAGTTCGTAAGTCTTTTGCGACAGAAACAACTGCTGACCGTTTACAGGACCTGATATCGTCGGAAAAGATTTCACCGTCCCGACAACCTTATTAATAAACCCTTGATTCAAAAGCTTTAATTCTGTCAGGTAATCCTTTATAATTCCGTTATCCTTAATCATCGCAAGCATAATATGCTCTGGCTGAAGTTCCGAATTTTTGTATTCGTTCATCAAAGCACTGGATGCTGATAGAATTTCCTGAGAATAATTCGTAAATTTGTTAAAATCAACCATATAAATCAACTCCATTAAATCCGGTGCGCCAGTCTGCTCCATCTGAGGCAGCCCGCAGCACCTCTAATCTATATTCCTATTTTAACGTTTTTTTTAATGAAGTCATATTAAATTAATGTTTATTTAATTATTTACCTGTAATTAATTTCCCAGCCATCGCGCATAATCTTTGCGGCGCAGACTTCTCCGCCCCAAGTAGATTTCAAATTGCAAGCATTTGTTTTAGCCGCATCAGAAAGATCTTTATCTGTCCAATTCCATCCGAATGGTTTTATCATATTCCCGTCTAATGTAAAGAAAAAGAAATCATATCCCGCCTTATTAGGACCTCTCGCGTTACCGTTAATATCAACGAATATATTTGCATAAATACCGTCTTTAGAGGCAATTTTATTTACCCCTATACAAATTCCGTCGGCTAATTTCATAGACGAAGTATCGCCGCCAATAATAGGGGATGATATATGTATTCCATCAAGCCAGACATACTGAGTAATTACTCCGTTAACACTCGTAAAATCTCTGCCGTCATAACACATTGCTTTACTCCAGGTTTCAGCTTTCGGATAAATTTTAAGGACTTTGAATGCAGGGGCTAAATATTCTGATATAAATTCCTCCGAAGAAATACTGTCTGCCCAATTTTTAACATCCCCATTTTGTGCAACGGCTCTTTGTATAGCCTGATTTATCAAAGAATATACCCTTTTTAATCTTGTCACGGTTTCAACTTTTTCATATTTATTAATTAATGCCGGCAGCGTCATAGCTGCCACTACTCCTATTATCCCCAGCGTAATCAAAACTTCTGCCAATGTGAATGCTTTATTTTTCAAGTTAACCTCCTATTAGCATGTTTCCAAATGGAAACATGCATTTAAGAGTATAACATTATATTTAAAATATTGCAACATATTGGAAAATACCGGCACAACAATGAATAAAACTCAGGAATACAAAAAACAATTCGGGAAAGCGCTCAGAAGTCTAAGAGTTAAAAATACAGGGAAAAGCCTCAGAATGTTTGCCTATGAATATGATATTCCCTGCGCTACCCTGAGCCGCATAGAAAACGGACAGAGAGAAGCCCAACTGACAACTCTCAAAAGAATTGCCGAAGGGTTCGGCTGGAGTTTTGCCGAATTTATCCAGAATATTGAAAACGAAATGCCTGCAAAAATTACATTAAAAGATGAATAATAGTCGTATTAACTCTTCCTTTTTTGTACAATAATATCATACCCCAGAATATCGCATATTAATTTCACTTCTTTAAAAGTCAAATGCTGACGCTTTAATTTGCATGAAAAATTTGAAGCCTTTGTCTGCTTTCCGAGTTTTTCGTTTAGTTTTTCATTCAAATCCTTCTGCAATATATATTCTTGATTGAGAAGATATTTTACGAACTGAAAATCATCCAAGTCATTAATTATCATAAATTTATTATATCGGGTTGACATATTGATACAAAAACGTCATAATAAATTATATATAATCAATCTAATTTGCTTATTAGTAATTATAATTAAAGATAGGGATATAATATGAAAGAATACAACGCATTTACATTGGCAGAAGTTTTAATCACTCTCGGAATTATCGGAATAGTTGCTGCAATGACACTGCCGACGCTTGTTGCAAAATATAAGGATAAAGAACTTGCTTCAAGTGCAAAAAAGGCTGTTTCCGTTATACAGCAGGCTGCACAGCTTGCTCAAAACTATTACGGCACCCCCGGCGACAATTCGAGTTTGTTTGACATTACGAAAGAGTCTGAAGAAGTAACACAGAATTTTTCAAAATACTTTAACGGAGCAAAATACTGCGCACCTGATACAGGCGGAAAAGAATGTGCCGGACTTCACTACCAGATAAAATACTCAGGTAAATATGAAACAAGTCCTGGTGCAAGCGGAGTAGGGCAGATGTATTACTCCCCAAGGATTGTATTGCCGGATGGAACAATCGTGTCGGTTGACCAAAAAGACAATGATTACAGAGAGGAAGATTGTACCCAATTTAATGAGGATGGCTCTGCAGGTAATACAACGACTTGCAAAAGTACATTTATCGCAATAATCCGATTTGACGTAAACGGAAACCGCTCGCCTAATCAATTTGGCAGGGATGCTTTCCAAATGCTTGTTTACAAAAATAAAATTGAACCCGGAGGTGCAGCTTTCTTCGGGGTTGAAAGTCTACGGAGCATTCTAAGCGGCGGAAACCCTATTTATACAAACTATACAATCGGAGAACCGTTTGAGTGGTAATATTCTACTTTACACCTTTGAATGTTTTTGATAACCTCTAATTATAGGGATATAGTTAATAAGAGGATTAAAAATATGTCAGGACACTCGAAATGGTCAACAATTAAACATAAAAAAGCTAAAGTGGATTCACAGCGCGCTGTTGTGTTTCAGAAATATTCAAGAGAATTAATCGTTGCGGCAAGACTCGGCGGACCTGATCCTGCAGGTAATTTCCGTTTAAGAACCGCTATAGAAAAAGCAAAAGCCGCAGGACTTCCAAATGACAACATTAAACGCGCAATCGAAAAAGGTGCAGGCTCCTCAGGTGCTGAAAATTACGAAGAATTAACCTACGAAGGCTACGCTCCGGGCGGCGTTGCTGTTGTTATTGAAGCTATGACAGACAACCGCAACAGAACAGCAGGCGATATCAGAAGCTACTTTACAAAATACAACGGAAGCTTAGGCGCAACAGGCTGTGTGGGCTGGATGTTCGATCAGCGCGGCGTTATTACCTTCAGCGAAGATACAGACTTTGATAAACTCTTTGAAGCTGCAATTAACCTCGACGCCCTTGATGTAACAGAAGAGGACGGACAATACAAGGTGCTTACAACTGTCGAAAACTTCCAAAATGTTGTGGAAGGTCTTGAAAAAGAAGGATTCAAAAGCGAAACAGCAGAACTTACAAGAATTCCGCAAAATACAATTGAAGTTACGGACGAAAAAACCGCAGATCAGATATTGAAGCTTCTCGATAAAATCGAAGAACACGACGACGTTCAAAATGTCTACGCTAACTTTGATATCTCTGATGAATTAATGCAAAAATTAGAGGGCTGATACAGGGATCACACTAAAAAACTCTAAATTGCCACCCTGAATTTATTTCAGGGTCTTGCATTTTTAGAGATGTGGAAATAAGCATATTTTCAAATAATTGAGGACTGATGCAAATTTTAGAACAACTAAAAAAACTATCGTATTCGCTAGAAAAATGCGAAACACCTGCGGATGCAATAAATCTTATGAAAGATTACACATCAGCAGATAGACTTAAGGGCGAAAACAAAGATTTTCTTGATATTGTGTCTTTTATGATTAGGCTGAAAGTGAAAAATCTCGCGCTTAATGAAAAAATGCAAAAAGGTCTTGAATTTCATAACGCGATGAAAAATATCGCAAAAATAATCGAATCCCAATATGAATTAGATTACATAATTCCGATTATCGGAGAAATACTCGATACCTTTATCGCAAACCATCTTATTTATATATTCCTGAAAGAAAACGGCAAATTTCACCTTGCATGGCCTGCATCCTGTCTGGACGAAAAAATTCCGGAAACTCTGGCTAAGCTTTCAACCTCAGAAAAAGTAATGTTAAGCGACGACAGAAGAACCGGTTACTTTCCGCTTGTGAATGAAAATACTCTTATCGGCTGTATTGTTACCAAAAGCACGGAAAAACCGCTTATTCAGGAGGAAATTGATTACCTCACACAACTTGCAGCCCAAACAGCAACCACAATTACGCGGGCAAATATTTACGCGGAAATTCTGAAACACGCAACGCTTGATGCCCTCACAGGTTTCTACAACCGACGCCAGCTTGATGAGCGTATAAAGCAGGAAATATCAAGCGCCAGAAGAAAACACACCTCACTATGTGCAATTATGATTGATATTGACTTTTTTAAAAAAGTCAACGACACCTACGGGCACAGTACAGGCGATTTTATCCTGAAAACAGTTTCCAAAATCATAAGAAGCCGGCTCCGTGAATACGATATTGCAGCGCGCTACGGCGGAGAGGAATTTGCTATACTTCTTCCTTTTACGGATGAAACAGAAGCCGCTATGGTTGCAGAACGACTCAGAAAAGCCGTTGAAAACAAGGTTATTGACATAGAAAAAGTCAATACAAAAAATGATACAAAAACAATCAAAATCACAATAAGTCTTGGAATTTATCAGTTTAAAAGCTCTGATAAAACGCAGGATTTGCTGATGAATGCAGATAAAGCCCTCTATGAGGCGAAAGAATCAGGCAGAAATATGGTAAAAATCTATAAAAAAAATGATAATTTCAAATAATAAGGTGCAAAATTTTTATATTTTCTCGGACACGCTCCCGCTCTGCTCCCGCTATCGCCTCGAAAACATTAAAATTTACACCTTTATATTATAAAAAAGAAAAAATTGAATAAAAGGAAATAAAATGAAATACGAAAAAATTTGTAAAACTCTTGATGATACAAAAGAACTTGCACAAAAGTTCGCCAAATTAATCACAAACGGCTGCTTCATCAGCCTCTACGGCGAGATAGGAGCAGGGAAAACCGCGTTTGTAAAACTCGTTGCGGACGCTCTTGACGTTAAAGAAAAAGTCACAAGCCCGAGTTTTGTCATCCTAAACGAGTACCATACAGGAAGTATTCCTATTTACCACTTTGACCTCTATAGACTCGAAAACGAAGGCGTCAAAACAATTCTAGACGAATTGAGAGAATATTCGGAAGGTAAACAGGTAACTTTCGTTGAATGGGCTGAATTCTCTCAGGATGAAATCCCGTTTAATCACATAAAAATCAACGTAACCTACGAGGATGACGATTCCAGAAAATACTCCTTTGAAGGTTTTGGTTGTGATAATATAAAAATCATAGAGGAATTAAAAAAGTGATTAATAATAAAAAGATTCCGGAACAAGTCCGGAATGACAAAGGAAAAAAGATATTAGCATTCGATACATGCCTGGATAAGATGTATGTAGTATTAAAAAAAGACGGGGAACTTCTTGCCTCCGAAATCATAGAAAATCAGGGCGGGAAATACCATTCAGCGTTTTTAATCTCTACAATCCAAAAAGTTTTATCCGAAAATAAGATAAAGCCGGAAGATATTGATTTAATAGGTGTAAATATAGGACCAGGAAGTTTTACGGGGATAAGAGCCTGCACAACAGTTGCGCGGGTTATGGCACAGCAATTAGGCTGTAAAGTCAAAGGGGTATCGTCCCTTGAAATTCTTGCACAATGCGCCGGTGAAAATCCTCTTGTGGCACTAGACGCAAGAAAAAATGCCGCCTACCTTTATGTCGATGGCGAAATCAAAGGTGCGGTACCGGTTGAAGAAGTTGAAAAACTTACAAAAAGCGGCAAATACAATGTCATTACGGACAATAAATTAAAGCCGCTGTTGGGCGGAATATCTTATCAAGAAAAAAACTTTCCGCTCGGGGAAATTCTGGCGAAACTTGTCCAAAATAAAGACGGCGACGGCGACTGGCATAAACTTAAGCCTCTATACATTCAGCCGCCGCCAATGGGATAGATTTTAAATTTGACAGTTACGTTTCTTTACGAACTGTCAAAATTTTTTATATGGAGATTTAATATAATATGAAAATTTTTGGGATAAACGCATTTTATACAGGGTTAAAAAATACTACTGGACAGAAGGATAACCCCTCTCCGCTTAATAGTTTATACATTCATCCTGCTTCCCATAACCTTATATCAGCGGACACATTCACAAAAACCTCGCCCGAAATATCTTTTGGTGCAAACCTTATTACAAGCCAATCAAAATTTAAACGTCTTGTAAGAACACGCACAATGCACTGTATATACTGCAACAAAGTTCTGGTTGATGAAGAAGAACTTAACAGACTTGAAAAAGGCGGAGTATTTTCAGAACCCATAAACTCATTTATAAATAAAACTAAAAAATATTATCCTTCAATGCATGAGGCACACAGAAAAGTCTACAAGATGATTTCGAAATATGCTCAGCAATCCCCTCAGACTACGCTGGAACAGGTTATGCTTACACTCTATCCGAGAGCAATGAGGAATTTGAGAAAATCCCAAAAGCCATTGTTTGATAAACTATATAACAGCGCTAAAAATCTACCGCCTGAATACAAAGAAAGGTTTGACGCCTTTATGAAAATTCAGGAATATAAATTAAAAGATAAACCTTTTATTAATGAATTCAGTGCAAAAGAATTCAATTATAACCTCTACAATATGTGCAAAACCGTAGGCAACGACCGGCTTAAAAACATTATGATATCAAAAGCCGGCTACCTTACCCATCCTACTTTTAAAAATAAAGATGAAGAAATTCCGGAAAAACTTCTCTTTAAAATTTATGATATTAATACGAAATACAAAAACAGTGTAAAAGCCTTCCTTAAAGAAGTCCCGCCTGCAAAAGATTCCATAATGCTCCAGATAATATACGCAATAAGACTCGCCGGACAGAAATTAAGCAGAAACGATATTATTGAACTCTGCGACCGGGCTGTAAATGAGATTATAGGACTGCCTGTAAAAGTTCCGTTCAGCAACAAAACCTTCCGCTATGACCTCAACGAAGCCTTAGACGGACTGCCTGATGAAGCATTAAAAAGAAAAATGCTTAATATAACAAAAGACCTTCCGACATCTATGGAAAATCCATACTCATTTATTGCAAAACACGCAGGAGCATCTTCCGAAAAAATTGGTCACAACCTGCTTTTTCCGTCAACCGTCACTATTGAGCATCTAAAAACAAAATACGACAACGGGCAGAATGTAATTGGTAATTATGCGTTAAGCTGTGCTTTTGACAATAACTTCGTGAGAAGCAACCGCAATATGAACGTTGTATTAAACCATTACAATCCGCGCAATCCGCAAAAATATTTTAACGAAATATTCCAGGTTGTAAAAGAGGGACTGTTATCAGTGGAAGATGCCCTTGAACAGGTAGCAACCTTTCAGGAACAAAGCGGCAGAAAAATAGACACCTCTGCACTTAACAGCATTATTAAACCTCAAGTCAAAGTAAAACCAAAGAAAAAACAACGTAAATATTAACAATTGTAAATTTTTGAAGCAAAACCTGAATTTTTTCAAAAAAAAAGCCGATACCATAAATGTTCTTAGTTAAAGATAAGGGTATTTTGATATGACAGAAACAGGTGCTTCATTTAACAGACCATATAAACCGTTCGGGTTTAACGTAAAAGTTCCGGAAATCGGCGAAAAAACCATTAAACTTGCGGAAGGGACTCTTACGAATATTGTTAAATCACCGGTAGAACCGTTATTTAACTTCCTTGAAGAGAATGAAAAAGTATTCAACGGGGATATTACTTATGAAATGAATAAAGCCTTTGCTGAAAGCTTTAACTTAGGTACGGCTATGCGCATGGAAGATGAAAAAATCAACGGAATGCCTCCGAAATTTGATATGCATTTCTAAAACTCCGCGCTTATTTAGGTAGAGAGTAGTAGTTTATGAAAAAAATTTTTTTGATAATATTTTTAACGTTTTTTACGTGCATCAGCGCTGCAACTGAACAACTACCCAGGTGGGATGACAGGTCTTTTGATGTTTATATAACCCAAAATCCCAAATACTATATCATGAAAAAAGCATTCAACAAATGGCAGCAGATTACGAACGATTTCGTAAGATTTAACTATGTAGAAAACAAAGAAAACGCTGAAATTACGGCGGATTTTGTGGAACATCTTCCGGGGAGTGCCGTCGGCATTTGCAGGACACAATATCAGTTAAACGAAGATAATATAAAAATAAGTAAAGCGGAAATAAACCTTGCAAACAAGACAAAATACCAGCGGATACTGACTGATGATGAATACTACAGAGTAATGCTTCACGAAATAGGACACGCGCTCGGGCTTCAGCACAGTCAAAAATATAACAGCATAATGCGCCCGATTTCCGGTGAAATAAATAACATTTCAATAGATGACAGAAAAGAGTTAGAAAAATTATATAAATAAAAAACTTACACTACCTACCAATTACGAGCCTCACATAAGAGGCTTTTTATTTTGTCAAATAGGTTTCAACATGTTTAAATAATGCAGACAGTGATATACCAAGCCCGTCGGCAATTTTTTTAAGATTATTGAGCTGTGCTTCATTTTCGCCGATTTCTATTCTTGAAAGAGTCGAGGAAGGAATGTTATTTTTCAAAGCAAATTCCGTCAAATTAGAGAACCCTCGCGCAATACGCAGGTTTCTTATAGCAGATCCTACACTTTTACAAAATTCTTTTTCAATCATACTATAATTATAACATAAGGAAATAGACACGTACACAACAAGATGCGCTGGTCTATTCCCTTATGTAGAATTGTATGTATATGTCCTGAATGGAATTAATTAACAATCGGCTGGATTGACTGGTTCCTCATATTCTGAATTTCATTCAGTTTTTGATTTATTTCATCTTCAAGAGTTTCGTGCTTTATTGGAGAAACATTTAAATTTGTGCCTCCTGAATTCTTTATTGATGGCATAAGCATTATAAACAACAATGCGATAATAAGCATTGTCAGTAATAATCCTATAGCCCCGCTTGCTGAAAGTTGTTTCATTTTATTTTAACCTGTTTTTCTTTATGAAAAATGTAACGGCTTCATCAATAGTTTTTGGTGTATTCATTGTATCTTCGTCAATTGGAGTTTGTTTAAAATGGTTTTTGACAAAAAATTTATTATAAATTGTCAGCCCCAGCCAGATTACGACAGACGATAGAATAACTCCAACCATTGTAATAATAAATTTTGTCATAGTGAGGCTTATTCCGGAACTTTCTTTTGCCGGAATTGTATTGACGGCAGCAGGTACGTGCCGGGCAATATCTTCCGTACAAATACCTGCATTTGCCGATATTACAATTATTAATCCGAGTATTAGAATTAAACTAAACTTCTTGAGTTTCAACTTCTTCCTCACTTGTTGATGCTTTTTTGCTTCTAGTGCTTCTAGTCCGTTTTGAGGCGCCTCTGTTAGGTCTTCTTGTTCGTTTAGGTTTTTCTTCTTTAACTTCTTCCTGCGGCTGTTCTGTTGCTGCGTCTTGCGCAATAACCAGCTCTTCTGCAGGTTCTGCTGCAGGAATCGTTTCTGCTTGTTTTTCTGCCGCTGCAGCTTTGGCTTCTATCAATTCTTCAGAAATCTCAGGTTTAATTTCCTCATTAACTTTTAAAACAGTTTCTGCGGTGTGGATTTCATCAGTTACGGCAAGCGGAGTTTCAACCTGATCAGCTTTCTTTTTGTCAAAACGGGTTTTTCTTCCTCTACGCTTTTTATCTGCTTTTTCAACTTCCTGAACTGCAACTGTTGACGGATTTTCAACTTCAATTTCAGGTGTCGGAATTTGTTCTGTTATTTCAACAGGAGTTTCCTCCGTCTGAGGTTTCTGTTTATTGTTATTGTTTTTCTTGAAATTACTTACAGGAAGTTTCAATTTAGCGGCTTTTGCTCTATATTCGCCTTCTGCGGTTGGGGTTGCAAAGTTAAAGTCTATAACAGAACATCCTGTGCCCTGACAGTGAGGGCATTTTTTCGTGAAGATTTCTGATAATGACTGACCCTGACGATGGCGGGTTAATTCAACAAGCCCTAAATCAGAAAGCTGCCCGACCTGAGGTTTTGCTTTATCAGGTTCAAGCGCAATTTCAAGTTCTTCGAGCATTGCAAGCTTATCTGCGCGGGACATCATATCAATAAAGTCAACGATAATCATACCGCCGATGTTTCTTAGTCGAAGCTGACGAGCAATCTCATGAACAGCTTCAATATTTGTTTTCAGAATTGTTTCATCCTGAGTTGAGGAACTTGTAAATTTACCGCTGTTAACGTCGATTACGGTTAATGCTTCTGTTTGCTGGATGTATAAGTAACCACCGGACGGCATATTCACTTTTACATTTAGTGCGGCTTTAATTTCTTTATGGATATCATAAGCCACAAGAAGCGGTTCTGTGCCTTTATAAAGTGTTACTTCAATATTTTTATTAATGTGCCAGTTCTGGAGAATGTTTTGAACACGGCTCATTGCAAAAGCCGTATCAACAACGATTTCTTTAACATCTTCCGTGCAGGCTTCACGGATTACTCTGTAGAGTAAATCCTGATCCCTGTAGATTAAGTTCGGCGGAGTCATTGTTTCAGCCGCTGTTATAATGTTGTTCCATTTTTCAAGAAGAATTTCCAAATCTTCCTGAATATCAGCTTCTGATTGACCTTCTGCTTCTGTTCTAATGATTACGCCGACGCCTACAGGCTTGATTAAATTCATAATAGCTTTTAATCTCGCACGTTCTCTTGAATTTTCAATTTTTTTACTTACGCTGACGCCCGGTTCATAAGGCATAAGAACGAGAAATCTTCCGGGAAGGCTGATTTCTGTCGTAACCCTAGGACCTTTGTGCCCTGTAGGTTCTTTTACAACCTGAACGATGAGTTTTTGTTTCGGTTTAAGTTTTTCTTTTAAGGTGCCTTTACCCATAACGTCCTGAGCGTGCAAAAAGCCCATTTTGTCAGTTCCGACGTTTACGAATGCCGCGTCAATACTAGGTAGAATATTGTCAACTGTTGCGAGGTAAACATCTCCGAGTAAGACTTCTCCTCTATGGATGAAAAAATCTGTTACTTTGCCGTTTTCCAGAACTGCTGCGATATTATCTCTTTCAGCAATGATAATTTTTTTCCCTTGATTTTGCTGCTCTTTAAAATTTCTGTTGTTGTTTGCCATCTTTTTAAATCCTTATAATTCTCTTAAATCTTTGTCAAAGAACCGTGTACGTTTGATATTAAACAATACATCCGGCGCAATAACGTTCATTAAAACGTCAGCCCTTAATGCGGATATTGCATTATCTCCGGTACTCTGACCAGTTTTTAGTACTATGAACAGACTTTTACCTTCATATCTGTGTGACATAATTGCCGGTTTTATGTCTGTTTTTTTGATTAAACCTTTTTTGTTTTTCTTTTCGATAAAAATTTCTTCGAAAGACAAAACTCTGTCTGTATTATACTTTAATTTGTCAAAATCGTAAAGATTTTCATTTACAGAAGTTATCTCATATTCCGCCCATTGTGCCGTAATATCAATAGCGGGAGCAGATTTATCAATTTTAACAATACTTAGTATTTCTGATTGCGGCGGGAGAACTTTTTCCAACTTTAGTTTAAGTTCTTCCGGTGTAATGTTGTCTAAAAGTTCAATATCAACAAGTTCTGTGATACTTTCTTCAAAAAGCGGGAGAGCAATCCCCAGTGATACTTTCATTGTCGGGTTAAACCCTTGAGTAAACGCGACATTCAAATCCGTACGCGCCAGCGCTTTCAAAAAGGTATTCTGCCAATCCAGATGGGAGAAATATTTTAAAATTCCTGTTTTGGTAAGCTTGATGCGAAATTTTATCGGGTGAAGAGTGAGGGGTGACGTGTGAAGTTCTTTTGCCACTTGCTGTATATGGGTAACCTCAACGTCATTATGAGCATCAGCAAAGCAATCCGGCTTTTTGCTCTTCCCCTTGCCCCTTGCGGGAGAGGGGTAGGGGTGAGGGGTGCTTTTGGTTGAAAAGTTAGCCTCAACGTCATTGCAGGCATCAGCGGCGGCTTTATACGGTTTTGCCATAACTTTATGAGTTTTTAAATTCTTACAAACACCGCAGTTTACGCAGCCGGTCTGGCATGTCGGAACGATATGTGACCCCTCACCCGTCGCTTCGCGACACCCTCTCCCGCAAGGGGCGAGGGCGTTTTTGTATTCATTTTGGAACCATTCTTTATCAACACCGATGTTTATAAAATCCCACGGAAGCGGTTTTTCTAAGTCATACTCTTTTTCTGCAAGTTCTGCAAGATTAATCCCGAGTTCTTCCGCGGTTTCATACCAGATATCTTTATTAAAATATTCTCCCCAAGCATCAAGGTAGCAGCCTTTTTTATAAAGAGCTTCTATGTACTTGCAAAGGCTTTCGTCGCCGCGCGTCAGGACGGCTTCAAGCTGCGATACGTATTTTTCGTGGTAATTAATTTTTACACCCTTAATTGTCTTAACTTGTTCTTTTAAATATTTTATGTGTTCGGTGACTTTGTCTAAATTCATCTGAGGGCACCACTGGAACGGGGTGAACGGTTTCGGTACAAAAATCGAAAGCGTACAGGTTAATTCCATGCCGTGAGTTAACCCTTTTTCTTTTTTTATCATGCGGCAGCGGTGACGGATTTTTCTGAAAAGTTCTGCCATTTCATCCATATCATCCAAAGTTTCTGTCGGAAGTCCGCATATAAAGTAAAACTTAATCCTCGACCAGCCGTTTTCGTAAAGCGTTGTAACTGCATTTAAAATCATCTCTTCAGTGATATTTTTCTTGATAACGTCGCGAAGCCGCTGGGAACCTGCTTCCGGCGCAAGTGTCATTGTGGATTTTCTTACACTCTGCACAAGATTTGCAAGTTCTAGGTTAAACCCGTCAATTCGCTGGCTCGGGAGCGATACGGAGATTTTTTTCTTATTAAAATCAATGGCAAGTTCTTTTATAACTTCATTTATATTCGCATAATCGTTTGAAGAAAGCGAAAGAAGCGAATATTCGTCATAACCGGTATTTTTAACGAGTTCTTTTGCGATTTTAATAATATCTTCTGCTGAACGCTCTCTTATAGGAAGTGTCACGTGTCCGGGCTGGCAGAAACGGCACATTCTTCCGCAGCCTCTTCTGATTTCCACTACAGCTCTATCCTGAACCGATGACGAAAACGGTATAGGATAAGATTTCAGGGCTGTTTCGTAAGTTAATTGCGCAATCCGTTTGGTAACCGTGCCGCCTGTGAGTTTTGACCATCGTCCGCTATTTTTGAACCCCTCACCTGTCACTTCGTGACACCCTCTCCCGCAAGGGGCGAGGAAAATTTCACTGCGTCCGGATTGTTCAGTAAACCCTCCGGATCTTTGTTTTCCTGTATCAGGATGCACCTGCTTTTGTCCTCCCCTTGAGGGAGGACCGAAATCTTTGATTTCGAGGAGGGGTTTATTTGACGAACTCACGGCAGGGGGGATTTTTTCGCATAATGCTTTAATTCTTTCTTCTCGCGGCATGCCCTTTGTTTTTTCTAAAATTTCGCATACCTCAATAATACTGTCCTCTCCGTCCCCTATCATAAATACGTCTATAAAATCCGCTAAAGGCAGCGGGTTAAATGCGCAAGGGCCGCCTGCTATAATTATCGGGTCATCATCTGTGCGGTCAGCGTTTTTATACGGAATTCCCGCCATCTCAAGCATTTTTAATACAGTCGGATATGCCATTTCATATTGGAGCGAAAACCCGACCGCATCAAAATCTTTTATCCTTCTTTTACTTTCCAGTCCGTAAAGTTCTTTTGGCTTAAAATCAGGTTCCGGCGCATATGCTCTATCCGCCATAAACCCTTCATGCCGGTTGACTAAATCATATAAAACCCTTACCCCGAGATTACTTATCCCGATTTCATATTTATCAGGAAAACAAAATGCAAACCTTACTTTTGCACTATCGAAATCCTTGTTATAAGATAAAAATTCTCCGCCTACGTACTGGTAAGGCTTATTACATTTAAATAAGGCTTCGTGATAATCTCTAAAAAAACAATCCATAAAATTTACTTTCCGCTAAGCTAATTCATCAGGAAAATACTTTTCGATTTCAATAATTTTTCCGTCGAGAGTATTTTCTTCAAAAGATTTTATAAATTTGAATAAATCATTGTTTGGTACATCGTAATTGTAAAGTACGGTTTCTCCTTTATATTCTCTCATAACTCTGACAATATAATGGCAGCCGTTGGCATATTTTAACAGGTGTTCCGGGTTAAATTTATTCCCGTTAGTGTCCCTGTCAATCCGAACATAATTGAACCCCGCGTAGAACTTAACTTTTTCTTCCGTTGCGGGCGGTAAAGACTTGTTGTGTCTGGAAAATATATTCGTTACCTTACGATTTATTTCATCTGTCATACTTTTATTAAACAATATAATAAAACTTTTGGCTAGATGTTAAGAAACATAACATTTTTAATAGTCAGATAGCTATATATTTACATAGTAGAATGTATATTTTTCTTATTTATGCTAATTTATATTTATATATATTATTAATTATTTGAATGGGAGATATTTATGTGTAGTTCAGCTTTGCAGTTTATGGTTGATGTTATAAGAGGGAAAAGATCTATTATTGATCCTAATAAGCATATTCCAAGACTTGTTATAGGGAAAAAGTTTGTTTATGAGGCTGAAGATGCGTGTGACGTTGTTAAAAATCATCTTCTGTCGTGTAAGCCGCAGATGATATGCCGGTTTGGCACACTTGAACTTGATACTATTCGTATGATGCTCAATTCTAAGAATGGTAATCCGAAATATGACAGATGGCATAAAGATTGGTTTACGAATACTGCGGGATTCTTTCCTGTGGATGATTATAATATGACGCGTTTTGCCTGTGAGCATCTGGATTTACTCAAAGACGTTGATGTAATGAGCTGCCGCTGTGACCGATTTGAAATAAAAGTTATTGAGAAATACCTTCAGCATGCAGATTTAATTACTATCAGAGCAATATCTTCTCCTTTTTTATATGAAAAACCTTGGTCTGCAGCGTTAAAAGATAAAAAGGTTCTCGTAATACATCCGTTTGATGAAACTATTAAAAAGCAATATGAAAAGCGTGAAAAACTATTTAAAAATCCGGAGGTTCTGCCGGAATTTGATTTAATTACATATAGACCGGTTCAAGGTATCGGGCGGGCGAAAAATAGCCTCAAATATAAAACCTGGTTTGAGGCGCTGGCTAAGATGAAAGAAGATATTAAAGAGATTGATTTTGATATCGCTATAATTGGAGCCGGTGCATATGGTATATTTTTAGCTCAATATTGTAAATCGCTGGGTAAAAAAGCTGTTCATATGGGTGGTGCTACACAACTTCTGTTTGGTATAAAGGGCTCAAGATGGGATGCCTCTTTTAAATCGCTGGTTTACAACGAATACTGGGTTCGTCCGTCAAAATCAGAGACTCCGGATGGAGCTGAACTTTTTGAAAAAGGAACTATGGCTTACTGGTAAGTTATTTATCTAAATTCTTTTCAATATGTTCAATAATATCCAGTGCGAGTTCGTGGCGTAGTTCGTCCGGTGCATGTTTCAGGTATTCCATTGCGTGCGAAACTTTTATGTTTTTATCATACCAGCGGCGGAGAATGTAATGGTACTGTTCCTCAAGACTCATCGGAAAATCAAGATCTTTAAGTCTGTCTATCACGTATTCAGCGCAAACTACCTGTAATTCTTCCGGCGCTGTTTCCAATACCGCAACTGCTCTGCTGACTGTAGGGTCAATATCATACCAGCGTTTTTGTTGTTCCATTTTTCTCTCCTTTTTCTTTGACCGCTGTATTATCAAGCTTTATTATACCATGTAATTTTGTAAATTTGTAGCATTGTTTTTATGTGTTGTATAATGCTGTTATGAAAAAAGTTATATCTTCGTTTATATTGATATCTTTTTTATTTCTTAATGCCCCTGTACTTGCAGATCCGGTCTTTGAAGGTCATGCCGAGAAAACAGATCAACTGCAGAAGCTCCAGAGTGAACTTTTCACAGGCGAAGTTGAAAAGCTTGAACGGTCTGACGTTATTCACATGACTGTATCACAAGTATTGGATTCAAACATAAACGAAGAGGGTGATGAGTTTTTTGCAGAAGTAGTAAATGATGTTTCCGGAGATTCAGGCGTACTTATCCCTAAGGGAACTATTGCGCACGGAAGGATTTCAAAAACAGAAGAAGCAAAACGGCTAGGGCGACCGGCTCAGATTTCGCTGGATTTTGATTATCTGATTACGCCTGACGGAAGGGAAATCCCGATAGAGGGCAGGATGTCTACAAAGCTTAATCCTGTTGTTCAGACGTCAAAAATTGTTGCGCAGGATTTGGGATATACTCTTGCTGGCGGCGCGGTAGGCGGTTTTCTGGCTTTAAATTGGCTGGGACTTGAAGCCGCTATTGCATCTCAAGGTTATACTCTCGCAGGCGGTGCCGCTTTAGGCGGTGCAATAGGACTTGGTGCAGCCCTTATGAGAAAAGGTCATGATGTTTTAATCGCGCCGGGGGATGAGATAAAGGTTAAGATTAATACCTCTGTCACTCTCCCTGTATATCGCGAAACCGCCCTTATGCAGCATGAGCTTTTTTATCCCGGGCTTGATATTATGATAAGCGATATTAAGCATGAAGAAGATCCTTTCGGTGAAGCTAATACTATTACTCTTACAATTATGATTACAAACATGTCGGATAAAACATTCTCAGGTCTGGATTTGGCTCTTGTAAACGATTATAACGCGATATTTCGACCGTCAATTTTCGGTGATACAAAGCTTATGTTTAAGCAGATAAAACCCGGGGATAAGGTTGTCGGGCATATATCCTTCGCAGTGGATAATATTAACCGTAAGTTCTGGCTGACTTTTTATGACAGAAGAACGAGAAAGCCTCTTTCAAAAATCTCAATTGATAATGCTTACAGAAAAGTTTCAGCCAAAACAAAGAAAAAAAATGATAAAGTCAGAACGAAACGGAGCAGTTTTAAAAAAGTTCCGGATATTCTGGATGCGGAATTGTAAATAAACATTAGTAACAGCTTGCAATTCCAAAAGGTTATGTTACAATATTAGTAGTTAGTCAGAAAAGAAAGTAGAGGAATTATATGGTGTGCGGTAAGTTAGAAATTGACATTTTAAACTCAATTTGGCGAATGACATCCGAGTATGAGGATAGAGATATTTCTATTCAGGATGTTGTGGACGACTTATCAGAAAATGGTATAGAAAGAGCTTACACTACTATCAAAACGGTTATGGACAGATTGACCGTGAAAAGTATTCTTGTGCGTTATAAGGTTGGTAAAAAATTCTTCTATAAAGCCACAATGAATAGACATGAAATGGCAAAGGATTCTGTTAAAGAACTTGCAGAGCAGTTCTTTGATTCGGATTATGCAAGCCTTATCAGATTTGTGGAAAAAGAATTTGATTTAGTAATATAATTATGACTGACGAATTTAATAACAGAGAGTACGTTGCGCTTTTGCTCAGAAAAGTTTTAATCGGAGCGTTAACCGTTGGCGAGGCTGTTAAAAATTTTCCGTTTGATACCGGCGATAAAAGTATTGAGGCGGCATACCATGCGCTTGTGCATTATGAAGCGGATGAGGATTTGAGGCGCCGTGATATTATGTATCGTGAAGAGCAGGATGAATATATCGAAATGATTTCCCAAACGCTTGAGCGCGGCGAAAATCTTCCGGATAATATCATTAGAAATTACGAAAAATATTATCCGGAGGCAAATGTTCCGCACAGGCATGATAAAGCAGGTGCTGTCAAAAGTTTTTTGAGATTTTTGAATATTAAATAAATTTATGCTATTTTAAATTTATGATTGATTTGCTGATTTTATATATGGTATCAAAACGGGAATTCACAATGTATGCCATTCAAAAGGGTATAGAAAGTGAATTCGGGGTTTATACCCGTCCGAGTTTCGGCGCGTTGAAGCCTGCTTTGCGGCGGTTAGAATTCAATGACTTTCTCTCAACCCGCAAGATGATGTCTGACGGCGGCAAGCTTTCTGTGTATTATCTCGCAACCAAAAAAGGGCTTCAGGAATTGAAAAGGCTCACGCTGGAAAAATTGAGCGATAATCCTGTCCAATTTATTACTAATGCCAAAATAAAGCTTTCATGTGCAGAATTTTTAGATTATGAAGAAAAAAAACAGCTTTTCTTTGATTTGAAATCTCTTGCAATGAGTTTTAAAATCTGTGCCGAAAAGATTTTGAATGATGAATACACGGAAAAGAATTTTTACGAAAAAATTCTTTTAGATAACACGATTTGCGAGTATTCAAATTTAATCACAATTATAGAAGGGTTTGAAAAAGATAATGAGCGCAATAGTTAATAAAGTTCTGGAAGGTTCTATTGCGGAAGAACTCGGAATTGAATCAGGCGACGAAATTGTATCTATCGACGAAAACAAAATGCAGGATATGATTGATTACAATTTCTTTTGCAAAAGTGATTTTCTGACGCTTGAGGTTAAAAAGAAAAGCGGGGATATTGAAGTTATTGAACTTGAAAAGGATTACGATGAGGATCTGGGTATCGTATTTGAAAGTGCTGTGTTCGACAGGGTAAAACCTTGTTTGAATAAATGTATTTTCTGCTTTGTAGACCAGCAGCCGAAAGGCTTGCGGGAAACTCTTTACGTAAAAGACGATGATTACAGGCTTTCTTATTTGCAGGGAACCTATATTACGCTCACCAACCTTACGGAAAAAGATAAGGAGCGTATCAAGAGAATGCACCTCGGACCTTTTTATGTTTCAGTTCACACGACAAATCCTGAACTGCGCTCAAAAATGCTTAGAAACCCGAATGCCGGCAAGGCTTTAGAAAATTTAAAATGGTTCAGGAAGAATAAAATCCCGTTTCACGCGCAGATTGTGCTGTGTCCTGGGTATAATGACGGCGCGGAACTTGAGCGGACATTATCAGACCTTGCGGAATTGAAAAATACTGTTTTATCCGTTGCGATAGTCCCTGTCGGGGTTACACAGTTTCGTACTGAGAATTTAAAACAGGTAGATAAGACATGCGCTGTAGAAACCCTTGAAATCGCTTCAAAATACAAAAGAGTTTGCTGCTCGGATGAATTTTTTCTTCTGGCAGAGCGAGAAATTCCGCCGGCGAAATACTATGGAAACTTTTCGCAGTTAGAAGACGGTGTAGGTTCAATAAGATGCCTGCTGGAGGATTTTAAAGCCCTAAAACTTCCAAGCGCGGTCAAAAAGCCGTTGAAAATTATTTTTGCAACCTCTTATGCTGCCAAAACCGCCCTTGATGAAATTTGTAAAAAACTTTCTAAAATCAAAAATCTTACAACGGAAGTCGTTCCAGTCAAATCAAATTACTGGGGGCAGAATATTACTGTTGCGGGCTTAATTACAACTGACGATTTGATTGCCGCTCTGAAAGATAAATCCGGTGATTTTGTCGTAATCCCTTCTGTAATGCTCAGACCTTATAGCGAAGATTTTCTTGACGGCAAGACGCTTTCTTACGTAAAAGATAAAACCGGCAAAGAATTCTTTGTAATTCAAAATATTTATTCAATGAGGGAATTAACAGACTACCTTAACGGACTCTAGAAATTATTTATACAGTTCTTCAACGTCAAATTTATAATCATCTAAATTATCAAAGTCCAAAATTTCACCAAGCGTAACATTCATTGCCCGCGAAATTTTAAACAATGCGCTTATGGTAACATCACGTTTTCCTGCCTCAATCATTGCGATATGTGAACGGGAAATTCCCGATTCCAGCGACAGGTATTCCTGTGTTAACGCTTTGCCCGTCCGGATTTTTCGCAAATTTTGTCCTAATGCTTTTTTAAAATCCTTGCACATAATTTTATTCTATGATATGTTACTGGTAGTGACTGTCACTATTAGTGACATATAGGAGAAAATATGGCACCTGTAGAAAATTCATTTAAATCTGGTTTTACGCTGGCAGAGGTTCTTATAACGCTTGGGATAATTGGCGTTGTTGCTGCGATGACCCTGCCGACAGTTATCAAAAAGTATAGAAGGCAGGTTGTCGCAACAAAGCTTGAAAAATTTTATTCGATTATGAATCAGGCAATAAAATCCTCCATTGCTGAATATGGCGAAATCCCGCTGGAAAATCAATTCGGAACAGAGGCAAACAACAGTGCTTATATCACGGAGTGGTATAAAACCTATATAACAAAATATATTAAACTGCTAAAAGAAGAAGGTCCAGAAAAAGATAGTGCATACTATAGAGTAGCCTTTTTAGACGGCAGCGGATTTAACAGCTATTTTTCATCTCCGTCAGAGGAATTTCCTGATAGGGCAAATATGTATATTTTCTTCTGTTTAGATTATTCCAAATGTGACTATGGGCAGTATGACGGAATTAATCAGTTTTTATTTTTATATCTGAGTGATAAGGAAATGGTTGTTCCATGTTATTCAGGTGGCTCCGAAAAAGGCTTAAAAAATCAGTGTTACTCTGCGAATAAAGGGGAACGTTGGGGATGTGCTGCGTTGATTGAACAAAACGGCTGGAAAATTCCTGAGGATTATCCGTGGCTTTAAAAAAAGCCTCTCATTTTTATGAGAGGCTTTTTAATCTGTTTAATATCTTTCAAGATATCTGTCGATTTCCCACTGCGAAACGTAGGTTCTAAAGGAATCCCATTCTTTTTTCTTGGCGGACATAAATTCATTAAACGCGTGTTCTCCGAGTGCTGCGCGTCCGACTAATGATTTATCCATCAAATCGAGTGCTTCTGCAAGACTTCCCGGAAGGGAATCAATTCTCTGTTTTTTGCGTTCTTTTGTTGTTAACTTATAAATGTTGCTTTCAACAGGAGCCGGCGGATCAATTTTGTTTCTGACTCCGTCAAGGCAGGCTTCTAGGATTGCCGCAAATGCTAAATACGGGTTGCAGGCAGGATCAGGGGAGCGAAGTTCCACTCTTGTTGCGTTTCCGCGTTTTGCCGGGACCCTTAAAAGAGCACTTCTGTTTGCTAAAGACCACGCAAGATAGACCGGTGCTTCATACCCCGGAACAAGTCTTTTATAGCTGTTGACAGTCGGGTTGAGGATTGCCGTAATACTTTTGACGTGTTTTAACATACCGCCGATAGAATATTTCGCAACATCTGAAAGCTGGTATTCTGCTTTTTCATCATAAAACGCGTTTTTGCCGTCTTTAAATAGCGAAACGTTACAGTGCATGCCGGAACCGTTAATTCCATATATAGGTTTCGGCATAAATGTTGCGTGGAGATTATGTTTTGCCGCAATTGCCCTCACTGCAATCTTGAAAGTAGCAACGTTATCAGCCGCAGTTAGAATATCCGCGTATCTGAAATCAACTTCATGCTGTCCGTCTGCAACTTCATGGTGGGATGCTTCAATATCAAATCCCATTTCCTGGAGCGTAAGAACAATATCCGCTCTCACATCTTCACCCAAATCTTCAGGACCTACATCATAGTATCCTGCTCTATCTTGGGTCGTAGTTGTCACATTTCCGTCTTTATCTTTTGCAAACAGGAAAAATTCCGCTTCAGGTCCTACGTTCATGGAAAATCCCATTTTTTCCGCTTCTTTCATAACTCTTTTTAAGTTACATCTAGGGCAGCCTTCAAACGGAGTGCCATCCGCATTATAAATATCGCAGATTAATCTTGCGGAATGTATTCCGTCGTGTTCTCTCCACGGTAAAATCTGGAAAGAGTTTTTGTCAGGGTGGAAAAACATATCGGAAGTTTCAATACTTCTGAAACCTTTAATAGAAGAACCGTCTAACATGATTTCATTATTCAATGCTTTTTCGATGTGCTGCGACGGAATGGTCATATTTTTAACCTGACCGTTTATGTCGACAAATTGTAATTTAATAAACTTGATATTGTATTCTTTTATCAAGCTTTTGATTTCGTCATTGGTAAACTCTTTGTTGTCGAGTCTTGTGTGCATAAATTCTTTCATGTAGTCCTCTTTCTTCTTTGTAAAAATATTCCACGTATCTTATTAGAATACTTTTTTCAAAAAAGGTCAAGCACTTACATATTAAGAATGTATAAAGACGCGGGTTTTGACGTATTGCTTAATGGCTGATTTTTTTATTAATAATAGCAAAAATATTGTAAAATTTTGGCATAAAAAAGAAAAACTCTATTTTTCAATAGAGTTTTGGAATTCTTTTTTGTAATTCCTCGTGTGTGTAGAAGGTTAGTGTGTAGTAGGTAGTGTAGTAGTAAGTGTGTGTTTTATGTCTCGTGTTTATTTAATCGATATTGCTTACATATAAGTAAAGTATTTTTGAAGTATATAATTGCTATATCTGATTTATTTTGTTACATTTCGTAATAGAATGATTTCAAAAATAAACATAATAAAAAACCCTATCTTTCGATAGAGTTTGGAATTCTTTTTGTAATTCCTCGTGTGTGTAGAAGGTTAGTGTGTAGTAGGTAGTGTAGTTAGTAAGTGTGTGTTTTATGTCTCGTGTTTATTTAATCGATATTGTTTACATATTAATAAAGTATTTTTGGAATATATAATTGCTATATCAACATTATTTCTTTACACTTCTTAACACTAATCCTCAAAAACAGCCTGAGGAAAGACTTCTAAAATTCTGTTTTCAGCTTCTTCCGGAGAGAAAAATCCTATAGAAAATTCTGCAGTGTTTGGTCCTATCTGCTGTGCTTCAGGCACCGGAAGCGGCGGACCTGCAGGGGTTGAACGGGCAGGATTTTTCGGGTTTGAAATAATTCCGGTGCTGCGTAAAATTGTTATTGCAAGCGAATTTTGGAATACTTCATATTCTGTGAGTCCTTTTGTGATAATTCCGAACCCATGCGCACCCACATATCTCTGCATCGGAGCAAAGTTGGATTTTGTTTCAATACCGCGGGTTTTCGGAAGGTTTTTACGCATGTCGTAATCAGGGTCAAATTTTCGCTTGATTATTGAATTCATATCTTCCGAAAATGTTTCAGTAACAGGTTTTTTAAGGCTAAACCTAACCTGCCAGAGTTTATCCGTTAAATTATTATTCCATTTAATTTTAAAATTAATAAGGGTTTCGGTTTTGTAGAATTCGACGTTGAAAAAGCTTGTTTTGATTGTGTTATCGCTAATTTCAAATACTTTCGCAACTTCGCCGTAATCATCCTCACGCGGCGCAAAGTTATAAGTGTCGCCAAGATCGTCGCGGCGGACAAATTCTATTTGAATATTACCGGCGAAGAGTTTAACGTCTTTTATTTGTAAATTAATATTTGTAAGGCTTTCAGGCTTTTTGCGTAATGTATAAATGTCTGTCAAATCCTCTGTTACAGGAATTTTTTGTGTATCATACAGAATTTTATTATCAAAGCCTTTATGCGTTTCTATGATTTCGTAGCCTTCTAATGGTGTCGGGCTTTCTATTACAGGAGTTTTAAAATTATGCTTTAATCTTAATTCTTCAACAATAGTATTCGCTATTTGAAGAATTTTTTCGTAGCGGGTGATGTTTTCTCTATGGACTGCATCGGTTGAACAGCCGCAAATTCCGTCGTGTGCCTGATTTTGTAATAGTAGTTTATAGGCATATTCAATTACGCTGTCGTACCTTGAGCCGTAGTGTTTTTGTATCCGGTTTGCAAAATCAAGCCTGTATATAGCCTCAGTATTAAGCTGTTTGATTTTCGTTCTGGCAGAATAGCTTCCGGGCAGGATGAAGGTTTTTGAATTGTCACGGAGTTCGTCGTTCCACTCGAAATTTTTAAAATTATCTTTTACAAGTTCGAAATAATCAAACGGGGAGCCGAGAGTTATTTTGTAATCGTCTAAAAGCCCGTTAACTTTTTCTATCTGATCTGCGATGTCGGGTTCAACACCAAGATGGTCGGCGCCTATAGGAAGCAAAAGAACATTTGATGATTTTGCGGCGATTTTATCAAGGTTTCCTTTCATCCATTCTGCTTTTTGTTCAATTGTCATCGGGGCTGAAAAAATGTCCATAAAATACCCGCGGATAAGATTAACAGTATCAACTCCATTAAATTTGAATTCAGACGGAATATCCCCGCATCCGCGCCAGACCATACATTTATCAATACCAAATTCTTTTAAGATTGGCGGGATATTTTTGCTGTGCCCGAAGGTATCAGCAAGGTATCCGATAAAATCTTCACATCCGAAATCCCGTGAGATTTTAAGCCCGATTTCAAGATTTTTTTTAAAAGCTGTTCTATCGGTTAAAAGTTCATCCACAAGTGTATAAAAAGGTCCGATAAATAGTTTTTTCTCTTTGATAAATTTTCTGACCTGATGTTCTTTTTCAGGTCTTAATTCAAGATAATCAAGAAGCGCCGCAACCTGTCCGTCAAAATAAAAACAAGGAATTGAAGCGTTTTCAAGCATTTCAAGAACGTTATCAAAAACTCTTAAAAGTCTTAGTCTGAAAACTTCAAACTCTCTGTACCATTCTCTATCCCAGTGTGTGTGCAGATATGCAATAACTTTCTTTTTCATATTCTTATTATAATCTATTTTTTTATAACAGTTAACTATTTAATATTTTTAAATAAAATATCGCCTTAGGGTCTAATGAAAATTCTCTCACCCTGTTGTAAACTTTTCAAAAATCAGAGGAGTATATTATGAAAAAATCTTTAGTATTATTAATAGGAGTTATATTTTCCATAAACGGAGCATTCGCAACAAGATATGTCACAACATATTCGCCTGGACGTCCTGCTTATAATCCTAGCATATACAACAGCCATTTTCGTAGTCACAGACCGCACCGTGGAAATTATCACAGACACCCGCGACCTATTTACGACAGACCCTACGATAATCCGAGGTATAGAAACAGATATGGTTATAATAGCGTAAATATCGGCGGTACAGGCGGGTTATTCAATAGAATAAGTACATTTTTCACAGGTACGCCGACAGGAGTTACCCCGCAGGTTAATCCTTACTGGGATGATGATACTAATTCTCTTAACGGGAAACAAACTGACTATGAAAGTATAAACGGCTGGTATCATCATGATGAACAAATCAGTTCCGGTACAGGCGTTCATATTATTGACTAATTGATTTTTATCATTAAATATATCATACGTTTAGATGTTTCTGAACTTGCGGTTATATAACATAATAATCACAAGAAAGTATAGTCTAAAATGCCTTTTCGTTACAGATTACAAAAAGTCTTAGAATTCAGAATTCGCAAAAAAGAAGAACAATTATTAGTTGTTCAAAAAGCACAGCAGGCAGTCTTTATAGCGGAAGAGAATATAAGAAAAAATAACGAAGAGATAGAGGCTACAAAGCAGAACATGCGTCACGCTGACCCTATGATGTACGAAGCGTATGATAATTACCTCGTTCACCTATGGGACAAGGCGGAAAAATTAGAAGAAATCCGTGTAGAAGCTCAGCGAAAACTTGATATAGAAAAAGAAAAACTCGTCAAGCTTGAGCAGGGTGTAAAGGTTCTTGAAAAGCATAAAGAAAAAAACAGGGAAGCCTATATTGCAGAAGAAAAAGCGGCTGAACTGAAAACTTTTTCGGAACTCGGTGTAACAAGGTTTTACAGGCAAAACCTTGAAAAAATCGAAGAAGAAGAAAAAGAAATTATGCGGCAGCTTCACGAACTGGATGGAGGGTAATTAATAAAAATGATAAATGTAGAAACAGCAGCAACAGCAATTTTCGGAAGTAACGGGATTACAGCCTCAAAATCCACGTCAACTTCTCGTACGTCAGAGAAAAAATCCTCTTTTCAGGATGAATTAAAGGCGTCTGAAGCTGAGGATACAAAAGATATTCAACAAACAGAACAGGAGTCGGAAACAGAAGAGGTATCTAAAAAAGAAGATAATACTAAATCTGAGAAAAAAGAAGAAAAGCCTTCTGCTGATAAGCAGGAAGAAAAGACTGATGCAAAAGCAGACGCTGCCTCTGATGAGTCTAAACAACCGTTAAAAGGAGAGGTTTCTATGGCGGAAGCTCAGGGAGATGACTACGCCGCCCTTTCTGATCAGGTTAAATCTTTTATGCTCAAAAACGGCGGTCAGTTTAATCTCAATGCCGTAAATCTTATGACTGCGACAACCCGCGCTGAAATCGCAAGTATTTCGCCGTCCGTAGATTATTCTTCTATAAAAATGTCGGATAGTGATGCAAAATTTTTCTCGGATTTGGTGAATAAAACAGATATGTCTGCCAAAAGCGTTGCGGCTGAATTCCAAAAGGTATTGAATGGCGGAAACGTCCAGCAGGCTCAGTCTACAGCAAAAGCTACCGCAGCTTTGATTGCTAATCTTCAGGAGTCCGCCAAAACCCACCAACCATTCAGAATTGATTTTGACAAAGATGTTTCAGTAATTTTGCAGGTGGATAAAGAAGGGAAAATCAACGCAAACTTTATCCCCGGTGATAAAGCTGTTGAAGCATATCTCAGAAATAATATAGATTTTCTTAAACAAAGATTTAATGAAGAAAATATCGCTTACGGTGATTTAAATTACTCAAAATCCCGTCAGGAAAGAGAAAAACAAAACAAAAATAATAAGGAGCAAAATAATGAATGATTCATTTATTACTGCGCTGAATACCCAGAAATCTACAACCAACTGGATGGATGTTATTGCGGATAACATGACTAACATCTATACACCGGGTTTCAGGGAAAAACAGGTTAATTTTAAAACCTTTTTGGGCGGAGCAATATCCGATGACTACGACAAAAAAATCAGTCAGGGAAAATCTACTCCGGGTACTTCAAACGATAACTTATTTCTTGAAGGCAAAGGCTTTTTCCTGATGAAAACTCCTGAAGGCAAGAGTGTTTATACTCGTCTGGGAGAATTTACATTTGACGGGGAAGGTGTTTACCGTGACAGAAATGGAAATACCGTTCAGGGCTACATTTTGAATGATAAGGGTGAAATTATGCAGGGGACAAAAACAATCTCCGCAGACCTTTATCAGGAAACAGCCCTGAAAGGCGGTGCCCTTGATATTCCGACAACAAACATAAAAATGTGGATTGACCCGAATAACGGTAAATATCTTGGTAAATACGACGACTTTGAAATAAAAGAGGATGGCACAATCTACGGAAAAGCCGACAACGGCAAACGTACGGTTCCGCTGTATAGAATTACAACAAGAAACTTCCACAATGCAGCAGGCTTGTATGAATTCAAAGACGGACAATATGTAGAAACAGAAGAATCCGGAAAACCTCTATTGGGTTACGGTTCAATCCGTTCAGGCTTATTAGAGATGTCAAACGCCGATTTTAAAGGGAATATTTCTTATTTCCAGATGGCAAAATTACAGCTTGAAATCTCAAATAAACTCATATCTTCCAACAAAGAATTACTTGAAGAAGCCTTGAGGCTTGTAGGTAATTAATTTTCATATCTTAATTCAAACTCCATTTACAAAGAGGGATTTTTGGTCCCTCTTTTCATTTGACGAATAGTATTAAAAGTTGTAAAATTTTACTTATGATAAACAAAGAAATGTTCCCGAATTTGGAAGTTGATATCTCAGAGGAAATTACCGAAAAAACTCTTCCGCTTGTGAAAAGCTTTAATTTTGTATCAAAATACACAAGAAGCCGCGGCTATGATTTTGATGCAGATTATTTTAAATCAGATTATGAAAGATTGATTAACGGTCTGGATAGCGAAAGTGTTAAAGAAGTTGACAAAATAGTTGATATTTATAAGTCATATAATTCGCTTGTAAAAAAACACGATGTGACGTTAGATGAAATATATTCGTTTCAGAAAAAATTTATGGTGGATCCCGTTTTTGCAGATACGGTGCGGCGTGATTTTTTTGGACAAATTAAGCAGACTTTTGACGGGTTCTATGTTTATAAGAATTATGTATTAAGTTCAAATCATTTTGAGCCGAGTGTTTTTTATCACAGGCACAGTATTGATGAATTAAAAACTCTCGATAAAATCCGCGATAAGGATATTATAGATGTCGGCGGATTTATCGGTGACTCAGCACTTGTTTTTTCAAAATACACGGATAAAAAAATCTATTCGTTTGAAGCGTCGGCAGATAATTTAAAAAAAATGAAAAAAAATATTACGCTTAATCATATTGAAAATATAGAGCCTGTTTATTGTGCACTAGGCGAAAAAGATAATGAAAAACTCTGTCTTTCCGGTCAGAGTTCAATGGTGGAAATTGTAGATAATTCGGAAGATTTTGTACTTTCACGCACGCTGGATTCTTTTGCAGAAGAAAAAGATCTGGATATCGGGCTTATAAAGGTAGATATTGAAGGCTTTGAACAATCTTTTTTGAAAGGTGCGGAAAAAACTATTAAATCGCAAAAACCTGCACTTTTAATAAGTATTTACCACAAACCTGAGGATTATCTTTTTATAAAACCTATAATAGAGTCCTGGAATTTGGGCTACACCTTCAGAATAATATGTCCGCCTGAAAATAAACTTTTTGAAACTTTACTAGT
Source organism: Candidatus Gastranaerophilales bacterium (assembly GCA_944324285.1). GTDB lineage: Bacteria > Cyanobacteriota > Vampirovibrionia > Gastranaerophilales > Gastranaerophilaceae > Scatousia. The sequence continues at coordinate 45,184 of CALUVR010000006.1, read as the reverse complement.
TGCGGAAGTTCCAAAATTATAGTATTATATACGTTATGGTAAAAATTTCGGTTATAGTTCCTGTATATAATGTAGAACAATATATTTCAAGATGTCTGGATAGTATCCTTTCGCAGTCATTAAATGACGTGGAATTGATATGCGTGAATGACGGCTCAACCGATAATTCGCTTAAAATAATTCAGCAATACCGCAAATTTGATAGAAGAGTGAAGATTATAGATAAAGAAAACGGAGGGCTTTCTTCAGCCCGTAATGCAGGTATTAAAGCTGCATGTGGTAAATATACCTTGTTTGTAGACAGTGATGATAAAATTTCGACAATTGCCTGCGAAAGACTTTATAATTATGCGGAAAAACTTGAGTCGGATCTTGTTATATTTGAGTATTTCGGTGAAGATTTAAAAAATAATACGAAGCAGTATCTATCATGTGATTATTTAAAACAAAATTATAAAGATGAAACCTTTTCCATCGAAACGCTTCCGCCTGTTGTATATCCGGCAATAAGCGAAACTGCATGGTCCAAGTTATACAGAACAGATTTAATAAAGAATATTCCGTTCAAAAATTTAATAATGGAAGATGTTCCGTTTTGGGCGGAAGTTTATACAAAAGCAAAACGAATGAGTTATTATCCGGAAGCTTTGTACTACAATTACTTAAACAGAAAAGGCTCCGAAATGGAACAGAAGGATAAAAAGTATTTTGATATGTTTAAGGTTTGTGAATTACGGAAAATGTTTTTCAAAAATTCAAGCTGCAGGGAACAATATCAACAATTAATTGATTTGCTTACAATCAGGGATTTGGTTAGAACTTTAGGGATTATAAGAGATGACTTAAAGGAAAGTTTTTATAATAAAATAAAAGAATTTCCGAAGGAATTGGATTATGAATTCTACAGCGGCTATGCAATGTCTGATGTTGATAGGAATAATCTGAACGTATATAAAGCAATTCTTGATATGAATTACGACGAATTCAGAAAAACTTATACGGTGGTGAAATATGGATAAACCATTAATATCAGTGATAGTTCCTGTATATAACAGTATAAAATATTTGGAAAAATGTTTGAACACATTAAGATACCAGACCTATGATAATCTTGAGGTAATTTGTGTGGACGACGGCTCAAGTGACGGAAGTTCAGGTGTTTTAAAATGGTTCGGAGAGAAGGATTCCCGCTTCAAAGTTTTTAAACAGCAAAACAGCGGGGTTAGTTCGGCGAGAAACAGAGGTCTGGAGGAAGCCGCCGGGGATTATATATCGTTTATAGATGCTGACGATTGGGTCTTGCTTGACTTGTATGATGTTTTTCTCAATGTATTGGATAAAGCGAACCGTGATATAGACATTTTTATGTTTAATGCTTGTTTTTATAATCCAAGATTGAGCGATTTAATAGAGGGTAGATTTTTTGAATATGAGGACTGGCGGAACCATTCGTTTGATTATGCAATACACACATTTGACGACTGTATAAGACCATTTTCACGTAATCTCAGTGTCTGTAATAAGATATTCCGCCGCGGACTAATAGAAGAAAATAATATTAAGTTTCCTGATGTCAAAAAGTATGAAGATAATTATTTCTGGGTAACTTCTGCTCTAAAAGCAAAGAGTATCGTTATGACAGATAATGTATATTACAGATACAGACTGGATGACAAGGGTTCTGTTTCTTCTTTAATTATGAAACAACATGTTTTCGATGCTTTTAAAATACTTGATATGATAGAGAATGAAATTGAAAAAGCCGGACAGTATGAACGTTATAAATACGCCCTGTTCCAGTACAAATATAATTTATCGGTAGAAGCATATACCTTATGTCCTGCAGCTTTAAAAGATGAATTTTATAAAGAGATGAAAGTTCGTTTAATAGAAGCTGAGAAAAAAGATCTTGATAAAAAAATATATACACAGTTAACAAATTACAAGCTGTTTGAAATGATAAAATCTTGCAGCCGGAGTGAATTTGACGCGCTTTTTGTCAGTAAGAAATAAAAACTTTCATATCTACATAAAAACAGCCCCAGCACTATGTGCATAAGGGGCTGCTTTTATATTAGTTAAAAATTAAACCAAAGCTGCAACTTTTTCAGCATTTTTAGATGCAATTTCAACAAGTTGTTTTGCAGTTGCAATCATTGATAATTCTGAATTCATTTTATTAATGCAAGAACCACATCCGATTGCGCTTGCGCCTGCAGCGAAAGCAAAAGGTGCAGTAGTCGGGTTGATGCCTGTAGCTGTCATAATAGGCATTTCAATATTTCTTGAAAGTTCAATTGTGTTAGAAAGTGTAAGTTCAGCTCTTTCCATTAATCCTCTGACGCCTTCAGCCTGTTCTTTTGAGAAGTGACCTTCTGTTTGGATTAAATCAATGCCCATAGCTTCCAATTCTCTTGCGAGTTCAATCTGGTCAGCGACAGAAATTTCACCAGGGATTGTTACGCTGAAGAATACTTTTTCGTCAATGATTTCAAGAGTTCTTTTAACAAGTGCAAGAACATCTTCTCTTGAGAAAGATGCACCTTTTTTGTATAAAACATCAAAGTTTCCGAGTTCAATAGCGTCAGCGCCGAGTTCAACTGCTCTTGCAAGTTCTTCCGGAACAATTGAAGATACAAACAAAGGCATATCAGTCATACTTCTGATTTCTTTAACGATATCAGCATCTGCACAGATATCAACAGCGCTTGCGCCTGCTTGTTCTGCGGATTTTACAACTTTTTTAATATTTTCAATATCGAAGTTATCAATACCTGCGATAATTTTTACAGCTTTTTTAGCTTCTAAGTCTTTTTTGAAAGAATCAATTCTGCTCATTTTTTTCTCCTTCTATAATCTGAGGTTAATTAAACATTAACTTTTGAGAGTTATTATACATTAAAATTTTAATAATTTCAATAACAGACCACAAAAATTTTTATGCGGAGGGTGCGAAACGGCTTAAAACTGAAATAATGTATTTATAAAGGGGAAAAAGTTATGTTTATCAGAATAATATTAGTAACAGCTATGGCAGTGTTAAGTTTCACGTTAATAACGCCTGTATTTAGTGCTAATTATACAGCTGACGAACAAATCAGTATATCTGTTTACGAGGCTATAAATCCTGCAATTGTTGCGATAGAAGCCCAGCTTGATGACGGCGTTTCAGCAGGTACCGGCTGTATTGTGACACCAGACGGACTAATCCTGACGGGTTCGCATGTTGTGGAAGGGGGTGTCGATATTGAGGTTAAGACCTCTGGCGGACAGCTTTATAAAGCAAAAGTAGTATCAAAAATGGGGAAAAATAACGACCTTGCGCTTTTAAAAATTCAGCCAAAACAACCTTTAAAGACTATAAAATTTGGAGATTCAGAGAATATTAAAGTCGGACAGAAGGTACTTGCAATAGGAAATCCGTTTGGATTTGCAGGAACTCTCACACAGGGAATAATTTCTCGAATTGATTATGCAAAAAATAAAATCCAGACGGATGCCGCAATTAACCCGGGGTGTTCGGGCGGACCATTATTAAACACGTCGGGTGAAGTTATCGGGATTAATCAATCTATTTACAACCCTGATAATAATATTTCCAATATCGGTATCGGTTTTGCAATCCCTATTAACGATGCCAAAAAGTTTATTCAGGTCGCAAAGTTAACTAAAAAGTAGCAGATTTTAATATTATGTAAATATTCTCTCCTTAATTGTTATTTTATGGTATAGTAAAAATAATATTTTTATTAAGGAGGAATTATGACAGAGTATTATTTTATGAACGGGAAGATGGTAGAAGCCGATAAGGCAATGATTCCTGTCAGAACTCACGGATTTTTGTACGGTACTGCTGTTTTCGAAGGTATCCGCGCTTACTGGAACGATGAAGAAAAACAGTTGTATGTTTTTAGAGCCCCTGAGCACTACGAAAGACTTCTCAGAAGTGCAAAAATTATGTACATGAAAAGTCCTTATACAGTAGAAGAACATTGTAAATATACTGTAGAGTTATTGAAAAAGAACGGGTATAAACAGGATGCTTATATGCGTCCGACATTATACAAATCAGCACAAAAAGTTGGACCTGGCTTGTATGATAATGAAGATTCCTATATGATTATTTCAAATAAGATGGGCGATTATATTGACACATCAAAAGGGTTAAAAGTTTGTGTATCAAGCTGGAGAAGAAACAGTGATAATGCAATTCCGCCGAGAGCAAAAGTTGCAGGGTCTTACGCTAATGCTGCATTGATTAAGACAGATGCGCATAATGCGGGCTTTGATGATGCTGTTGTTCTTGATGAAGCCGGTCAGGTTACGGAAGGTTCCGCTATGAATCTTTTCCTTGTTCAAAACGGAAAACTCGTTACAACAATGAAAACAGATAACATTCTTGTCGGAGTTACAAGAAATACTGTTATTGAACTTGCAAAAGACCTCGGAATTGAAACCGAAGAAAGAGCAATCGACAGAACAGAGCTTTATATCTCTGATGAAGCTTTCTACTGCGGTACAGGCGCTCAAATCAGCCCTATCGTAAGTATTGATAACAGAGATTTAGGCGACGGTAAGGTCGGTCCGATTTCAAAAGAACTTCAAAAACTTTACTTTGATGTAGTCAGAGGTAAGGTTGCAAAATATAAACACTGGTGCATGCCGGTATATTAAACTTTTTAAGGCGGGAATTAACCGTTCCCGCCGATTTTTCAGGATATTATGATAAAATTTCTCGGGCTTTGTGTTCAAAATTTAATAAGGAGTCTAAAGTACCTGTTTACGGGGCAATTACGGTTTGATGCAGTGATTGCACAGGCTGCGTCAATAAGTTATGATTCTCTGCCGATTTCTTTGATTATAGCATTTATTGCAGCGGCAGTTATCGCAATACAGGTTGCAAAACAATTCCTTATGACAGGCGCGGAAGCTTATATCGGGGGAACAATTGCAATCGTTATGATAAGAGAAATTGCCCCGGGTTTTGTCGCACTTGCAATTGGAGCGCGCGCCGGTACTGCTATTTCTGCGGAAATTGCCAATATGCAGGTAACCTCTCAGGTTGATGCAATGAAAACTTTAAAGGTTGATCCTGTAGGGTATTATTTCACTCCTAGAATTATAGCTGCGGCAATAACGGTTCCTATGGTGGTGCTTCTTGCTGAAGTTATCGGGGTTGCTGGCGGTTTACTGGTTTCTAATATTACAATTGACCTTCACCCTGAAAGATATATGTATTCTGTATGGTCATGGCTTGCTACTAAAGATATTTATATAAGTCTTTTAAAAGCTTCTGTATTCGGAGTAGTTATTTCTCTGGTCTGTGCAACACAGGGGTACGAAACAAAAGGCGGCGCAAAAGAAGTCGGAACTTCTACCACTCAGGCGGCAATCCTTTCCACTATTTATATGCTGATTGCGGATTTTATTATTAATCTTGTATTTTATATCGCGTAATAAAACATACGTCAATAATGTAAGTTTGTCCCAAAAATAAAAAGCTAAAGATTTTTGACGGCTTCTATTACATTTTTTATTTCATCGGAAACCTCAAGAGAATCTGAGAGATTTTCCTTCACCATTTCCGCAAATTCTGCCTTCTTAAATTCGTGCATTCCTCTTTTTTTAAAGAAATCTTCCAAAAATTCAACGGTATGACCGGATTCTATATGCTCAGGCAAAGGCAGTGATATATTCTTTGTTGCAAAGTTCAGCGTTTTTTCTACGAGAGGTACCGGAAGTATATCTTCAAATTCACCGCTTTTTAAAAGATAAATTCTGTCAGTGGAACGTAATTTAGGCTGAATTTCCATAGAATTTGACACTGCATCTTTATCCAGAAGTACAAATATTGGGAGTTTCAAAATTTCCGAAAAACGGTAGAACGCCTTCACAACCTGATTTTTTCCGCCTGCCGATATTACATAGACTCCGTTTTTATCAAAATCGTACCCTAAAATACGCGCAAATTCAGGCAAGAGTATTTCTTCCGTAATCCCCTCACAAATAATAACCTTTTCCAGAGGGAAACGGAGAGCATGTAAATTCCGCATTTGACGCGCATCACAACAGGCAGCAAGAGACTTCAGCCACTTTAAATTAAGAGGAGCATCTTCACCAATAAACTCCATTGCCGCCACGTAATTTATCTTATTATCAAGAAGCTTTTGCACATCATTATCAAGGTTAAACAGATAATTTTCATACTCTTTTAATTCATTATTTATAAAAAAATCGTCCCCGCTATTGCAATCAACTCCTAGCGAGGAATTAATCACGTATTCTGCGAGTTTCGTAAGCTCCGAGTAATCCATCACATCAAGCTGATGACGCTTAAACCTCGGATTAATCATGTTTGATAAAATAATATCCTTGAATACCCTCAGGTACTTTTCTTCCGTATATTTAAATCTTGTGAGTCTATCTAAGGATATTAAAATCTGGTCTTTTGTTAACGGTTTGACTTTGTAATCTTTCAATACTTCCTCTGGTTTTCGTTACATTTTTAACATAAATCCAAAAACAATAGCAACTTTTAAAGGCTGTTGTTTTTTATTATAATAGTTAGTAGTGGAGTGAAAATGGTGTATTCAATTAATCCCGATTTTCGACAATACAATTATAACACAATAAATTGTGTTAAGGCTGATGCCGTGTCGGAGAAAAAAAATACAGCACCGGCAAAGGCTCTATCATTTACTGCAAATCCTGTAAACTATGTTCCGTATAATCAAACTTTAACAGCATCACCTTTGAGAACAAGACTTGAAGGAAAAGACGAAAAAAATAAATACAATACTGTTTTAAAAAGCCTCGACAAAGACACAAAAAAAACAGTAAAACTTATGCTGAAACAGGGAATTTTGCTTAATTCAAATTCCAATGACCGTTCGACTGTGCTTGATAACCTTTATAAAATTGCGACAACTCCGAGAGCGCAGGGGCTTTCCAGTACCGGAATATTAAAAGACACCATTAATACACTCTACTCACCATTTAACATTACACAGCAATTCGGGGATTTGCCAAACAAAGAAATTTCCGCATATTTCAGGGACAAATATCTACAGGATCATTCAATGAGGATGACAAACCTTATAGACAGAAAACTTGCAGAAATAGCAGTTGATGTTGACCACTCGGGAACATGTGTTGCTGCAAGCATTGAATTTAACCTTGCAAAACAAATGCCTGCTGAATTTGCAAGATTTGCAGCAGGGATAAGTTCACCGGAAATGTCAGTTAAAAAAGAAATTAAACTTGCAAACCTTGCAGACAACGCACTTGATGCAATCTGGCTTTTAAACGCTTTTGAAGTCCCTTATGAAATGAAAGATTTTGAAAAAGCAACCCTGACATTTGCTCCTGATAAAAACGCATACATAAGGGCAAATTTACAGACTGTATACAAAGACCCTTATGAACGCTCGCCGATTGATGTTCTAATGCAGTCTACATTTATGCAGGTTGGCTCCCAGCAGTCTTACGATTCCCTGAGCGACAAACGCGCAGGAAAATTCAACCAGAACGATAAAGGATTAATTGAATTTGAAAAAACCTTCACGGAATCCGTTGTTGAAGATAAAAATAAGATTTCTGTCACCTACCAGACAGTTGATGAGGACGCAAAACTTATCGGTTATGAAACAGACCTTGCAACAATGAAACGTCAGATTACAACAGCGCTCGACAGAGGCGAGAATGTAATTATAGGCTACACTCAGGTAGATGACAACAATTACATAATAAACGGTCACGAAATCACAATAATAGGTTACAAGAAGGCTCCAAAAACTTCGCCTACAGAACCCGATAAATTAATATTCATCTGCAACGATACTGACGACAATCAGTTCCAGCCGATTGAATACACAGAAGATTACCTTTTACCGAAAATTCACCACGCGGCGCTACCGCACGACGTTGTGGAAAACGACGTCAAAATGACTGAAAACTGGGTAGAAGGCTTAAATATGTACAAAGACATGAAAAAGAAAGCAGCATAATATGATACAAAACATCGGAAACTATCCTAATACATCATATCAATACGGAAAGCCTAACAGACAGCCAAGACCACAACAGGCTGCCAACTCTCCTGTATCACAAACCAAGCCCGCAATTACAAAACCAATAGATGCTGATATTTTTTATATCGCAGACATCCACGGGAAAATGACAAATATGGAACGGATTGGCACAATGTCAAGACTTTTTGACCATAATCAAAACAATCACGCAAAATTAAAACTTGCCTCGGGCGATATTCTCTTAGGGTCAAATCCAATGACAAATAAAGTCGCAAGCAGTTTCTTAAATTGGATAGGAGTAACCGCAAACGCGGTCGGTAACCACGAACTTGACGCAACACCTGCTGCCCTTTCAACAACACTTTCCGATGCAAAATATAAACTTCTGGCTGTTAATACAACAGTTAATCCGTCAAGCCCTATGTTTGGTAAAATACAGAATTCCGTAATAGAAGAACATAACGGAGAAAAATTCGGGATTATCGGAACGGCTCCTCCTGATGCCTTTGAAAGAGTCGGCACAAGAGAATCTCTTGATGATATCAAAATTGATGACTTTGATACAACCGTCAAAAAAGTTCAGGCTGAAGTAGATAATCTTACATCTCAGGGTATAAACAAAATTATCATTGTGTCCCACCTCGGGAAAGACCTTGATAAACAGCTTGCGCAGCAAACCGACGGGATTGATATAATTCTCGGCGCGCATACGCACGATTTATATAAAGGGGTCAAAGAAAACGAAAACCTAGTATATTCAAAATCAGGCAAACCTGTTATTCTGACACAAATAGGCAAAGACGGCGAATATGTCGGAATGCTCTCTGCTTCATTCGATGAAAACGGTATTATTACAAAAATTCAAAATAACGTCGGAAGAACAGGCATATTCAATAGAACACTACCTTATAAAGTTGCGGTGGAATCCATCATAGGAAAACCTGAAATCCTCGGGACAATTAAATCCGCACCGCCATCACCTGCAGACAGACTTATCACAAACAACCCGCACGGAAACTTTATAGTTGATGCGATGAGAAGTGAATTAAATACAGATGTGGCAATTCTCAACGCCGGAAATATCAGAGGTTATTTCAACACTGGCGAAGTTGACGCTCGAAGGATTAACGACGTAACACCGTTTGAAGATAAAATGATGATTTGTGAACTTACTGAAAAACAAATTGTAGATGCAATCAAAAACGGCGGAAAATCGTTCCTTCATCCGGCTCATAAACCGGGAATTCTACTTGTTTCCGGATTAGAATACACTATGACCGATAAGGGGGAATTAAAAGAACTCTATTTCGTAGACAGAAACGGGAATAAAACTCCGATTGACGTAAACAATCCAAGTACAACACATAAATTAACTGTTGCCTGTGACGATTTCTTTGCTTACGGCGGCGACGATTATCTGCCTGTAAACCCGAACCCGACTTATGTTAAAGAAAAATTTGACGTTGATAAAAATGTCTACACTGCAAATTATATGAAAAAGCAGACACAGCCTATCGAAATAAAAGAAGATGACAGGATTAAAATCATAAAATCTTAAGACAATATACCAGTATATAAAAGGTAAAAGTTTATTTTTATATACGACAACCTCCCGCAGGCTGGCAAGAATAAAATTCCTCTGTACCTATACAAATGGAAAAATTTCCTTATACCACACTCTGCGATAGAGTGGATGAAACAAGCATAAAAAAGACGGAACTTGTGAAAAGCTCCGCCTTTTTCGTATAGTGTTAATTTCTGATTACTTACCGTCACCGTAAAGTACGTATTCAGCAGCTTTTGTAGCAGGAAGTACTGTTTGGTCATACATAACTACAGGGTAGATATCTGTAGGGTTTGAAACTTTACAGTTATCACCTGATGTACCGCTGTCGCAAGAAACAATTCTGTTAGGGTTCTTTTCTCCGTTTACGTCGATTACACCGTAGCAGTATCCAACTGATGTATCTGTACCCAGCTGATCTCTGTTTGCAACAGCATTTGTGCTGTTACCTGCAGAACATTGAGCTGAATTTTTAGGGAATGTAAATGTGATACCGTCATTGAAGTACAATGTGTAGTTGTTAGTCGAATCACCAAATACTACAGAAGTATTTGTTCCTGTTTGTGAAGTTGTTGCTTTTGCAGTATAAGTGTTACCTTCAGTTTTTACAACGTTCATACGGTTTTTGAACAGGTTGTACAAAGAAGCTTCGTCATCTCCTGTTGCTGAAACAGTTTGTGACAAGTCATAGTCATCAAGAGCAACGTTCAAAACTACAGCCTGAGATAAAACAGACAAAGCTTTTTTGTAAGCTGTTTTATATTGAGCGCCGTTAGTTGAGTTCATCAATGTAGGCATTGTCATAGCAGCTACAACGCCGATGATACCCAGAGTAATCAATACTTCTGCCAAAGTAAAACCGAATCTTTTTGTCATAATCTTTTCACCTTTCTTCTTAAATAAAGCTATGATCTAAATATCTTTTTGTTATATATTTGTCATTATAATACCAATCTTTGAAGCATGTGTCAAGTATATGTAGTATTTATTTATCATTTATAGTTTATTCAGCGTAAATATGCGGAATTCGCCGGGTTTTAGTTCTTCAAAAGTCAATTCGGATACAGGAGTATCTAGATATTTAGCGCTGTATTTCGAGCCGGCAAGTGTATATTCCGCCTGTACAGCAAAGTCACCGGGCAGCTTTATCTCTTTATTAAAGACGGAAACGCCCTTTTTCCAGCTTTTATGAGAACCTTCTTCATCCTCTATTGTTGCAAACTCTGTCGGATAGTGATAGTTCGCTGCAACCAGAAATGCTTTTTTCAAAGGTTCTTTTGATATCATCCATACTACAAACCCGTCCTCTTCCTGCAGTATAATCTGTGCTTCTCCGTCTGTTATTATCGGCTGCGATTTTACAAACCTGTCGAGAGCATCAAATTTATTGTAAAAATCATAATTCTTTTCTCTCGGCATGGATTTTTCTTCACCGATAACACTTTCTATCCCTCTTTTTGTAAAGGATTCATCACCGTCAATATAAAGAACGGGTCTTTGCGCAAATTTTCCGCCAGGGAGAAGTTTGTATTTTGCCCATTTAAAAAGTGCTCCTTCTGCGGTTAGTTGTCCCGGATATTGGTCAATTGCCCTGAATTCACCGTCTTGATTATTATAAGTCTTTAGTATTGATAACTGTTCGCCCTCTTTAAAATTAATATTGTAATTTGTAAGGTTTTGATTATCTTGTATTATTTGTTCAGGATGCTTGCTGTCCTGGCTTACGATATCGTTTCCCCACAGAAGATCGAAATTCATATCCTCATGATATTCTTTCAAATAATTATCCCAAAGCATATATTCTGCAAGTGTTCCGAAATAAGGGAGCTGTTTTTTCATAGCAGTATTGAGTTCATTTAAAACTGCTCTTGGCGCTCTGTAGCTTATAGGTTTGCCGTCTTTTTCAGACACATTATCTACTATGTGGTCGATATGATCTACCCTGAAACCGTCAAAATTATATTCATCACGCAGTTTCTGCATGTAATCTATAAAATAATTAATAACGGGTCTGTTAAAAGTTCCGTCCTCAAGGTACGCAAAATAGTATGGTGTCTGACAGTCCAGATTTGCAAAATTTGTGACGTTTTCCCCTTTGTAATCATAATGTTTAAACACAGGATATCCGCCGCATTCGCTCATTCTGTCATAAACAGGCACGCCCGCAGAACACCAGGCTCCGCCCGGTGCAGGCCATAACCCTTCTTTTATAAGTTCCTGTATTGCGTCAATCTGTTTTGTGATATCATTTTCAGTCAGTTTTTTACCTCTTTTAACCCCGTGAACACGGGCTATAATCTCTTCAACCCTCTTTACAATCTTGACCTGCGGCTCTTTTAAAAGCATTTTGTTTGAAATTTTTAGCTTAAGTTCATCCATTTCTTTTTCAAAATGGTTGAAAATATTTTGATAGTGTTCCGTCAAATTACCGGTGCTGCCGTTTAGGGACTGAATATAGATATCTTTAACAACATCCACATCTTCACTGTCGTAACTTCCTTTTAATATGTCAGCAGCAACATCAATCTGCTTTTTTTCCTGATTTTGAATTTCCGTAATATCAAACCAGCGGGCAATAAAAGGATTTGCAAGGACTGCCTTTGAAAATCTTCCTGTCTGAGGCAATATATCATAAATAACAGGATGTCCGGCAAGCTGAGCCATTTCAATGAACATCTGCACCTGCTGTTTTACATTGCAGCCGGTTAGTTTTTCTATATGTTCGTCCAGAAGTGCTCTACTGACTTCGGAACTCTTTGGCAGATATGCACAGCCGAATTCCCTCGGATGAAACGGAATTAAATATATTGTTGTATTAAATATATTATTATTTAAATCTCCTGTCGGAAGTATGAGAAGCTGTCTGAGCCAGTCAAAAAATTTTCCTGTTTCTGTTGTTTCATTTCCGTTCCCAAGACCTGCAAGGTTGATGAGTTTAATATTATGTCCTTCTCGTTTTATCCAGTCGGAATTTGTGACATTATTCCTTGCAAGCGGACTTATCTCGCTGTTTCTGAACTGAAACTTCCCGTCTTTAAATATGTTATTTTTCTTCCATTTTATCTCTAATCCATACAGAACTTCTTCATTAGAAAGCTCTTCAAGCGCTTTTATATGCGGATAATTAAGGTATCCGTATTTATTAATTATATTTTTAAGTTCGGTTTTTCTCTTAACCGAAATATTGTCAAAACTGTATTTCTTTTTCAGTTTTGCATAAAACTCGTTTAAAAAATCTTCCTTATTCGCTTCCTTATTTTTCTTCTTAAAAAGAAAATCCAGCATGGTTCCTCCCTTTCTTCTGTTCTAAGATTATAGCACGAGCGGATATCTTTCGGAAATTATTTCTTAATAATACTTAATAATTATAGCCACCCGGGTAATGGATTAATCCTTATTGTTAGGATTAAATAATCTTGTTAGTTCAATTTAAAACAAAAAGGATTTAAAGAGATGTCAGAAAAAGTTAGTACAGTAGTTGAAAAGAAGGTTATTAAGGTTGCGATTATTGAGGATTTTAAACTTACCCGTGTGGGGTTGAGGTGTGCGCTCAACGAAAACAAAGATTTAAAAGTAGTAGCCGAGGCGGAAGATGCTATCGAAGGATTGAAACTTATCGAAAGAGAAAAACCTGACGTAATTCTTATGGATTTAGGATTGCCCGGCATGAATGGTATTGAGGCGACAATCAAAGTCAGAGAGCTTTATCCGGAGATGAAAATTATTGCGTTAACCTCACATGACAGGCAGGAAGAGGTTATTGCGGCATTAAGTTCAGGAGCATCAGCTTATTGTCTTAAAGATATTGATCCGACAAAACTTGCTGACGTAGTTCGGGATGTAGCGGAAGGCGCCTGCTGGATAGATCCTCTTGTATCCCAGATGGCGCTGAGTTCTTTCCCTAAAGTAGAAAATATCGGATTTTTACCTGGAAAATCCCAGAGTGAAGGCAGGGTTCCTCTGACGGAAAGAGAATATGAGGTATTAAAACATCTTGTATCCGGCAAAAGCAATACTGAAATCGCAAAAGAATTAATAGTCAGTGTACACACGGCAAAAGCCCACGTTTGTTCTATCCTGCAGAAAATGTGCGTGAACGACAGAGTTCAGGCTGCTGTTAAGGCTGTTAAAGAGGGTATGGTGTAGAGAAAAAACTCCCTTTTTAGGGAGTTTTTATTATTATTTATTTAAATCTCCAATCACTTTATCAACCTGGCGTTCAAGATGTTCGTAATCTTTGTTATTATCAATTACAAAATCCCAGTCTTTAATGTGATCTAAGCCGGTTTCGGTTATGTCATCTTCGCCCACAAGAGTCCCTCTTTGCGCTCTTGTTTCACGGGAGGCTTCTACTCTTATGGATTTTGCGCCCGCTTCTTTTAATATTTCGTATTCGTGCGGTACGCGGACATCTGTTACCATAATATTACCCGGTTCTTCTATAACTTTTTTAAGCCAGTAATCAGGATCCTGCGCGCGTCCCCAATTTCCCAGGGTAATCAGGTCTTTTCTGTACATGGCTTTATTTTTTTCTATTTCTTCGTAGGTTAATCCTTTTTGTCTGCCGTATTCCAGTTTTATCGAATCACCGATAGCGCACCTGTGATAATCAGGCATTTTTTTCAGCATCATTTTTGCGACAGTGTCCTTGCCTGAAAACTGTTTTCCTGAAAATAGTAATATTTTTAACGCCATTCTTATACTCCTTTTTATTATTAATTATAACATAAGAAACAGAACAAGTATGCAAAAGATAATTATTTTTTTCTTTTATTATAATATATCGCGTGTGCTGCCGCCGGTTTTGTTTAGACCTTTTTGAGGGTATCTGATACGTTCACTTTTTCTTTTTTATTGCGATAAAAAAAGAAAAAGTGAACCGAAAAAGAAAAACACGCCAAAGAAACAGCGGCGCTGCGCGCCGCGGAACCAAAGGGCAGAAGTTGAAGGCAAAGCCTTCAACCTTATATGCTCGCTATCGCGGCTACGCCGCACGCTCGCCAGAAACCCCTCCGGCACTTATGCTGCGCCACCTACCTTACAAGGGGGGGGGGTAAATCATATCCCCTCTCCCCTTGAGGGAGAGGGTGCCCACTGGGCGGGTGAGGGGGGCAGTGCGGCATCCCCGTATGGCTGTGTAATGACAATGCGATTCCGAAATGATTGTTGGGCAGGTATGCCCAACCTACGGTCACTTTACAAGTGAGGCTTTGACTTTACCCCACTTGTAAAGTTTTGAAGGGGGGATTATATATAAACCTTCCGCAACCTGGTCAAAGGAAGGTGCGGAAACCTTGGTTTCTGCTGACTCGTTTCTTTTGGTCGCGAGTTTTCTTTTCTTTCGTCTATTTCTTTTCTTTTGCATCGCCACAAAAGAAAAGAAATAGACTTAATAAGAAAAATAAATTTTCTATACTTGTTCTTTTCTTAATATTTTTAAACATAGGTTTGCAATTTTGCTATGTTGGTCGTAGGATGAAAAAAGCACGCGTTAGGATGTGGTTTCCGTTTGCGCGTAAATAAGTGTAAATAGTACAATATTGGGACATGTTATGGCTTTAAATTTTCAAGAATTAGTTTTTAATTTACAAAAGTTCTGGTCTGATTACGGATGTATAATCCAGCAGCCTTACGATATAGAAAAAGGCGCATCCACGATGAACCCTGCAACATTTTTGCGTTCACTGGGTCCAGAACCGTGGAATACTGCAATGATTGAACCTTGCAGACGTCCGACAGATGCAAGATACGGTGAAAACCCTAATAGATTAGGACATTATTTTCAGTTTCAGGTTATATTAAAACCATCTCCTGACAATGCTCAGGAACTTTATTTAAAAAGTCTTGAGGCTATGGGGATTGATTTAAAAGAGCATGACGTAAGATTTGTTGAGGATAACTGGGAATCACCGACTCTTGGTGCTGCAGGTGTAGGCTGGGAAGTTTGGCTTGACGGAATGGAAATTACCCAATTTACGTATTTTCAGCAGGTTGGCGGATTGGAAGTTAAGCCGGTTGCACTTGAACTTACCTACGGGCTTGAACGTATTGCTATGTATCTTCAAAATAAAGAATCTGTTTTTGATATTATGTGGAATGATACTTTAAAATACGGCGACATTTACCTTCAAAATGAAATAGAACAATCAAAATATAATTTCGAAGTTAGTGATGCAAAGGCTTTGTTTACTATGTTTGACCTCTATCAGAAAGAGGTTGATAATTGTGTTGAGGCAAAATTAGTGCTTCCTGCATACGATTATGTTTTGAAATGTTCGCATACATTTAACCTTCTTGATGCAAGAGGGGTTATAAGCAAAGACGAACGTATTAATTTTATAAATCGTGTCAGAACAATGGCTTCAGCCGTTGCAAAATTGTATGTAGCCCAGAGGGAAGAAATGGGATTTCCTCTTTGTAAAGAAAGTAAATAAGGATATTAAATGGCAGAAAAATACCAGCGCGCGACATTGACTCGCAACTTTTTGAAAACTATTACCCGTATTAAAAATCCGGATGAAATGCTTGAAGAAGCTAAAGGACAGGGTTTAGAAAAGACTCTCGGGGTCTGGGATTTGATAATACTCGGGGTCGGAGCGATTATTGGCTCCGGAATTTTTGCGATAGTCGGGATTGCCGCGGCAGGAAGTGCTGACGGGTCATCCCTCGGTGCAGGTCCTGCGCTTACCGTTTCTATGATAATTGCAGCAATTGCGTGTATTTTTTCAGCACTCTGCTATAGTGAATTTGCTACAATGATTCCTGTTGCGGGCGGTGCTTATACATATACATTTGCGACTCTGGGTGAATTCGCGGCGTGGATGGTCGGATGGGTTTTAATGCTTGAATATGCAATCGGTTTTATTGCTGTTGCGTGCGCGTGGTCTAACCATTTTGTGCAATTTTTGAGCGGGTTTGAAAAATTCCTGCCTGCTTGTCTTGCACATCCGCCTGTTTGGCTTGTGAATGACGTTTTTTCGGCAAGTAAGATTGTTGCTGAAAATCCTGATATTTTTGTGCCGAGACTTTTCGGTGTGCCAATTTGTATAAATCTTCCTGCAATTTTGATAGTGCTTTTAATCACAGCAATTCTTGTTAAAGGGACTAAAGATTCAACAAAAATGGCAGGATTGATGGTTTTTATAAAACTTGCGGTAATTGCGTTGTTTGTTGTTGCAGGTGCATTTTTTGTAAAGCCTGATAACTGGGTTCCTTTTGCGCCTAACGGTGCTGCCGGAATTTTTGCAGGCGCATTTATAATATTTTTTGCATATATCGGGTTTGACGCGCTTGCGACAGCCGCTGAGGAATGTAAAAATCCTCAGAAGGATTTGCCGATAGGGATTATCGGATCGCTTATAATAACTACGATAGTGTATGTTTTAGTTGCGCTCGTAATGACAGGGATGCAGGATACGTCAGGTTCTGTTCCTGCAGCATTTTTGAAAGCTCCTATGGCATATTGTATGTCGCTTGCACATCAGAATTGGGCGGCAGGGTTGATTTCAATTGGTTCGCTTGCAGGGTTAACATCAGTTCTTCTGGTATTAGAAATGGCGGCTACAAGAATTTTATTTGCAATGAGCCGTGACCATTTTATTTCAAAAAGGTTCCAGAAAATTCACCCGAAATTCCACACTCCGGCTCTTCTTACCTGGACTGTCGGACTTCTTGCCGTTGTCGGAATTTTGACGTTAAATCTGGATGTTGCGGCAGAATTATGTAATTACGGTACATTTACATCCTTTATAATAGTTTGTGTTGCTGTTTTGATCTTAAGAAAGACGGATCCTGACAGACCAAGACCTTTTAAGGTTCCGTTTTCACCTGTTGTGCCGTCACTCGGTATAATTACCTGCGGAGGGTTGATGGTTTATAAATCAATGCAGCCTTCAAGTTCAGCCTTACTCTTTCCTGTATGGTTAGGAGTCGGTGCTATGATTTACCTCTTGTACGGATTTGTTAGAAACCGTATGAATGAAAATAAACTTCATAATGAAAAAGTAGAACAAAGAAAACAGGAATTAGCAAAATAGATGGATATTAGAAATATAATAGCAAATTGTCTTGCAAAAAGAAGCGCAGACGAACTTATCGCGACCAGTAAAAAGTCAGAATTAAAAAAAACATTAAATGTTTTTGATCTTATAGTAATAGGAATAGGTGCGGTTGTAGGAACCGGCATTTTTACAATTATCGGAACCGCAATCCAGGGTGGTCCGGAAGGTGTCGGGGCTGGTCCTGCAATTATAATTTCAATGGTAATGGCTGCTATTGCGTGTGTTTTTTCGGCTTTATGCTACAGTGAAATTGCCGCTATGATACCTGTTGCGGGAAGCGCTTATACTTATACGTATGCAACTATGGGCGAATTTATGGCGTGGATGGTCGGCTGGATTTTGATGCTTGAATACGCTATCGGAAATATTACGGTCGCGTGTGCGTGGACAGGATATTTTGTGCAGTTTTTAAAAGGTTTTAAACATATTCTGCCGGCTTTTGTTGTTAATTTCCCAATGTGGCTCAGAAATGATTACCGATTTATGTTTGCCTATTGCGATAAATTTGGGCTTGATCCGCATACTCAAATGCCGTATTTATTTGACAAAATTCCTGTTGCGATAAATCTACCGGCTATGTTAATAGTTCTTGCACTTACTGTTCTGTTGATAAGGGGAGTGAAAGAATCTACCAGAGTCGCAAGTATTATGGTCGGCGTGAATATGTTTATGATTTTGTCATTTATTGTAGTTGGCGCATTTTATGTAAAACCTGAGAACTGGACGCCTTTTGCACCTCACGGGTTTGAGGGAATTTTTATGGGAGCGTTTTTGATATTTTTTGCCTATATCGGATTTGACGCAATCTCAACAACCGCTGAAGAAACGGAAAATCCTCAAAGAGATTTGCCTATTGCAATTCTCGGAACTTTGATAATTTGTACAATTTTATATGTATGTGTTGCACTTGTCCTGACAGGAAATGTACCTCTCGGACATATTGATACCCAGGCGCCTATTGCACATGCTATGCGTGCTATCGGAAAAGACTGGTTCGCGGGATTAATCTCAATCGGCGCCCTTTGTGCCCTGACGTCTGTACTTTTAATTTATCAACTTGGGACAACCAGAATTTTATACGCGATGAGCCGCGACAGATTTTTGCCGAAATCTTTAAGATTAATCCATAAAAAATACAGAACGCCTCATGTACTAACATGGATTTCAGGAATTGTGGTAATCGTCTGTGCTCTGTTTATGGATTTGAATATTTCAGCCGAACTCTGCAACTTTGGAACATTTACTTCATTTATAATCATTTGTATTGCAGTACTTATATTAAGAAAAACAGATCCTCTAAGGGAAAGACCTTTTAAGGTTCCGTTTTGTCCGCTGTTTCCTATACTCGGTATAATCACCTGCGGCGGACTTATGATTTATTCTATGAAGTTTTTAAAAACTTCATCCCTATATTTCCCGCTTTGGCTGTTAATAGGTGTTCTGATTTACGCCTCATACGGCTACGGTCAAAAAAGGATTGAAGAACAAAAAAGATTGGAAATGCAAAAAAAAGCTGAAAAGATTACAACGCTTTAATTAAATGCATATCCCCCTCGTTCGGACTTGTCTTTTTCTTATAATTGTATATAGGTAAATAATTATTAAATTATCCTGTGTAATATTGTTTTTTAATGTTTATCAATTATTATAGATATATAAATATTATGCGTGTAATCAAAAATTAAATAAGAAGAAAGGTTATTTGAGAGGGGTAAAACGACATGATAGAATTATGCTGCCGAAATGTTGATACCAGTATAATAGGTCAAGAAAACGGGTTGGATTTAAGAAGTGAATTTGATGCATATAAAGAAACTATTACAAAAATTATTGCCAGCCTCAATCAAAGAAAAGATAAACCGGGTCAATGGCTTCAGTGGATGAATCTCGGATATAATGAGGAAACCATCTGGTATGTTAAAGAGTATGCGTCTATGGTTAAGGATAGGTTTGAAAATATTCTGGTGCTCGGTATAGGAGGTTCAGCTCTTGGAGGTATCGCGCTTACGGAAGCATTATTGAAACCTTACTGGAACCTTTTATCGGACGATCAGAGAGAAGGACTTCCAAGAATTTTCTTCCTTGATAATATTGATCCTGATACAATGGATGCTCTTTTTAATATTCTGGATTTGAAAAAAACTCTCGTTAACGTTATTACAAAATCCGGCTCAACTGCGGAAACTATGTCTCAGTTTATGATTGTAAAGGATAGATTAGAAAAAGAACTCGGCGATAATTACAGATATAATGTTGTTGCCACAACTGATAAAAGAACCGGTATTTTAAGACAAATAGCAGAACAGGAAGGGTATAAAACCTTTGTTGTGCCTGATGATGTCGGCGGAAGATTTTCGGTATTTTCTGCGGTGGGACTTTTGCCGCTTGCGCTTGTCGGTATTGATATTGAAGCTGTTGTAAACGGGATTAAAGATATGGATTTAGCCCTGAAAAATACCGATATCAATGAAAATATCGCAGCCCAAAATGCCTTAATACATTACCTTATGGATACTAAAAAAGGTAAAAACATTTCTGTTATGATGCCTTATTCAAGCAGATTAAAGTATGTTGCTGACTGGTACGCACAGCTCTGGGCGGAATCGCTCGGCAAAAATAAAGATATCGACGGAAACGACGTAAATATCGGCCCAACTCCGGTTAAAGCCCTTGGAGTTACTGATCAGCACTCCCAAATTCAGCTTTATAATGAAGGGCCTAATAACAAGATTATCAATTTTATCAGAGTCAAAGAATTTGATACCACAATGGAAATTCCAAATATCTTTGAATATACAGGACTTAACTACCTTGGCGGAAAAACCATTAATCAACTGTTAAACGCAGAAGCTGATTCAACAAGAGTTGCGTTGGCTGATTATCAAAGACCGACTGTGACAATTACATTACAGAAAGTTGATCCTTATAATGTCGCGCAGCTTCTTTATATGTTGGAAGTTCAGACAGCTATTGCCGGGGAATTATACGGGATTAATACCTTTAATCAGCCGGGCGTTGAACAGGCTAAAAATTACACTTACGCGCTGATGGGGCGTGCGGGTTATGAAGATTCCGCTCATACCCTTCAGGAAAAAATGGGTGCTTTATAATTCTATGAAAAAACTTCTTTTAACACTGATTTTAGTATTTTGCTCTCTGGCATCACCTTTTGCATTTGCCGAAAATACTCCGGTGTTAAAAGCAGGTGTTTCGCTTGAACGTCAGGTTCCGTCATCCTTGATGGGAACCTGGAGGGTTGCCGCTGTATTAAAAGATACAGACAGCCCGCAAAATTTTAAAAATATGAGTGTCGATATCTGGAACTTATCCAGAACAAATAACGTCATCACATTAAGTAATCCGTTTACCGGGGCAAGTGCCTCAATTAACGTGAGTTATGTAAATAAAAATACTATTAAATTTACAAAAGTAGGGGATTATGACAATCAAAGGCTCACAGATTCAGTTGAGATAACAATTAACGGAAACAGTTTTACAGGTAAAAATTACCTGAAACTGGTAACCTATTCTGGTGCTGATAATTCCGTACAAAGCGAAAAAACTGCCTTATATGTATTAAAAGGCGAAAAAATTTCAGGTTCTGACGTATTAGGAAAATGAGGATTAAATATGCAGATATATGATTTTGATGTAGTGATTTTAGGAGGTGGACCGGCAGGACTTTCTGCTGCAATATATGCAAGCCGCGGTGCTGTTTCCACTGCGCTTATTGATATAAGTATGATGGGCGGTCAGCCTTCAAATTATTTAGAATTAGAAAATTATCCGGGATTCCCTATTATAGGCGGGTATGATTTGATGGAAAAATTTGAAGAGCACGCTGATAAGTTCGGGGTTCAAAAATTCCCTATGCAGGAAATTGAAAAAATAGATTTGACCTCTGAGCCGAAAATTATATTAACAAAAGAAGGTAAATTCAGGGCAAAAAGTGTGATTATTGCATGCGGCGCAAGCCCTATGAAACTCGGTGTTCCTGGTGAAAAAGAATTCGTCGGACGCGGCGTTAGTTATTGCGCGGTATGTGATGGTGCATTTTATAAAAATAAAGTAGTTGCCGTTGTCGGCGGCGGTAATGCTGCTGTTGAAGAAGCAATGTATCTTACAAAATTTGCTGATAAGGTTTATGTAATCCATCGCAGAAATGAACTCCGTGCTGATAAAATAGTTCAGGAACGCGCTTTCAAAAATGAAAAAGTCGAATTTATCTGGGATAGCGTGGTAAAAGAAATTCAAGGGGATGACCTGGTTCATACCGCAGTTCTTGAAAACGTAAAAACCGGCGAGAGGACAAATTTATCCGTAAACGGAGTGTTCCCATATATCGGAATGGTTCCGAATGTTTCTGATATAACAGGGCAAATTGAACAGGATGCAGGCGGGTTTATCCTGACGGATGAAACAATGAAAACATCTGTTGAAGGTGTTTATGCAGTCGGTGATATCAGAAAAACTCCTCTGCGGCAGGTAATAACAGCGGCAGCGGACGGTGCTATCGGGGCTGTGTATGCAGTTAAATATCTGGAAACCTTGAAGGATGTCCCGCAAAAAGTATAAGGATATAGCCGGCTTATTAAATTTAAAAAGTACACTCTGAAAGTCGTAAGAGTGTACTTTTTTATAAAGAAAAGCTGTCGATGCTTTTTCGACAGCTTGTTAAATATTTTCTTCCTTATTCACTTGTGCTGAAAGCAAAAAGGAAAATCGAAATGATATACATATTTATGATGGTTAAATATCATTCTGGAAATAAGATATCACATCCGCTATGATATTGTCAAGTTGAATATATGGTTAAATATAAGGTTGAAATATAAGTATGGATAAAAAGTTAATGAGAAACGGGACAGGCTGGGCAATTGCAATTAATGCAACAATACTGAAATTACTTGAAATTAATCCTGAAACCGATATGATAAAATTTACGGTAGAAAAAGATAAACTTGTTATAACTAAAAGTCCAAATAAAAGACCGGATATACAAACAAAGTAAAAAAAGAGCCAAACGGCTCTTTTTCATATTTAAATTTTTTTATGGGATAAATCGTCATCCTTGCCGATTTGCTTGAATTTTTGATTAAAATATATGCCCATGACCATAAACGTTAAGGCTAAAACGATTCCTAAAATTTCATTTGCTGTCATTTTTCAAAGCTCCTATATTTTTATCTATCTTTTTGTTTATATCCAGTATATTGCATATAAACAAAATTTCAAAATAAATTCCAAATATCAGAAAAAGTATTTTATTTATAAAATTTATATCTGCCAAATAAATACCAACAATACCGCCTGTTAAAATAACGACAGTGGTAATTAAGCTTGTTCTTAAGTGTATAAGATTTTTATTGGCTTCTTTTATATAATTTCATAAAATAATTATATAATTTATTCCTGCTATGTCAAATTTGAGAATTGCAAAAAAAAGTTGCCAAATTTTGGCAACATTAAATAAACACGAGGATATTAAGAGAGAGAGTATAAAGTATTTTTATTATGAATAAAGTCGATGATTAAAGTTTTTTCGATTGAATATTAATTTGTTTTTCCAATTTGTAATCTTTAAATTTCCCTTACATTTATATAAAGTATTTTTTTTAAAGATAATTGACATAGATATTTAAATTGTTAAGAAAAATTAATAAAAGCCATAAAAAAATACTATAAATTCAGGATTTAAAAAAAACTCTTGTCATGATATGAAAATAATGTTATAATAAATTTATGAACAGAGAGATATAAAGATAGGATAGTTATGGATTTCGATATTGAAGATTTTTTAAGAAAAGCAGTTTCTATAGCAGCATCAGATGTACACCTTGCAGTAGGGGAACATCCGACTGTACGTAAAGACGGCAGAATTATGAAAATTAATATGCCGATTTTAACTGATGATGATATTGATCACGCTTATGAGGTTTTATTGCCGCGTAATGCAAAAGATAATCTTGAAAATGTTTATGATTTAGACTTTGCTTATGAAATTCCGGGTTTTTCACGTTTTCGTGTTAATTTAAGCCGCCAGTTAGGTAAGAATAAATTGGTTATCAGGCTTATTCCTTATTATGTAAGAAAAATTCACGAATTAAATTTGCCTTCATCTATTGAACAGTTTGCAAAGTTAAACCACGGGCTTGTTCTGGTTACAGGACCTACCGGAAGCGGTAAATCTACGACGATTGCTTCTATTATTGATTTTATTAACTCAAATTATCCGAAACATATTATTACAATTGAGGATCCGATTGAGTTTATTTTTAACAATAAAAAAGGTATTGTATCTCAGCGTCAGATTCTTGTAGATACGGCATCATTCCCTGATGGGGTTAAATATGCACTAAGACAGGACCCTGATGTAATCTTTATCGGTGAAATTCGTGATAGGGAAACTATTACCTCTGCTTTGAAAGCTGCAGAAACAGGTCACCTCGTTTTTGCAACTATTCATACTAATGATGCTATTCAAACAATTGATAGAATTATCAATATGTTTGAACCTTCAGACAGAGAATTTGTTCGTCACCAGCTTGCTCAGATTATAAGAGGTACAGTTTCTCAAAAACTGGTTCCGTTAAAAGACGGTTCAGGTCGTCGTCCGGCTTGTGAAGTTCTGGTTGTAACTTCAACTGTTAAAGACTTTATTGAAAAAGATGAACTTGAAAAAGTTTATGACCTTGTTAAAAATGGGTCGTTCAACAGTATGATTACGATGAATATGTCGTTGTACAACCTTTGTGTAAATGAATATATTACGGAAGAAGTTGCAATGAGCTTCTCTGATGACAGAACAGAACTGGCACAGATGTTAAAAGGGGTATTCCACGGTACTAATGCAGGAACTTAATTTTTGCAGTTTTTTATCGATTTGGCATGCCTTATAGAAATACTTAAGCAGTACCTCAGCCGGTTGATTGGCTGGGGTATGTTATTTAAATAAGAAATCTTGGGAAAATGGAGAGTTTTGTAACAGACGCTATAAATTTAAAATCCTACAATCTCAGTGAATCAGACAAAATAATGGTAATGTATTCAAGGGATAGAGGACTGATAAGAGGGGTTGCCAAGGGCGTTAAAAAGCCTAAAAGCAAACTTGGTGCCCGTATGGATCTGCTTGTTGCTAATAAGCTTATGCTTCATAAAGGCCGTAATCTTGATACAATTTCTCAGGCTGAGGCGTTGAATACCTTTAATGCTACAAGACGTAACATGGATAAAATATTTTATTCAATGTATATCTCGGAAGTCGTAAATAACTTCGGTGTAGAGGACGATCCTTGTTCTGCTGTTATATTTGATTTACTGTATGAGGCTTTAAACACAATATCTCATGCAGAGGATAAAATACAAATTTTGAATGCTGTTTTAAAGTTTCAGTTAAAGATGATGCGAGTTTCAGGATTTTCGCTGGAACTTGATAAATGCCTCTGTTGCAGTAAACCTATTGAGAATGAAAATATGTATTTTTCTGGACGCTTAGGCGGGGTTGTATGTCTTGAATGTAATTCACATTACGGCTTAAAAGATATTATGCACTACAAATTGAGAGATTACTTATCTGTTCTTGCAAATTCTGAATTTGACCAGATTTCTGAATATGAAGAAAAAGCAAACGAAAAGATTTGTCTTGTAAGTTTTGAACTGTTGAAATCCTATATAAATGCACATTCTGTAAAGAAATTCCATTCGACTGACATTCTGCAGGAAGTGGTTTAGGGCAGGTTCTTAAAATAATTTTTTTCAGTTAATGCTTTATATGTGCAGCCCATACCATTATTTCGTTCTGAGCTGTTATAATCACAATCAAAGCCATTCCAACTGCTTCCCGGTTTCAGTGGAGTATCCGGAGACCCGATAGGGATAACTTTCTGTTTGTCGATATAAAATGAAAATAAATCATGTCCCCAGGCATTAGGCCCTTTTCCATATCCGTTTACGTCTACAGAGATAACTATTCCGAGGGATTTATTGGATGAATTATTTATCATTACAAACATACCATCCGTCAAAATTGCCTGTCCTTCATCAAACCATTCAAGAGTAACATTTTGTTTTTTATTATAGGTTTTGTATTTTGACACTCTCGAAAAAAGTTCACCATCTTCAGGACTAATATCTGCACTTATGCATCCTTTCTGTCCGCAGGCTCCAAATTGATTAATATATTTTTTAAATACGGGTGCAAATGTATTATCAGGATAATTATCCCACGTAATGTCCAGTCCTTCTTCATAGCTTATTCTCTGAATTGCTTGCTGGATAACAGAATAAGCCTTTTGTAAACCGACATATAGCTCTTTATGCCTAGTTGAATTTATTAATGTCGGCAGAGTCATTGATGCAACGACTCCGATTATGCCAAGAGTAATTAATACTTCCGCAAGTGTAAATGCTTTATGCTCCATCGTATATCCCCTTAGTTCACAATATTAATACTAACTTTGTTAATTATTATATTTTATGTTGGTACTAATGTCAAGGTATTAATATAAAGGTACTAATATTATGAATATAAATGAAAAAATTTCTGCAAGAATAAAAGAGTTAAGAGCCGAAAGACATCTGACTGCAGAAAAATTAGCCTGGTATTCAGAACTTTCAAAAAGTTGTGTGACTTACGCAGAAAAAGCACAGCGTGATATAAGAATTTCGACAATAGAAGCAATCTGTAAAGGTTTGAATATAACTATTGCCGAATTCTTTTCTACATTTAAAGATTAGATTATTTATTCAACTATATTGTATTTATATTCAGGGTGTTCAGCGAGAGCTTTTTCAATTTCATCAAAGGTTTTTAACCCCTGGGTTGCGCCGAATTCTGATACAACGCCTGCAGAGTTAACAGAGGCATACATAAGAGCTTTCCCTATGTCAGCGTTGGTTCTGCCGAGTGCCGCACAGAAAGTTGAAGCGAAAGCATCTCCTGCGCCAAGCGTTGAAACTACGGGACCTTCAAAAATCGGACACTGGTAATAATGTTTCCCGTCGTATGCATAGGCGCCATGTCCGCCGTCTGTTATAACAATTACCTGATAGTCGCGGATTTTCAATTTTTTAAACATTTCTTTTACATCCGGATGGATAAGTTCTTCCGAGAATTTTTCCTTGCTTGTATCAGGTCTTACCTGAATTTGAGTTGCAAGTGAGGCTTCTTCTTTATTCATAACAACGATATTTGCATTTGCAAGAATTTTTTTAAGGTAGTTAAACCCGCGTTTAATGCTTGAAGAACCGGCGTTAAAGCAAACATAAACATTATTTTCGTGTGCAAAAGTTGCAATGTCGTCAAGAACTTTTGTGCTGTCGCCGTTCATCGGGGCTATATAGAGAAGTTTTGCATTTTTTATAGCATCAAAATTAATATCTTCTCTTGTTATCATTGCATTAGCGCCGCGGTGTGCAAGAACGGTTCTGTCGCCCTGAAAGCTTACTAATATAATAGAAAAACCTGTACTGATAGTTTTATCCTGTATAATATTTGATAAATCAACATTTTTGTCTTTAAATGCCTCAAGAACACCTGCAGAATAAATATCGTCGCCGATTTTGAATATTGCGCTTGTGTTATATCCGAGGTTTGCAAAATTCATCGCCGTATTAACCCCGCCGCCGCCGACTTTTGATGTAAAATCCGTAATCTCAACTTTTGCGCCGTACGGGTAGCTCATAAATTCGGATTTTTTATTTTTTGTGTAAACTGAAACTATATTAGCGTCGTCGCTTTCTACGAAAACATCCATCGTAGCACTTCCGATTGTTATAACATCGCACATGGTTTTCTCTCCTTAAAACTATTCTCTGACTAAATTTTAACATAAAATATTTCAATGTTAAATTATCTTAAATTTAAGGCAAAAATTTTTCTTGTTTGATTTAGAATAAATGAACACTACATAAGGAATATACAATGCAAATTCAAAAAGTAACTCTATTTACCCCTGATTACAAATTATACCAAAATAAAAAGAACAATGCTGTCCCTGAAGAGCATAAATCAGAAGCCCTTCAGACGTTTGCGTACAAGGATTTTAATATAAATTTTACAGGTTCTGACGGCAGCGGTCGCCTTTTCAGGACTCCTGCTAATTTTTATTCGACGCCATTTAACAGAAAAGGAATGCCTGATACAATGAAGGCATATTTGAACGCTGATTACGAGGACAGGCAGAATATGCCGCCTATTCAGATGTGGAAAACGGTTTTCAAAGATATTAATATGGCAGATAATCTTGAAGATGTGAAAATTCTGTTTCCGGAAGAACCTCTTTTTGCAAATTTGAAAAATAATCCAAATAAGGCAAGAACATCCATAATCTCCCAAATCCAGACTTTAGAGGAAGATTTTAAAGAAACTCCACTCTTTAAAGACGGGAAATCTGACCTTGGACTTTATCTTTTGAAAAAGATTTATCTTGAAGGAAAGCAGATTTCTGAAATTAATAAAGATTTCCAAAACGATTTAAGCGAAGAATACAAAGGGTTAATAGACAAAAATATAGATTACTCAACAACAGCAGCCTACGGGATAAAATTCCCGAACCTTGCGTTCTGGAATTCTTTTGTCGTAACGCGTGACGACTTTCCTTATGAATATAAACCACGTAAATTGTCTGATGATAATAGTGTCCAGCCGCCGCGTGCAAGGAAAGAACGGTCGCTTGAAGATATAAGACGGGATGCACTTGATGCGGAACGGAAAAGAAAATTTAAGCCGACTGATTTTGAAATAAAACAGTTGTCGGATGCGGTTCTTGATAAAAAGCCTGAAACAGCGCTTGCCAAAATCAGGAAAAGAGGCGGCAGAAATTCAGAAAATGCAACCTTTGTTGAAAAATATTTCAGTCCTATTATGAGTGTTGCGCTTGAAAAAATTAATGCGTCTGACGAAATGAGAGATTTCTTCCAGAACCCTGAAAATATGTCTCAAAGCAATAGAGAGCGTATGCAAAAATACTGGCGTGAGCATCCTCATTTCAGAGCACTTCAGTCTATGGCGATAAAAGATACAATAAAATTATTCTTTGAAGCTTATGGCGCAGATGGCAATAACGAAGAATTTCAGGATTTATTGACTTACGCAGCCTCAATTAAGCCGGCAAGACTTGAAAAACAACGTCTGCATGATGAATTGCAGAAAGAATATGAAGAAGCCCTCGGAATATTCGAGCCTGAAAAATCCGACGCAACACCGGTCTTAACTGCTATGACAGAAGATATTGACGAAGAGGACGGCGATATTGCAAAATATCAGAAACTTTTTGAAGATTTGAAAAAAGAATACGATGTCGAAAGTTATAATTTTATTGACAAAGACGGGAATAATGTTTCAATTGTTTCTAATCTGCAGGAAGCATTAAATGAGCAAATTGAAGCTGATATGGCATTTATCCCGGGCGCATTTGTCAAAAATTTCGAAAATTTTGTACAAAAATCCCCTGACGTAACAGATGCCTACATTCTAACAACACTTTTAAAAGAAAAAGGTATTGAGCTTTTAGATGATGAAAGACTAATGCCTCAAGATGAAGCCGAAGAGCTTATGCTGGAAATTTATCAAAAATTCACGGATAAATATCCGGTTGAAACAAGAGCTGCTCAGCAGGCAATTACGGATATCTTTATTGATATTAATGAAGATGAAATAACACCTGAACTTTTCAGACTCGGCATATTTGAATTCCCTGTTCTAGCGAAAGCTCTATCCCCTCAATCTCAGGAATATTTAAAAAAACAGATTAAAACTACAACAGATAAATATAATTATTATAAACGCCCGTTATCAGAATCGGAAGTGAGAAAAGCAACAATTACTATTATGGATTTACTCAGAAATTATAATCAGGATAAATCCATTATAAAACGCAAGGAAGAAACCTTTAAAGGTTTTGATACAGTGTTCGGAGCTGTTAGTCTTTTAATAAAAGATAAAGATATGGCAAAAGCAAAGAATGATATTAAAAATAATATCAGTAACTATTTACGAGAATACGGCGGCTCTGCAAGATTTTTGCTTGATAAATCAATGCCGGAAGCCTTAAAAACAGCCAAGATGGAACAATTACTGTGTAATTATGCTTACGACAGACCGGGGGAACTTCTTGTCTATGCCGCAGCTACAGACGAAACTCTCGAGTATGTGAGAGTTCACGATACAGATTTGTATAACTATTTTAGGCATGAACTTTCGCTAAATAATATGAAAACGGCGCTTCCTCCAAAAGAGTTCATTAATAGAAAATAAAAAAAGTCGGATTTTTCTGTTTTGTTCCTCGCTGAATTAGAGCTGGTAATTTTGAAAAATCCGACTTTAAATATTAGGTTATTCCTTTACTGGCAGTTAGCTTTTTCTTCTTCGCTAACCCCTTTAATTGTAAGGTTAACTCTGCCTTTGTCATCAATTTTGATAACTTTAACAATAACTTCCTGACCGATTTGCAGGTGCGGCTCGATTGTTTCGATTCTTTCCTGACAAACCTGAGAGATGTGAACCATACCGTCTTTACCCGGTGCGAGTTCTACAAACGCGCCGATAGGGATAATTCTTACAACTCTGCCTTTGAGAACCATTCCCGGTTCAGCTTTGAATGTCAGGTCTTTAATCATTTTTTTAGCGATTTCAGCACCTTCCTGATCGTTAGAAGTGATTGTAACAACACCGCTGTCTTGGATATCAATTTCAGCACCTGATGCGTCGATAATCGCTCTTATCTGTTTTCCGCCAGGTCCGATGACTGTTCCGATATCTTCAACAGGAATTGTCATAGTTGTAATGCTCGGTGCATAAGGTGAAAGGTGATCTGCTGGAGCGGAAATCGCTTTTCTCATTTCGCCTAAGATGTGCAGTCTGCCTTCTTTTGCCTGCTGCAAAGCTTTTCTCAAAGTTTCATTAGGAATACCTTTAGCCTTCATATCCATTTGAAGTGCTGTAATTCCCGTGTCATTACCTGTAACTTTGAAGTCCATATCGCCGAGGAAGTCCTCAATACCTTGAATATCTGTTAATACAACAGGTTCGTGACCTTCTTCTTTAATCATACCCATTGCAACGCCGCCGATCATGCATTTTACTGGAACGCCGGCATTCATCAGAGCCATAGAAGATCCGCAGGTTGATGCCATTGATGTTGAACCGTTGGATTCCAAAACGTCAGATGTAACGCGGATTGTGTAGCCGAATTCTTCCTGAGAAGGAAGTGCCGGAACATTAGCTCGTTCTGCAAGTGCACCATGACCTACTTCACGCCTGCCCGGACCTCTTAAGGCTTTTACTTCACCAACTGAGAAGCCCGGGAAGATGTATTTATGCATATAAGTTTTTTCAGTCTGAGGGTCAACGCCGTCGAGTTCCTGCTTCATCCCAGGACCTGCAAGGGTTGCAACTGAAAGAACCTGAGTTTGACCTCTTGTAAATACTGCAGAACCGTGAGCACGCGGGATAACACCGACTTCACACCAGATAGGACGAACTTCGGTCGGTTTTCTTCCGTCAGCACGGACGCCTTCTTCAAGAATCATTGCGCGCATAATTTTCTTTTCAGCTGCTTTGAATTCTTCTGCAACAAAATCTACGCCTGTTTCTTCAATCATTTTTCTGATTGCGTGATCTTCTGGCAAAGCTTCAATTTTTTCTTTTACAAGAGTTTTAGCTTCATCAAGTTTGTTTTGTCTATAGGTTCTGTCGAAGTTGTGGTATGCGTCAAAAATCATATCGTGAGCAGTTTCGTTAATGATATTTTTAATTTCTGTAGTATCGTAAGGATTAACGAATTCTTCTCTTTCAACTCCGCATGCTTTTGCGAATTCAAGCTGAGCTTCGCACTGTTTTCTGATTTCAACCTGAGCGAATTCAACAGCGTTCATAATATCGTCTTCTGTTACGAATTTGCAGCCTGCTTCAACCATAATTACAGAATCGTGAGTACCTGCAACAACGATATCAAGGTCTGATTTGTCAGCCTGCTGATGGGTCGGGTTAGCAATCATATTTCCGTTTTCGTCACGGGAAACTCTGACAGCTCCGATAGGACCTTCAAAAGGTGCACCTGAAAGCATCAAAGCACAAGAAGCGCCGAGCATTGCAAGTGTATCAGGCTGGTTCTGCTGGTCATAGCTGAACAATTGCGCAACAATTTGTATATCATTTCTGTAACCTTTAGGGAATAAAGGTCTGATTGGTCTATCTATTAATCTTGAAATAAGAATAGCCTTGTCGCTTGCTTTCCCTTCTGAACGGTTGTATCCGCCAGGGATGCGCCCGATAGAGGACATTCTTTCTTCGTAATCAATAAGTAAAGGGAAGAAATCAATCCCGACTCTTGGTTCTTTTGATACAACACAGTGAACAAAAAGCATTGTGTCTCCGCATCTTACTGTAACTGAACCATTAGTGGACTGGGCATACTTCCCGGTTTCAACGGTAACATTTTTGCCGCCGATTTCAATTTCAAATTTTTTTGTTTCCGGTACCATAATTACCTTTCATCTTTCTCGCACATCCAGTGCGTTTTAAGTTATACACTTCTAGTTTCGTTTATTATTATACCTCAAACATGATTTATTTGTGAATTATAATTTTTTATTGACATAATAAAATAGACTCATGCACAAATAGCACCAGCCTATTTTTATATATTTATTTTTTCTTAGGTGCATTCTTGAGAAATCATGCAGTTGGAATTTTCTCTAGTTCTTTTATTGTTTGATCTTCTTCTATAATTTTAATCATGTTTCTCAAAACAGAATTATACGGTGTTGGTATATGGTGTTTTTTCCCGAAATCAATAACTGTTCCGGCAAACATATCTACCTCTGTTTTTCGTCCAGCCTCCACATCCTGCAGCATAGAAGTTTTACCCCACGGAACCATTTTCTTAAGATGCGCGATGGTTTCTTCTATCATTGTATCAGTATTTCTGATACCTTCCGCTTTTGCAATATCTCTGACTTCCTCCATAATTTTCACTGCAAAACTCATAAACTGTTTATTTCTAAGCATTTCTCCAAACGTCATCCTTAAAATTGCGGTCGGCTGATTGGCAGAAACATTCAACATGAATTTTAACCACATAGAACGCTTTATATCATCAGGTATTGAGTAGTGAACACCTGCTTTATCAAAGAAACTCTTAACCCTTAACACGTTTTCATTAAGGTTATTTTCTGCTCCAAAAACAATAGTATTCACACCATCATGAGTGATGGAATTTCCAGTTCTAACGGAACTATGACCGATAAAATAAGAATAGAGGATTTTATCTTTGCCGTAAGCTGCCGCAATAACATCTTCACTTGTAACCCCATTGAGGAGGGAGAGAATAACAGTATCTTCTTTCACAAAATTTTTAATATTTCTTATTGCCTCATCCAGACCTGAAAATTTTGTTGCTATAATAATCAAATCGGCTTTAAAGTAAATATCCTCCGGCAAAAGATAACTAAAATCGAGTTTTGCGCCATTATAATAAACCGGATTTTTTAAATAATTTTCTTTTCTTTTTTCATCGACGAGCACTCTGAAATTTTCAGAGTCAAATTTTTGGAATTTATCCGCATAAATTGTACCGATTGCACCAAGCCCGCATACTATTACTTTTTTAATATCTTTCATATTGTAATCTTAACACTAAATAAAATTATTTTTATAATCTGAATAAAAATTTTATATTATTAAAAATAAAAACTCCCTCTTAAAAAGAGAGAGTTTTTATTAATCTTTCCGGAAACTTACACCGCGTAAACGCTTACCTGTTTTCTGTCGCGTCTGTGTGATTCAAACTGAACTTTACCGTCAATAAGAGCGAATAAAGTGTCATCAGAACCGATACCGACGTTGTTGCCAGGGTGAACTTTAGTTCCGCGCTGACGAACTAAGATATTGCCGGCTTTAACGATTTCGCCGCCGAATTTCTTAACGCCTAAACGCTTCGCTTCGGAGTCACGACCGTTACGGGTGGATCCCATACCTTTCTTATGTGCCATTGTTTTATCTCCTATTGTTATTTGCTTATTCTGTTATTCTGAATTAGTTTCAGAATTTTTATAAATTGAGGTTTCCCTCATTTTTGACTTTCAAGACCTGCACTTCAGCCTGCCTGAAAATCTTTTTACCCCGCGGTTCCGCCGGGTGGATTTTTACGCTTCAGCGTTTTCTGCAGTTTCAGCGGCTTTTTTCTGAGCAGATGTTCTGATTTTGTTAATCATTACTCTTGTAAAGCCTTGTCTGTGACCTTGTTTTTTTCTGTAACCTTTTTTAGGTCTTTGTTTGAAAACGATAATTTTCTTTGCTTTGTCGTGAGCCAAAACAGTACCTTCAGCAGAAGCGCCTTCAACATAAGGCAGTCCTACTTTAGATTTTTTACCGTTTACAATCATAACGATTTTGTCGAAAACGATTTTGCTGTCTTTTTCGGCATCTAATAATTCAACGTCGATGTAACGACCTTCTTCAACGGGGTATTGTTTACCGCCTGTTTCAACAATTGCGTACATTATTTTTTCCTTTCAATTGCGGGTCTCGTAGCGGCTGCGCGGTCGGGAGCCATATCCTCCCTGCCGGTGCGCCGGCTTTATAAACGATTTACCCATAGTAATACGTACAAATATTATCTTTTGCTAAAGCCTGAATGTCAAGTAGTATTAATATTTATTAACTTTTTACTCATCATAATTTTTTGAAGTATGATTATTATATGATGTTTAAATTGGATGAGATTTTAAAGGCAACAGGAGCTGAATTAATTAAAAATAATTGCGAAAGTGGCGATTTTGCGCTATCGACTGATACGAGAACCATAAAAGAGGGGGAACTTTATCTTCCTTTAAAAGGTGCAAGTTTTGACGGGGAAATGTTTGTTCGAAATGCTATAGATGCAGGTGCAGCCGGATGTTTTGTGACAAAAAATGAGTATCCTGATAATGCAAAAATTGTCTTGAAAGTGAAAGATGCACTCGAAGCGTATTTAAAGCTTGCTAATTTTTATAAGGATAAGATTAATCCTAAAGTGGTTGCGATTACGGGAAGTTCCGGAAAAACCACAACCAAAGAAATCGTTGCCTCTGTATTGAACGAAAAATTTAAAGTCCATAAAACTTTTTCAAACCACAATAACGAAATCGGTTTCTGCCAGACAGTTCTTTCAATGCCTGAGGATTGCGAGGTTTTGATTATAGAAATGGGAATGCGCGGATTCGGCGAAATTGAACTTTTATCAAAATATGCCGAGCCGGATTTCGCAATTATCACAAACGCAGGTTCTGCCCATATCGGACGCCTCGGAAGCCTTGATAATATTGCAAAAGCTAAATGCGAAATAGTTAACCATTTGAAAGAAAACGGAACTTTTATTGCGCAGGATAACGAAAGGATTAAAAAGTTCGCAGATTTCAAAGGTGAAAAAATTTATTATTCACTGGCAGATGTTGAAGTTTTAAAAAGACACCCTTCTTATTCAAAATTCATTTATAAAGAAAGAGAATATGAACTTAATGTAGAAGGGGATTACAATATAGAAAATTCCCTGTCTGCAATTAATCTCGGGATTAAATTGAATATGTCTTATGATGAGATAAGACTCGGGCTTGCTGCTTACAAGCCTATTGAAAAGCGCTGGGAAATTGAAGAGGTAAACGGTTATAAAATCATAAACGACAGCTACAACGCAAATCCTGATTCAATGAAAGCGGCTGTCTCAACATTTGTAAAACTTTACGAAAACCCTGTCGTAGTCCTCGGTAATATGGGTGAACTCGGTGATATGGAAGAAGAACTCCATAGAGGGGTCGGAAAATATTTAGCAGAGGTTTCTCCGAAAGGAGTTAAATATCTTACAGTAGGGCACCTTGCTGCAAAAATCGGCGAAGAGCTTTCCGCAAAAGGTTTTTATGTAAAGAATTTTGAAAATAACAGAGAAGTTTCCGATTTTATACTTGCGAATATAAATGCAGGGAATACAATATTCTTAAAGGCTTCAAGAAGTATGAAGTTTGAAGAGATTATCGGACATATTAAGGGAGAAGTGAAAGTATGATAATGTTAGCGGTGGCATTTTTGCTGTCAATGATTTTATGTTTGTTATTCGGCGTTCCGTATATAGATTTTTTGAAGAAAAAAATGATAGGGCAATATGTAAAAGACTGCGCGCCGGAAGCTCACGCAAAAAAACAGGGAACCCCGACAACGGGCGGAGTATTTATCATACTCGCAATTATAATCGCATCAATTATCGCTCTATTTCTTGCTCAGAGATTTTCAAAAGAAGCCATTATTATTCTTATAACTCTGATATTTTATACATTTGCAGGGTTTCAGGATGATTATCTTAAGATAAAAGGGCGGGCAAACGACGGACTTTCTGCACGGGGAAAACTCCTCCGCCAGATTGCAATTGCACTTCTTCCGACCATTTATGTTATGATGACATATTCACAAGGAACCACTTTTTCAGTTCTTTCTTATGTTTTTGATTTAAAATGGTTCTACCCTGTGTTTGCGGTTTTTGTGATAACCGGAGCATCTAATGCGTATAATTTAACTGACGGATTGGACGGGCTTGCGGCGTCCACCGGAATGTTTCCGTTTGCGGCGCTTTCTTTGATTGCACTTTTCAGCGGACATCCTGAAGTCGCACTCATTTCAGCATCCGTTGCCGGTGCTTTATTCGGATTTCTTAAATACAATAAGCCAAAGGCACAGGTATTTATGGGGGATACAGGATCTCTTGCTATCGGCGGACTTTTGGGCACTCTGGCTGTCGTAAGCAAGTCTGAATTCCTGTTAATTTTCCTGGGCGGACTTTTTGTAATAGAAACACTTTCCGTTATTATTCAGGTCATTAGCTTTAAAACAACAGGGAAAAGAGTTTTTAAAATGTCGCCTATACACCACCATTTTGAACTTTGCGGATGGAGCGAAAAAAAAATTGTTGTAGTATTTGCCATTATGTCAGCATTACTGTCATTTTTGGCTTTAGTTTTGTTTTATTTGACGGCAAGAGGTGTATTGTAGTATGTTAACAAATTGGTTTGACAGAAAAGTTTTAATACTGGGATTTTCAAAAAGCGGGATTTCTGCCGCAAAATATCTTAACCGCCACGGGGCTGACGTTTTTATTACGGAATTTCGAGAAGAAAAACCGGCGGATAAAGAGAAAAAAGAAGAATTAATTTCTCTCGGAATAAAAACAGAATTCGGCGGACACAGCGAGGAATTTATAAAAGATGCCTATATTGCGGTCACAAGTCCAGGAATACCTCCGCACAGCGACATTATGAAACGGCTTGCGGATGAAAAAATTAAAGTTATATCGGAAATTGAACTTGCAGCGTCTCAGACAGGCAAACCTTTTATTGCGATTACCGGTACCAACGGAAAAACCACAACAACAGCTTTGACCGCGCATATTTTGAACAGCGAATACAAAGCTGAACCGTGCGGGAATTACGGAAAACCTCCGTGCGACTTAATCGATGACACATCAATTGATTACTTTGTCTGTGAATGCAGTTCTTTTCAATTAGAATATTCACACTCTTTTCAGCCGCAGATTTCCGTCTGGACAAACTTTACTCCTGATCATATTGATTGGCACGGAGGACTGGAAAACTATTTCAAAGCAAAAGCGAAAATTTTTAGAATTCCTCAGGCTCCGGCGTTTTCAGTTCTTAATGCAAAAGATTCAAAGCTTCTTGAATTTTCAAAAGAAACGGCAGGAGAAGTTTTCCTTTTCGGTGATGAAATTGGCGATAATTGCTGCTATGTGAAAAATGATGCGATTTATTATAAACGCAGAGGAAAAGAAGAACATATTATTGATTTGAAAGATACTCCGCTGATTGGCGAGCACAATTATCAAAACGTTGAATGTTCAGTTATTTGCGCAAAACTTGAAGGAATTTCAAATGAACATATAAAAGAAGCCATAATGTCATTTAAGGTTCCGGAACACAGATTGGAATTTGTTGCTCAAAAAGACGGCATAACTTATTACAACGATTCAAAAGCCACTAATCCGGAGGCATCGCTTGTTGCAATCAATTCTTTTAATAGTGAAAATGTATGTTTAATCGCCGGCGGACGCGATAAAAACACTGATTTAAAAGAATTTTGCGACGCCGTTAATAAACACATTCAAACAGTTGTTCTGATAGGAGAAGCAACAGAACGTTTTGAAGAAAATCTGAAAAATAACGGATTTAATAATATAATAAAAGAAGGAACCCTGCAGGAAGCAATTGATAAATCTATGTCGTTAAATCCTGATGTGGTGCTTTTGTCGCCGGCATGTGCAAGTTTTGACATGTTCAGCGGCTATGAAGAAAGAGGAAAGGTATTTAAGGAATATGTCTTATCAAGGATTTGTGGATAAAGATAATTCATATCAGCATAATCAGCCTGTAAAAAGTGTTATTATATCCGCTCCGGATAAAACCCTTCTGATTACGGTAGCGTTTCTTGTAATAATAGGGTTTATGGCAATCTTTTCCGCTTCTGCACCAAAATGTATTGAAGAAGGCGGTAATCCTGCCCAATTTCTTATAAAGCAGCTTATTTGTTTCGTTGTCGGATTCATAGGACTTAAATTTTTTACTAATTATGATTATAAAAAGCTTGAGGATTGGAATTTGATTTTTGTCGGTGCAATCCTTGTTCTTCTGTTTCTGGTTGACTTTACCCCGCTCGGGGTTACTGTAAACGGAGCCAAACGATGGATTAATATTCTCGGATTTCAATTGCAGCCTTCAGAATTTGCAAAACCGGCGGTCGTATTGCTGCTTGCCTCTGTATTTAAAAATGATGCAAATCTTTTTGATAAACAAAAATGGTTAACTGCGTTTATTCCAATAATAATAATGCTCGGGCTTATATTTGTTCAGCCGAACCTGAGTATGGTTATATTATTGCTATCAGTGTCTGTTGTAATGTTCCTCGCGGCAGGCGGCTCTTTAAAATTATTTTTCAGCTGTCTTATAGCTATGCTGACAACCGTAATTATTGCAGCAACAACCATTATTAAACCATACCAGATGCAGCGACTCAGAACCTGGAAACATCCGGAACTTGACCCGCAAGGCGCAGGGTATAATATTATCCAATCTCTGATAGCGTTCGCATCAGGCGGATTTTCGGGCGTAGGCTACGGCGGCTCTATTCAGAAATTATCTTACCTTCCGGAATGCCATACCGACTTTATTTTTGCAATTATCGCGGAAGAACTCGGCTGGGTCGGATGCGTTTTGATTATCGGTTTATTCTGGACACTTATACATAGAGGTTTTCTGATTGCGGCAAGATGTCCTGATATGTTCGGCAAACTTCTTGCTATCGGTATAACTTTTTCAATAGGATTTCAGGCATTTTTGAACATCAGTGTTGCAAGTTCGTTCTTCCCGACAACAGGTGTTCCGCTTCCGTTTATCAGTTACGGCGGTTCATCTTTGATAGTTTCTTTATGTATGGTTGGAATTTTATTGAATATTTCAAAAAAGAGAATTAAGAAAATAAGGAATATAGAAAATGTCTGAAAAAACGTATTTTATAACAGGTGGTGGTACAGGAGGTCATATTTATCCGGCGGTTGCGGTTGCGGATGCACTTCATGCGGACGGAAATACTGTCTTTTATGTCGGAAACCCCCAAAATTTGGAATTTGAAATCGTAAAGAAAAAAGAGTATGAATTTCTTCCTGTAAACATTCACGGAATGCCGAGAAAGATGGGGCTACCGCTTGTTCAGTGGAGTATTCAGCTTTCTGCTGCTGTTATTAAATCCGTCCAATATCTTCATAAATATAAACCTGATGCGGTTTTTGGAACAGGCGGTTATGTTTCGGCGCCTATTCTTATTGCCTGCATAATTATGAAAATACCGTATATGATGCATGATTGTGACGCTCAGCCGGGGCTTGTTACAAGAAAACTTGCGCCCCATGCTAGTGCGGTTTCTCTTGCATTTGAGTGCGCTAAAGAGTTTGTGAATAATAAAAATTGCTATGTTAACGGAAATCCGATAAGGACAAAATTCAAAGCCTTATTAAAATCTGAAGCGAGAAAAGCTCTCGGGTTTTCAAATTACAAAATAACCGTATGCTTAATGGGCGGCTCTCAAGGGGCAAGAACCATTAACGACGCCGCTGTTGAGATATTACAGACTCTGACAAATAAGTATGATGTTCAGGTAATTTTCCAAACAGG
This sequence comes from Candidatus Gastranaerophilales bacterium, assembly GCA_944324285.1. Taxonomy (GTDB): domain Bacteria; phylum Cyanobacteriota; class Vampirovibrionia; order Gastranaerophilales; family Gastranaerophilaceae; genus Scatousia. The sequence goes on along the minus strand of CALUVR010000006.1, from coordinate 5,327 downwards.
GAAAAAGAATTTTGAACGGGTTGTCGAACAGCTGATAAAGATTTATCCGGAATATGAAAAGGATAAAAACCTGCTAGTTGCACCATACTTTGATGATATGGTAACGGTTTTAAAAGCGTCGGATATTGCAGTATCCAGAGCCGGCTCGTTGAGTTTATCCGAGATAGAAGCGAGCGGAATTGCGTCGATACTTATTCCATACCCTTATGCCGCGGCTGATCATCAGCGTAAAAATGCAAAGTTTATGCTGGATGAGGGGGCTTCTCTTTATCTGGAAGATCACGATGTTAATGAAAAAACGCTTTTAGAAAATCTGACACTTCTTATTACGGATAAAAGCAAATTGGCAAAACTGCAAGGGGCTGCAATGAAGCTTGCAAAATACGACGGTGTTGATAAAATTGTAGAGCAATTGAAAGATATTAGTTAATTTTTAAAAGTTCATTTATATCAACATCAAGATAATTAGAAAATTCGGTAATCTTTCCTATGGAAAGGTTTAGGATGCCTGCTTCTATTTTTGCAACATAACTCCAGGAAACATTCATTAGTTCAGAAAAAGTTTCCTGCGTATATCCTTTCTTTTTGCGGGCATTCTGGATATTTTTACCTATTTGTTTAAGTACATGTTTTTTATCCATAAATTTATTATTGCTGATTATTGATATATTTTTGTATTGCCCTCCATTGTATTCAACTATAATTGAATACAATGGAGGGCAAAATGAATAAAAATGGATTTACGTTAGCCGAGGTTTTGATAACTCTTGGAATAATCGGAGTAGTCGCAGCAATGACACTTCCGTCCCTGATTCAGAAAAATAACAACAAAGTTGTGGAAACAAGACTAAAGAAATTTTATTCATCAATAAATCAGGCAATACTGATGGCTGAAGTCGATTACGGAGATAAAAAAGTCTGGTATCAGGATTTGACAGGTGCAAGTCTTGATGAGGACGGTAATCCGATAGAAGGCTCTTCCGAAATCGAAAAGTGGTGTAAAAAGTATTTGATACCGTATATGAAAGTTGTAAAAACTGATACACTTTCTAATGGAGCTTTTATAATATATTTTGAAGATGGCAGTGCTCTATCTCCAGAGAAAGGCTATTCCCGAGATTGGTATTTTTATCCAGGAAACCCCCAGAAATGTATAGACAAATATGGTAATGGCATCGGTGGGCTTGGCAGATGTAAATGGGGATTTATATTTTATCCATCAGGTACAGGCAGCGGTTGGGAGTATCATTATAACAAAGGAATGGATCCATATAAAGCAGGCTGGGATGGCAATAAGTCCAGTTTATATCGAGGAGCGACGCATTCCTGTGAAACCGGTACAGGTTTGTTTTGTACTGCAATTATACAGGACAATAATTGGACAATCCCTGATGATTATCCTTATAAGGTAAGTTATTAATTATACTTGATAATCTTATCATTTTGATTTAATTTTATTTGTATGAAAAATGATTACAATGATGCAGTAAAGTTGTTGACTTCACAAGGAAAATTCTATATAAATCTCGGGTTGGAAAGGATTTCAGCGGTTTTAAATCTTCTCGGAAATCCTCAGGATAATCTAAAATACATCCATGTCGCAGGAACAAACGGGAAAGGCTCTGTGTGCGCTATTCTTGCATATATTTTGCAAGAAGGAGGGAAAAAGGTAGGACTTTACACATCGCCGCACATCTTTGAATACACCGAACGTATTAAAATCTTTTCACCGTTTGCGGACAGCGGGAAAGATATTTCAAAAGAAGATTTTTCTCGGCTTGTGTTTGAGGTGTGCGAAGTCGCTGATAAAAATAATATTCACTTAACAGAATTTGAAATTCTTACTGCTGTTATGTTTAAATATTTTGATGAAAAACAGGTAGAGGTTGTAGTTCTCGAAACAGGTCTTGGCGGAAGGTTTGATGCGACTAACGTTATAAAAAATAACCTCTGTGCGGTAATTACGCACATTGACCTCGATCACACCGAACGACTCGGAAACACAAAAGATAAAATTGCCTTTGAAAAAGCCGGAATTATAAAACCAAACTGTCCTGTTATAACGGCAGAAGGTTATGAAGCAATTAAGGATAAGGCAGATGAGTGCGATTCACTTTTTTTAATGACAGCACCCTTTGCTGATACAGAAAATCTTTCTTTGAAAGGAATTTGCCAGCAGGAAAATCTCGCACTCGCTATCGCTGCAATAAGACTCGTTTTCCCTGAAATTTCACAAGAAGTTATAAATGAAGGCTTAAAAAAGGTAAAACATCCTTGCCGTTTTCAAGAGATTAAAGAGAAAAACCTTATTATAGACGGCTCTCACAATCCGAACGGCGCACTAGCGCTCAGAGAAAGCCTTGATTTTTATTATCCCGATAAAAAACGCCGCTTCGTATTCGGATGCCTTAAGAATAAAGATTACAAAAAAATGATGGAGATTTTATTTGAGAAAAATGATGAAATTTACTTCTGTCATTTTTCTCATAAAAATTCCGCAACACTCGAAGAACTGCAGCTTGCCTGCCCGTTCCCATCAAAGGAATTTACGAACCTTGAAGACTTGCCATTTGAAGCAGATACAATCACAGTTGTCTGCGGGTCTTTTTATATGCTGGAAGATATTATTTCTCCGACTCTCCTTCACTAATCATTTCGGATATAAGATTATTTAATTTTGTCGGAGTAAAATTTGTACAGGTATTCCAGATTATTGTATTCTTAGGTTCCCCGAGTGATGGCGACGGATAATCACTTAGACAATAGCCTTTCAGCATATTGGTTGAACCGTCAACGCAAGGTTTGAAACAAGAACAACAACTGCATATTCTTAAAATAAACCCGTAATCGTCAAGTTTCATCTTTAATTCCTGCAAAGCATCCACCATTCTCAAATGGCTTGAGGTAGTAAACTTTTTATTTTTAAAGATAAACCTTACTTTACACAACCCTTTTTCTGAAATAAATTCCAGTTTGCAGTTCAAATCTTTTGTCCCTGCTGTCACTACAACATCTACCGTCATTTTTTCGGTATCACTCGGCAAATCATCTACCCCTTTGATTTTATTCCTGATTTTTCTGACTGGCGGAAAGTTGTTTATCAAGTGGCAGAGTGAATACAGCGGATACAGGCAAAGGTAAAATATCTCTTTAATTGTAAGTTTTGCATTAATCAAACTCAAACCAAATGCTACTATCAGCAGAATAAAACTTAAAAGTACAATTTTAAATTCCACCATAAAATGATAATAAAGCGAATGCTTTAAAACAACAGCATAAATGATTAATAAAAGCCAGATATTCGGATATATCAGAGATAACACGTGTTCAGAAAACACAAAATTGTTTGAGAATATCTGCGGAATACAATTTTTAAACAATGCTAACCTTTTTGAAAGTCTAGGCTTTCTGAACATATAATTTGTAGTATCGACAATTGTCTGAATATTAGGATTATAAGTGCATTTGCATTTAATCTTAGATAACAAAAGACTGTATTTTAATTCCGTATTAATATCTTTAAAATCAACTTCACCGATTTGTTTAATAATATCACGTTTGATAATAAAAACGCCTGAATCAGCCTGAGATGCCAACCCAAATAAAGAACGGGCTTTTCTCATAAAATTCATGTGATATTTCTGGTAAGCGGCTTTAATTTTGTCAATAGGACCGAGGTTTCTCAAATCAATAATTGTTTCACCGCTTATAACATGAGCATTGGTGAGGGCTGCATTTACTGTTGTAAGGAAATCCGGAGAAATGCTTCTATCCGCGTCGATAAACAAGAATGAATCTATTAAATCATCCTGAGAAAGTTCTTCTAATAAAGTTGAAACAGCCTGATCTTTACCGATAGTGCCAACCCCTTTTATATCAATCATGCGGATAAAATTTTCACCGATGAAAAGCTCCTGAGAACCATCTGAACAGTTATCAAGAAGCGCGTATACTTTGAAACTTTTTATCGGATAATCCTGTGACTTTAATTCTCTTATCAAATTTTCGAGGGTCTTTTTATTATTGTGTGCATAAATTACGACCGCAATATTATCTTTTTCTTCATACTGGGAATATCTTTTTTCTCTTGCAAAACGTTTATCGCTCAGGTTTCTGAGTGCAAGTGCAAGAAAATACAATGTGTATGCAGCAGCAAAAATATATAAAATATCTAAAATTATTTCCATCTTTTTCACATCTCCCTTATTCTAATATTTTAGTTAAAATAAAGAAAAATAACCATAAATGTAAATAAATGTATAGCCAATTCAAGAAAAGACAGCTGCTTTTTATAGTTTTATTCACTCTGGATGGAAAGGTTCAAAAGTTCAATGTCATCGTAATCGACATAGGCATGCTGGGTAAGGTTTCGCCCGGTCTGTATTGTAACCTCATTGACACTGTCAGCACGGATAAGACTGTTCGGGAGTTTTATTTTTTGATTATCTCCATTGAGTTGAATTTCGGCAATTTTCGTTCCGTTAAAATACACCTCGGGCGGACTTGAAAAAGAATTTTTTATGGAATTCTGACCCATGGAACGCGCCATAGCTGTATCTATTCCAATAATAGAACCTATTACAAGATAATTTGTAAGAGAAAGAGTATTTGCGCTCATTTTAAAAGTTTTTGTATAAAAAGGTCCTATTGCTTTCAGTTTAAATTCACTACAGTTTGCCGAACCTGCAGAGAAGTTATTATCACCTAAATGCAGCATAGCGGATTCAATAACTATTTCACGCCCCGTACTTTTCTGTATGCCTAAAATCATAGGACGCGCCGCAATTTGTTCGTTTATGGTGAGGGAAAACGGTTTATACCCATCTTTTTTTACAGACATAATCGTATCGCCCTTAAAATTGGCATTTAAGTCAAAGTTTCCGTTTGCATCTGATTTAGTGGAGAAGTTCTGTTTGGGCAGGCTGATTTGAGCACCTGCAATAGGGGTATTTGTATTTGCATCGACGACTTTGTTACCCAAACCTACTGTGGATACGCCTCCTGTTAAAGCTTCTGCGTATACTGTCGCTGTAGTTAAAAATATCGCAAAAAATATCAGAATTAATTTTTTCATAAACCCTCTTCTTGATTGTATTCAGATTTTAAGCCTCAATTCACACGAAAAAAATATCCTGTATATTTATATATAAGTATTATTTCTATAAAGTAAAAGATTTGAATAATCTCTTGAAAATAAAAATGTTTTTGATAATATAGAAACAGAGGCAAAATTTCATGAACTTACAGTAAGCCGAAGTGATGAAATTGGTAGACGTGCCAGACTCAAAATCTGGTGTGGTTCACCCCACGTGCCGGTTCGACTCCGG